>DATLQV010000001.1:0-76848 GCA_035534955.1 Gaiellaceae bacterium
GCCGTACGTGAAGAGCGAGCACTACCCGGTGTTCGACTGCGCGGTCGGCGAACGCGCGATCCACTACCGCGGCCACGTGAAGATGATGGGCGCCATCCAGCCGTTCATCTCGGGCGCGATCTCGAAGACCGTGAACCTGCCCGAGACGGCGACGATCGACGACGTCGCACAGCTCTACGTCGACTCGTGGAAGCTGGGCGTCAAGGCAGTCGCGATCTACCGCGACAACTGCAAGGTCGCTCAACCCCTGTCGGGGAAGGGTGACAAGAGCGCGCAGACGACACTCGGCCACGCCGGCGGGGCGATGGCCGCGCCGAAGCGGCGGCGGCTGCCCGACGACCGCAACGAGATCGGACGCAAGTTCCGCGTCGGCGAGTACGAGGGCTACATCCACGTCGGCGTATTCGACGACGGGACGCCCGGCGACATCTTCGTCGACATCGCCAAGGACGGCACGACGCTGCAGGGCCTGATGAACTCACTGATGATCGCCGTGTCGATGGGTCTGCAGTACGGCGTGCCCCCCGAGGTGTACGTCTCGAAGCTCTCACACCTGCGCTTCGAGCCGTCGGGTCTCACAAACGACGCCGACATCCGCGCCGCGAAGTCGATCCCCGACTACATCTTCCGCTGGTTCGGGAAGAAGTTCCTCGACGTCGACCAGCAGGAGGAGGCGGGAATCCTCTCGATGGAGGTCCGGGCGCAGATGGCGGAGCGGGTCGCAAACGGCGAGCCGGCGCACGCCGAGGCGGCGGCCCCCGGCCAGACCGCCCTCTTCAACCCGCACGAGGACGCGATCGAGTGCAACCGCTGCGGCGGCCGCATGGTGCGCGCAGGCACCTGCTACACCTGCCGCGACTGCGGCACATCGACCGGCTGCGGCTGAGCTGATCCGCGAGTCGTCTGCACGAAATGAACGCAAGTTCTGCCGAGAGAAAGTCCTGTATAGGCACTTTTTGTCGGCAGAGATAACACAGACGCGCTGAACGCAAGTTCCATACCAGCTGCGGTTTCCGGAATGAGAAAGAGCGCCATCCTGGCGCTCTTTCTCATTCCGGGGCGAAGGCTCGTTCGGCTAGTGGTCATTCGTGGTCAAGGACGAGATTGCCATCGCGCACGAGATCCTTCTCCCCCTACGGACATTCGATGGGTTGAAGAAGGGCTTCGTGGTGCTCGCGAGGAGCTTCGCCCGGCCGGTAGCACTAGAAAGGTTGTTGCTCGTCCGCGGCTCGCGGGTCTCGCTGCTGGCGGCGCTACCCGTGTTGTTGTCTCCGGTCACGGCAGTAGCCTGACGGCATGCGTCACCGTCGCAACGAGCTTCTCACGCTTGCATCGACGCTCGCTGGTCTGGGCGGTGTCGCGGTCGCAATCGGCGCGGCCACACAAAGCTCGTCGAGTCCGTGGACGTCGACCGCCGCTGTCATCGGCTACGCGCTACTCGGGCTCAGCGCGGCGATCTTCCTCGCGTTGTTGGTTGAGTGGTCGAAGGTTGTGCAGCGGCTCAGCGCCCGGTCACGGCGCAGGACAGCCGCGCATGGCCCAGACTCGGACGCGCAAGATCAGCCGACGACCGAACAGGTGCGCGTTCTCGACGCGGTCGCGAACTATTTCCTCCAGCACGGCAGTTGCCCGCGGTTCAAGCAGATGAGCACACTCCTCGACCGCGAGGGCCTCAAGCTGAGACCGGTGGCGCAGAGCATGCCTGCTGGTCTGCTGCTGCCCAACGTGAGACCGCGAGGGCAGTTCTTCCGCGACGAGGACGAGCTGATGGTGACCCTCGACGGCCTCCTCTACACCACCGACGGGAAGAAGCTGCTCGACCTGATGGCACTGGTACTCGCCCACTTTGCGGAGCGTGAACGGGCCATCGTTCCGGACGCCGCCGGGGTGACCCCCGAACTGCTCGTCTACCGCGACGAAGTCGCTCGCGACTTGGATCTGAGCGAGCTCGAGCTCGAACAAGCGCGTCAGCTCATCTCCGCTTACGAGACCCGGGTCTGGTCGAGCTCTGGACACAACGGCAACTGGCAGTTCGTGATCGACCAGGAGGCGATTCGCGACTATCGCGGCATCAGTTCCGGCTCAGACTACCTCCAAGCCCACGAAGGAACCTGGACGTTGCCCGCCACCGGCGTCCCAGTCGTCGCGCGGTCCGCGGAGCCTGATGACTTGATTCGGATTGTCTTAACGAAGCGGGTTCTTCACGAGGCGATCACGAAGCTGGAGCATCACCACAACGTCCTGGAGGACTGGAATCTGATCAACAGTGGCCGCTTCGATCCGACAGATCGCGGTGAGTGGGAGACGCGGAAGGAGGTTCTTCTTCAAGACTCGGCGCTGTACGACAAGGCTTTTCGTGCAACCGAGAAGGCGTTCGCGTCGATCTCTCTTCCTGAGCCGACCGACGTCAGCAATGACCTCAGAATGCGAGCCCTACGCCACATTGACGAAGCGCTGATCGAGTTGGAAGGGGCGCTGAGGGCGACACCGTGAAGGAATGCACATCCCTGCAGCTTCCGGGAGGTTTGGCTGGGTCAGTCTTCGGGAATGTCCCCTGACCGCGTACAGCAATGTGAAGGCCACGACGACCCCCGCCGGGCGGGTCGCGTCAGCGCCGCGACGTTCGGATCGCCGCCGGGCCTAGAACTGTCTGCCGCGACCGCTGTAGCCGAGCCGATAGGGGGTCATCGGCTTGGGCGGAGGCGGCACCCGGTCGGGGTGGAACTTCTGCCGACCGCCCAGGTCGCATTCGTCGTCGCTAGCCCCGCACGCTCGTCGTCGGTGACTTGAGTCAAAGGGGGCTAGTTGTGATACTCGGATTGGTGGCTGAGCCTCCGGATTCGGATGACGTTCTCCGCGCGTTGCGGCTTGGTTGGGCGCTGGCTGAAGTTCGCGGGCGTCTTCGCGTTCCTAACTGGGGGGCGGCGCCGAAGCGACAGCCGCCAAAGTCGCTGCCGCTCGCGGATGAACGTTCTTGGTCTGAGCAGACAATCGAGACCGAGAAGATCGCTGATCGCCTTGCTGGGGAACTCAACGTCGAGAGTTCTGAGAACCCCAAGAAGCAATCGGCGCTTGAGATGTACTCGGAAAAGCTGCGTGCAGCGCCCGCGGATGAGCTGGGTAGGGCGTGGGCGAATGTCAGTGAGTTTCTGTGGACATGGGACGCCGAGATTCAAGACACGCTGGCGACGCGTTCCTTCGCGGTCGCAAGCGGCTACCAGCTCGGTCGTGGGCTCTCCGAGGTGTACTGGGCGCTCGACACCAAGATTACGGACCCCAACAACATGTGCAGTGCACGGTTCCTGCTCGGCCCCGGTCGTCTCCGCGCGTTCGAGCGGCTCCTGCCTCGGCTCTCCGCGTACTTCACATCGACGACTCTAGCCGTGGTGCAAGCCTCGCTGACAGCGTGGGGTCAGGTGGCGAACGACGGCCTCTTCGAAGCCAAACCGGTCGAGGTTCGGGATGCGTTGCACGAGCAATTGCGCGTCTGGCATGACCTGTTGCTCGTCGGTCAGGCGCCCGAGGCGCGTGTCCGTTCGGAAGACCTGGTTAGCCGTGCTCGTCGCATCCGTCCGGTCTTGCGGGCGTTCGTTCCGGAAGCCTTACTTGGTCTGGCAAGCCTGACCCTAGCAGTGCTGGCGGCTCTGTTGTTCGCCATCGGAACCTGGAACCACGCGATCGCCCCTGTGCTGTCAGTCTTCAGCGTCTTCGGGGTGACGAGCGTCGGAGCACTTGCGAAGGCTAAGAACTCAGCCAACTCGCTGTTTGTGCAGCTGCGCGTCGTCCTGGACATCGACCTGGTCAAGGAGGCCGTCACGCTGCCTCCAGCACAGTTCTATCTCGACAGCGAACCCAAACGCTTGGGTCGCGCTACCGCTCGGGAACGCGCCCTGGAGGAACTGCGAGACCCGAAGCGAGATCCAACCAACGGCAATCGTGACGTGAGCGCGCAACGAGAGACGCTGTCATGAGGCTGATCCTCAACCTGATCTGGCTGCTGCTCGCAGGCATCTGGCTGGCGTTGAGCTACCTGTTCGCCGCGGTGCTACTCGCGATCACGATCATCGGTCTACCGTTCGCTGCGCAGTCGCTCAAGCTTGCCGGGTACGCACTCTGGCCGTTCGGTCGAACGCTCGTCCAGAGTCCCGGGCACCACAAGTCGCTCAGCGTGATCGGGAACATCCTCTGGTTCGTCCTGGCGGGCTGGTGGTTGGCGCTTGAGCACCTGATCGCCGGTGCGCTGCTCTGTCTGACGATCATCGGCATCCCGCTTGGCGTTGGCAGTTTCAAGATGGCCTCGGCCGCGCTGACGCCATTTGGACGGGAAGTCGTGAAGAAGAGCGATCTCGTCCGGGCGGCGGGCGGCGGGATCGCAATTGGGTAGTCGGTGCTGGTGGCCGCACAACTTACGGTGAACACCGGTCGCCACCTGGTGGCCAGAAGCGACAATGAAAGGCGGCAGAGATGGCAGGCAGGCAGGGGCTCGTACGGTGGGCGCTCGGAAGTGCGGTGCTGATGGCGATCGGCGCCTTCGGCCCCTGGGTAAAGGCGCTCGGACAGTCGGTTGGTGGAACCGACGGCTCGAACGACGGCTGGCTGGTCGTTGCCGCGGCGGCGATCGGCGGACTGCTCTTCTATGCCACACGCAGCACTCGCGCGGCGGGTATCTGGACGCTGCTGGCCGGGGCTGCAGGACTGGCGGTCACGGTCTACGACCGCAACAACATCCAGAACAAGATCAACCAGAGCGGCGCCTTCGTCAAGGCGCTCGCCAGCGTCGGCTGGGGCCTGAACCTGGCGTTGGCCGCCTCGGCCAGCATGGCACTGGCCGGGCTGATCTGGGTGGCGCAGACGGGCGGCCAAGAAGCCGCGCTGCAAGCGCCGTTGTCGGCGCCACCAGTATCGGAGCCGCCGCCGGTCGTCTCCGCCCCGCCGGAGAGCTGATGTCGTTCGGGTTGATCGTTCTGCTCGTCGTTGTCGGCACGACGATCTGGGTCGGTTTCGATGCGAGCAGACGCGAGTGGCCGGAGGGCAAGACAGGCACGGGCGGCTGGGTGATCGGCTGCGTCCTGCTCTGGATCGTCATCTTCCCGATCTACCTCTCCCGGCGCAACCGCGCTCCCCTGAAAGACGGGGCGACTGGCGGATCGGCAGCTCCGGCGCAGGCGGCGATGCACCGTGAGTGCCCGCTCTGCAAGGAGTGGATGCGACGTGACGCGAGCGTCTGTCCGCATTGCCGCAACGAGTCTCCTGCCTGGACGCTGCATGAGGGTCGTTGGTGGTTCCGGGCAGCCGAGGGCTGGCAGTGGTTCGACGAGTCGAGCGGGGCCTGGGTGCCGCATGAGCCCCCCATCGATCCGGCGGGAGCTGTCTGAGTGGTTGCGAACGCGATCGAACTTGACCCGATCCTGGCGTTCACCTGCCTGAACGGCTGAGCACATGACGGAGACGCTCGCATGAAGGTGAGGTTGCTTGTGCTCGCGGCCGTGGCGGCGGTCGCGCTCGGTTGGGCGGGTGGCGCAAAGGCGGGCTACGCGGTCGCTCCGGCATCTGGTTCGACGGTGAGCTCGCAGCCAACGTTCGAGGTCTACCTCGATCCAGAGGAGCAGAGCACGGCGGAGGTGTACGTCGCGACCGACACCCAGATGAACAGCGACTACTTGCCCACCAACATGATCGCAAGTTGCAGTCCGTCGACTCCGACGTCGACGGCGAACCATTTCACCTGTCAGCCCTCGTACTACTCGAATGCGAACTTCGGATCGAGTCTGCCTCCCGGGACCTACGTCTGGTGGCTGACGTTCTGGCACACCGATCCGGGTAGCTTCGGACCGACGCTGCACATCTCCGGGCCGCTGACCTTCACCGTTCCGTCGCCAGTCGCACCCTCCGCCACTTATCTGATTAGTCCCGACGACGGCGCGGCGGTCTCGCCACCGGTCGATTTCGTGATCAACGCGCCTGCGCAAGCAACCATGCAGATCTACGTTGGCGTGAGCTCAGATCGCCAGTCCGACGGGTCGCCGCTCGGACTGACCATCTACTCGTGTGGCGGTCAAACCACCACCGCGGGCTCCTACCACTGCGCTGACGACAACAGCACGACTGACTACGTTCCCGGCGTCACCTACTACTGGTGGGCGGTGATCACCGTCGGCGACAACTCATTCGTCTACGGGCCACGCTCGTTCACGCTCGCATCGGCCCCACCATCACGACCACCAGGGAGCGGTGGTGGGGGCGGCGGCTCGAGTGGTGGTTCGGGCGGCGGCGGTGGTTCCGGCGGTGGGACCCGTGCCCACACAGCGCAGGACGCGCCGTACCTGCCGAGAGCCGCCCGCTACACGGGTAAGAGCGTCAAGGAGACTCGACTCTCCGGGGCGGCGTACAAGCTGAGCAAGTTCATCGGTGCCCCAAAGTCCGTTGCGGTCGCTTGCTGGTCTACCGCAGACTGGCCGACCGTTAGCAACGACAATCCTTTGACGGACGGCGGCTACGAGACCCTCGCCTTCTGGTCGCCACTTATGCCGCACTGGGTCGAGCTTTCACCGATGGTGTGCCGCGGGATCGAGACGCTGCTTCATCACCGCCCGACTTACCCCAACCGCTTCACCGCAAATGCAGTCGAGTCCGTGACACACGAGATGATGCACGCGCTCGGCGTCAACAGGGCGCACTACGGCGTTGAGGCCGAACCGATGGCGGAGTGCTACGGCATGCAGCTTTCGATTGTCCTCGCGGTCGAGCTCGGCGTCCCCTACAAGTACGCCGACGGCCTTGCGAAGTACAACTTGGTCAACTACCGATCGCGCCCGTCCTCCTACCAGGATCCCGTCCGCTGCAGCGAAAACGGCGCCTGGGATCTCTTCAAGAGCAAACCGTCACCGCCCTGGCACAGCTTCCTACTCTGATCGTGGGACATCGGTGCGCAGTCGGTGCAGTGTTGCTGCTCGGTGCGCTGGCCTTTGCTCCGGCGAATACTGGTGGAGCGGCGAGTGCTGATGCGGCTACCTCCCCTCGGGCGGTGATTCTGTCGGTATCGGTTTCAACGCCGCACGGCTTGCCACTCCCCGCCGCTGGTGAACGTGTCGTTGTGCGCGTCCGCGTCCGCCACGCAACCACCTGCACGTTTCTGCGGCAGCACGGCCCCTTCTCGTCGCTCTACCCGTTCAAGACGGTTCGCTGCTCGTCCGGACAAGCGAGTGTCAGCGTGCCGCCAATCGCCAACTTCTACAAGACGCGCGTGCGTCTTACCTACGCCGTTCGTGTACGAGCTGTCGGGGCGCACTGGGTTCAGCGCAGCGTGATCGTCGTCGAGGCCGCTCGCAGCCAGCCGTCGCCGACGCCGCCTCCTCCGTCAGTCGCCGCACCGACTGTAACCCTCACCGTTTCGCCGAGCATCCTCCCGTCGGACGGTGGGTCAGTTGTCGTGAGCTACACGTCTTCGAACGCGTCGTCCTGCTCGCTGTCTTCAACCCCGGCGCTCTGGACGGGCAGCAACCCGGCATCCGTCGACTGCAACGGGACGTACACCGCGACCGTAGCGCCGAGCACGATCGCGCAGCAGTGGACATTCACCTTCACTACCACCTCCAGCGACGGACAGTCAGCGTCCGCAAGCCAGACGCTGACCGAACTGGCGCCCGCGCCGCCAACGGCGCCTGCCTGGGAACAGAGCCCGAACTGGTCCGGCTACGTCGTCCCGTCGAGCGCCATCTTTACCGACGTCAGCGGCGCATGGGCCGTGCCGACGCTCGACTGCTCGACGACCCCGAACGGCGGCGCCTCGATCTGGGTCGGCATCGGCGGCTACGGCTGGCCGACGGGTGGCATCTCCGGTTTGCTTCTTCAGACCGGGGTCACGACCGACTGCGTCGACGGTGTGCAGCAGGACAGGGGCTGGTTCGAGCTGTACCCGAGCAGCCCGAACACCGAGAAGGACTTTCTCGGCTTTCCGGTGTCGCCGGGCGACTCGATCCAGGCATCCGTCTTCCAGGGAGGTAGCGGCGCCTGGGAGACCCGAGTGGACGATCTGACGACCGGGCTGTCTGGCGTTATGGTCACCGGAGAAGGCTGGGGTGTATCCGCAGACGCGGGCAACGGAAGCTTTTCCTTGCAGGGCTCGACAGCCGGTCTCTCCTACTCGGGCGGCTACAGCGCCGAGTGGATCGTCGAGACCTACACGCTGAACGGCTCGATCGTCCCGTTGGCTGACTATGGCACCGTCAACTTCAGCGACCTGAAGACAAGCGCGTCGTCGTGGTCGCTGACTGCAAGTGAAGGCTTGGCGATCGCGCAGAACGGCGTTGTCATGTCGACACCGTCTCTGCCCGCGAACGGCGGATTCTCGGTCAGCTACACCGGGTAGCCGGTAGCCGCAGGCCAGCGACTCACTCTCAACTCGACGCGGTCGCGTGCCGATCCCGAGGATGTGTTTACGATTTGTCGCTACTGCGGTGCTGAGCTGGCTCGCGCGCGGGAGCCGTTGGAGCTGTGCTCGTCGTGCGAGAACTCGCCGCTTTGCGACCGCTGCGGCCATCCGCGCGCCGATCACAGCCAGGTCTTCATCCGCGGCGGCCCTGGTGGATGTAACCGGCTCGTCGGCGACTTCCAGACGCTCACGAGTTCCCCATGCGACTGCGAAGGGTTCAGACCGGTCACCGGCAGGCTCGCGGAAGCCTCCTTCGCACGACCTGATCCTGACCCGCTGACGCTTCCAGCACTCAGACGCGTCTGAGCGGCGTCCGAAGCTCGATCAAGAAAACCACACCGAGCAGGGGCAGGAACTCGTCGACCACGCTCAGCTCAGTGCGAAGGCCACGAACGAACCCCCTACAGGCTGCTCCAGATCCTGATTTCCACGTCTGGGCTGACCAGAGCAACCATCGGCCCCGGCGGAACACGCAGACGACTCTCCGCCGCCAGGCGAGCTACGGCTGACCTTCGAGGCCCCGCAGTTGCGGGGCCTCGAGCGTGCAGGGCGGAGCCTTGTGCGCATTCGGCAAAGGCCGTATCGTCCCGCCGACTGTTGAACCGAGGCCTTGCGCATCGCGGCTGCGCGGGCCGCGACCAAGGAGGGTCGAATGAGAGTTCGTGGACTGCTCGCCCTGGTGGCTCTTGCACTCGCCGCCGCGAGCTTCGGCGGCGGCGCCTCGCGCGCGACGTCGACCGGCGTCGGGAACGTGCCGCAGGGCACCCAGACCGACAAGGCTTACGCGCAAAGCGTGCAGAGCGCGCATGTATCGAACGTCTTTGCAACGACGCAGCAGGTGAGCTGCTACCGCCCCGAGGTCGCCGCACCGTACAACGACGGCCCTGCTCTCGGCTATAGCGGCGAGTCGGCCTGCCCGGGCGCCACGACCGGCGAGGACACCGGTGCGGCAGCTCCGTATGCGACGCAACTCGGCAGCAACCCCGGTTATCCCATGTCGGCGCCGCAGCTCGTCAAGGGTCACTCCGAGTCGGACATCCGCGTCGATCCGACGAACCCGAAGCACCTGATCGGAGCGTCCAAGTGGTTCGTCAGCGCCGAGGGCTACAACCACCTGCTCGGCTTCTACGAGTCGTTCGACGGTGGCAAGACGTGGCCGGTCCAGGGCCACATCCCCGGGTACGAGGGCTGGACGGACAACACCGATCCGATCGGCGCGTTCGACAGCTACGGCAACTACTACTCGTTCATCCTCGGCTACCAGTTCTTCTACCGGAGCGACGGCAGCCACAACTACACCGTCGGGACGTCCCAGGAGCCGAACCCGGCCCAGGCGGCCGAGGTCGTCAGTGTTGCGGTGCGCAAGCACGGCTCGACCACGGCGACTCAGTGGATCACGACGAGGAACGGCAGCCCGGACATCGTCGCTGCCTATGACAGCGTCGGCAACGAACCCGACAAGCAGTGGATGACGATCGACACGAACCCGGCGAGCCCGCACTTCGATCGCGTCTACCTGATGTGGGTCAACTTCCATTACGTGACGCCGGTCCCGTACGTCTCGTACGCCGACGCACAGCCTGACGGGACGCACACCGCCTGGTCGACGCCGCAGGCTCTACCGGAGCCGCCCCACACGGCGACCGGAGCGACCTACCTCCTGCCGCACGTGGCTCCGAACGGAGACCTCTACACGACGGTCACGAACTTCGATCCGTCACACAGCTACTGCTGTGCGTCGATCTTCGTCGACAAGTCGACCGACGGCGGCCAGACGTTCGCCACCGTCGGCACGCCGGTCGCCTCCGTGACGGTGCCGCCGTACCAGTACGCGAACACCACGTTCCGTGACGGGATCGAGAACTCGTTCGCGGTCGGCAACCACCTCGACTCGCAGGGCACCTATCCGCTCTACGTGTCGTACGAGGACTACAGCGCAGGAGTCGGCAACGTCCTCATGACCGCGTCGTATGACGGAGGAGCGACCTGGTCCGGCCCGATCCAGGCGAACGACAACACGGGCACCGTGGACGAGTTCCAGCCGAACCTCTCGGTCGCCTCCGACGGCACCGTCAGCGTCGCCTTCTACGACCGTCGCCTTGCCTGCCCGGCGGCGGGAAGCTCCGAAGGCGCCGCCGCGGGCATCGGCCTCGACCCGGCGGCGTCCGGTGCGTCGAACTACTGCATCAACGCGAGCGTGCAGTTCTACGACGCCGCGCTGAACCCGATCGGGCACAACGTCCGCCTCACCCAGCACACGTGGGATCCGCAGCTGAACGCCCCGCACACGGGCAGCCCGTCGGGCTCCGTGACCTTCATCGGTGACTACTTCGGAAACGATGCAAGCGGGCCGGGCGACGCGTTCACCTTCGTGAGCACCTACAACGACGGCGCGAATGCCGGCAATCGCCAGCAGCAGGTCGTGGCGTCGATCGCAACGCCGTAACGCCTCGGTGCCGGGCCGCCCTCGCGGCGGCCCGGCAACCCTTCTCCCCGAACCCGTACTTCGACGACGCTGCATCAGTAGTTCTGCCGATCCGGGGCCGCTCGACGTCTGCGAGTCTGTCGGGGACAGAAAGGAGACGTCACCGTGACCGCTTCTGCCGGCTCCGCCGTCCGGGTCGAGGCTGATCTTTCACCGGAGCTGAGCCGCTGGCTCTGGCTTTTCAAGTGGCTGCTCGTGATCCCGCACGCGATCGTCCTCGTCTTCTGCTGGATCGCGTTTCTCGTGCTGACGGTGCTCGCTTTCTTCGCTCTGCTCTTCACGGGCAGGTATCCGCGTGGCATGTTCGACTTCAACGTCGGCGTCCTGCGCTGGACGTGGCGGGTGGGCTACTACAGCTACTCGGCGCTCGGGACCGACCGCTATCCGCCCTTCACGCTGGCGGACGTGCCCGACTATCCGGCACGGCTCGCGATCGACTACCCGGAGCATCAGCGCAGGGGCTTCGCGCTGATCGGCTGGTGGCTGCTCGGGATCCCGCAGTACGCGATCGCGGGCATCTTCGCCGGCGGCGCCGGAGTCGGTTGGGCGGGAACGCACTGGAACCTCGCCTCGTCGGGGCTGATCGGCGTGCTCGTGTGCGTCGCGGCGATCCTCCTGCTCTTCCGCGGCTCCTACCCGCGCGGGATCTTCGACCTCGTGATCGGCTTCAACCGCTGGGTGCTGCGGGTCTGCGCCTACGCGGCGCTGATGACACCGGAGTATCCGCCCTTCCGGCTCGACACCGGCGACCGTGAACCGAGCGCGTCGCTCGGCGGTGCCGTCGCGAGCGTCTAGTAGAGGCCCTCGCCGCGGGCATAGCGTTCCGCGCGCTCGCGGTCGTAGCGCTCGGCGTCGAACTCCGGATCGCCGACCGACCGAAGGATCTCGCCGGAGCTCGGCAGCTCCGAGCGGTCGACGTGCCGCTCGGGGTTCCAGAGGTCGGAGCGGATCAGCGCCTTCGAGCACTGCGTGTAGGCCTCCTCGATCTCGACGACGATCCCAAGGGCCGGCACCTTCCCGTCGACGGCGCTCACCGCAAGCAGCTCCTCGTCCTGGACGACAACGGCGCGACCGTTGACCCGGAAGCTGTCACCGACGCCGGGGATGAGAAACAGGAGTGCAATCCGCGGGTCGGCGAGCAGGTTCGTCAGCGTGTCGGCAAGCCTGTTCCCGGGGCGGTCGGGCAGCAGAAGGGTGCGCTCGTCGAGGATGCGGACGAAGCCGGCCGGGTCGCCGCGCGGCGAGACGTCGAGCCCGCCGTCGGGCCGCGCCGTCGCGACGCACAGGAACGGCGAACGCTCGATGAACTGCCGCGTGAGGCCGTTCAGACGGTCGGCGATCTTCGAGGCGACGAGCTCGGACGGCGAGCCGATGATCGCCCGCAGCTCGCCCTCGTCCTGGATCGTCCGCCGCGCCATCCAGCGAGCCTAGAACGTCTCGAGCGTTGCCGAGCGACGGCCCTCGAACTCGAGCACGCGCAGCATGACGACACCGATCCCGAAGTAGACGCAGCCGACGAGCGCCTCCGTCCCGAGGAGCCCTGAGACGGCGCCGAGCGACGCGCCCGCACCGAGCTCACGACCGGCGGCGATCCCGTGCGTCAGCGGTAGCAGCCGGCCGAGCGCCTGGACCGCGCCGGGGAGCCGGTCGAACGGAACGTTCGCGCCGGAGAGGAGCAGCATCGAGCCGCCGATCATGTCGGCGAACAGCGACACGCTGCGCCCGCGCAGGCCGAGCGCACCGAGGCAGAGCCCGAACGACGTGCACGCAAACGACGCGACGAGCGCGGCGACCACGAGCCCGCCGAGCTCGCTCGGGTGGAAGTGCACGCCGAGGATCACCCGGCAGACGCTGAAGGCGGTCGCGGAGACGACGAGACCGGTGAGGACCGACGGCACGGCCCGCCCGAGGAAGAGCGCGAAACGGTTGGCCGGCGAGGCGAGCAGGGTGGCGAGCGTCTGCGAGCGCCGCTCGCCGCCGATCGCGTTCCCCATCCCGAAGAACCCCGTCATCGCGATCGCCATGAAGGCGTTGCCGATCAGGAAGAACTTGTCCGACTGCACACCCGCGAACCGGCCGAGGTAGGCGAAGAAGAGGATTTCGAAGATCGGGTAGCCGAGCGTGTGCGGGACGAACACCCACGGGTTGATCCAGTTGAAGAGCGCGCGGTAGCTCATCACGCCGCCGACGAAGAAGACGCGCAGCGAGTTCATGTGAGCTTCAGCGACCCTCGGGCCCGAGCGACCCGCACGAAGACACGCAGGCAGAGCGTTCCGACGACGAAGTACGCCGCACTCACGGCAATGCACATGCCGATGTCCGGCCACGGCGCCGAGCCGAGGGCCGACTCCCGGATCGCGCGAAAGCCCCAGTACGGCCCGAGAAACCAGCCGATCCACCTGACGAAGGCCGGGAGCGTCGACAGCGGCACGAGCAGGCCGGTTGCGATCCACACCGGGTACTGGAGGGCGATCCCGAGGCTGAGCGCGGCCCGGTAGAGCACAAACGTCGAGGCCATCACGAGCCCCAGCATCCCGATCGCGAGGATGCACGCAGGCAGGGCAACCGCAAAAGCAACCGGATGGTCGATCGAGAGCGGAACGTGGTAGATCAGCCGCCCCCAGGCGAGCGTCGCCGCGATCCCGTAACCGCCGACGAAGCCGCTCGCGACGCAGATGGGCGCGATCACGACCGCGAAGGGAACGGGCGCTGCGACGAGGAGCTCGAGCGTCCCGAGCCACCGCTGGTTCTCGAGCGCGTTGGACGAGCCGATCACGACGAGCGACCACATCAGCATCACCGCCGCGCCGAGCGACGCCGCGAGCAGAAGTCGCGGATCGTTCTTTGCGTCGAGCAGGTAGTAGGCGATCGACGCGTAGAGGATCGGCCACAGGAACACGCCGCTCAGGTCGAACGGATTGCGCGAGAACTGCACGACATGAATGCGCATGCCGCTGACGAACGCGCGAATCATGCCGTTTGCACCAGCTCGACGTAGGCGTCCTCGAGCGTCGGCTCGCGGGCGATCACCTTGCCGAGCGTCGTCCCCTCGAGCTCGCGCAGGAGCGCGTGAGTCAGCTCGGAGCCGACGCTCGACTGCACGAGGACCACCTCCGCCTGGTCGCGCTGCTCCGTCGAGACAGAGATCACGCCGGGAAGCGCACGGAGCCGTTCGAGAACCGCCTCGGACACGCCGAACGCCTCGATCTCGATCACGGTGCGGTCGAGGACGCGCGCCTTCAGCTCGGCCGGCGTGCCGGTTGCAACGAACACCCCGCCGGCGATCACCGCGAGCCGCTGGCACAACTCATCCGCCTCGTACATGTAGTGCGTCGTCAGAAGGATTGTCTTTCCCTGGTCGCGGAGGCCGCCGATCGTCTCCCTCACCTCGCGCGCCCCGACGGGATCGAGGCCGATGGTCGGCTCGTCGAGAAAGAGCACTTCGGGATCGTGCAGCAGGCCGCGGGCGATGTGGAGACGTTGCCGCATGCCGCGCGAATAGGTCTCTACCCGCTCGCGCTCGCGCCCCTTGAGGCCGACGAGCTCGAGCAGCGATTCGATGCGCGCACGCTTCTCGCGCACCGGAACGCGGTAGAGGTCGGCGAAGTAGCGGAGGTTGTCGAGCGCCGACAGACGGTCGTACAGGCCACGATCGCCGCCGAACACGTGCCCGACGCGGCGGCGCACCTCGCCGGCCTCGCGCGCGGGGTCGAATCCGAGCACGCGGGCACTTCCTGACGAAGGCAGCAGCAGCGTCGTCAAGATCTTGATCGTCGTCGTCTTACCGGCGCCGTTTGGGCCAAGCAGGCCGAAGAGTTCGCCGCGGCCCACTTCGAAACTGATCCCACCGAGTGCCTGCACGTCCGTGCGGCGACGCCGGACGATGCCCACATGCGTCCGGTAGGTCCGGCAGAGGTCGTTCACTTCGATCGCCGCCACCGGCCAACCGTACTGCAGCGCAGTGCGGGGTCTGTACGGTTTGTGCGTGGAGTATCGCGAGCTCGGCCGCACTGGAGTCAGCGTCAGCCCGTTGTGCCTGGGCGCGATGATGTTCGGCGCCTGGGGCAACCCCGACCACGAGGATTCGATCCGCGTCATCCACCACGCACTCGACGCGGGCATCAACTTCGTCGACACGGCCGACGTGTACGCGCGCGGCGAGTCGGAGGAGATCGTCGGCAAGGCGCTCAAGGGCCGCCGCGACTCGGTCGTCCTCGCGACGAAGGTGCACGGCGGGATGCACGACACCGACCCGAACATGCGCGGGAACTCGCGCCGGTGGATCGTGCAGGAGGTCGAGGCGAGCCTCCGCCGCCTGCAGACCGACTGGATCGACCTCTACCAGATCCATCGCCTGGACCCCGGCACCGACCACGACGAGACACTCGGCGCGCTCACCGACCTGCAGCGTGCGGGCAAGATCCGCTACCTCGGCTCGTCGACCTACCCGCCGTCGGCGATCGTCGAGGCGCAGTGGGCGGCGGAGAAGCGCGGGCTTGCGCGCTTCGTCTGCGAGCAGCCGCCGTATTCGATTCTTGTGCGCGGCATCGAGACCGACGTGCTGCCGACCTGCGAGCGGTACGGCATGGGCGTCATCCCGTGGAGCCCGCTCGCCGGCGGCTGGCTCTCCGGGCGCTACCGCAAGGGCTCGGACGTGACCGGCCATCGTGCGGCGCGGATGCCTGCGCGCTACGACCTCTCGCTGCCCGGAAACGGGCAGAAGCTGGAGGCGGTCGAACGGCTCGCGGCGCTCGCCGAGCAGGCCGAGATCAGCCTGATCCACCTCGCGCTCGCGTTCGTCATCCGCCACCCGGCCGTCACTGCGGCGATCGTGGGGCCGCGAACGCTGGAACAACTCGAAGGACAGCTCGGAGCGCTCGACGTCCGGCTCTCGGACGACCTCCTGGATGCGATCGACGAGATCGTCCCGCCGGGCACGACCTTGAACCCGGCCGACGCAGGCTGGCGCCCGCCCCACCTCGACGACCGGGCCGCGCGCCGCCGCTAGCCAAGGCGCCGCCCGCACACACCGCCGCCGGCGGGCGAGTGGTAGAATCGAGCCTGCGTAGCCGAAGCGAATCGGTGGCGCGGGCCTTTCAGCGAGTGCCGCAACAACCGGCCTCGCGACGCTCCATCCTCAGCGACTGGGTGGTACGGCGTTACGCCGACCCAGACCTCGGGCGGCGACGACCAGAGCCCACTCGAGCAAAAGGGGAAGAATATGTCTCGTACTGGCAAGAGACGCGGAGCGCTCATCGGCGCTGTCGTCGGAAGCGGGGCGACACTCGCCCTCGTCGTCGCCCTCACCGTCGGCGCGGGCGCCGGATCGGCAGCGAGTAGCGCAGCGCCGAAGAACACCTCACCACCGACGATCTCCGGCACACCGACGGAGGGCAGCACGCTCGTCGGCCACCGGGGCACCTGGACCGGCTCGCCGACCGACTACAACGACCAGTGGGTGCGCTGCGACTCGACCGGCGGGAGCTGCTCGGACATCAGCGGCGCCACCAGCAAGGCTGGCTACATCCTGAAGAGTGTCGATGTCGGGAACACGCTCCGGTTCAAGGTGCAGGCGACAAACGGGTCGGGCTCGACGTTCGCGTCTTCCGTGCCGACCGCCGTGATCGCCGCCGCCTCGAAGCCGCCGCCGCCCGTGGCGACCGGCTGCGCCACCAAGGGTGGCACGGTGGCCGTGACGGGCGTGACCCCGCCCGCGCGCCTGACGATCGACCAGACGCAGATCAGCCCGAGCACCGTCTCCTACAGCACCCGCTCGATCACGGCCCGCTTCCACGTTTCCGCGTGCAGCGGCTCGGTCCAGGGGGCGCTCGTCTACGTGACGGCCGTGCCGTTCGGCCAGTTCGCGATCCCGAACGAGCAGTCCACCGGATCCGACGGCTGGGCGACCCTGCAATTCACTGCGCTGTCCGGTTTTCCGGTCTCGCACAACCAGTCGCTGCTCGTGATGTTCGTCCGTGCCCGTAAAGCGGGCGACGACCTCCTCGGCGGCATCTCGACCCGCCGGCTCGTCTCGTTCCGCGTCACCAACGGCTGAACGAAGCCCCGCATCGGGGCCGGGAGGCACCGCCTTCCGGCCCCGTCGAACGTCTATCCCGCACGCCAAGCCGTCTCCGAACAGTTCGATCACACCCTTCTTAACCTGCTCAGAGACTTCTCGCGTACCGTCAGACCGTGCTCAGGGCCTCCGCGATCGCACTCGTCATGCTCGCGACGCTCGGCGCGCTCGCCGCAGCGGCGCTCGCCGGCAGGACGGAGCGGCCCGTCGCCTCGACGTTCGCCGCGCGCGCGGGCCTCCCCACGACCCCGCAGGTGAGCTCGAACTGGTCCGGTTACACGGCGGTTGCACCCGCCGCTGGAACATCGGGGTTCACCGACGTCACCGCGACCTGGGTGCAGCCCCAGACCACGTGCCTGACCGGACGCTCGGATTCCGTCGCCGTCTGGGTCGGCCTCGGTGGCAACGACAGCACCTCGCAGGCGCTCGAGCAGCTCGGCACCGAAGCCGACTGCAACGGCTCGAGCACAACACCGGTCTCGAGCGCCTGGTGGGAGATCGTGCCCGCCGCGGCCGTCCGACTCCCGCTCAAGATCCGGCCCGGCGACCGCATCAACGCCGCCGTCTTCATCAAGGGGCAGACGGTGACGATGAGCCTGAAGAATCTGACCCGCAAGACGCGCTTCTCGAAGACCCAGACGGTGACACAGCCGCTCGACCTCTCGTCCGCCGAGTGGATCGTCGAGGCGCCGTCTCTGTGCAGCGCGGACGGGCGCTGCCGCACGCTGCCGCTGACGCAATTCGGCACGGTCACCTTCGCGAATGCCGCCGCGATCGGCAACGGTCACCCCGGCACGATCTCGGACCCGACCTGGACCGCCGCACCGGTCGAGCTGATCACGGGCAACGGCGGCGACTTCTTCTTCGCCGGCGACGTGCTCGGTCCGGGGGTCGGCGCGTTGCCGGGCGATCTCTCCGCCGACGGACGCTCGTTCACCGTCTCGTGGCAACAGAGCCTGACGCCGCCCGCTCCGTAACGGCGCAAACCCCCACACAGGCGCGGCAGCCAGGCTCGATCCATGGAAAGCTCTCGCCATGACCGAGAGCATCCCGACGCGCGACGGCCGCGTCCTTGCGGTCCACGAGGCGGGCGACCCGAACGGCTTACCGGTGATCGTCCACCACGGCACGCCGAGCTCCGGGGTTCTTTACGACCGCTGGGCCACGCCGGGCATCCGCCTGATCGCCTATGACCGCGCCGGCTACGGCGACTCGACGCGCAGCCACGGTCGCAACATCGCGGCCGTCGTCCCGGACATCGAGGCGATCGCCGACGCGCTCGAGCTCGACCGATTCGCAACCTGGGGCATCTCGGGCGGCGGGCCGCACGCGCTCGCCTGTGCGGCGCTGTGCGGCGGCCGGCTGACCGCCGCGGCCTCGCTCGCAGGCGTCGCACCCTGGGGCGCCGAAGGCCTCGACTGGCACGCCGGCATGGGCGAGGAGAACGTCCAGGAGTTCGACCTCGTGCTCGCCGGCGAGCAGGCGCTTCGGCCTGCGACGGAACGAGATCGAACACACATGCTGTCACTGAGCGCCGAGGACGTGCGACAGATGTTCGAGACGCTGCTCGGCGCCGCCGATCGCGCGGCGCTCACCGGGCCGCTCGCCGAGTGGCTGCACCAGAGCTCCGGCCACGGGCTGGCGCCGGGCGCCGACGGCTGGATCGACGACGATCTCGCGTTCGTCGCGCCCTGGGGGTTCGACGTCGGGGACATCTCGCGGCCGGCGTTGATCGTCCACGGCGCCGACGACCGGTTCGTCCCGGTGACGCACGGCGAGTGGCTCACCGCGCACATGCCCGGCTCCGAGGCGTGGATCGACAGCGAGAACGGACACCTCACGCTGCTTCAGAACCGGGTCGGGGAGGTGCACGAATGGCTGCTGTCGCACAGCTGAACGGCGCAGTCAACGCGACGCTTCGCAAGGGGATCCTCGCCGCCGCCGACAGCCGGCGGGTGCAGAGGCTCGTACGGCAGCACGGAATGCGGCTCGGCGCCTCCCGGTTCGTGGCGGGCGAGACTCTCGACGAATGCGTCGCGGTGCTCCGCCGCCTGAACGAGCAGGCGCTGGAGGCGAACACAACGTTGCTCGGCGAAGGCGTGCTCGAGCCTGGCGAGACGGATGCGGTTGTCGCCGCTTACCGCACGGTGCTCGACCGGATCTCGGCCGAGGGGCTGCGCGCGAACGTCGCGCTGAAGCTGACACACCTGGGCCTGGAGATCGACGAGGAGCTCGCGTACGCGAACATCGCCCGCCTGCTCGAGCAGGGCTCGTTCATTCGCATCGACATGGAGCAGTCGCAGTTCGTCGACGGGACGCTCCGCATCTACCGCCGGCTGCGCGAGGCCGGATTCGAGAACGTCGGCACGGTCCTCCAGGCCTACCTCTACCGCACGCCGGACGACCTCGAGTCGCTCCTCGGCCTCGAGCCGAACCTGCGCCTCGTCAAGGGCGCCTACCTCGAACCGGCCTCGGTCGCCTACCCACACAAGACCGACGTGGACGCGGCCTACGCGCGCCTCTGCGAGCGCATGCTCGGACATGCCGGCCACACGGCGGTGGCGACGCACGACGAGTCGCTGATCGAGCACACGATCCGATTTGCCGAGACGAACGGGGTCGCCCGCGACCGCTTCGAGTTCCAGATGCTGTACGGCGTTCGGCCCAACCTGCAGCTCGACCTCGTACGACGCGGGTACAAGGTCCTCGTTGCGACGCCGTACGGGCCCGAGTGGTACCCGTATCTGATGCGCCGGCTCGGTGAGCGCCCGGCGAACCTCCTGTTCTTCGTCAGGAACACGCTTCGCGGCTGACCGAGCGCCGGCGCGACCTCAGTACCATGCCGCGGTGCCCGGCCTGAGAAAGCTCCTCGACTGGGGCGTGACGATCGTCGTCGCGCTCGCCGTCGTCCTCATCTTCGAGGCGGAGGTCGCGAAGCCCTACCGCATCCCGTCCTCGTCGATGGAGCCCACGTTGCACTGCGCCAAGCCGGGCGCGTGGTGCGAGGGGTCGTTCGACGACCGGGTGATCGCAGACAGGCTCGCGTTCCGCTTCGGCCAGCCGGAGCGCGGGCAGGTGATCGTTTTCCGGGCGCCCGCGGACGCCTGTGGGGTCGGCGGAACATTCGTCAAACGGCTGATCGGCCTACCGGGCGACACGATCACCGAGCGCAACGGCTTCGTGTCGATCAACGGCAAGCCGCTTAAGGAGCCGTACATCGACCCTCGGCTGCGAGACACACAGTCAGGAACGTGGACGGTGCCTCCCGGTCGCTACTTCTTCATGGGCGACGACCGCAAGCACTCGTGCGACTCGCGCATCTGGGGCACCGTGCCGCGCGCGAGTCTCGTCGGACCGGTGGTCCTCACGTACTGGCCTCCCTCGAGCTGGTTTTGAACGCGTTGAACCACACCGCCGCGACCCGGCGGCGGCCGTTCGCAAGGAGCTCCGCAAGAGCTTCGGCGGCGCCGTCGTCGATGCGGTGTTTCAGATCGTCGAGTATTCGCGGATGAGTTCGATTCGCTCACGCACGTTGCAGCTGCTGCTCGTGACTGCGCTCCTCGTCGGTCTGACCGCGCACCCGGGAGCGTCGGCTGAGAGGGGCCGAGCCACGGAGCGCGTCCTGCATCTGGTCGATCCTTCGCGCACGATCCGGCTGCCCGACGGCCGCCGCGTACTGCGGCCCGTCACGACCTACGTCCGCTTTCCCGTGCGCAAAGGCGGCCCGTGGCCGCTCGTGGTCTTTGGGCATGGCTTCGCGACGACGCCCGGCATCTACGCGCAGCTTCTCCGCTGGTGGGCGCTCGCCGGGTACGTCGTCGCCGCTCCCCTCTTCCCACTCGGCAACGAGCACGCGCCCGGAGGCCCGAACGAGGCCGACATCGTCAACCAGCCGGCCGACATCAGCTTCGTCATCTCGCAACTGCTCGCTGCGAGCGCTTCGCCAACCAACCCGTTGCACCGTCTCATCGACCCGTCCCGGATCGCAGTCGCAGGTCAGTCCGACGGCGGGTTGACCGCGTTTGCGGTGACCTACGACAAGCCGTTCCGCGACCCGCGGATCGACGCCGCCGTCGTACTGTCCGGTGGACGGCTTCCCGGCCGGACATTTCGGTTCCCACGGCCGAGCCCGCCCTTGCTTGTGGTCCAGGGCACCGCCGACACGATCAACCCCGTGCGGTACGCCCGCGAGTTCTACCGAGCGGCGACCCGCCCAAAGTTTCTGCTGCTTCTCCGCGGCGCCGGCCATCTTCTCCCGTACACGGTCGAGCAGCCTCAGCTCTCGGTTGTCGAGCAGGCAACGACCGCATTCCTCGATCGATACCTCGAGCACGGCCCGCCCGGCGCACTGGAACAGACCGTGGCCGCAACGCCAGGCATCGCCTCGCTCACAGCACGGCCCTGAGATGAACTGTCTCGGTCAGAGCCGCCGGGTCGAGCTCCGGACGAGCGGCACTGCGAGCTGTCAGGCCGTGCCGCGTGCCGCCCATGCCGTGGTGACCAGCGTGAACGACGGCTCGGGCAACAGCTCCCTGCAACGGACGTCTAGGCTCGGGGGCATGGCCACCTACGACGGCGTTCGCGCGCTGCCGCTCCATATCGACGGCTACTACCTGGAGCCGCTGGAGCGCGAAGTCGCGCGCGGCTTCACCTTGCGCCGGACGGTTGTGGTGCTGCACGGCCGCGGCGAGGAGGGGCGTGGCGAGGAGGTCGACTACGACCCGGCTGCGCAGGCCACGTTCCAGGCCGACGACGGGAAGCTGCCGTTCGCGGGCGAGCACACGGTCGAGTCGTTCTCTCTGCTCCAGTCGGGCCAGACCGAGTACCGCCGCTGGGCATTCGAATCGGCGGCGCTCGACCTGGCGCTCCGCCAGGCCGGCGTCTCGCTCGGCGAGGCGGTCGGCCGCGAGGCGAAACCGTTGCGGTTCGTCGTCTCGACTCGGGTCGCGAACGTCGCCGCCTTCCAGGCGCTGTACCCCTCGCTCCGCTTCAAGCTCGACCCAGGCGCCGAGTGGACGGACGAGATCGTCGACCGCCTGGCCGAGAGCGGCCGCGTCGACACCGCCGACTTCAAGGGCGTGTACCGCGGAGCGTTCGGCGCCCCGCCCGACCCGCGGCTGTACCGGCGCATCGCCGACGCCTTTCCGAACGCCTGGCTCGAGGACCCCGCCCTGACTCTCGAGACGTCCGAGGTGCTCGCCTCGCACCGCGACCGCATCACCTGGGACGCCGGCATCCATGAGTGGAGCGACGTCGAGGCGCTGCCGTTCACACCGCGCTGCTTGAACAGCAAGCCGTCGCGGTTCGGTTCGGTGAAGCGCCTGTTCGACTTCTACGACGGGTGCGAACGTGAGGGGATAGCGCTCTACGGCGGCGGGCAGTTCGAGCTCGGCCCGGGGCGCGGGCAGATCCAGCTGCTCGCCTCACTCTTCCACCCCGACGCACCGAACGACGTCGCGCCGGACGGCTTCAACGTGACCGAACCGTCGGCCGGCCTGCCCGAGAGCCCGCTCGTGCTCGAGCCCCGCGTGGGCTTTTCGCTCTGAGCGGGTCGCCGTCGAAGAGCGGCAGCGGCGCGAGCGGCGCAAAGCGCGCCTGGAAGAACCTCAGGGTCGCGGGCTCGTACGTCAGCTCGAGGCCCGGAATCTCCTCGCGCGCCTCGAAGACACGCAGAACCGTGGCGGCAACGTAGTCGAGGTGCTCGCGCGTGTAGACGCGGCGTGGGATCGTCAACCGCACGAGCTCGAGCCCGTCGTATGGGTCGTTCCCGTGCTGGCCCGAGACGATTCCCCGTTCCATCGAGCGAACGCCGCCCGCGACGTAGATCGCGGCGGCCAGCATCTGCGCGGGGAACTGCTCTTGCGGCAGGTGGGGCAGGAACCGCTTGGCGTCGAGAAAGACAGCGTGGGCGCCGACCGGCTCGACGATCGGGATGTCTCCGTCCTGCAGGAGCCGCGCAAGATAGCGGGACTGCCCGACGTGGTGGCTGACGATCCGCTCGTCGGCCGCCTCGCGGATGCCCTGCGCGAGCGCCTCCATGTCGTGCCCGGCCAGGCCGCCGTAGTGCGGGAACCCCTCGTACACCACCACGAGCTCGCGTGCGCTTTCCGCAACCGCGTCGTCGGAGGTGGCGAGGAAGCCGCCGATCGGTACGAAGTGGTCCTTCTTCGACGAGAACACGGCCCCATCTGCGAGCGAGGCGATCTCGCGCAGGATCTCGCTCATCGGCCGGTCGCCTTGACCCTGCTCGCGCTCCTTGATGAAGAGCGCGTTCTCGGACGAACGTGTGGCGTCGAGGTAAAACGGGATGTCGAACTCACGCGTGACCGCGCGCACGGCGCGGAGGTTCTCGAGTGAGAACGGCTGGCCGCCGGCCATGTTGAGACACGCCTCCTGGCGCACGAAGGCGATCCGCTCACGGCCCCCCTGCACGATCAGGTCGCGCAGCCTGCCGACGTCGATGTTCCCCTTGAAGGGGTGCTGCGACTCGGGATCGGCGGCCTCGGGAATCGAAACGTCCGTCCACACACCGCCGGCCAGCTCCGCGTGCACACGAGAGGTGGTGAAGTAGAGGTTCGACAGGACGAGCTGACCCGGCTGCACGAGCACGCGCGAGAGCAGGTGCTCCGCGCCGCGCCCCTGGTGCGTCGGGATCAGATGTCGCCAGCCGTACACGTCGTGCATTGCCGCCTCGAGCCGGTAGTAGCTGCGCGAGCCGGCATACGACTCGTCGCCGAGCTCCATCGCGGCGCGCTGCTCCTGCGAGAGCGCCGACGTGCCGCTGTCGGTCAGCAGGTCGACGAAGACGTCGTCGGAACGGATCAGGAAGGTGTTGAAGCCGGCGTCGGCAATCGCCCGGCGACGCTCGGCGGTGTTCGGAAGCCGGATCGGCTCGACGACCTTGATCTTGTAGGGAGGAGGAGTCATGGGGTTGATCGTGCGGACGGAGGCGGCGGCGAACATCGGGGAAACCACGTAGGCGCGATCCGCGATGCGTCGGATGGCGCGGCAGCCCGGCGCCGCGATGCTCCCTTCGGTGGAGACGATGTGGGCGATCCGCAAGCTCGGGCCCGGGCCCGGGCTGGCCCTCGACCGCGTCCCGATCCCCGAGCCAGGCGCCCACGACGTGCTCGTGCAGGTCGAGGCGGCGAGCATCTGCGGGACCGACTTGCACATCTTCCGCTGGGACGACTGGGCGCAGGCACGGATTCGCCCGCCGCTGACGCTCGGGCACGAGTTCGCGGGAACCGTCGTCGAGACCGGCGAGGACGTGCGCACCGTCGTTCGCGGCGATTACGTCTCGGCCGAGAGCCACGTCACCTGCGGCATGTGCTTCCACTGCCGCACCGGACGTGCGCACATGTGCGAGCAAACGGAGATCCTCGGCGTCGACCGCGACGGCGCATTCGCCGAGTTCGTCGTCGTGCCGGAGTCGGTGATCTGGCAGAACGACCGCACCAAACTCCCCCCGGAGGTGGCGACACTGCAGGAGCCGTTCGGGAACGCGGTCTTCGCGACCTCGACGCAGGACCTGCCGGGCCGGACGGTGGCCGTGCTCGGCTGTGGACCCGTCGGCCTCTTCACGATCGCGATCGCGCGCGCGTCGGGCGCCGGGCGCGTCCTCGCGTCGGACCACCTTCCCTACCGGCTCGAGCTCGCTCAGGCGCTCGGCGCGCACGTCGTGAACATCGGTGAAGTGGCTGCCGTCGCCGAGTGGTTCCGCGACGCGAACGAGAATGCCGGGCTCGACGTCGTCTTCGAGATGTCGGGTGCGCCCAGTGCGGTTCGCGACGCGTTCCGAATCGTCCGAAACGGCGGCGACGTCGTACTGTTCGGAATCCCGGGGTCGCCGGTGGAGCTCGACATCGCGGAGTCGCTGATCTTCAAGAATCTGCACGTCACCGCCGTAAACGGCCGGGAGGTGTTCGCCACCTGGTACCGGACGCGGTGGCTGCTCGAGCACGGCGTCGTCGACCTTCGCCCGCTCGTCACCCACCGTTACCCGCTCACAGAGTTCGAGGTGGCGTTCGCCGAGCTCGAGTCGGGGAACGCGTGCAAGATCGTGCTGGAGCCGGGCGGGCAGCCGGCCGGCCCAGTCGTGAGCGCGACCCCCACGCACGAGGCGGAGCGCGAACCGCGCCTGTCGGGCCTCGGCAGGTGGGTGCACCGATGAGCATCGGCGCCGCCCTCGGCGCGCAGCTCGACGCGCTCCGGAAGGCGGGCACGTTCAAGCACTTCAACACGCTGCTGTCGCCGCAGGGCCCCGTCGTCGAGATGGCCGGGCGCGGCGAGGTGATCATCCTCTCCTCGAACAACTACCTCGGTCTCGCAAACGACCCGCGCATCGTCGAGGCCGGTATCGACGGATTGCGCCGCTACGGCGCCGGCACGGCCTCGGTGCGCTTCATCTGCGGCACGTTCGAGCCGCACATCGAGCTCGAACAGGCCCTGGCCGACCTGTCGGGCGCCGAAGCGGCGCTCACGTACGTCTCCTGCTGGAACGCCAACGAGGCGCTCGTGCCGACGCTGACCGACGAGCGCACCGTGATCCTGTCGGACGAGCTGAACCACGCGTCGATCGTGGACGCAATTCGTCTCGCCCGGCCGGCGCGCAAGGCGATCTACCCACACTCGGACATGGCAGCGCTCGCGCACGAGCTCGCTGCGTGCGAGCCGGGTCAGCGAAAGCTCGTGATCACCGACGGGGTGTTCTCGATGGAGGGTGACCTGGCGCGGCTGCCCGAGATCGTCGCGCTCGCACGGGAGCACGCGGCAACCGTCGTGCTCGACGACTCACACGGCGTCGGCGTTCTCGGTGAGCACGGGTACGGCACACCGGAGCACTTCGGCCTGCGCGGCGAGGTGGATGTCGTCACGGGCACGCTCGGGAAGGCGCTCGGCGGCGCGGCGGGCGGGTACGTGGCCGCGAGCACCGAGGTCTGCGAGCTGTTGGCACAACGGTCACGTCCTCAACTCTTTTCGAACGCACTGCCGCCAACTGTCGCCTGCAGCGCTCTGCGCGCGGTCGAGGTGCTGCGCGACGATCCCTCGCTCCTGGCGAGGCTGCGCGAGAACACATCGAGGTTCCGCGCCATGCTCGTCGCTGCAGGCTTCGACCCGATCCCCGGCGACGCGGCGATCATCCCGATCGTGCTCGGCGAGACCTCTGTCGCCATCCGCTTTTCGGAGCGCCTGCTCGACCACGGTGTCTTCGTCACGGGGTTTGGGTTCCCGGTCGTGCCGGAGGGCACGGCCCGCGTGCGCATCCAGATGTCTGCGGCGCTCGAAGCGGAGCAGCTCGACCGTGCACTCGCAGCGTTCGTCGCGGTCGGAGGCGAGTTCGGCCTCGTCTAGAAGAACGCCTGCGCCTTCGCGGCGAGGCGGGCGACCGAGCCGTCGGCCGCAACGGCGACCGGATGCCAGGCTGCGCCCGAGCAGGGCTCGCCACGGCCGATCAACAGGTAGCGCACGTCGAGATGCAGGTGCGCCGGCTCGCCGGGCCGCGCGGGAATCTCGTGGATATCGAGATCGAACGGCCGAGGCGCCACCGGGTGGAGCTCGAGCTCGAGCGCCGTTTCCTCACGCGCCTCGCGCAGCGCCGCCGCCTCCAACGACAGGTCGTCCGGTTCGACGTGCCCGCCGGGCTGCAGCAGCCGCCCGAGCTTGGCGTGCGCGACGAGGCAGGCGCGCGCGCCCGTCTCGTCGACGACAAACGCCGACGCGGTGAAGTGCGCCGAGGGCTCGTCGCGCGACAGGGGCTCGGCGAGCTCGTGCGCGAGACGCAGCATCGCGCAGCGATCTGCCTCCTCGCGCTCATCGGCGGCCACGAACGCGTGCAGCAGCTCGACGAGCGTCATTCGTACTGGAGGGCTGCGAGCACGTTCAACCGCGCCGCGCGCCGGGCCGGGAAGATCGCTGCGAGCAGTCCGGCAACGATCGCGGCGAGCACGAAAACGATCAACGTGCCCCACGGGATGGCGAGGGTGAACGACCCGACCGCCTTACCGACGAGCAGAGCCAGCCCGACTCCGAGTGGGATCCCGAGCGCCGCGCCGATCAGCGCCGTGACCACGCTCTCGTGCCGAATCATCCGTCTCGTCTGGCGCCTGGTCATGCCGACGGCCCGGAGCATGCCGAGCTCACGCGTGCGTTCGAAGACCGAGAGAACGAGCGTGTTCACGATCCCGAACAGGCTGACGAGAATGGAGAGCGAGAGCAGGACGTAGAGGAGGTTGAGGAACGTGTTCAGGCCGGATTCCTGCTGCTTCTTGAACTCCGACTCGGTCTGCACCTTCGCGTCGGGGAACGACACGAGGGCCGCCGAGAGCGCCGAGGTGTTCTGCGGCGTCACCCCGCCCGCCATGTCGACGAAGGCGAAGACGTTCTGGGGCTCCTGGTAGACGCTGTCGAACAGACTCGTCGAGATCGTCACGTTCCCGAAGGGCGATCCGCCGTTCGGCGCCTTGAAGATGCCGTTCACGGCCAGCGGCAGGACGCGTCCGGTTGGGAGCTCGATTGGCACCTGCGACCCCATCGTCAGGTGATGGTCCTTCGCGTACGTCGAGCTCACGAACGCGCCCGCGTGGCCGAGCGCCGCAGGCACGCCGGGCCCTCCGGATGACCACGTGATGTTGATCACGCGGCCGACGTTCGGCTCGACCCCGGTGACGTTGATGCGACTGCCGAATGCGCGCGCCTCTCCGGCCCGGACGCCCGAGACGACCTGGACGCCCGTCACCTTCCGCACAGCGTGCTCCGAGGCCACGCCGGTCGGCGTGAAGCCGTTTTGGGAGGTCAGTGCATAGTCCGCGCGGAACTGCGCGTCGACGGCGTGCTCGAACGTCGCCTTGATCCCCGACGCGAGCACTCCGACCGCGGTGACGAGCGCGAGCCCGATCATCAGCGCCGCAGCCGTCGACGCGGTCCGCGCGGGGTTCCGCATCGCGTTTTCACGCGCAAGCGCGCCGGAGACACCTCCGATGCGAGCACCAGGCCAGCCGAGGGTCGAGGCGAGCGCGGGCACGAAGCGTGGGGCGGCCAGGGCCATCCCGACGAAGCTTGCGACGACCCCGATGCCGATCGAGAGCAGGCGCTCCGTTCCCGAAGCTCCGGTCGCGAGCGCACCGAAGAGCAGCAGCGCCGTCGCGACCGCGAGCGTCCCGGCCGCGGCGGGAATCCCGAAGCGCGCGAGGCGGGACGGCGGCAGGACACCCTCTCGAACGGCCGCAATCGGCTCGACCCGCGTCGCGCGGAGGGCGGGCAGCAGGCTCGCCACGACGGTCACCGCGGTTCCGACGACCAGCGAGACGACCACCGTCCGCGTGGCGAAGACGGTGTTGCCGTGCGGTAGGTCGATGCCGAAGGACACGAATAGCGCCTGAAGCCCCTTGGCGAGCCCGAGGCCGAGGAAGAGGCCGGACACCGACGCGAGCGCACCGATCACGCCGCCCTCGACGATCACCGAGGCCATCACCTGACGCCGAGTCGCACCCAGCGTCCGCAGCGTGCCGAACTCGCGCGCGCGCTGGGCAATCGTGATCGAGAGAGTGTTCGCGATCACGAAGACCCCGACGAACAGCGCGATCCCTCCGAAGGCGAGCAGAAAATTCTGCAGGAAGCTCGTGGCGTTGCTCGTGTCCTGGGTCTGCTTGGCGGCCTGCTGGGCGCCGCTCCGCACCTGTGCGGCGCGAGGCAGGATCGGCTTGATCTCTGCGACAAGCTGCGCGGGCGAGACGCCTGGCCGGGCGCCGGCCTCGATCGTGTCGAGCTTGCCGACCTTCCCGAACAGCTTCTGAGCCGTGGGCAGGTCGAAGATCGCCATGGTCGCGCCGCCGATCGACGAGACGTTGCCGAGCTTCACGATGCCCGTGATCCGGTACTGCGCGACGGGCCCGCGCGCCACCGCGCCGATCGTGTCGCCGACGACGTAGTGCTTCTTGCCGGCGGTGGCCTGGTCGATGGCGATCTCATGCGGCCCCACCGGCCAGCCGCCGGTGACCAGCACGAGCGGGTTGAACCGGTGCGTGCCCGTCGGATTGACGCTGAACGCGAGGCCGGGCGCGAACCCGTTCGAGATCACCTTGCCGTCTCGGCCGACCAGCTGCGCCTGATCGCTCACGCCGCCCACGGCCTCGGCTACATCGGGAAGGCTGCGAACCTTGACGAGGAGCGATGCGGGCAGCGACGGCGCAATGTTGGCGTTTCTGCCGTTGCCGATCGCGCTCCGCCCGGACACCACCGCGTCGGTGGACTTGTAGACGCTGGTGAAGATCGCGCCGAAGCCCGCCCTCAGTGTGTCGGTGAGCACGAACGTGCCGCTGACCATCGCGACGCCGAGCACGATCGCGAAACCGGTCAGGAACGCCCGCAGCTTCCGCCCGGCCAGACCCTTGAGCGCGACGTGGAGCATCAGCTGTCGAGCGATTGCATGAGCGACACGACGTCGGTCGCCGAGATGTCCTGGCGCTCCTCGACGATCAGCCCGTCTGCGAGGAAGAGCACGCGATCCGCAATCGCCGCCGCGCGAGGCTCGTGCGTGACCATGACCGTCGTCTGCCCAAGCGCGTCGACAGAGTCTCGCATCAGCTTCAGGATCTCGCCGCTCGTCTTCGAGTCGAGGTTGCCGGTCGGCTCGTCGGCGAAGACGATCGCGGGTCGCGAGACCAGCGCCCGCGCGATCGCGACCCGCTGCTGCTGGCCGCCCGAGAGCTCGGCGGGCCTGTGCGTTCGACGATCGCGCAGCCCCGTCTTTGCGAGCAAATCGTCGAGCCACTCCTGATCCGGCTTCTCGCCAGCAATCGACAGCGGCAGCACGACGTTTTCCTCCGCAGTCAGCATCGGCAGGAGGTTGAAGAACTGGAACACAAAACCGATGCTGCGCCGCCGCAGCTTGGTGAGCTCGGTGTCGCCCATCGACGTGATCGACTCGCCGTCCACGTGCACCTCGCCCGAGGTGGGCTTGTCGAGCCCGGCGAGGATGTGCATCAAGGTGGACTTGCCGGATCCCGACGGCCCCATCACGGCGACCAGCTCACCCGGCGCAACGGCCAGCGAGACGCCGCGCAACGCGTCGACGGCCGCCTCGCCCTCGCCGTAGCGGCGGGTGAGGTCGGTCGCGCTGACGACGGGTCCGTTCGCTCCCATGGCCTCGAGCCTAGCGGGCGGTTACGCGCTGACCGTTCCGAAGGCGGGAATGATCTCGTCGCCGTAGGCCTGCAAGGTCTCCTCCTGCCCGTGCGTCATCAGGTAGATGTTGAACTGGTCGACGCCGATCCCCTCGAGCTCGTTGAGCTTCGCCGTGCACTGCTCGACACTGCCGATCACGCAGAAGCGGTCGCAGATCTCGTCGGTGACGAACTCGCCGTGCTTGGCGCCGACACGCGAATGCTCGTTGTAGTCGTAGAACTTCCGCGCCTCGACGTAGTCGGTGAGCGCCTTGGGAACCGAGCTGCCGTCAGTGCCGTAGCGGTCGATCAGGTCCTGCACGTGGTTACTGACCATCGCCGGGAACCAGCGCACCTGCTCGCGCGCGTCCTGAAGGTCGTCGGTCACGTGACTCGGCGCACTGACGATGCACTTCAGCGCCGCCGGATCGCGGCCGGCCTCCGCTGCGGCGCGGCGGGCCGTCTCCATGATCCACTGGACGATGTCGGGATCGGCGAGCTGGATGATCACCCCGTCGCCCTGCCTTCCTGCGACCGCAAGCGCCTTCGGTCCGTAGCCGGCGACGTGCATCTCGATCTCGGGCAGTTCCGGCCGGACCCATTTCAGCTGGAGATCCTTGTCGTTCCAGTGCACCTCCTCGCCGTTCATGAACGGCTTGATCATTTTCAGCGCCTCCTCGAACTCGGCGACCTTCACCGGCTGCTGGCCGATGTAGCGCCGGGCCGAGTCGCCACGGCCGATGCCCATGATCATGCGACCGTTCGAGATGTCGTGCAGCGTCGCGTACGCGCTCGCGAGCACGGTCGGCTCACGCGTGCCCGGATTGGTCACCATGTGGCCGAGCTTGATCGTCGAGGTCCGGTCGGCGGCGAGGGCGAGCACGGGAAACGACTCCTGCCAGAGGACATGCGAGTCGTAGGTCCAGGCGTACTCGAAGCCCCGCTGCTCGGCGAACTGGATCAGCTCGATCAGCCGGCTGTACGGAGGATCGGGGAGAACGGTGACACCGAAGCTCAAAGCCACGTGCCCAGCCTATTCCGTCGGCCTGGGCGCGTGCAGAGCCTCTGCGCCCGCGTGCCGGGAAGCCGGTCGAACGCTCCCCGGGCCCGGCCCAGCTTCGGGGGTCCTGTTACTTGCTGCTCAGGCTCCTTGCTGCTCAGGCGAGCCAGGCGAGCGTCTTGGACGCCAGCCGGTCGAGCGCCTGCACCGCGAGCTCGAGGTGCTCGCGCTTCGTGTCCTCGACCTTCGTGTGCGAGAGCCCGCGCAGGCTCTGCACGAACAGCATCACGGTGGGGATGCCGGCGCGTGCGACCTCCGCCGCGTCGTGCAGGGGCCCCGACGGGAGCCTGTGCGAGGCGCCGGCGACCTCGAGGATCGCCTCATCGGCGAAGCCGATCAGCGTGTCGTCGAACAGGATCGGCTCGATCGACCAGATCCGCTCCCATTCGACCTCGATGTTCTCCTCGGCGGCGAAGCGCTCCGCCCCGTCCCGTGCCAGCTGCAGCATCCGCGCGAGCGAGCCGGCGTCCAGGTGCCGCTGATCGAGGAGCTGCTCGGCAGTCTCGACCACCGAGGTGACGATCCCAGGCTTCGTGACCACCCCGCCCGAGGTGCAGACCGCGCCGCCGCCGACCTCCGCGGCGATCTCGCGGATGTAGAGGGCGAGCTTCGCCGCACCGGCGAGCGCGTCGCGGCGCTTGTCCATCGGCGTCGATCCGGCGTGGGCCGCCTGGCCCCGCCAGGTGAAGCGCGAGCGCTCGACACCGAACGTTCCCAGCACGACCCCGAGCGGCAGGTCGAGCGACTCGAGCACCGGTCCCTGCTCGATGTGCAGTTCGAGATATGCAGCGGCATGCTCGAGCTGCGAGCTCGCGGCGAGGGCTTCGTCAAGCGAGACACCGTGTTCGGCCAGGGCACCGGGAAGGGCGACGCCGTCGCGGTCCTTGAGCGCGCGCAGCTCGTCCTGGTCGCGCATCGAGCCGGCCGCGGCGGACGAGCCGAAGAGCGACCGCCCGAACCGCGCCCCTTCCTCGTCGGCCCACGAGACAAGCCGCACGGTCACCGGGGGCTCGCCTTCCGACGCGATCCGGCGCAGCACCTCGACGCCTGCGAGCACGTTCAGACACCCGTCGAGCCAGCCGCCGTTCGGCACCGAATCCAGATGGCCACCGATCAGGAGCTCCCGCTCGGAGACCCCGCGCAGCGTGAACCACTGGTTCCCGGCCGCGTCGATCTCTTCGACCGCCCCTGTGCCCTCGACCTTGCCCCGCAGGAAGTCGCGGGCGCGCTCCCAGGTTTCCGTCCACGCGACCCGCTGGGCTCCGTCCGCGTCGCCCGTCAAGCTCCGCAATTCCTCGAGCTCGGCCACCGTGCGCGTCGGGTCGAGTGCCACGTTGCCGATCCTACAACCGTGATAAGACCTCGAATGTGACGAAGGCATCCGTCAGGCGCGCCGTCGGCCGGTCGCTCGCCGTGCTCGGGCTCGCAGCGGCGCTCATGGTCTGCTGGGAGCTCTACCGGTGGGTCTGGACGTCCGCAGGATGGACGTGGCCCTTCGCGGTCAACGACACGTCGATGCCGCACGTCTGGACGATCGCGAAGGCGTTCGGCCAGCCGGCCCAGGTCAATCAGCCGCCGCTGATCACGATCCTGCTGCACAAGGCGCTCTTCACCGCCAAAGAAGCGGTCGCCGGCTTCGCGCTCGGGGCGGTGATCGGCTTCGCGATCGGCGTCGCGCTCGTCCACTCGAAGCCGCTCGAACGCGGCTTCCTCCCGTACATCGTCGCGAGCCAGACGATCCCGATCCTGGCGATTGCGCCCATGGTCGTGATCTGGGTCAACCCGAGGCTGCCGGCGAATCTCCAGGGCTGGGGAGCGGTCGCCGTGATCGCCGCGTACCTGACGTTCTTCCCGGTGGCCATCAACACGCTACGCGGGCTGCGCTCCGCCGATGCGCGCGCCCTCGATCTCATGCGGACCTACGCGGCAAGCCGCTGGACCGTGCTCTGGAAGCTACGCGTGCCGGCATCGCTGCCCTTCGTGTTCTCGGCGCTCCGGATCGCAGCGACCGCAAGCGTCGTCGGCGCGATCATCGGGGAGTTGCCGTCCGGGCTCCAGTCGGGGCTCGGCGGGGCGATCATCAACTTCAACCAGTACTACTCGATCGAGCCGCAGGAGCTGTGGGCGACGAACATCGTGGCCGCGGCGCTCGGGATCCTGTTCTTCGTCGTCGTCGTGGCGGCCGAGAAAGCAGTCGTGCACCGCGCACCCGAGGTCACCACGTGAGCGCTGCCGAGCCGGTCGTCCGGATCGAGGGAGTGACGAAGACGTTCGGACACGGGAACGTCACCGCCTTGCAGGACATCGACCTGGCGTTTGCACCGAAGGAGTTCGTCTCCCTGATCGGCCCCTCCGGCTGCGGGAAGTCGACACTCCTGCGCGTGATCGGGGATCTGATCGAGCCGACGCAGGGGGCCGTCACGGTCAACGGCAAGCGCGCCCGGCAGGCGCGCGCCGACCACGATTACGGCATCGTCTTCCAGGACGCGGTGCTCTTCGAATGGCGCACCGTCTCGAAGAACATCGCCCTGCCGCTGGAGCTGCTCGGCTGGGACCGCGCGCGCCGGAAGGCGCGGGTCGAAGAGATGCTCGAGCTCGTCGAGCTACAGACCTTCGGCGACCACTACCCGTGGCAGCTCTCGGGCGGCATGCAGCAGCGCGTCGCGATCGCCCGCGCGCTCGCATTCGAACCGGCGCTCCTTTTGATGGACGAGCCGTTCGGCGCGCTCGACGAGATGACGAGGGAACGGTTGAACCTCGAGCTGCTTGCGATCTGGCAGAAGCTCGCTTCGACCGTCGTCTTCGTCACGCACTCGATCTCCGAGGCAGTCTTCCTCTCCACCCGCGTCGTCGTGATGAGCCCACGCCCGGGGCGGATCGCCGGCACCGTCGACATCGACCTGACGTCGCCGCGAACCGCGGAGACGCGCGAAGACCCTCGGTTCTTCGAGCTCGTGACGCAGGTACGCGAGCTTCTTCGCCTGCGCGGCGAGCATCTGCTGCCCGAAGAGGAACAACTGCTGCGGGATGCGGCCGAATGAGCATTCGCCGGTCGATCGAGTGGCTGCCCGCGGTCGTGGTCTTCGTGGGCGCGATCGCGATCTGGGACGTCTCGATCCGGATCTTCCACATCCAGCAGTTTCTGCTCCCGAAGCCCGGCGCAATCGTCTCGAGCTTCTGGAACGAGCGGCACACCCTCTGGCCCGCCGGTTGGTACACGTTCAAGGAGGCGCTCGGCGGCTTTGCAGGCGGCTCGCTGCTCGGGATGCTGACCGCCACCGTGATCGGCCGCTTCCGCGTGGTCGGCACCGCGCTGATGCCGATCGCGATCGCCGCAAATGCCGTGCCGATCATCGCGTTTGCACCGATCTTCGACGTGTGGTTCAACCCGCTCTCGCCGCATTCGAAGATGGCGATCGCCGGCGTCCTCTGCTTCCTGCCGGTGATGGTCAACACGCTGCGCGGTCTGCAGAGCGCGAGCCCGCGACAGATCGAGCTGATGCGGTCATACGCCTGCCGCGACTTCGAGATCTGGCGGCGCGTGCGTGTCCCCGCAGCGCTCCCATACGTGTTCACCGCGCTCAAGATCGCGAGCGTCCTCGCGATGATCGGCGCCATCGTCGGCGAATACTTCGGCGGCTCCTTCAGCGCGCTCGGCGTGCTGATCAACTCCGACGCAAGCATCTTCAACTTCCAGCGCGCCTGGGCCGGGATCCTGGTTGCATCCTTGCTGGGCCTCGGCCTGTATGCAGCCGTCGTGATCGTCGAGCGCGTGGTCGTTCGCTGGGCGCCGGCGAGTAGGGACTCGTAAACGGAGCCGGATCGGTACAGAATCGCAACCAAGGGCAATACTCGAACACCCGAAGAGGAGGGGAGCAGGATGAGGAAACGGTTGGTCGCGAGCGCGCTGCTCGTGGTGGCACTTTCGGTCGTCGCCGTCGTCGGTGCCTCGACGAGGGCGTCTGCCTCGCCGAAGCTGACAAACATCACGCTGCAGCTCAAGTGGGTGCCGCAGGCGCAGTTCGCCGGCTACTACGCGGCAAGCCTGAAAGGCTTTTACAAGGCCGCCGGACTCAACGTGACGCTGAAGAACGGCGGGCCGAACATCATCCCCGAGCAGGTCGTGGCCTCCGGCCAGGCTCAATTCGGCGTCGACTGGCTCCCGAGCCTGCTTGCGGCGCGCGACAAGGGAACCGACCTCGTCAACGTCGCGCAGGTCTTCGCACGTTCGGGCATGACGCAACTGACCTGGAAATCGAGCGGCATCAACACGATTGCGAAGATGAAGGGCAAGAAGGTCGCGAACTGGCTGGGCGGCAATCAGTACGAGCTCTTCGCCGCGCTGACGAAGAATGGAATGGATCCCGCCCACAACAAGGGCGTCACGATCGTGCAGCAGCCGTTCACGATGGATCTGTTCCTGAATCATCAGGTCGATTCGGCGTCGGCCATGACCTACAACGAGCTCGCCCAGGTCCTCGAGTCGAAAAACCCGAAGACCGGCAAGCTCTACCAGCCGTCCGATCTCAACGTGATCAAGATGCAGAGCGTCGGGACCGGGATGCTCGAGGACGGGTTGTTCTCGACCGCCGCCTGGCTGAAGAGCGCCGCCAACCAGCAGACCGCGGTCCGGTTCATCGCCGCGTCTCTCCAGGGGTGGATCTACTGCCGTGACCATGCGGCCGACTGCGTCGCGATGACGCTGAAGGAAGGGCCGACCCTTCCGAAGGGCCACCAGACGTGGATGATGAACGAGATCAACAAGCTCATCTGGCCCGCATCGGCTTCAGGCATCGGCGTGATGGACAAGGCCGCCTATGCGCGGACCGCCAAGATCGCGCAGGAGTTCGGCGTGATCTCGAAGGCGCCGTCCGGGGCCTACCGCACCGACCTTGCGACGCAGGCTGTCGCAGGCCTCAAGGGAGCGGGCTCGGACGTCGTCGGCAAGGGTTGGAAGCCCGCAACCGTCAAGCTGACGGCCGGCGGCAAGTAAGTAGCGGAGACTCTCGAGCCTGGTTCGCCGGCGCGCGAACCAGGCTCGAGGCCACGCAGCGAGCGAAAGGAGCTTCGAGAATGTCCGTGCTGATCAAAGGCGGCCGGGTCATCACCGCGGCGGACGACTACGCCGCGGACATCTTCGTCGAGGGTGAGCGCATCTCCCTGATCGGCGAGTCGCTCGACATGCCTGCGGACAAGGTGATCGACGCGCGGGGCAAGTACGTGCTGCCCGGCGCAGTCGACCCTCATACCCACCTGGCGATGCCGTGGCGCGGCGAGACGACGATCGACGACTTCGAGTCCGGCCACGCCGCCGCCGCCTTCGGCGGCACGACCACCCACGTCGACTTCTGCATCCAGGGCAAGGGCCAGACGTTCGCCGCCGCCCTCGAGGCCTGGCATACGAAGCGCGAAGGGAAGGCGCTGATCGACAACGGCTTCCACATCGCGGTCACCGACCTGCGCGAGGGCGGGACGCTCGAAGAGCTCGCGCGCCTACCGGAGGAGCACGGCGTCACCTCGTACAAGCTGTTCATGGCCTACAAGGACTCGCTGATGGTCGACGACGAGACGCTGTTCCGCACCATGCAGGTGGCCGCCGAGACCGGTGCGCTTGTGATGGTGCATGCGGAGAACGGCGATGCGATCGAGGTGCTGATCGGCGAAGCGCTCGCCGCCGGGAACACCGACCCGATCTACCACGCGCTCAGCCGCCCGCCCGAGACGGAAGGCGAGGCGACGAACCGCGCGATCCAGCTGTCGCGTGTCGCCGGTGCGCCGCTGTACGTGGTGCACGTGTCCTGCGCGGAATCGGTGGAGCCGCTGGCCCTTGCGCGCGAGAAGGGCTGGAACGTGCACGGCGAGACGTGCACGCAATACTTCTTCATCGACCAGTCGTATCTCGAGCGACCGGACTTCGAGGGCGCGAAGTACGTCTACACACCCCCGCCCCGCCTGAAGGCCAACCAGGACGTGCTGTGGAACGCGGTGCGCACCGACGTCCTCTCGGTGATCTCAACCGACCATTGCGCATACCTGTTCGCCGGGCAGAAAGATCACGGGCGCAACGACTTCTCGCAGATCCCGAACGGCGGCCCCGGGCTCGAGAACCGACTGCAGATGATCCACCACTTCGGCGTGCGAACCGGACGCATCTCCCTGAACCGGATGGTCGAGTTGCTCTGCACGAACCCGGCGAAGCTCTTCGGGCTGTATCCGCGCAAGGGCACGATCGCGGTCGGCTCGGACGCAGACATCGTCGTCTTCGACCCGGAGAAGCAGGTCACGATCTCGGCGGCGACGCACCACTCCCGCTCGGACTACAACCTCTACGAGGGAGCCGAGGTGCAGGGGTCGCCCGAGGTGGTGCTGCTGCGTGGCAACGTGCTCGTCGAAGACGACACGCTGCTCGCGAGGCCGGGCACGGGGCAGTTCATCAAGCGGGCGAAGTTCGGCGAGGAGCTCCGGCCCCCCGCCGCCCTCGCGGGCTCAGTGCGCGCCTCTTAGCGCGTCTGCGGGAAGCCGAGGTCGACCTTCGAGGTGGCCGGGTCGGGCCAGCGCGAAGTGACGACCTTCGAGCGGGTGTAGAAGTCGATCCCCTCGGGCCCGTAGATGTGCCGGTCGCCGAAGAGCGAGGCCTTCCAGCCGCCGAAGCTGTAATACGCCACCGGCACCGGGATCGGCACGTTGATGCCCACCATCCCGGCCTGCACCTCGAACTGGAACTGGCGTGCGACGCCCCCGTCGCGCGTGAAGATCGCCGTGCCGTTTCCGTAGGGGTTCTCGTTCACCAGGCGCACCGCCTCGTCGTACGTCGCAACGCGCGTGACGCTGAGCACCGGCCCGAAGATCTCGTCCTCGTAGGCCCTCATGCCCGGCTTCACGTCGTCGATCAACGTCGGCGCGAGGAAGAACCCGTCGGCGGGGCAGCCGTCACGGCCGTCGACCACAACCGTCGCACCGTCGTCGGCGCCGATGTACGACGCAACCTTGTCGCGGTGAGCGCGCGTGATCAGCGGGCCCATCTCCGACGAGGCCTCCATGCCGTCGCCGACCTTCACGTTCGGAATGCGCTGCTTGATCGCCTCGACCAGCGGGTCGGCCACGTCGCCCACGGCGACGAGCAGCGAGACCGCCATGCAGCGCTCGCCGGCCGAGCCGTACGCGGCCGAGACCGCGGCGTCGGCCGCCATGTCGATGTCGGCGTCGGGCAGCACGATCATGTGGTTCTTCGCTCCGCCGAGCGCCTGGCAGCGCTTGCCGTTCGCAGTCGCCGTCTCGTACACGTACTTGGCGATCGGGGTCGAGCCGACGAAGGAGACGGCCGCGATGTCCGGGTGCTCGAGGATCGCGTCGACGGCCACCTTGTCGCCGTTGATCACGTTGAAGACGCCGTCCGGCAGGCCGGCCTCCTTCAGGAGCTCGGCCACATAGAACGACGCCGACGGATCCTTCTCGGACGGCTTGAGTACGAAGGTGTTGCCGCACGCGATCGCCGGCGCCCACATCCACATCGGGACCATGGCGGGGAAGTTGAACGGCGTGATGCCGGCCACGACGCCGAGCGGCTGGCGGATCGAGTAGACGTCGACGCCCGTCGAGGCCTGCTCGCTCATGCCGCCCTTCAGCAGATGCGGGATGCCGCAGCAGAACTCGATCACCTCGAGCCCCCGCGTGACCTCGCCGAGCGCGTCCGAGAGCACCTTGCCGTGCTCGCGCGTCAGGTGCTTGGCGATCTCCTCGCGCTTGGCGTGGAAGAGCTCGCGGATCGCGAAGAAGAGCTCTGCCCGCCGGGCCAGCGAGAGCGCGCGCCACGCGGGCAGCGCCTGCTTCGCCGCCTGCACCGCACGGTCGACCTCAGCGACCGACGCGAAGTCGACGGCGCCCGTCTCGGCGCCCGTCGCCGGGTTGAAGACCGGGCCGCTTCGACCCGACCGCCCCGGGTAGGCGACACCGGAGATCCAGTGGTTGATCGGCTTGACGGTCGCGGGTGCGTCGACGAGATCGGTCATGAGGCTCCTCCTTGCGTTTCTCGCAGGGAGCCTAGCGCTACCGTCTGCGCAATGGCCGCAGCGCCCGCCGAGCTCGCAGAGGAGACGACCGCCTACCTCCCGCCCCGTCCGACGTTCGAACGGGTCGACCGCGGCGATCTCGTCTATGTGGCAGGGCCGCGGAGCGCCATTGTCAGCCGCGTGCGGGTGGCGGACGTGGACGAGGCGGTCGACTGGGCCCGCGCCGAGTCGCGCCGCCGGGGCCTGAACGAGACCGGCTGGTGGGTGGGCTGGTCGGCGACACCGGCTGACGTCGCGGAGCGCCTGCTCCACCTCGGGCTGGTGCCGGACGAGGTGCCGACCCTCACCGGGATGACCTGCGAGACGCCGCCCCCGGCCGCGGACCGCGTCGACGTGCGCCCCGTGGAGACACGTGCGGAGCACCTCGAGGCGATCCAGGTCGACTGGGAGGTCTGGAACCTCGGCCCGGACGAGCGGGCCGAGCGCCGTCGCCTGGAGGTCGAGCGGTTCGACGAGATCCAGGCGTCGGGCCTCGTCCACCACTTCTCGGCCTTCGACGGCGACCGCCGAGTCGGCTTCGGGCGGGCGATCGACCTGGAGCAGGGCGTCGCGCTGATGGGCGGGGCCGTGCTGGCGGACGCCCGCGGCCGCGGCGTCTACCGCGCGCTCGTTCGCGCGCGTTGGGACCATGCGGTCGCGCGCGGCACGCCCCTGCTCGTCGTGCAGGCGGGTGACATGTCTGCGCCCGTGCTGGCAGGCCTCGGCTTTCGCGCCCACGGTGTGATCCTGCTCTTCACCGACCGGCTGTAGGATCGGGTCGTGGCCACGACCGAGAACCGCTCCGCACTGGGCAGGCAGATCGTCGAGGACGCGAAGCGCTACGTCCTCTACTCGTGGAGCGTGCAGAACGCGATCAACCCGATCGCGGTCGAGCGCGCCGAGGGGCGGTACTTCTACGACTACGACGGCAAGCGCTATCTCGACTTCGCCTCGCAGCTCGTGAACGTCTCGATCGGGCACTCGCACCCGAAGATCGTCCAGGCGATCAAGGACCAGGCGGAGACACTCGCGACGATCGGGCCGCCGATGGCGACGGAGTCGCGCTCGCGCCTCGGCAAGCTGCTCGCCGAGGTGACGCCCGGCGACCTCTCGATGTCGTTCTTCACGAACGGCGGCGCCGAGGCGAACGAGAACGCGATCAAGCTCGCCCGCTGGTACACCGGCCGCAGCAAGGTGATCGCGCGCTACCGCAGCTATCACGGCGCGACCGCGGGCGCGATCACGCTCACAGGCGACCCGCGCCGCTGGGCCGCCGAGCCCGCGATTCCCGGCGTCGTGCGCATGTTCGATCCGTACACCTACCGCTGCCCCGCCGGGCACCCCGATCCGTGCCCCGTCTGCACCGGCGGCCCGCATCTGGAAGAGATCCTCCAGTACGAGGGCGCGCAGACGGTCGCAGCCGTGATCCTCGAGACGGTCACCGGCACGAACGGGATCATCGTGCCGCCCGACGGCTACCTGCAGTCGATCCGCGAGGTGTGCGACCGGCACGGGATCCTGCTGATCGCCGACGAGGTAATGGCCGGCTTCGGCCGCACCGGCAAGTGGTTCGCGGTCGACAACTGGAACGTCGTGCCCGACATCCTCACGGTGGCCAAGGGCATCAACTCCGGCTACGTGCCGCTCGGTGCGATGGTCGTGCGCGAGCCGATCGCCGAGTGGACGCGAGACAAGATGTTCTCGGGCGGGCTCACCTACAGCGGGCACCCGCTCGCGTGCGCTTCGGGGGTCGCCTCGATCGAAGCCTTCCAGGAGGAGGGCATCGTCGAGAACGCGGCTGCGATGGGCGAGGTCTTCCGCGTCGAGCTCGCCAAGCTCGCGGAGAACCACCCATCGATTGGCGAGGTGCGCGGCCTCGGCTGCTTCTGGGGGCTCGAGCTCGTCAAGAATCGCGAGACGCGCGAGCCGCTCGTGCCGTTCAACGGGTCGGGCGAGGCCGCCAAGCCCGTCGCCGCCATGGCGAAGCGCGCGCTCGACCGCGGCCTGTATCTGATGACGCACTGGAACGTCGTCATGTGCTGCCCGCCGCTCACGATCACGCGGGACGAGCTCGACGAGGCACTCGAGATCCTCGACGACGCACTGTCCGTCGCCGACGAATTCGTCGATTGAAGGCTGCCGGGCTGACCCCGGAGATTCGAGAGTACGCCGAGACACCGGACCGTTTCGCCGAGGTCGCCGACGGCGCTTCGGTGTCGCGGTTCGACGACGGCCGAGTGTGCGTGATCCAGGGCCCGACCTGGGCGTCCGTGTGCGGCGTGAAGGTGGGCGACGACGAGGTCGCCGGCCTTGTCGACCGAGTGCGAGAACTGGTGCCGGCCGAGAGGCCGTGCACCTGGTGGCTCGGCCCGTCGGCGCGCCCGGCCGATCTGCACGAGCAGCTGGTTGCGCACGGCCTCGCGATGCCGGGTGACCATGTCGCTGTCGTCAAGGCGCTCGCGCTCGTGGAGCCGCCGCCGGCGATCCCTGCCGGCGTCGAGGTACGCCGCATCGAGACATTCGAGGACTTCCTCGCCGGTCGCGACGTGCAGTGGGATGCCTTCGCCGTGCCGGAGGAGCGTCGCGCGCTCCAGCGGTCCCGCCTGCGCGAGGACTTCGACGAGTCGATCGAGCACGGCATCCCGGTCGGCTTCCTGGCCACACTCGACGGCCGGCCGGCGGCAACGGCGATGGCCGTCCCTTCCGAGCGCGGGGTGTTCCTGATCGCAGGCTCGACCGCGCAATGGGCTCGCAGCCACGGCCTGTACCGGGCGCTCGTGCGCGCGCGCTGGGACTACGCGGTCGAACGCGGCACGCCCGCGCTCGTGACACAGGCGATCCCCGGCACGTCGTATCCGATTCTCAAGCGGCTCGGCTTCCAGGACGTGTGCACGATCGACCGGTTGGAAGACGTGCACTAGAAGGTTTCTAGATGGTTGATCGGTAATTGTCGTTGTTGCGGGGAGGGTCTGTACCAAGCAGTGTGGTCGACGCGACCGGGGTCAAGGCCGGTGGGCCTTGGCGCCGGGCGCGGCGGGCGCAATGCGCCGTGTGCAGGCCCCCAGCCGCGACGGCGCTGAATTCCCGATCAACCATCTACTCGGGGTCGGGCACGTCGCCGGCCTCGAAGAGGCGAACGAACGTGTCGACCACGGCCGGCTCGAACTGGGTGCCGGCCGACGCGCGCAGGCGGCGGATCGCCTCCTCGGCGGACAGGCGCGCGCGATACGGGCGATCGGTGACCATGGCGTGAAACGCATCGCAGACGAGCACGATCCGTGCCTCCACCGGGATCTCGGTGCCGCACTTGCCGTCCGGGTAGCCCAGCCCGTCCCATTGCTCGTGGCAGGCACGCACGATCGGGCACACCTCCGCGAACCGGTCGATCGGCGCGAGGATCCTCTCGCCGAGCTCGGGGTGCTCCCTGACGATCGCGAACTCTTCGTCGGTGAGGGGGCCCGGCTTGTGGAGGATCTCCGAGGGGATCCCGATCTTGCCGATGTCGTGGAAGAGCGCCCCCAGCTCGAGCCGTTTCAGCGCCGCGCGATCGAGCCGCAACTCGCGGCCGACGAGCACCGCCATGTCGGTGATCCACCGTGCGTGCAACGACGTGTAAGCGTCATTTGCCTCGAGTGCATTCGCGAGCGACGCTACGGTCGAGACGAACGTCCGCTCGAGACTCTCGTAGTGCTCCACGCTCTCGATCGCGAGCTTCGCCTGATGTGCGAGGCCGGCGAGCAGGCGCAGCTGACGGTCGTGGAGCTCACGATCGCCGATCGTCGCGACCAGCGCACCCACCCGGCTGCCGTCGAGCCGAACCGGCGCAATCACATACCGCCCAACGTGTTCGGGCGCGACACCCTCGAGCGAAGCGACCTCGCTCGGCTCGAGCACGAATGGCCCGGCCCGGCTGTCGAGCCACTCGCGGGCGAGCACCCCCGGGTAGCGGCGACGGTTCGCGGGGTCGGAATCGGCCGCATATCCGCACGACGCACGCGCCACGAGGTCGCCTGCCGAGCCATCCTCCTGCAGCCAGAGCACCACCTGCTCGGCCCCGAGCACCCGGGCGGTCACCCGTACGCTCCGGCCGAGCACCTCCTCCGGCGACTCGGCCGTGGCGAACTCGCGGCTCGCCTCGAGCAGTGCGTTCGCGATCTCCGCCGCCTCCAGCTGTCGCAGGTAGAGCCGAACCTTCTGCAGGGCGGCAGAGGTTTGGTAGGCGAACGACGCGAGCAACCTGCGGCGGTTCTCGTCGAGCGATGCCACGCCGAGCACCAGCCGGCCCGTGAGACCGTCGTCCTCGCCGAGGTCGATGGACACGCCCGACGAAAGCGGAGGCCCTTCGCTTGCGACGCATTCCTCGCCGAGCCACAACGAGGCGGCCCCGGTCTCGAACAGCGACAACGCTGTGTGAACCGTCTGCGTGCAGATCTCCTCGACGGTGTGCGCACGCGAGACGACGTCCGCGAACGCGAGCAGCGCCTTCGCGTACTCCGCTTCGAGCCGCTGCTGCTCATACAACCGCGCGTTCTCGAGCGCGACCGACGCCTGGCCGGCGAGCACTTCGAGCAGGCGAACGTCGTCGTCGTCGAACTGATTCAGCCCGAGCTTGGAGATGACGATCGCTCCCGTGACACGCGACCCGTAGCGCAGCGGCACGGCGGCGAGCGACTCCTCCAGCTCCGCAGTGCCGGGAATCGTGTACGCGAACTCGCACTCGAGTGCATTCGGAATGAGCAGCGACTCACCGGTCTCCACGACGCGACCGGTGATGCCCACGCCGACCGACGTCGTGTACGCGTCGGCTGCCGAGCCACCCTTCGCATCGTGGTCGCCGACAAACGTGACCGGCCGCAGGTCGTCGCCGTCGCGCAGGACGACGCGGCAGTTGTGGTAGTCGATCAGCAGCCGCAACTCGGTGGCAATCGTCCTGCCGATCTCGCGTACGTCGTTCAGGCGGTTCAACTTCCCCGCCAGCGACTGCAGCATCTTCATATGGCCGATCGAGCGAACGTCGCGAGCGGCGGTGACCGCCCCCGGCTCGGGGCGCTCGGACGGACCGTCGTCGTAGACGACGCACTGGTTCTTGCCGCGCGCCTTGGCCGTCATCATCGCGGCCTCTGCGCAGGCGACGAGCTCACGCGGATTCATCGCGTGCTGCGGCCCCTGGGAGACCCCGATCGACACCGTCATCAGCCCGGCCGGCTCGAACTCGATGGTGCGCAGGCGCTCGGTGAACCGGGCGGCGAGACCGAGAGCGTCGCCGGCGTCGCACGAGGGCATGATCACGCCGAACTCCTCGCCGCCGATCCGGCACACGACGTCCGAGCCCCGCACCGTCTCGCGCGCGACGCGCGCCAGATGCGTCAGCAACTGATCGCCCGCGCCGTGACCGTAGATGTCGTTGACTCGCTTGAAGTCGTCGAGGTCGAACATCAGGACCGCGACCGAGTCGCGCGACCGCGAGGCGCGCGTCAACTCCGAGCGCAGTCGCTCGTGGAAGAAGCGGTGGTTGTACAGGCCGGTCAGCGAGTCGGTCTGCGCCAGATGCTCGAGGCGCGCACGGATCTGCGCGTTGTCGATCGCAAGCGCAACCGCGTCGGCGAACCACTTCGCCAGCTCGAACTCATGCTCAGCGAAGCCGGCGTTCTCGCCGATCCGGTAGATGTTGAGCGCCCCCTTGAGCGCGCCACGGGCAATCAGCGGCACGGTGATCAGGGCCTCCGGCTCGACGGGGGTCCCAGGGACGTTCACGACCCGCGGGTCGAGGTGCGCGTGATTCGTCCAGACCGGGCTGCGGTTCTCGACCGCCCATCCTGTGATCCCCTCACCGAAGCGCGGGCGGCTGCACATGATCTCGTCCTCGTAGGCCTGTGAGCGGGCGAGGACGGGGATGAGCTCCCGGCGTTCCTCGTCGACCTCGTAGATGTGCAATGCCTCGAAGGGCATCAGCTCACCCAGCGTGACCACGATCCGGTCGAGGAGCGCGTCGAGACTCTGCTCCGAGAGCACGTGGTGGAAGACGTCCGCGAGACGGCGGTACGACTCGACCAGAGCCTCCGGCAGGCTCCCGTTCTCGGACGCACCGATATCCGGCGGACGCGCCGCAGCTGTCTGGCGGACCATGCGGCTAGTCATCGGCCGGGAGGAAGCCCGGCTTTAGAACAAGCCGCAGGCGCGGGCGGTATTCGGCCAGGGCTCGAATCCGCGCCCGGAAAGGTAGGCGCGGGCGGCCGCCTGCACCTGGGCCCAGGCGGGCCAGTTGTCGGCGGTTCCCCAGCGGGTGACGAAGTCCGCGCCGTAGAGCCCCTGGAAACCGCGGTCCATCTGCAGACCGCCGTAGTACCCGTTCCCGGTGTTCGAGTGCCAGCCGCCCTCGAAGCGGTGGATGCACATGAACGAGCCGTGCAGCCAATCGGGAATCGCGACCCCGTGCTGTGCGACCTCGAGCGCAGCCAGGGCGCTGCGGCGCTGCCAGAGGCGCAAGGTCTCACCGGGCGTCGCTGCGCGCGCACTCGCGAATCCAGTGGCGAGCCGGCCCGGGTAGACCCGGTGCAGCTCCAGGGCGAGGCCGCGGCTGTACGCGAGGCGCACGGCGAGGCGCGCGTGCGGCTTCGGCGCTGCCGGCAGGCTCACCTGCAGGCGCCGGTGCAGCACGGCGAGCGCCTCATGCTGGGCCAGCGAGGCACGACGCGTCCAGCGGCCGACCGCGGCCCGCAGGTACGCCGGGTCGGTGCTGCGGCGCTCGGCGAGCGGGCTCGGCGCTGGTTTCAGGTGTGCCGCGCGCTCGTAGGTCCAGGCCAGCGACCGGTAGTTCGCGACGAGCGCACGCAGGCGAACGACTGCCGGCGGCTCGTTCGGGCGCACGCTTTCACGAGCGCTTGCGGCGCCGGCCAGCATGAACGTCAGGACGATCGCGAGCCCGACCAGGCTCAGGGGCAGCGTGAACCGCATGACACGAGGACCTCCTTTGGCGCGGAGCTTCACGGCTTCGAGGGGGTGTGGCCTGCGGCGGCGGGCGAACCGCCACGGGCGACCGGGGGACGGTAGCGAGGTCCCCGGACTGCTCGCGGAGAAGTTTTAAGGATTTTGTAAAGGAGAAGAAAGTGATGTTGGTCAGTTTTAGAAACTGAGCCACCACCGAAAGAGGTGAAACACTTGTCGAGTGTTGATCGCAACCGCACCCAACTGGGCTGAGGCACTCACCGGCATCGGCTCCGTCTTGGCCGGCGCGTCGTTCTTTGTCGGCGCTATCGGTGTCCTGCTCACATGGAACCAACTACGCGACGCACGACAGGACCGCCACGTAGAGATCCTCACCGAACTTGCGCGACGCTGGGACGAACCGCGGCTCACCGAACCGCGAGTGGCCCTCCTAAAACGCGATAACCAGGAGCACGCGGCTTACGTCAAGAAGTGCCTTGACCACCCGACGTCAGGCGACCTAGAGACCCTATTGAGGGTCCCAAACTTCTTCGAGGAGATGGCCGTCCTTGTTCTGTCCGGCGCAATTGACAAGCGTCTGCTGGGGCAGGTATGGAGCACCCTGATCCTGACATATTGGGCCTACTGGCAACTCTCGATTGAGGAGCTTCGAGCCCGCCGTGGTTCGCAGGCATACGTCCAATTCGAGCGGCTAGTAGACCTCATGGCGCAGCCAGATCCGCCACCCAAACACTGGGTGTCGCTGTTGGATCCGGCGGGCTAGCGGCGCTTCTTGCCGCCGCTGCGGATCTCAAGCTGATCAACGGGAAGAGCCATGCCCTCATGTTAGCCAAAAGAAAGGTCTGCGGACGAGGGCCGACCGGCTGATTTGAACTCCGGGCGGCCTTCGCCACCGGAAGTTTGGCTCAGCTGAAGAGATCGAGCTCCGGCTCGATCACGAGCTCGCGCGCAGACCCGTCGCCGTCGAGCTGCAGCCCCCGAATGACGACCGCGGGCACCCCTTCTGCCTTGCCACGGACGAGATCCGCCGCCGCCGCGAGCTCGTCGGCGATCGCCACCCGGGTCGAGCGCAGCTCCTGGCCGATCCTGTCGGTGGTCCCGCGCAGGTCGAGGACCGGCGGAATCCCCGCCAGGCCGATCGCCACGTCGGTGGTGCCCTGCCGGAAAGGGCGCCCGAACGAGTCGGTGACCACCACCCCGACGCGTGCCCCGGTGAGCTCCCGCACCCGGTCGCGAACTCGCCGAGCCGAGGCGTCGGGGTCGACCGGCAAGAGCACCAGCATCCCCACCTCGGGAGCGTTGGAGTGGTCGACGCCTGCCGAGGCGCAGATGAAGCCGTGCGTCGTCTCGGCGATCACGAGCGAGCCCCGCTCGCGCACGATGCGCTTCGCCTCCCGCAGCACCGCCTCGACCTCGCGCGGGTCGCGCTCGTCTGCGGCGAGCTCGATCGCGTGCGCCGAGGCCTCCAGAGAGTCGATCCTGATCACGCGCCCCTCAACCTTGGAGACGACCTTCTGGGCGAGCACCAGCACGTCGCCGTCGGCGAGCTCCTGCAGCGCGACCACCATCGCTGCAAGGTCGTCGCCCTCCCGGATCTCGGGCAGGCCGCGGACGGGGATGATCGAGATCACGCGTCGACGCCGCTGATCCGCACGCCGGCGTGCGCGCGGTAGCGGCGGTTCAGGTTGACGATCACGGCGGTGAGCCCCTCGAGCGCCCGCGCGCTCGCGAGCGGCCCAGCATCGAGCGCGCGACCGGCGACGAGCTTGGCTGCGAAGGCGAGCGCAAGCTCCTTGGCGGCCGCGTCGTCGCCACAGATGAGTGCATCCTCGTCCGGCGCCGCCTCCTCGAGGTTGGCGGCGGCGATCGAGTGCAGGCCCGCCACGACCGGCGCGCGCACGAGATCCTGCACGCGCTCGGCCAGACTACGCGCGTCGGGGTCGGGGAACATGCCGGCTCCCTTGTGGAACTCGATCGCGCTCGCCACGCTGAGGAGCGGCGTGTCGCCGAGAGCCTCGGCCACACCGCGTGCGGTCTCGAGGGCGGCGTCGGCCTTCACCGCGAGCACGGCAAGGTCGGCACCGGCAACGGCGTCTGCGTTCGTCGCGCCGGTGACGCGTGCGCCGCCAAGCTCGGCGGCGACCTCCTGCGCTCGGACGGCATCGCGCGAGCCGACCACGACGTCGTCCTCGGCGAGCGCGACGAGCCGGGCTGCGAGCGCGCGGCCGAAGCTGCCGGTGCCACCCAGGATCGCGACCCTCACGCGAGCGCTCCTGCGGCGTGGACAGCCGCCTGAGCAAGCCTGCGTGCGGCGCTCTCGTCGGTCATGAGGGTCTGCGTGACGACCGTCTGGCGCACACCCGGCACCGCTCCGGCGGCCTCGTCGGCCTCGTCGATCACGATCGCGTCGAGCAGGCCCTCGTAGCAGGAGGCGACGTGCGCCGGCGTCGTGCCGCCGGCGAGCCGGGCGAGCATCCGGTCCGCGGGGCCCTTGACCGCACGACCGCCGATCAACGGACTGACGGCGACGCAAGGGACGCGACGGCGCTCGAGCGCCGCGCGGATCTCCGCGACCGCCAGAATCGGCCCGATCGAGACGTACGGGTTGCTCGGAGCGAGCAGGATCACGTCCGCCTCGTCGATCGCCGCGACGACCCCGGGGGCCGGTGCCGCGTCGGGCGCACCGGCGTAGTGCAGCGCATCGACCTCGTCGCGGTGTCCCCTGGCGACGAACCACGTCTGGAATGGAAACGTGCCGGCCGGCGTCTCGACGAACGTGCGCACCGGATCGTCGGTCGCGGGCAGCAGGCGCGCGACGAGACCAAACGCGCGGGCGATCCGCTCGGTCGCCTCCGTCAGCGTCGCACCGCCGCGCAGGAGCTCGGTGCGTACGAGGTGCAGGCCGAGATCGCGATCGCCGAGCCGAAACCACGACTCTCCGCCGAGCTCCGAGACGGTCTCCAGCGCCTGCCAGGTCTCGGCTGCGCGCCCCCACCCGCGCTCCTCGTCGGAGAGGCCGGCCAGCGTGTAGAGGATGCTGTCGAGGTCGGGCGAGATTTGCAGGCCCAGCACCTCGAGGTCGTCGGCGACGTTGCCGATGATGGCAACCGATCTTGCCTCGACGACACCGACGAGGCCGCGCAGGAACCGTGCGCCGCCCACGCCGCCCGAGAGGACCGTGACGTTCATGCCGCCGTTTCGAGGTGAAGCTCGGCCAGCACCCGCCGGGTGTGTTCACCGAGCCGCGCGCCGAGGCGGGCAAAGTCGCCGGGCACATCAATGTCATCCGCCAGGTTCGGCAGGTCGAGTGGCCGCGACGGGCCGAGGGCCGCGAAGCGCTCGGCGCTGCCGGGCCCGTAGACCGGCTCGAAGAGCTGCGCGTCGGAAAGTGCAAGCGCGTTCGTCGTCCCGTCGGCGGCGGCGACAAGCGCGAGCCCGCCGTCGGGAATCGCGCCGACGAGCGCAAGCAGGTCGCGCGTCGTGACGCAGGGCAGGTCCGCGTTGACCACGAGATAGGGGCCGCGCAGGCCGGCGGCCGCTCCGGCGGCGAGTGCGGCAACGACGGCTGCGCCCTGGCCGCGGTGCGGGTCCTCCACGTGCGTCACGCCGGCCGGCAGGCCGGGCTGCTGCGACGAGACCACGTACGCCGGGCCGATCGGCGCAGCGGCGGCGAGCACGTCCGCGAGCATCGCCTCGGCGAGGCAGACGCGGGCGTGCTCCGACAGCGTCGCGAGGCGGCGCTTCGGGTCGCTACTGCGGAACGGAACGACGACGGTCGCCATCGCCCAAGGACACTACCGAGGTCGGCCGACCCGCCCCCGGCAGGCCGGCAGCAGGGTTAACCGTGTGCGACCTCGCGCACGTCGATCCAGTGCGTCCCCCGCAGCGCCTCGACGATGCGTGGGTCGGTGTGCTCCGGATTGAAGACGTGTGCGTCGAGATCGCAGCACACCGCGACGACATCGGGTGAGAGGCCGGCGAGCTGCACGAACGCGTCGACCGGCAGTTGCACCTCGGCCACGGTGTAGTGGCGGAACTGCAGCTCGGGCGTCAGCTCCATCAGCTGGGGCCAGTCGGGGCAGGCGCGAGAGCTCACGAGCGCGGAATTGGCGCGCCCGCGCCGATCTCCTGCAAGGACCAGTCCCCTTCGAGCAAGACGGCGCCGGTCTGCCCGCCGGCCGGAAAGACGAAGAAGCGCACGGCGTCGTCGAGCGAGTGCAGCAGGCCGCCCGTTTCGGCGTCGACGAGCGCAAACCGCAGGTGGAAGCGGCCGTCGGCGAGCGGCAGCCGGGGCAGCCGGAAGCGAAGCTCACGCTCGCCGCTGCCGCCCGGCCAGCCGAGGGCGCCGGTCTCCGCGCCCGCCGTGCCGAGGACGAGGCCGCCGTCGTCGCGCAACTCGAGCGTGACGACGGGAGGCGCGAGGCCCGGCTCGGCCGAGACGACGAGCCGCACGGTCGCAGGCTCGCCGGCGGCGAACTGGGTGCGCTCCTCACCCTCGTCGTCGCACAGCTGCGCCGAGACGATCCGGGCCTCGCCGCTACCCCACTCGCGCAGACCTGCCTCGAGCTCGTCGGGGTTCGCGTCGGCCGCCAGCAGGCGGCGGTAGGCGCCGATCGCCTCGCGGGTCGCCCCGTCGAAGGCCACCTCGCCCTGCCGCAGCAGGACAGCGCGATCGCAGAGCCGTTCGACAGCCTGGGCGTCGTGTGAGACGAAGAGGATCGTGCCGCCCCGGTGCTTGAACTCGGCGATCTTCCCGAAACACTTGCGCTGAAACTGCTCGTCGCCGACCGCGAACACCTCATCCAGAAGCAGCACGTCGGACTGGATGTGCGCGGCGACCGAGAAGCCGAGCCGCATGTACATGCCCGACGAGTAGGTGCGCACGGGCAGGTCGATGAACTTCTCGAGCTCCGCGAAGGCAACGATCTCGTCCATCGCCTCGCGCACGCGGGCACGCGACAGGCCGTGGATCGAGCCGTTCAGATAGACGTTCTCGCGACCGCTGAAGTCGGGGTGGAACCCCGCCCCGAGCTCGAGCAGCGACGCGATGCGGCCGCCCGCCTCGACCCGGCCCGACGTCGGCTTGATGATCCCCGAGATCAGCCGCAGCAGCGTGGTCTTGCCCGAGCCGTTGCGGCCGACGAGCCCAACCGCCTCGCCCGGATCGACAGCGATCGAGACGTCGTGCAGCGCCTGCACGTCGCGGGCGCCGCTGCGCCCGCGCGAGACGAACACGTCCTTGAGCGTGCGCTGCGCCTTCGGGTAGACGCGAAACGTCCGCGAGACGCGGTCGACGACGATCCCGCCGGCGGTGTTCAAATCGACACCGTCATGCGGCAACCGCGGCAGCCGCGCCGCGCACGATCTCGCCGAGCGCGCGCACGAAGCGCGGATCGTCGTTCGGCATCTCGATGCGGTCGAGCGAAAGGCCGAGCTCGCCGGCCTTGTCGCGAGCCTCGTGGTCGATGTCCCAGCGAATCTCGAGATGATCCGACACGAAGCCGACGGGGCAGACGAGCACCTTCTCGACGCCCCGGCCGCTCAGGTCGACGAGGTGGTCGAGGAGGTCCGGCCCGAGCCAGGGCTCGCCGGTCGGCGACTCGCTCTGAAACGAGAATGACCAGTCGACAACCCCCGCAGCTGCGGCAACGAGGCGCGCCGTCTCGAGCAGCTGGTCGCGGTACGGGTCACCCTCCTCGAGGATGCGCGCCGGAAGTGAATGCGCCGTGAAGACGACGTGAGCATCCGTGTCGCGGATCCGGTCGGCAAGCAGTGCGACGAAGCCGGGGTCGTCGTGCCAGCTCTCGATGAACACGACCTCGGCACGCTGCGCGGCCGCCTCGTCGAGCAGGCGGCGGTAGCCGGCGATCGAGAGGCGGCTGTAGTGCGGTGCGAGCACGAGCCCGACGAGGCGCGTCGCCCCTCCGGCGAGCGCACCCTCGACCGCGTCGGCGATCCGCGGCGTCCAGTGCTTCATGCCGGTCAGCACCGGCACGCCGAGCTCTGCCTCGAGCGCGGCCCGCGTCGCCTCGGTGATCGCGTTCAGCGGGTTCGAGTCCTCGATCCCGAGCGCGCGGTAGCGGGCGACCAGGTCCGCCAGGTTCTCGGGCGCGATCGGCCGGCCGCCGCGGACGTCCGCGTAGTAGGCGGGCACGTCGGCGATGCGCTCCGGCGAGCCGTACGCCATCAGGATCACCGCGGTCTCAGGCACCGGCGTGAACCGTACTGCGCTGGACGAGCTCGGCGAGCCGCGAGACCACGTCGGGATCGGTGCGCGGCAGCACGCCGTGGCCGAGATTGAAGATATGGCCCGGGCGACCGCCGGCCCGCGTGAGCACGTCGAGCGCCGCAGCCTCGACGCGCTCCCAGGGTCCGAGCAGCACCGCCGGGTCGAGGTTGCCCTGCACGGCGTGCTCTGGACCGACGATCGCCCAGCCGTCGTCGAGGGCGATCCGCCAGTCGAGGCCGATCACGTCGCCGCCCGCACGCGCCATCGCCGGCAAGAGCGTCGATGCGCCCGTCCCGAAGTGGATCGTCGGCACGCCGGCCGCGGCGAGGATGCGGGCCGACCACGGCGCCACGAACTCCTCGTAGTCGGCCGGCGACAGGGCGCCCACCCACGAGTCGAAGAGCTGCACCACGTCGGCCCCCGCACGGGCCTGCGCGGCCACGTAGGAGCCGAAGCAGCCGGCGAGCTTCTCCATCAGCGCGCGCCAGACGGCCGGCTCGGAGTACATCAGCGTCTTCACGGTCGCGAACTCCCTCGAGGGTCTCCCTTCGACGAGGTAGCCGGCAACGGTGAACGGGCCGCCGCAGAAGCCGATGACCGCCTGTTCCGCGGCGAGCTCGCCGCGAACGATGCGGATCGCCTCCAGAAGCGGCGCAAACGCGTCCTCCGGGTCGGGCACGCGCAGCGCCTCGACATCGGCGAGCGTCCGTACGGGCTGCTCGACAACGGGGCCGACACCCTCCACGAGGTCGACGTGCAGGCCCATGCCGAGCACCGGGGTCATGATGTCGGCGAACATCACCGCCGCGTCGACACCATGGCGGCGCACCGGCTGCAACGTCACCTCCGCGCACAGGTCCGGCGTCCCGGCGACCTCCCAGAACGAATGGCGCTCACGGATCGTCCGGTACTCGGGCAGCGAGCGTCCGGCCTGGCGCATGAACCACACCGGCGTGTGCTCCACCGGCTCGCGCCGGGCAGCCCTGACGAGAAGCGGGTCCATCCGGCGTTAGGCTAGCCGCCGTGTCGAAGGGACCTCTTTCCGTCCGCTGGGGTGCACCGCCCGCGACCGCCCCGCAGGCGGGCGCCGTCGAGACGGTGCGAGTCGAGCTCGAGAACACGGGGGCGATCGCCTGGGGCCGGGGTATCAACGTCGCCTACCACTGGCTCGACCTTCGCGACAACCCGATCGTGTGGGACGGCGACCGCACGCCTGCGCCGGCGCTTGCCCCCGGCGTGCGCGGCACGGTCGACGTGAAGGTACGCGCACCGATCCCGCCCGGCCGGTACCGGCTCGCCTTCGACCTCGTGGCCGAGAACCGGGCCTGGTTCTCGGAGCTCGGCAGCCCGATGCTGGCGCAGGACATCCCGGTCGGCGACCGCGCGGGCGTGCCGCACGCGGAGCTGCCTGACGGCGTCGTGCCGGCGGCGGACTGGCAGGAACGCGTGCGCGCCACGCACGCAGAAGGCTTCGCCGTCGTCGCCGGTGCGATCGCCTGGGACGGCCTGCGACGCCCGGGTGCGCTGGCGCGCTACGAGCCCGGCCCCGGGCGGATTCCCGGCTTCGCGGCGCCGCTCATCTGCCCGTCTGTCCTGCCCGGCTTCGAGCTCGAGCGGCTGGAAGACGTCGCGGGGTTGCCCGCGTTCGCGGCACCACGCACCGAGCCGTGGGTCTATGACGGGCGAATCGTGCTCAAAGCTCGACCGCAATCCGGTCGTCGACCGCGTTGAACACGACGGCGCCGAGCGTGAGCGCGACCGCGGCGGCGACGACCAGGTAGATCACGTCGGCGAGCCGCGGCGCGTGACCGAGCCACAGCGCGTCGCGAACCGCGTAGACCGGCGGCGCGATCGGGTTCCCCCACCGCAGCACGTCGAGCAAGGTGTGGTGGCGCTGGGCGCTCGCCGGGAGTTGGGCGAAGCGCCAGAGGATCGGCGTCATGAAGAACCACGGCAGCAGCGCGGCGGCGATCAGATGCTCGATGTCGCGGTAGAGAACGTTGAGGCAGGCGACGAGCAAGCCGATCCCGGCGACGAGCGCCACGAAGACGGCGGCGAGCGGCAACGCCATCCACACGGTCGAGCGGGCTCCGGGAATGAAGAAGAGCGAGAGCACGAAGATGATCGCGATCATCACCGCGAACGAGACCCCCTGGGTCGCGGTCGACGAGAAGGCCACGAGCTGCCGCGGAAACCGCACCTTCTTGATCAGCTCGGCCGAGTCGACGAGCGACCGCGACGCGGCCTGGAGCGAGGTGGCGAAGAAGATCCAGCAGGCGAGCCCGGCCAGCAGATAGAGCGGGTAGTGCGGGATCTTCTGGCCGTTCCAGATCAGCCCGAAGACAACGAGGTAGACGCCGAGCAGGACGAGCGGGTTGAGCAGCGACCAGGCGACGCCCAGGACCGAGCCCTTGTACTTCGCCTGGAAGTCCCGGCGAAAGAGGTTTGCGAAGAGCTCGCGGTAGCGGAGAAGATCGGCGTAGACCGTCATCGTCGGGAACTAGTCTAGGGACGGCTTGTGTCGGCAAACGAAGCCCTAACACCCCTCGGCTACCCTCGGCGCGCGTGAGCATCGTCGCGGCCCTCGCCGCCCTCCCCGCTTCCGCGCTCGCGGTGGTCCTGTTGCTCCACACGCCGCTCGCGCACCGCCTCGTGGCCGCGCCGTCCGCCGACCGCTGGCACGAGCGGGCGACGCCGCTCTTCGGGGGCGTCGGGATCTTCCTCGGCATCACCGTGGGAATCTGGCTCGCCGCGGCGTTGCACGCGTTCCCGGTGACCAAGGAGCTCGGCGGAATCTACGGCGGGATCGCGCTGCTCTTCGTCGCGGGCTTGGTCGACGACCTCCGCGCTCTGCCCCCGCTCGCCAAGCTCGCGCTGCAGTTCGCCGCGGCCGGCCTCGTGCTCGCAACCGGCACGGACGTCCAACTGATCCACTCCGAGGTGATCGCCTCGGCGGTCGCGCTGCTGTGGCTCGTCGGGATGACCAACGCATTCAACCTGCTCGACAACATGGATGGCCTCGCCGCGACACTCGCCGGCATCGCCTTCACCTTCTTCGCGATCGACGCCGTCACGGTGCACCCGAGCCATGAGGTGCTGGTCTTCGCGCTCGCGGGCGTCCTCGCCTGCGCCGGCTTCCTGCCGTTCAACCTCCGCCCCCATGGCAAGGCACTCGTGTTCATGGGCGACTCGGGCTCGCAGGTGCTCGGCTTCGCGCTCGCGTCGCTCGGGCTGTCGGCGAGCTGGAAGGTCGCAGGGACGACGGTCGCGACCTTCCTGCTCCCGATCCTCGTGCTCGCGGTCCCGATCCTCGACACGACGCTCGTCACGATCGTGCGCCTGCTCGAAGGGCGCCCGGTGTACCAGGGTGGACGCGACCACAGCTCTCACCGCCTGGTGCGCTTCGGCCTGTCCGAGAAGCACGCCGTCTTGCTCCTCGCGCTGATCGCAACGGCACTCGGCGGGACGAGCCTCGCCTACAACGTGCTCGACGACCAGAAGCTCGCGGTGGTCGGCGTGGTGGTGACCTTCTTCCTGCTCGTGCAGTTCGCGAGCTTCCTCGCCGACGTCGAGCGCCGGGTCGCCCCGGGCGCAGACGAGACGACGTCGCTGAACGCCTTCGCCGTCCATTCACGGCGGCTCGTCGAGGTGGCGATCGACTTCGCGTTGATCACCGCCTCGTTCGCCTCGGCCTACCTGGTCCGCTTCGGGTGGCCGGGCACGGTCAACCAGCGCCACATCGCCGAAGTGACGCTTCCGATCATGCTCGCCGCGCGCTATCTCGCCTTCGTGCCGTTCGGCCTGTACCGCTCGATCTGGCGGTACGCGTCGAGCCGCGACATCGCGGCGATCGCTTCGGCCGTCGTCGTCTCCGAGCTCGTCGCTCTCGCCTACATCGCGCTGACCCGGTCGACGGGCGACTTCTCGCGCTCGTTCTTCATCGTCGATGCGCTGATCTGCGCCGCCGCGATCGGGGCGTCGAGGCTGGCCGAGCGGACGATCGTCACCGGGGTCCGGTCGTACCGCAGCCGGACCGGCCGGCGGACGATCATCATCGGCGCCGGCCGGACAGGCCGCAGCCTGATGCGAGAGCTGCGCGAAACGGCGGGCGAGCGGGTCGTCGGCCTGGTGGACGACAACCCCAAGCTTCGCCGGCGCCGCGTCCACGGCGTGCCCATCGCCGGCGGTACGCACGAGCTCGAGCAGCTGCTCGAACGCCTCGAGCCCGACATCGTTCTGGTGACGATTCCCGACGCGCCGCGCGAGCGACTCGACGCGATCGTCGGGGCCTGCACCGCGGCCGGCGTCGAGTGCCGCTTCGTGCGGCGCGAGATCGACCTCGATCCTCGCGTGGTGCTCGGGGCCGGGGCCGAGTGACCGCGCCGCCCGCCGCGCAGCGGACCCTGCTCGACCGCTTCCTCGTCCTGATCCCGCTCGCGGTCGCAATACTCGCGCTCCTCACTCTGCTCTTCTGGGAGGCGGCGATTCGCCGCACGCCGACGATCTTCACCGACGAGCTCGAGTGGTCTCAGATCTCGCGTGCGATCGCCGCAACGGGACATGCGGCCCGGCGCGGCGAGCCGACCTCGTTCAAGTCGCTCTATGCGTTCCTGATCGCGCCATGCTGGTGGATTCACCCGACGGCCGCCGCGTATTCGGCGATCAAGTACCTGAACACGGTCGTGATGTCGCTGACGGCGGTACCCGTGTTCCTCGTCGCACGCACGCTCGTCTCGACCCGCTGGGCGCTGGCGGCCGCACTCGCGTCGCTGTGCACAACCGCCCTCTACTACGCCGCGTTCATCCTGCCCGAGGTCCTCGCCTACCCCACATTCATGCTCTGTGCCTGGGTCTCGATCCGTGCTCTGGCGGGAGGCGGGCGACGGTATGTCGTCGCCGCGATCGTTCTCGACCTGCTCGCCGTCGAGGTGCGGGGCGAGCTGGTGACGGTGCCGGCGGCCTTCGCGCTCGCGGCGGCGGTTCTCTTCGTCGTCGGTCCCACCGGGCAGCGCCTCCGGCGGACGTGGGGCGTGCTCGACCACATCGGCGCCGGACTGCTCGTCGTGGGCGCCTTCGTCGTCGTCAACAGACTGATCAGCCCGCATGTACAGCAGTGGTCGATCGTGACGCAGTCGTGGCAAGGGCGCCTCTGGTCGCTCGGGATGCAGGCGACCTCGGCGCTCGCCATCGGGCTCGGTCTGTTGCCGCTCGTGGGCGGCCTCGCCTCGTTGTGGCTGCCCGAGCGGCGCAAGGACCCCGCCTGGCGTGCCTTCGCGGCCTTCTCCGGCGCCGCGATGATCACGGTGTGGCTGTACACCGGTGTCAAGGCCGCGTACCTCTCGACGGTGTTCGCCACCCGCGTCGAGGAGCGCAACATGATCTACCTGGGGCCGCTCCTCCTGATCGGAACCGTCGTCTGGCTGCGGTCGACGCGCCGTTTCCTGCCCGGAACGCTCGCGGCGCTCGGCTTCACTGCCTGGCTCGTCATCTACTACGGCTACCAGCTCGACTTCCCGTACTTCGAGGCGCCGGGATACGGCGTCGCGGCGATGGCGAACCGCGCCTGGCACTGGGACCAGCATGCGATTCGCCTCGGTCTGATCGCCGCGTGCATCGTGCTCGGTGTGGCCGTGGCCGTCCTGCACGCGCGACGAGTGCCCGCCCGGGCCAAGAGCATGCTGGTGATCGCGCTCGCCGCCGCAACGGTGACGTGGATGCTCGCCGGCGAGATCACAAGCTCGCGCGGGTCGGCGATCCAGTCGAAGATCTACGCCGGGAACCTGCCGCAGCCGCTCGACTGGATCGACCAGGCTGACCACGGCGGTCACACGACCTTCCTGGGGCAGGACATCTCGTCGGGCCAGGCGCTCGGGGTCAACCTGCTCGAGTTCTGGAACACGTCGGTGAAGAACATCTGGACGCTCGACGGGACGTCACCGGGGCCGGGCCACGGCCTGACACCGGACCTGCAGAACCGCTACGGCATCCTGACCCACGATCCGGGCGTGCCGTATGTGGTCGCGACCGCCGGTGTCGACGTGGTCGGGCCCGTCGTCGCGAAACAACCGGGGCTGACGCTGCGCCGGATCGTGCAGCACCCGTGGGCGCTCCAGCAGGCGACCTACGGCGTCTCGAACGACGGCTGGATCTCGGGCACAAGCGACACGCTCGTCGCGCGCGGCACGTACGCGTACTTCGGGCCCGAGCGGACACCCGGCACGCTCTCGGTCGACGTCAGCCGTGCAGGCTTCTGCTCCAAGCAGGCGCCCGGGACCCACATCACGGTGCGGATCGGCCCGCTCGCCCTGAACACCCAGCGCGCCGCGTACGTCCGGCATGCGAAGCGCATCGTGACGTTCGAGCTGCCCAACTGCGGGCAGCGGCAGATCAAGGTGACGATCGCGCCGCCGGTCGCGGTGGACATCCGCGCTTCGCCCACCGTTCGCCCGACCGACTACGGCGCGAGCGACAACCGCGAGCTCGGGGCCCAGGTCGGATTCTCGTTCACCCCGAAGCGCTGAGCAGGAGCGGGAAGCGCACCCGTGTCAGAGCCCGCGCGCCGGGCAGCGGTTCGAGCGCCCAGAGCGCGGCCTGCAGCGGGCGCGGCAGCCTCGCCCGCTGCGGCATCAGAAACGGGCGGAGCTCGATGCGCTCCCAGCCGGCGGCGCGCACGTCGGCAAGCAGCTCGACGGTCGAGTACGCGCGCGGGTCGAAGTCGAACACGAGCTTCTTGCGCGTGTAGCCACGGACGCGGGCGAGGAACGCGCGCCGGTCCGGCACGAGGTAGAGCGAACGAAAGATCGTCGTCGCGTCGACCGGCCCCGGCGGCACGTAGTCGAAGCTCCCGTGCACCACACGGTCGCCGAGCTCGCGCCGGCCGACCTCGACCATGCGCTCGCTGGCGTCGACTCCGTGGTAGTCGAGCCCGAGCGCGATCAGGTGATGTCCGAGCCCGCCGTCGCCGCAGGCGATGTCGAGCACCGAGGAGCCCGCGCCGAGGGGCGGGCCGTGCGCAACGACGAGCCGCGCGCGCCGCGCGTAATAGCGCTCGGCGTCGGCGTAGTCGTGCGCGCTGTAGCGCTCGGCGACCGCGTCGTACTTGCGAAGGACGTCCTTCACCGCGAGAGCAACCGTTCCGGGTGCTTGCGCACGAACCGCAGGACGCCGGCCCAGTGCCACAGCGTGCGCCGGGTCAGCCAGCGCTTGTCGGTCTCGGCCTTGTGCTCGTGCGCGACGACTGCCTGCGGTACGTACCAGCGTTGCCACCCGGCCCGCATCGCCCGGTAGGCCAGGTCGATGTCCTCGCCGTAGAGGCGGAAGCCCTCGTCGAAGCCGCCGAGCTCGTCCAGCATCGCCCGGCGCAGCATCAGGAAGCCGCCGAGCATCCAGTCGGCCTCGACCGGCCCGGCCGGCGGGGCTTCGTCGAGATGGAAGTGGCGGCGCTGGGGCACGACGAGCCGCAGCGGTGTCCGCCGGACGATCGTCCCGGTGACGGTCGGGAACCGGCGCCGCGAGGGCTGCCAGGTCCCGTCCGGGAACACCATCCGCGGCCCGGCGATGCCGCAGCGCGGATGCTCGGCCATGAAGGCGCGCAGAGCCTCGATCGCGCCCGGCGCCGGCACGGCGTCCGGATTCGCACTCACGACGAGCGCGCCGGTCGTGAGCGCGACTCCCTTGTTCACGTTCGCCCCGAACCCGAGCGGCTCCGCGTTGTGCACCGCCTCGACACCGTCCGGGACCGAGCCGGGGATGTTCGCGATCACGACGAGCTCGTCGACCTGCGGGCGCAGCGCCGGCAGCGACCGTTCGAGCTCCCGCGGATGCCCGTGCGAGACGACGACCGCGGCAACCTTCACCGGCGGATCCCGCTCCGGCGCCGGCCAAGCCGGCACCTGCGCTCCTGGGATGCTCCGTCGAGCCTACGCATCCATCACCGCGCGGTAGACCTCCACGGTGCGCCGAGCCGACTCTTCCCAGGAGAAGGCCTTCGCCCGTTCGAGACCGGCGCGCACGAGCCGGTCTCGGCCGGCGAGCGCGCGCCGGACGGCGCCGGCGAAGTCGCCGTCGTCGGCATAGGTGCCCGCGTCGCCCGCCACCTCGCGCAGGGCGGCGTCGTTCGAGAGGACGACGGGAACGCCGCTCGCCATCGCCTCGAGCGCGGGCACGCCGAATCCTTCGTAGCGCGACGGCAGGAGCAGCGCTGCGGCTCCGCGGTAGAGCTCCGCGAGCTGCCGCTGGTCGACGAACCCGCGTACGTCCACGCCACGGGCGCGCAACTCGCGGACGAGCCCGGGCTCCTTCTCCGGGCCGGCGACGACGAGCGGCATGCCCACCTCGGCCGCCGCCCGCGCCGCTTGCAACGGGTCCTTGCGCGCCTGGATCGCGCCCACGAAGAGCAGGTAGCCGCCGTGGCTCCCGTCCCCCGGGGCAAACGCGGGGTCGACGCCGTGCGGCGTCACGGTGATCTTCTCGGGTGCGATCCCGTACAGCTCGACGGCGTCGCGCTTCGTGCGCTCCGAGACCGCGAGCACATGGTCGGCCCGCTTCGCCGCGCGCGGCACGACGGCCTTGAACGTCAGGCGGTCGAGGCGTCCCATCACACTCGGGTCGCGCTCGAAGTGGAGGTCGTGCAGCGTGACGACGCTGGGCCCGCTGAAGCCGAGCGGCAGCGCGTGCTGGAAGTGCGCGAGCTGCGGGCGCAGCCGCCGCAGCAGGCGGGGCAGCATGAAGGCCATCCGCGCCTCCTGCAGGCGAGTCGCCAGAACGAGCGGCTCGACGCCCTCCGGGACGAGCTCCGGATGGCGCGTCACGGCGGCGAACCGAAGATCGGGCGCGACGCGCGGCAGCTGGCGCAACAGGTTGAGCACGTACGTCTCCTCGCCGGTCCGGTTGCGACCGAGCACGTCTGCGTCGACGACGATCACGCAAGCTCCTCGTAGACCGCCTGCGTGCGCTCGGCCACCTCGGACCAGGTGAGACCGCGGCGCGGCTCGGCGTGTGACGCGCGAGCGATGCCGTCGCGGATCGAGGCGACATCCTCCGGGTCGACGTAGACGACGTCGTTCCCTGCGAACTCGGCCATCGCCGAGTCGCGGCTCGTCACGACCGGGCAGCCACACGCGAGCGCCTCGGCGACCGGAATCCCGAAGCCTTCGTAGAGCGAGGCGTAGACGAGACAGCGCGCGCCGCGATAGAGCGCCGCGAGCTCGGCGTCCGGAACATCGCCGAGCCAGGTGACGTTGGGCGGCGGCGCGACGCCGCCCCAGCCGAGCGCACCGACCACGCGCAGCTCGCCGTCGACCGCCTGCGCGATCCGGGCCAGATTCTTGCGCGGCTCGAGCGTTCCGACGGCGAGGACGTAGTCGCCGTCGGCGCGCGGCCCGTCGGCCGTGAAAACGTCCTCGACAGCGTTCGGCACGACCCTGATCTTGTCGGGATCGGCGCCGAGCAGGGCGACGAGCTCGCGCTTGGTGAACTCCGAGACGGCGATCACCCGGTCCGCCGCCGCCACGACACGCGGCACGGCGACACGCGAGTACGTCCGCGTCCAGCCGTTGAACCACTCTGGATGGCGCAGCACGGCGAGGTCGTGCACGGTGACGACGAGCGCCTGCGAGGAACGAAACGGGCCGCGAAACGTGGGGCAGTGCAGCACGTCGGCTCCCGCCGGCGCACTCAGACGCGGGTACCAGAGGACGTCGGCCGCGAACGTCCGAGCCCGCGAGGTGGCGGGATAGGACACCTCGATCACGTCGAGGTGGTCGCGCAGGGCGCGGACGTACCGCGCGGTGCCCGCACGGGTCTGCCGAAGCGGCGTCGTGTCGAGGGCTACGCGAATCGCTCGTACCCTTCGAGGAAGATCTCACCGACGCGCCGCCACGAGAACCGCCCTGCGTGCTCGAGCCCTGCGGCGCGCAGCTCGCCGGCTCGCGCCAGCGCCTCGCGGACACCTCCGGCGATCGCGTCGGGGCTCTCGGGGTCGACACGAACAGCCGCGTTGCCCGCGGCATCGTCCAGCGACGGATGCGCCGAGGCGACGACGGGCGCGCCGGAGGCCATCGCCTCGGTGATCGGCATCCCGAACCCCTCGAAGCGAGAGGGGTAGACGACGGCAGCCGCGCCGCGGTAGAGCCGCGCCAGCTCGGCGTCGCCGACCCTGCCGAGGCGGACCACTCCGGGCCGGTCGAGCTGCGGCTGCTCGCCCCAGCCCTGCCCACCCACGACCGCGAGCGAGAGGCCCGTGTCGCCGAGCAGGGCGAAGGCATCGACGAGTGTGCCGAGGTTCTTCCGGGGCTCGAGCGTCGCGACGGTCAACACGTACGGGCTGCCGAGGTCGGCGGACTCGCCGTCGGTCGTGAACTCGGGCGCAATGCCCGGATTCGCGACCAGCACCCGCTCGCGCGGGAAGTCGAGCGTCTGCGCAAAGTCGTCGGCAGTGAATGACGAGTTCGCGAACACGACGTCACAGGTGAGGGCGGCGTTGCGGTACTTGCGGCCGTGCATCGACCGGGTGCGCTTCGTCGTCCACTGCGGATGATGCAGCGGGACGAGATCGTGAACTGTCGTCGCGCGCACCCCGCGGCGCTGTGGCGGGTACATCCAGTCGCTGAAGTGCAGCGCGTCGAAGCGGCCGATCAGGCGCTCGGCTGGGGGATAGCCGGCCATCGACCACACGGTGCGCCAGGCGTGCGCGCCGGGAAGCCGCGCGAGTCGCAACTCCACGTCGATGCCCGCGAGCGCGTCGGGGATCGCGCGCCGCCCCGCCGGCGAGGTCGGCGCGAACGCGACGATCTCGTGCCCGCGCGGCCGGGCCACCTCGGCGAGCCCGCCGAGCGATCCACGGATGTAGTTGTTCACCCCGGTCCGCTCATGCGACAGCGGGCTGACGTCGAACGCGATCCTCACGACGTGAAGCCGTCGACGATGATCCCGAGCTGCCGCGTGTCGGCAGGCCCGGGAATACGCGTCACGGGCACGTCGATCGTCGCGGAGCAGCTTCGGACCTGAATGGCGCGCGTGCCCGCGATGCGATAGCTCCTGCCGTTCACGAGCACGATCTGGGGCTGCGGGAAGAGCTTGCCCTGGCGCAGATGGATCGTCGTGGATCCCGGGCAGGCGAAGCGCTCGATCGAGGCGTGTGCGCCGGTCCACCCGTCGGCGTAGACGCCTTCGGTCCGGTAGGCGAGCCGCACGCGCCGCTCGATCCGCCAGACGGTCAGGTTCTTGATCCGGTCGCGCGCGACCGCCTGCCCGATCAGGGGCAGGGTCGTCAGCACGTACCGCGGTTGCCCGAGACCCTGCACGTAGCCGTCGCGGCCGATGCGGGCATGCGCCTCGGGCAGCCCGCCGGGCGTCGGGTCGGTGGTGTAGGCGACCTGCCGGACGCTGCGGTTGAAGAACTCGTTTGTCCAGACGGTGAACTTGTCCATCGTCGGTGAGTCGTAGAGAACGGCGACGTCCGCCGACGGCCCGACGGCATGGTCGATCCACTCGCGATCGGGTTTCGAGGTGCCGCCGAAGAGCGCACCGAGCGAGGCGTGATGAATGCCGCCGTGCGGGTTCGCCTCGATCGGCCACAGCGCCACCGCATAGAGGGCGAGCAACGCAGCCGGCAGCGCGAGCGCATACCGCACCGGCACGAGCAGAAAGAGGAGCGCGAACGCGATCGCCACGCCGACGGCGACGGCGCCGATCTCGTCGAGTGTCGTGATCGTGTCCTGCAGCGTCCAGAGCGGCAGGAACGCGAGCGTGTCGGAGGTGGCGTTGCCGTTCAGGAGGCCGCTGAACGGCACGACGCCCACGAGCGCCGCCGCCACAAGCGCACTCGCGGAGGCGGCGCGCGGGCGCGGCAGGCCGCGCTCGATCCAGAGTGCGAGCGCGACGAAGAAGAGCGGTGCGACGAAGAACATGTTGCGCTCCTCGATGCGCTGGCTCTGCGTCGACGCGAAGGCCGCGACCTCGAGCACGAGCCAGCCCGTGAGCGGCAGGGCAGCCGCGACGAACGGCCTCGAGCGCTCCTTTGTGAACGCCAGGAACCCGAGCGCGGCGAACGGCGCGACGCCCACATACAGGTCGAGCTCGCCGAGGTGGTAGACGAGCCAGCGCAGAACGGTCGCGGCCGAGTAGCTCGAGCCGGTGGCCGCCCGGTAAGCACCGAGCGCGGCGAGCGGCGAGTTCCCACGAGCGACCTCGTACCCGAGCACGACGAGCCCGGCGCCGAGAAGCACGCCGTAGAGCAGCCGAAACTCGCGCCACCGCGCGCGCGGCAGCAGGAGCGGCGCGGTGAGGATCGCGGGCACGAGCGCGACGGCCTGCGCGCGTGTGAGGAAGGCAAGCAGCGAGAGCGCGAGCAGCGCCGCGACGCGCAGCACGGTCGGACGCTCGAGCACGAGCACGAGCACGAGCGCACACGTCAGGAAGAGCGGATAGAACGCGTTCTCCGTCATCAACGTGCCCGTGTAGACCATCGAGGGGACGGCGACGGTGAGGACCGCCACGACCAGAGCGAGGCCGGGGCGAACGACCCGGCGGGCGAGCAGATACGCGGGAACGGCGGCGAGCGACATCAGCACCGAGTCGATCGCCTTCGCGGCCGTATACGCCTGCGGCACCGAGCTGAAGAGACGAAACGCCGGCGCGATCAGCACCGGATAGACGAAGCCGTAACCGTGGCTGGGGACGCCGCGGACGAGGAAGTGCCCGCTCGCCGCGAACGACTTCGCGAGCTCGGAGTAGATGAGCTCGTCGACCATGATCCACGGCGCGACCATCTGTCGCGCCAGCACGATGCGAAACGCCGCGGAGGCGACGACGATCGCCGCAAGCCATGCCCACGCCGGCGCCGTCCGGGCGCGAGCGAAGAGCGTCACGCGAGGATTCCCGACTCGCGGGCGGCGCGCGCGAGCTCGGAGGCGTCGTCGATTCCGACCTCGGCGGCCGCCTCGGCGATCCGCCAGAGCACGGCGTCCTCGACGGCGGCGCCGCCCGCGGCGACCTCCAGCGCCGCGGCGTACGCGTCGGCGACACGCGGCAGTCCGTGCTCGCGCTCCACGTATGCGCGGGCGGCGGCCCCGAGCGACGCGCCGTGCTCGGCTGCGAGCCCGAGCGCGGCCTCGATCGTTGCCACTTCGAACTCGTCGACGGGCACCTTGAGCACGGCGTCGTCCGGCAGCTCGCTGAACCAGCCGACGTCGGAGACGAGCAGCGGCTTGCCGAGCGAGAGCGCGCGGATCACCGAGCCGGACGTCTCGCCCATCGTCGGGTAGCGCAGGTTGACGAGCACGTCGCAGGCGGCCATCAGCGACCACAGACGCTCTTCCGGCACGTAGTCGAGGCGAAGCACCCCCTCGGTCAGGCCGAGCCGCTCGAGCCGGCGCTCGACGTCGAACCGCTCGCCCGACGCGCCGACGAGCAGCAGCCGCGCCTCCGGCAGGCGACGGTGCAGCGACGCGAAGGCCTCGAGGAGCTGCGGGATCCGCTTGTTCATGTTCAGGTAGCCGAAGCAGCCGATGAGCGGAGCACCCGAGACGCCGGTCGCGGCCGGCGCCTCGACCGGCGGCCACACCGGGTGCGGGACCCGCCACAACGGCCCGCCGTAGCCGGCGGCTCGCGCGCGGTCGCCGACGTAGTGCGAGTGCACGATGAGGCCGTGCGCCTGGTCGAGCACGATGCCGGCGAGCGGGAAGCGCTCCGGTTGCGTCTCCCAGAGCAGCGGCAGCAGGTTGTCGAGCACGCCGAGGCCGAGCAGCCGTCCGGCCACGCCGAGGTCGCGCTCCATCGCCTCGAGGTAGGCACGGCCGTCGCCGCGGCCGATCGTGATGCCCGCGATCAGGTGGTGCAACACGAACTCGTGCAACACGACGACGCCGGGCCGCTTGCGCAGCGCGTCGACGATCCAACCGTGCGCGTCAGGATCGTTGCCGACGTGGTACAGCGCCACGTCGGCGTCGGGCGCCCGTTTCCCCTGGTGCGCCACGACGACCTCGACGCGTTCCGCCAGAGCGGGCAGGAGCAGCGTCGAGTAGTCGGCGATCCCCGAGCGCGACGGCGGCAGCGGCGAGTAGTAGGCGACGCGCATGATTACGCGAGGAGGGCGTCGACGCAGGCGTCCCAGGTGACGCGCTCCGCGATCGCGTGCCCGGCCAGCCCCCATGCCTTCGCCTCGTCGAGGTGGCCGGCGAGGTACGCGCAGGCGCGCGCGATCTCGGCAGGGTCCGGGGCGACCACGATGCCGGTCTGCCGGTCGTGCACGATCTCGAGCGGGCCGCCCGCGTCGCTCGTCGTCACGACCGGCTTGCCCGAGAGGAACGCCTCGTACGGAACCATCCCGAAGTCCTCGTCGACCGGTGCGTAGTAGACGGCCAGGCAGCGCGCGTAGAGATCGGCGAGCCGTTCGTCGTCGACCCGTCCGGCGAACTCGACCTGGCCGTTCAGGCCGGCTGCGAGGCCCTCGAGCCGCTCGCGGTCGGGGCCCTCTCCGGTGACCACGATGCGCAGCCCGGGCTCGCGCTTGGCGGCTTCGATCAGCAGGTCGATGCGCTTCGCCCGGTCGAGCCGGTTGACCGAGAGCACGTAGCCCTCGGGCTCGCCGGTTCGGTAGGCGAGCGTCTGCGGCGGATGCGGGAGCAGCTCCGCCTCGATCCCGTTGAACCGCTGGAGCCGGTCGGCGACGTTCCGCGAGGTCGCGAACACGCGCCGTGCCTCGCCGAGCGCGACAGCGTCGAGCCGCTCGATCGCCCGGCGGGTCGCCCTGTCTTGCGGCGAGGAGTCGAACTGGCCGAGCTCGCCGCCGTCGTAGTCGTAGGCCTGCCGGAACTGGTGCAGGACCCAGGCGACCTTGTTCGGGTGCCGCACGCAGTACGCGGGAAACTTCGTCGCGATCAGGCGGTCGATCGGGCGGCCGTCCGACTCGGTCAGGTCGACGAGCCGCCAGAGGAACGCCTGGTCGAGCACGCGTGTGCCGGGGTACCACTTGAACGGCACCGTCACGAGCTCCGCTTCGTGTCCGCGCGTCCGGAGAGCCGAGACGAGCTCCTCCGCCAGCAGCTCCGCCCCGCCGCGCACGAACGGCACCTGCGGCGCGCAGACTGCGATCCTCATTTCTGTTCGGGCCGCTCGAGGCGCTGGAGGCGCTCGTCGAGATCGTCGATCAGCTTCAGCACCGCGTCGTTGTAGGCGCGCTGGTCGGCGAAGGCGGGCTCGACGTACCAGCGCATCAGCCGGCGCAGGATCGACTTCAGGGGGCCGCCCTTGCCGACGAGCGGCCGCTCGGCCGAGATCGGCCAGAGCCGCTCGGCCTGGTCGCGCACCGACAGCCGCACCTGCGCGGGCGGCACGCCGGTGCCGCGCGGGCCGGCGGCGCGGATCTCCTCCTTCAGCCGCGCGAAGAGCGCGGCGACGTCTGTGGTGTCGTCGGGGTTGCCGGACATTGTGCGGGAGTGTAAAGAGCGGGCATTACGGCCCTGTAAGCGGCGCCGCGGCCCGCGCGACGGCCCGTGAGCTGCCGAGCACGCCCGCTCCGACGCACGCGAGCGCGAGCGCGAGCGCAAAGGGCACGGGGTGCGGCGGCTGCCGGTGGGTGAGGAACGGCGATACGGCCGCCGGCACGAGCATCTCGAGCCCGAAAGCGATCGGGATGGCGCGCGTTGCCGCCCAGGTCTGGAGCGAGGTCATCTCGTCGAGCAGCGCGCCCCAGCTCGCGACGGCGATGCCGGCGCCCCAGGCGACGGCGACGACGATGTGACGTTCGGCGACCGCCACATCGAGGAGCGACGTGCCGAGCCCGACCCACGCCCAGCCGAGCCCCGCGGCCACGCTCGTCGGCAGCCCTCCCGCGCGGCGGGCGAAGCGCAGCAGGTAGGGCGCGGGCGCGACGACGACGAGCGTGAGACCGACCGCCCAGGTGCCGGCCGTCGTGAAGGACCCCGTCTCCGACGGCGCAGCCCAGCCGAGGATCGCCACCGCCGAGGTGATCAGGACGGCACCCGCCACCTCGCGCACCCCGACCGTCTCGTGCAGCACGCTGACGCCGAGGACGAGCAGTACGACGAGCCCGAACCCGAGCGCCGGCTGCACGAGCGCCACCGAGCCGAGCGAGAGCGCCACGGCCTGGAGCGGCCACGCGGCGAGGCCGGCCGCCGTTCCGGCGAGCCAGAGGGGGCGGCGCAGGAGGCGGGCGATCAGCGACGCGCGCAGCGCCTCGTGCTCCGGGGCCCGGCGCGCCTCGAGCGCCTGCAGCGACGTGGCGAGGGCGTAGAACGACGCGGTGACGGTGGCGAGACAGACGGCGAGGAGCGCGCGCACAGGGGCAGACTACGATCGCGGCGTGGTCGGCATCTCCCTCCTCACTCTGGTGCCCGGCGAGCTCGGCGGCAGCGAGACGTACGTGCGCGAGCTCCTGCGGGGCCTCGGCCGGGTCGGCGAGCAGTCCTACCGGGTGCTGCTGCCGCCCGCCGCGCCCGCCGCGGCGGAGGGGCTGCCTGCCGAAACGGCGACCGAGTACCGGCACGCGCACACGATTCCCGAGCGCCTCGTTGCGATGGCGGCAGCAGCGGCCCGGCCCGGCCCGCTGCGCAGGCGGCTCCGCGGCGCCGGCGTCGTGCACTACCCGCTGACGCTGCAGGTGCCGGCGATGTCGCCGAGCGTGGTGACGCTGCACGACGTCCAGCACCTCGACCTGCCACGGATGTTCCCGCGCTCGGAACTGCTCTTCCGCAGGGTCGCGTGGCACCGCTCGATCCGCGCAGCCGACCGCGTGATCGTGCTGAGCGAGTTCGTGCGCGACCGCGCGGTCGCGACGCTCGGCCTCGACCGGGCACGGATCCGGGTCGTCCCGTCGGGGCTCGACCACGCGCTGCTCACGCCGGGCGTCGAGGAGCGCGAGCCGTTCCTGCTCTATCCGGCCCGGCGCTGGCCGCACAAGAACCACGAGCGGCTCTTCGAAGCGTTCGCACTCGTGCGGCGTGAGCGGCCGGAGCTCAGGCTCGTGCTCACCGGCGGCGGAGACGACGGGGCAGTCCCGGACGGGGTCGAGTCGCGCGGCCGGCTGCCGTGGCCGGAGCTCGTTCGCCTGATGCAGCACGCCTCGGCGCTCGTCTTTCCGTCGCTCTACGAGGGCTTCGGACTGCCGCCGCTCGAGGCGATGGCCTGCGGCTTGCCCGTCTGCTCGTCGAACGCCGGGGCGCTGCCGGAGACCGTCGGCGGCGCGGCACGGCTTTTCGATCCGCACGACCCGCGGGCGATCGCGGCCGCCGTGCTCGACGTGCTCGACTCACCCGAGGAGTGGCGCCGCCGGGGACTCGTGCGTGCGGCCGAGTTCTCGTGGGATGCGACCGCACGCGCGACCGACGCGGTCTACGCCGAGCTTCTCTGACCGAGACGGCCCGCACGCGCATCGCGCCAGCCGGCAAGCACCGCGCGCGCCGCGGCGGCACGCGCCGGATGCGAGGCGGCCTGTGCGAGGTGCGCCCCGACGACGATGCCGCGGCGTAGCGCGCGGAGCCCGCGCGGCAGCGGGGCGTGCTGCTCGGCGACCACGATCGTGTTGCGGGTGTCGTAGTAGAGATTCACCGTCGACGCACTGCCGCCCGACGCTGCCGACCCCTGGTGGCGAACGAGCGCGCCGGGCACGACGACGACCGCAAAGCCGGCGGCCCGGATGCGCAGCGACCAGTCGACGTCCTCCACGTACAGGAAGAGGCGTTCGTCGAGGTAGCCCGCGCGCTCCACCGCCGCGCGCGAGACCGCGAGCGCCGCGCCGTCGGCGCGGCCGACGTCGGCGGGCCCGCGCGGCGGGACCGTCCGCACGCGGCCCGAGTAGCCGAACCGTGCGTTGAAGGACGCGCCCGCGTACTGGACGGCGCCGCGCTCGTCGACGATCGTGCAGGCAAGGAGGCCGGCATCGGGCCGCGCGGAGGCGGCCAGCGCGAGCGCGTCGTACAGCCCGGGCTCGGCGACAGCGTCGTTGTTCAGCAGCAGCACCCAGTCCGCCCCACGCTCGAGCGCCCGGCGGATCCCCACGTTGTTGCCGCCCGCATAGCCGAGGTTCGCGCCGGTCCGGATCAGCTCGACGCCGGGGAAGTGCTCCTCGACCGCCCGGTCTGAGCCGTCGGTCGACCCGTTGTCGACGCAGATCGCCGGACAGCCGTCGAGCGAGGCGAGCGCGGCCGGCGTGTCGTCGCCGCCGTTCCAGTTGAGGACGACCGCGACGAGGTTCATGCCGTCAGGACCTGACGAAGTGGGCAATCGAGCCGGCACCCGGCTGCCGTTCCCAGCCGGCGCCGATCTCCGCGATCAGCCGCGCGACGCCCGGGTAGACGTTCCCGTAGCCGCCCGTGTCGACGGCGTCGTGGAGGAGCAGGTGCCCGCCGGGCCGCACGAACGCGCTCCACCGTTCGAAGTCGGCCTTTGCGCCCTCGTACGAGTGGTCACCGTCGATGAAGAGCACCTCGATCTCGCCGGGCGGCGGGTCGGCGGTGCGCGAGTCGGCGACGAGCAGATGCACCTTGCGTGCGAGCCCGTAGCGCTCGAGTGCAGCTCCCAGCTCGGCGTCGAGCCGCTCGCCTGGCAGGTCGGGCCGCAGCGCGACGTGGAAGTCGTACGACCACAGCTCGACCCCGTCGGGCAGCGCGGCCGCGAAGACGAACGTGCTGCCGCCCTTGAACCGGCCGATCTCCGCGACCGGGCCGCTCGTCGCGTTGCGCCCGAGCCGGTAGAGCAGCGCAGCCTCGTCGATCTGCAGGGACGCGACTCCGTGATTCAGCTGGTTCGACGAGAACAGGAAGGCCAGGTCCTCGAAGCCGTGCACACCTGCGGGCCAGCGCTCGACGTTTTCGAAGCGCATCGCCGCCGGGTCAGGCAGCACCGACGCGTGGATCAGGTTCTTGCCGAGTGTGGTGCGCCCGAGACGGCGGACGATGTCTTTCGCGCTGGGCACGCCGCCGAACGCTACTCCAAGCTCCGCACGTACGCCCACGCGTGCCGAAGTCCGGCGGGACGCCAGAGTGCAAACGCGGCCGTGTAGAGCACCAGGCCGGCGACGGCCGCGGGGAGCGGACCGGCGACGAGACGCGGCAGCACGAACGCGAGCGCGGCAAGACCGCCGCAGGCGACCGCGGCAACCACCAGGCCCCGTACCACGCGGACGAACGCGCCGAGGGCCACGAGCAGGACGGCGAGCACTGCCGCAGTCGTCACTCCGAGCCCGGCGGCGATGCCGCCGAGGCCGAACGCTGCGCGCGCGCCCCACTCGACGAGCACGTTCAGGCCGAGCGCCGCTGCGGCGAGCAGCGGGAGCCAGCTCGCGCGCCCGCGCACGAAGACGAGCGGATAGGTGACGGTCAGCGCGACCGAGGCGACCATCCACGGCGCGAGGTAGCCGACGAGCCGCCCGAGCTCGGCGCCGGTCCCGCCGCCGTAGCCCGGCCCGAGCACCCGGTGCACGATGCGCTCGCCCGCGAGCGCGAACACGCCGGCCGCGGCCGCGATCGGCACGAGGGCGAGCCACGAGATCGAGACGACGTGGTGTGCGGCGCGTTCCGGCGACGAGCCTTCGCGCGCGAACGGCACGGTGGCCACGAGCGCCACGGAGGCTGCCGTGACGGCGACCAGGAACGCGGCGATCAGGTACGCGTAGGAGAACGTGGTCGCGCGGCCCGCGCCGAGCCCCGAGGCGAACCGAAGGCCGATCACGTAGAGGCCCTGGAGCGCGATCGGCAGCATCACGCCCTCCGCCAGCTCGACGAGCCGGCCGAAGACGCGTCCGTCCGGGGTGCCCAGACCACGGCGCCCGAGCAACGCTGCGAGCGGGATCGCGAGCGAGACCGCGCCGTTCAGCGCGAGCCCCCACCCGAGCGAGCTGATTCCGTGCCCGAGCAAGGCGAGCGTCAGCGCGACCCCGGCCAGCGACCCGAAGGCGAAGCCGTAGGCGGCCCATTGGTAGTCGTCGAGTGCGGCGAGGGCACTCGCGACGAGCCCCCCGTAGATCTGCGCGACGGCGGATGGGACGATCCAGGGCAGCAGCCCGGCGGCGTAGTCCCGCGCCTGCGGGCTCGAGGTGAGCGCCGAAGCGATTCCGTGCGGCCAGACGCTCGCGGCCACGACGACGGCCGCGAGCGGCACCGCGAGCCCGGCGGCCCAGGCCCCGACCTCGTGCGGCAGCCGGCCCGCGGCCTGCGCGGCGACGAAGCGCGGCAGCACGATCACGCGCAACGAGCCGGCGACGAGGACGAGCACGAGGTACGGGCCGTAAGCGGCGAAGAACCCGTCCGTCTTTACGCCGTGCCCAAACTTGCGGGAGAGAATGACACCCAGCACCGCCGCGGATCCACTGACGGCGGCGGTGGAGATGCCCGTCAGAAGCCCGCTTCGCAGCGCTCCCCGACCGCGTGAACGATTACCCTCCATCCGTGCCCGGCGACGATACAGCCACCTGGTCGCAGGGAGAGCTCGACGCCCTGCGCGGAGAGTTCGGAGACGCCTACACCGGCCGAACGGTGCTCGTCACCGGGGCTGACGGTTTCATGGGCTCGCATCTGACCGAAGCGCTCGTCCACCTCGAGGCGAACGTGATCGCCTTCGTCCGGGCGACCTCCTCCGGCGCGCTGAACAACATCGGGCACCTGCGAGGCCGGCTGCGCGTGGTGTTCGCCGACCTGACCGACAAGACGTCGATCGACTACCTGATGCGCGACCTCGCGAAGGCGCCGGACAAGCCGTATCTGTTCCACCTCGGGGCGCAGGCCCACGTCGGGGAGTCGTGGCACCGCCCGTACGAGACGGTGATGGCGAACACGATCGGCACGCTCAACCTCCTCCAGTCGGTCGTCGACCACGGGGTCGAGCTCGAGAAGTTCGACACAGCGGGAACCTCCGAGGAATACGGAAACGTGCACGAGGCGATGGCGGACCAGCACGACTTCGACGAGCTTGGCGGGCTGATCCTGCACGAGCGCTCGCCGATCAACCCGAAGTCGATCTACGCGACGGCGAAGGTCGCAGCCGACTTCTTCACGATGAACTACCACGACGCCTACGGCGTGCCGGGCGTCGTCACGCGCATGTTCAACAACTACGGGCCGCGGCAGAACCCGCGCTACGTGACCGGCACGATCATCACGCAGGCGCTGACCCGGCCCGAGATCGAGCTCGGGGCGCTCGAGCCGCTGCGCGACTTCTGCTTCACCACCGACGGCGTGCGCGGCCACCTGACCGTCGCCGCCCACGGTGTGCCGGGCGACCTCTACGTGTACGGGCAGGGGAAGAACATCTCGATGGCCGACTGGTGCGACCTGATCCTCACGACCGGCGCGGCGCACGGCCACTGGCCGGCCGACCGGCACGTCGTGACCAATCCGGACCGGCTGCGCCCGGGCGTGACCGACGTCATGGCGCTGCGTGTCGGCTACGAGAAGTTGCACCGCGAGACCGGCTGGGCGCCGAAGATCTCCTGGGAGGAAGGCGTGCTGCGCACGATCCAGTGGTACGCGGAGCAGCGCGAGCGCTGGCTCGGCCGGGTCGACTGGCAGGCGGGCGCGAAGGTCGTGGAGCGGTGAGCCGCGTGCTCGTCACCGGGGGCGGTGGGTTCGTCGGCTCGCATCTCGTCGAGCGCCTGGAGGAGCAGGGCCACGACGTGGTCGTCGCACGCCGGCGCGACTACGACCTGACGCGCTTCGCGGACGCAGAGCGCCTCTTCGCCGACGCGGCCCCGGAGCTCGTCTTCCACCTGGCGGCGGAGGTCGGCGGCATCGGCGCCAACCGCGCGAACCCCGGCCGCTACTGGTACGCGAACCTGATGATGGGCGCGCACGCGCTCGAGCTTTCGCGCCTGCACGGCGTCCGCAAGCTCGTGATCGCGGGAACGGTGTGCGCGTACCCGAAGTTCACCCCGGTGCCGTTCCACGAGGACGACCTGTGGAACGGATACCCGGAGGAGACGAACGCCCCGTACGGGGTCGCCAAGAAGTCGATCCTCGTCGGCGGCCAGGCCTACCGCGAGCAATACGGCCTCGACACGATCTACCTGCTGCCTGCGAACCTGTACGGGCCGCGCGACAACTTCGACCTCGACAGTTCGCACGTGATCCCGGCGCTCGTACGGAAGATGGTCGAATCGACCGGCGAGGTCGTGCTCTGGGGCGACGGGTCGCCGACGCGCGAGTTCCTCTACGTCGACGACTGCGTGAGCGGACTTCTGCTCGCCGCCGAGCGCTACGACGGCCCCGAGCCTGTCAACCTGGGCACGGGCGTCGAGACGTCGATCCGTGAACTGGCGGAGCTCGTCGCGGAGCTGACCGGGTTCGAGGGCGCCCTCCGCTGGGACACCTCGATGCCGAACGGGCAGCCGCGCCGCCAGCTCGACGCGTCGCGAGCAGAGCGCCTCTTCGGCTTCAGCGCACAGACGCCGCTCCGCGACGGCCTCGCCAGGACGATCGCCTGGTACCGGGACGCCGTCGAGGCGCATGCGCGCTAGCGCGGCATTGCCGTCGCCGGCCCTGGTGGCGGAGGGAGCGTTGAGTTGGTTTCGCGACGTCGCCTCGTTCGCCGAGCGGCGGCGCTGGTGGATCATCGGACTGTGCATCCTCGAGCAGTGGCTCTTCCTGTGGCACGACGCGCTCGGTGTCATCCACCACAACGGCTGGCTCTTCCAGGACGGCGACGACGGCCCGTGGTACTGGACAACCGCGTGGGCGATGACGTCGCTCCACGTCCCGTATACGGCGGTCGGGCCCGGCTGGCCCTACCTCCTCACACCATTCGCGGCGATCTTCGGCCCGAACATGGCGAACGGCCTGCCCGCCGTGATCGCGCTCAACGTGCTCGTGCTCGCGCCTGCGTCGGCGGTCGGGATGTACCTGCTGGGCGAGCGCATCGCAGGCCGCATCTTCGGCGTGTGGACCGCGGTGCTCTGGACGCTGATGCCCGCACTGGCGTTCTCGCTCTACTCCCCGGCGCACCGCACCTACCTCGCAGACTTCTTCCTGCCGACCGGGACCGGTCTCAACACGCTCTCGGACTACCCCTCGATGGTGTGCGCGATCTTCTGCGCCTATCTCTTGCTTCGCGCGATCGACACGAACAGCCTGCAGGACGGCGCACTCGCCGGCGTCATGCTCGGGTTCCTCGTGTTGATCAAGCCGGCGAACGGGCCGCTACCGGTGGTCGGCGTGGTGGCGCTCGTTGCAACACTCCGCTTGCGCGCGCTCGCCGGGACGCTGGTCGCGGCGGTGCCGGCGGCAATCGCGCTTGCGGTCTGGAAGCAGGTCGGCACCGGCGGCATCCCTGCGCTCTCGGGCGGCGGCGGAGGCGGCGGCGGGACGTCGACGGTGACGCAGAACGCCCACAAGTACCTGAACATCGATTTCCACCGCCTCGGCCAGGACGTGCGCGAGCTCAGGGAGGTGTTCTGGAGCATGCGCCTGCTCGAGTTCCTGCTCGCGGCGGGCGTGATCGCGCTGGTTGCTCGATCACGCTGGAAAGGGCTGTTCGTCGTCGGGTGGTTCGTGGCCTTCGGCCTGATCAAGGGGACCGTGAGTTACGCGGATGTGTACGACACCTCGATCTACCGGTTCCTGCTCCCCGCCTGGCCGGCGTGGACGCTGATCGTGGCCGGAGTCGCCTATTGCTGGCCTGTCGGGCTGCCCGCGCGGGCCCGCCGGAGAGCGGCTGACCTGCTGCGCGCACGCGCCGTCCGCCCGGTCGGGAAACGCGCGCTGATCGCGGTCGCCGTCGTCTTCGCCGCGCTGCCCGTTGCCCTGGTCGTCGCCGTCTCGCCCGCGCAGCCGGGCGCGATCGTCGACGAGAACTACACCGGCGCTCCGATCCCGGTCGTCGACTTCGGGTTGCGGGCGACTCAGGTGGGCCCGCACAGCATCCGCTTCGACTGGAGCTCGCAGGCGACGAAACGCGCCAAGACCGCATATGCGATCTTCAAAGGGGTCGATGCCGGCTGCGGCCCGCCCGACCCGGCGCAGCTGCTCTGCCGGTTCCGGATGCAATTCATCGGGACGACCCACAGCACCACGTTCGTCGACTCGCAGGCGGTCACACGGCGGTTCTACCGCGTCGGTCTCGTCAAGGGCGCGACCGTACAGGTAGACAATCCCTCGATGCTGCTGATGAGCAAGCCGATCGCGATCACGCCCCGCTGATGGACAGGCGGACGCTCTCCGTCGTCGTGCCGCTGCACGACGAGCAGGAATCGCTCGAGGAGCTCGCGCGCAGGCTGACAGCCGCGCTCGACGCGCTGCCCGGCCTCGACGCCGAGGTGATCCTCGTCGACGACGGCTCACGCGATGCGAGCTATCCGATGATGGTGGCGCTTGCCGGGCGCGACTCGCGGATCAAGGTGGTGCAGCTCTCGCGCAACTTCGGGCACCAGGTGGCGATCACCGCCGGGATCGAGCTCTCGTCGGG
>DATLQV010000002.1:0-38967 GCA_035534955.1 Gaiellaceae bacterium
CGGCGCGAGCCCCATCGACGGCTCGTCCATCAGGAGGAGCTTCGGGCGCGACATCAACGCGCGGCCCATCGCGACCATCTGCTGCTCGCCGCCCGACAGCGTGCCCGCCAGTTGGGTACGCCGGTCGTGCAGGAGCGGGAAGAGCTCGTACACGCGATCGAAGTCCTCCTGAGCGCCGCCGCCCCGCAGGTACGCGCCCATCTCGAGGTTCTCGAGCACCGTCATCGGCGCGAAGAGACGGCGGTTCTCCGGCACGATCGCGAGGCCCTTCCCGATCCGGTAGCTCGTCGGCCGCTTCGTGACGTCCTCGCCCTCGATCCAAACGGTTCCGTTCCGCGGCTGGACGATCCCGAGAATCGTCTTCAACGTGGTCGACTTGCCCGACGCGTTCCCACCGAGGAGGCAGACCAGCTCGCCCGCCGCGATCCTGATCGAAAGCCCCTGCAGGATGTGGATCTGTCCGTAGTACGTGTTGACCGCGTTGAGTTCGAGCAACGGAGGGGCATCGTTCGCACTCACTTCGTTTCAGCCGTCCCGAGTCCGAGATACGCCTCGATCACTCCCTGATTCGTCGCGACCTCGACGAACGTCCCTTCCGCGATCTTCGTGCCATGGTCGAGCGCGATGACCCGGTCCGAGATCCCCTCAACCACGTGCATGTCGTGCTCGATCACGAGGATCGTGTAGCCGCCCTCGGTGCGGAGCTTGCCGATCAGCTCCGTGATCTCATGGGTCTCGACCGGGTTCATCCCGGCCGCAGGCTCGTCGAGCAGCAGGAGCCTCGGGTTGGTCGCCGTCGCGCGTGCGATCTCCAATCGTCGCCGGTTCGCATAGGAGAGCGAGTATGCGGGCTGGTTCCAGCGGTAACCCATCAACCGCTCCCCGAAGAACGCGAGCTTCTGGTTGGCGAGCTCGCTGATCTCACGCTCCTCGCGACGCATCCCGGGCGTTCGGAGCATCGACCGGAAGATTCCCGCCTTCGTGTGGCCGTAGGCCGCCGTCATCACGTTTTCCTTGACGGTCAGGTTCAGAAACAGGCGCAACGTCTGAAAGGTGCGCGCGATGCCGCGCCGCGTGATCTGGTGTGGCTGCAGGCCGACGATGCTCTCTCCGGCGAGGCGGATGTCCCCTTCATCGGGTTCGTAGATGCCGGTGATGAGATTGAAGAGTGTTGTCTTACCTGCGCCGTTTGGCCCGATCACGCTGACGATCTCACCCTCGTCGACGTGCAAGTCAAGGTCCGAGACGCACCTGAGACCACCGAACGCGAGCGAGACGCCGTCGAGCTCGAGGAGCCGCTCGGCCATCAGTTGATCTCCACCCGTCGCTCGCCGAGCAGGCCGTTGGGGCGCACGATCATCAGGACGATCAGCAGGAGCCCGAGGACGATGTACCGCGCCGGGCCAGGGTTCGGGATCATCTCGTTCTCCCAGACGAAAGCAGCGAGATAGAGCGTAGGCGGCAATGCAACAAGGCGCAGCCGGCCTCGGAGCTGTGTCGCGCACAACATCCCGACCAACAAGAACAAGTACGCCACCTGGCCGACCCACGGCGTGAGCTGCTCCGGAACGACGACCCAGTTCGCGAGCACCCCGGCGAGGCCGCCGTGGGCGCCGTCCACCCACGAATGATGGAACGACGCGGCGATCGCGTGGGCGGCGATTCCGAAGACGGCCGTCGAGGCCGCTACGATCGCGAGCCGGACCGAGACGCGGTACGCGGCGATCACACCGAAAGCGATGACGAGGTAGAAGAGCACACGTGCCTGGCCCGGATCCTGCAGGACCTGCAGCAGGACGCTGACGAGGAAGGCACCGATGACGACGCCGGGCTGGCTGCCCGAGCCGCCGAGAATCACCATCGCATAGATGGTGATCAGCACCACCGGCGAGAAGTTGAGCGGATAGACGCTGGCGTTGAGCGCGGTCGAGATCGTGCCGGCGAGCGCCGCGACCCCCGCACCGGTGGCGAAGCTCATCAGCTTCAGCCAGTTCACCGGCATTCCCATCACCTCTGCCGCCAGTGGATCCTCGCGCAGCGAGCGCCACGCACGTCCGGTGCGCGAGTTGTTCACGAAGAACAGAGCGACGTAGACGATCAAGAACATCACGATCGCGAGGTAGTAGTAGGAGACCGCGAAAATTCCGTTGTGCTGAACCGCAAGGGTGTGCCCGGCGAAGCTCAGCGGGAAGACGGTGGATATTCCGAACGAGCCTCCGGTGATGTCGTGACCGAAGATCTGGTTGCCGTTGGTCGCGACCGTCTCGAACAATTCGAGGAAGAACAGCGTCACGATCGCCAGGTAATCGCCCGAAAGACGTCGTGACGGAAGGCCGACCAGCAGCCCGACGAGCGCACCCACGATCGTCGCGGCCGGGATGATCAAGATCGACGGAACGTGGTAGCCGAACTTCGCCGAATCGAATATCGCGTAGACGTAAGAGCCGACTCCGAAGAACGCGAGGTAGCCGAGATCGAGCAGGCCGCCCCAGCCGACCACGAGGTTCAACCCGAGGGCGAGCATCATGTAGATGACCGTGTTGAAGCCGACGAGGCGCACGTACCCGCTGGACTCGAACAACGGCATCAGCGACCCGGCGGCCACGAACAGCGTCAGCCAAGCCCACCACGGCACCCGGCGGAGGCGCTCCTCGACGGTGCCGGCCCAGCCGGCACGCGACACCCGGCGCTCGCCCTCGCGCGCGACCCATTCGTCCCGCCCGACGGCGGGACCGGTGGTCGGCACGGCCTCCTCGGGAGACTCTGTCTCAGGGGGCAGCCACTCGCTCATCTCACACCTTCCGGATGTCCACTCGTCCGAAGAGCCCCTGCGGGCGGAAGATCATAAAGGCGATCAGGATCGAGAACACGACCAGGTCGGACCAAGCGGTCGTCCAGTAGCCGGCGGTGTACGACTCGGCGCAACCGAGCAGGATCCCACCGACCATGGCGCCCGGGATCGAGCCGATGCCGCCGATCACGGCAGCCGTGAAGCCCTTCAGCCCCGTGGTGAAGCCGACGGCAGCAAACGTCGGGACCCGGAGCGCGAACATCACGCCCGCCGCTCCCGCCAGAGCGGAGCCGAGGATGAACGTGAACACGATCACGCGATCGATGTCGATGCCCAACATCGCGGCCGCCTCGCGGTCGAACGACGTCGCGCGCATCGCCTTGCCCGTGCGTGTCCGGTTGACGAGGAACCAAAGGACGACCATCAACGCGAAAGCGGAGCCGATGGTGATGATCCGCAGCAGCGGAATGTGCACGTGGTCGAGGTCGAAGCCGTGGAAGTAGAGCGCGCCGCCACTCAAGTTGTAGGACGCATAGTTGAACTGCTGCGCCCCGAACTCGAGCTGCATCGAGTTCGAGAGGAAGAACGACACACCGAGCGCGCTGATCAGCGGTGCGATGCGAGGAGCATTGCGCAGCGGACGGTAGGCGAAGCGCTCGATCACGACGCCCAGGACCGCGCATCCGGCCATCGCGGCGAGCGTGACCAGCACGAGCAGAAGCCACACGGGAACCACCGGGTTGGACGCACCCCCGAGCGCTTGGAGCACTCCGTACCCGATGAACGAGCCGACCATGAAGACATCGCCGTGAGCGAAGTTCAGGAGCTTCAGGACGCCGTAGATCAGCGTGTAGCCGAGAGCGACGAGCGCGTAGACGCTGCCGATCGTCAGGCCGTCGAGAGAGAGTTGGATGAAGAATTGCAAGGACTCGCCAGGGTAATGCTTCGAAAGAGACGGGGTGGGCCGGTCAGACACCGGGCCACCCCGTCTTGTCCCAAAGGTCTAGTTGACGAGCTTGTACGAGCCGTTCGACTGAATCTTGAAGATGTAGAAGTGGCCGTTCAGCGGATCATTGGTCTTCGTCGACCACTTGAACGTCCCGCCGAGGATCCAGTTCTTGATCGTCACCTTCTTGACGTTGTGGAAGACATCGGCGCGCGACTTGAGCGTGCCCTTGCCCTGGGCACACGCGATCTTGATCGCGTTCAGCATGATCTGCACCGCCCCGTAGGTCGGCGGGCCGAAGGAGCCCAGCGTCATGGTGGGATTGGCCTTCTTCCAGCCGGCGACGATTCCCGCGTCGGACGGGATACCGCTGATGTCCGGGGCGAAGTTCGCCACGTAGCCGCCCGGATACTTGAACTGCGCGGGTGCGTCCGCACCGTCACCGCCGAACACGACAGCCGACTTGCCCTGCTCCACGAGCTGCTCGGCGAACGTCTGTGCCGCCGGCGGCTGTTGCGTCGGGAAGACGACGACGTTGGTGTTGCCGGGGACCTTCGTCACGTAGGACGAATAGTCGGTCGTGGTGTTCGGCGCCGAGAGCCTGGTCACGTTGACGCCGTGGCTCGTCAGGTACGAGCTGATCGAGGCAGCGAGGCCCTGCGAGTACGGCTCCTGGAAGTCGAACACGACGACGTTCTTCGCCTTGAGCGTGTTGGCGATGTAGGCGGCGATCGTCGGGCCCTCGACATTGTTCGCCGGAACGTCCCGGAAGAACGCCGGGGTACCGAGCCTCTTCCCGTTGACCGTGTAGGTCAGCGGCGTGTCTGTCGCCGACGGCGAGATCTGCGCGATGCCGGCGTGGAAATACGTTTGCGCCGACGCCTCGGCGTCACCCGATGTGGACGGGCCGATGATGCCGACGAGCTTCGGATCGGCCGCGTACTTCTGCGCGAGGGTCAGGGCCGGTGCCGCGCCCTGCTCGACCGGGGTGTCGCCCTGAAGCAGTTGGATCTTCAAACCCATCTGCGGAGCGAGCGTCGACACGGCGTACTTCGCCCAGCTGAGCTGCTCCGTCCCGAGGAATCCGGCCGCGCCGGTAATCGGGGTCACCATCGCGATCTGCAGCGTGCTGCTGCAGCTGACGCTCTGTGACGCCACGGCCACTTTCGGTCCACCGTGCGCAGCCGTGGCGACGATGCTCGCCGCAATGACCGCGAAGGCAACAACAACCGCCTTCTTCATTTGTTTTTCCTCCTTGCCGAGGGGCGTAACTCTGGGGGGTTCGGTGAATGACGAGTCTGCTCGGTGACTCTCTGTGTGTCAATGATCAAATCTCGAGCGCGCCCACCCACCCTGCTGTATCGAGAAACTGGCGGAACCGGATTGCCTTGCCGTCGAGCAGCATCCAGACGTGCACGAACGGCACGTCGAGCCGCTTTCCGGTCTGCTTCGCGACCGCACGGTAGCGGCCGATGACGACGACCTGGTCTCCCGCCGCGATGAACTCGTCGGGCGCCGCGCTGAACTCGTCCCACCACTCTGCATCGAGCGGCTCGAAGATGTTGCGGCGCACCTCCTCGGGCCCGTGGTAGATGCCTCCGTGCGGCAGGCCCTGGGCTTGCTCCCACACGATCTCCGGGTGCATGTCGCCCAGCACGCCGGCGAGGTCCTTGCGTTCGAATGCATCGTAGGAGCGCTTGACGATCTCGACCGGGCTCATCCGCGTAGGTTACGCGTCAATGAAGTACGCGATGCACGAATCCGAGGCCGCCGGCGGACGCCTGTTCGAGTGCGCCGAGTTCACCCAGCGCGTCGGGCTCGTCGCGAGCGAACGTGGGAACGGCGAGTGCGACGAAGTGCTCTACGTGCTCTCGGGCTCCGGCCGGGCGACGATCGACGGGCACGCGCACGAGCTGCGCCCGGGGACGGCGGTGTTCGTCGCGCGCGGAACCCCGTGGTCGGCGACCGGCGACGCCCGTGCGGTCTCGGTGCTCGTCCACGACCCCGCACCCGCAACGGCGGCCCACGCAGTGGTCGATCTGACCTCGGCGGCCAAGGGGACGGCGACGGCCGGCCGCGAGTTCGTGCTCGGCGCCGCGCCAGAGGTCGGCTGCGCGTCGGTGACGCAGTTCATCGGCTTGATCCCGCCGGGGCGCGCCCCCGACCACTTTCACCGCTACGACGAGGTGATCTACGTGCTCGAGGGTGAGGGGACGCTCGAGATCGGTGGCGAGCAGGCGCCGCTCACGCCGGGCACATGCGTCCACCTGCCGCGCACGCTCGTCCACTGCCTCGCCAACACGGGCGACGACGAGCTGCGCGTGCTCGGCGTGTTCACGCCGGCCGGCTCGCCGGCCGAGGCCTACTACCCCGACGGCACCCTCGCCGTCCTTCCAGGGAGGAGCTGAGAGTGCCGAGGATCGAGCGCAGCGCGCAGGTCGTGTGGGACGGGAACCTCGCGCGCGGGAACGGCCGCATCTCGGGTGACACAGGAACCTTCACCGACCTGCCCTACACACTCGCCTCTCGCATCGGCAACCCGGACGGCAAGACGAGCCCGGAGGAGCTGCTCGCAGCCGCGCACGCGGGTTGCTTCACGACCTCGCTCGCGGGCGAGCTCGTCCACGACGGAACGCCGCCCGGCCACCTCGAGGTGCACTGCACGATCGTGATGGACGAGGTCGAGGGCGAGGGCCACCAGATCGTCGGGTCACGGGTCTCGGTGCGCATCGAGGTCGAAGGCGCCTCGGACGAGACGCTGGCGGCCGCCGTCGAGCGCGCCGATGCCGGTTGCCCCTTCTCGACGCTGCTGAGGAAGGCCGGAGCCGAGGTGACCGTCAGCCGGAGCTAGATGAGCTCGCGGCGGACCTCGGAGCCGTGCTCGTCGAGATCGGGCGGGCGGCGACGCACGGTGGCCGGCGTCGCCGAGAGATGGGCCGGGAAGGCGACGGTGCGCACCCCGTCGGTCTCGTCGACGACGTCCAAGCCGAGCTCAGCGGCCAGCGAGAACGCCTCGTCGATCGTCTGCACCGATCCCGCGGGAACAGCCGCGTCGAGCAGCACTCCGCGCCAGTGCGCCAGCGTCTCCGTGCCGAGGCGCGCTTCGAGCAGCGGGCGAAGCTGGAGCCGATGCACCACACGTGCCTCGTTGGTGGCGAAGCGTGGGTCGATCGCGAGCTCCGGCGCCCCGATCGCCTCCGCGAGCCGGGTGAACTGTGCGTCGTTCCCGGCCCCAACCATCAGGTCGCCGTCGGCCGCACGGTAGGTGGAGAACGGCTCGATGCTCGGGTGGTCATTGCCGAGCCGGCCCGGCACCTCGCCGTCGGCGAGCCAGCCCGTCGACTGGTTCGCGAGCATCGCGAGGTTCGCACTCAGCAGGTCGATCGTCACGCGCTGGCCGGTGCCGCTCGCACGGCGCGCGTACAGGGCACCCAGCACGGCGATCGTCGCATACAGCGCCGTCACGATGTCGACGATCGCGACACCGGTCTTCGACGGGGTCTCCGGTGGGCCGGTGATGCTCATCAAGCCGCCGACCGCCTGGACGATCGGGTCGTAGCCGGGGAACTTCGCCCCGCCGCGCTCGCCGAAGCCGCTGATCTCGCAGTAGATCGCGCCCGGGTTCTCGGCGCTGACGGTGTCGTAGTCGAGGTGAAACCGAGCGAGTGTGCCCGGCTTGAAGTTCGAGACGACCACGTCGGCCCGCCCGCAGAGCTGCCGTGCCAGCGCCAGGTCGGCCCCGCGCTTCAGGTCGAGCACGATCGAGCGCTTGTTGCGGTTCGCGGTGTGGTGGTAGGCGGCGCGCCCTTGCGCGTCAGCCGGCGGCGACCAGCTCCGGGTGTCGTCGCCGCCGGGCGACTCGACCTTGATCACGTCGGCGCCGAGGTCGCCGAGCGTCATCGCGACGATCGGCCCCGCGAGCACGCGCGACAGATCGACGACGATGACCCCCTCGAGCACGCCCGGCACGGACGAGACCATAGACGGTTCGGGATTCCGTATCAGTGCAGGTCGGCAAGGTCGTCGAGGCTCGGCGCGGCCCGGATCGACGGGCTCAGCGTTCCCCACACCGCAAGCACGAGGCCGAACGCGGCGAAGACGGCGATCGTTGCGCGCGGCGATACCGATGCGAGCAACACGCCGGCTGTGAGCGGGCCGAGCGGGGCGATCAGCAGCGAGATCGCGCTGCGCACGGACTCGGCCCGGCCGAGCAGCCGGTCGGGCGTGATCGCGATCCGGTAGCCGTGCACGACCGAGTCGGTCGACGGGATTGCGAGCGCCGTCGGGAGGATGCCGGCGGTCAGCACGTAGACGCTCGGGTGGATCAGGAAGGCGGCGCACCCAAACCAGGTCCAGAGCTCGAGCAGCAAGACGGCTCTGACCGGCAGCAGGCGGCGCACAAGCGGCGAAATGAGCGACCCGAGCAGCAAGAAGGCCCCGAACGCGGCGATCAGCACACCAACGGCGCCCCCTGACAGGCCCTGCCGCCGGCCGATGACAACGATTGCGAGGAGCAGGCTCGGGCCGATGAAGTTCCCGAGCCCAAAGAGGAAGGCGCACGTGCGCAGGAACGGCTGGCCCCAGAGAAAGCGGAAACCCGCTTCGAACTCCAAGCGTAGCGACACGCGTTCGGGCTCACGCTCCTCCTGGAACGGTGCCCGCATCGCCAGCAGCGCGAGCGTCGAGAATGCGTACGAGACCGCGTCGAAGAGAAACGGAAGCGCGCGGGCGAGGCCGAAGAGCGCGCCGCCGAGCGGAGGCCCGGCGAGCATCACCGCCGCGTCGCGACCCGCCTTGGCGCCGGCGGCAGCGGGTAGCTGACGGGGCGGAACGACTGCGCGCAACGCGCCCGGCTGGGCTGCCGCGAACAGAGCGGCCCCCACGCCCTCGACGAATGCAACAACGGGGATCTCCCAGAACGCGACCCGGTCGAGCAAGATTGCCGCGGCAAGGCTCCCGACCGCGATCACCCGAACACCGTCGGCCGAGATCATGAGCCGCCTGCGGCTCCAGCGGTCGGCCGCCATGCCGGCGGGCAACGCAAGCAGAGCCGCAGGAAGCGCACGCGCGAACGCCACCACACCGGCCTTCGCCGGTGAATGCGTAACCGCAAGTACAAGGAGCGGATAGGCGATCGCCGTCGACTGCGTCCCCGTGTTCGACAGCAGCTGCCCGACCTGCAGCAGGACGAAATCGCGGTTGCGCCGCAGGGGAACCTCGCCCATGCGGCGACGCTAGCCGACGATCGAGAGAATCGCGCTGCGGGCGGCCGCGCGGCCGATCGCGTCGGTCGTGACGAACTTCAGGCTCGCGTGCGCGGAGCGCTTGGGAACGCCGACGATCCAGCCGTCGGCCTTCAGTCGAAGCCCGCTCGGCAGCGCCCCGGCCGCGAGCCGCCAGCGAAACGGCGCCTTGCCGCCCTGGACCGCGAGGTGCGCGGCGTAGTGCCGCTCGACGTGGCCGACCGGCAGGCGAGAGTCGACCGCGGCCGGCGGCTCGAGCGCCCGCTCGAGCGCCTTGTGGACGAGGGTCGCCATCGCGACGCCCCCGGCGTCGACCAGGTGCTCGCCGTCGTTCTGGAACCACTCGGGGTGGCTGCGCGAGTAGCGGTTCCAGTCGACGAGCGTGACCTGCGGATACCGCGTGGCAGCCGAAACGAGCATGTCGTTCATGTACACGTACGGGTGGCGTGTCTCGCGCAGCGTCAACCAGATGATCTGCTGCGCGCCCGCGCCGAGCAGCGCCTTGATCGACTCGTCGATGCTCTGCGCGAACGTCGCCTCCGAATCGTTGTAACCCATCTCGACGACCACGATCGGCGCGATCTTGCTGCCGAGCGACTGCACGAGGTCGAGCAGGTTCGGCGCCTGCTGGCCCTCGAAGGGGCAGCTCGGCGCGGTCAGCCGCCGGCAGACGGCGACCTCCCAGTCGACACTGAGCCCGGCCTGCATGACCGAGATCGCGTCGTTGTGCCACAGCATCCCGGTCATGACGCTGTCTCCGATCAGCGTCACGCGCGGCGGCGGCGCGTTCGCCGCCGCACCGGTCGCCGCAGCTCCGGTCGCCGAGCTACCGGCGAGAGAGACGACGGCGACCAGCGCGGCAACGGACGCCAAGCGAACCCTCATGCCAAAAACCGTAGCAACGCCGGATCGCGGGCAATCATCATCTAGAGGTGCCCGGTCAACGCCTGCACCGTAAGGCTCGTCGTCGCAACGAGGAGCCACAGTGCCCCGCCGAGGACGAGCGGCCGCGGGCCGGCCGCCCGGATACCGTCCGGCTGCGCAGCGAGCCCGACCGCTGCGAGCGCGACGGCGATCAGAAAGAGCGCGACCGACGCGAGATCGTGCCGCACCTGCGCGTCGAACAAGCCGGCGGAGTTGGCAGCGGCGGCGACGACGAACAGCACGAGGAAGCCAGGGACGTACGAGGTCCAGCGCCGCGCCGAAGGCGTCGCCGCCCCGGCCCGGCGACGCTCGAGCACTGCGAGGCCGAGCACGATCGGCACGATCAGGGTCGTACGGGTCAGCTTGACGACGACCGCGTACGCGCCCGCCGCGTGCCCGTATGCGTATCCGGCAGCGACGACGGACGACGTGTCGTTGACGGCCGTCCCCGCCCAGAGCCCGAACCCGTGTTGCCCGAGCCCGAGGAGGTGGCCGACCGGCGGGAAGAGGAGCACCGCAGCGATGTTGAACACGAAGATCGTCGAGATCGCGTAGGCGATCTCGACGGCCTCCACCTCGAGCACCGTGGCCACCGCAGCGATCGCCGAGGCGCCGCAGATCCCGGTGCCCACCGCGAGCAGCGTCCGCAGCGGGCGATCGATGCCGAGCGCACGCCCGATCACGAACCCGCCGCCGAGCGCAGCCGCGAGCGTCACGAGCATCACGGGCAGCGAGCCCGCGCCGACCCGCAGGACGGTGCCGAGGCTGAGGCCGGTGCCGAGCAGGACGATGGCGAGCTGGAGCAGGCGGCTCGATGCGAACGAGATGCCAGGCGTCGCCCACGCCCCGGGATTCACGATCGCCCGGACGAGCACGCCGAGCACGATCGCGATCACAGCCGACCCGATCACCGGCATCGCGCGACCGAGCACCGTCGCGACGGTCGCGAGGACGACTGCGACCGCGAGGCCGGACGCGACCGGGAAGCGGGGCGCGCGCACCGGCCGCTCGAGTTCACGGCCCCGGGAAGGGAGCGAGCCGGTCAACCGTGCCGGCGTCCGACGCGCTGCCCGTGCAGCGCCTGCATCGCCACACGCAATTCCTCGTCGGAGAGTGGCCGTGCCGGCGGTGGAGTCGCCGCCTCGGCACGGAGCCCGTCGAGAAGCCAGTGCAGGTGGCGTCGCCATGCGCCCGGCGCAACCTCGGCGGTGGCATCGATCAGCGGCGTGAACGACCAGAGCAGCAGCACGAGATCGGAAATCGTGAAGTCGTCGCGGAGCGTTCCCTGCTCGCGTGCGCGCGCGAGGAGCTGCTCGAAGAGCAGGCGCAACTCCTCGCGCGCACTTGCGAGCCGTCCGGCGCCGGGCCGGTAGCGCATGAGCACGTCTTTGAGCACCCTGTCGCCGACCTGCAGCTCGATCGTCCGTTCGAGAAAGTGAACGAACGCGCTCCACCCGCCGGGCTCGGCCACCGCCTCCCGAGCGACAGTGACGAGCTCGCCGATGCGGCGTTCGATGATCGCCTCGACGAGGGCCTCGCGCGTCGTGAAATGCCGGTAGAGCGTCCCGATGCCGACCCCGGCTCGCCGCGCGATCTCCTCGAGCGACGCCTCGACTCCCTGCTCGGAGAACACCTCCCGCGCGGCCGCGATCAGCAGCTCGTGGTTGCGCTGCGCGTCGCGACGCCCGCCCCGCTGCTCGCCGGCGATCTCGGTCATGGCGAGACGATAGCACTAACCGGAGGCGACTCTCCGCTTTCTGGTACTGTCGAACGATGCTCACGCTCGCCCGCTGGTGCTCGACCCATCGCCGCAGCGTCGTCCTTGCCTGGATCGTCGTCCTGATCGGGGTCGGGGCGGCCTGGCAAGCGCTTGGCAGCCAGTACTCGAGCAACTTCACGCTCGGACGCACCGACGCCCAGCGCGCCGCCGACCTCTTGAAGAGCCGCTTCCCGGCTCAGTCCGGTGACGTCGATCAGATCGTCTTCAAGACGCGCACCGGCACGCTCGCCGACGCGCGCGTGCGCGCGGCCGTGACGCCGATGCTGGCCGCCGTCGCCCGTCTTCCGCACGTCACCGGGGTGATCAGCCCCTTCGATCCGAAGGCGGGCCGGCGCATCTCGAAGGACGGCACGATCGGCTTTGCCACCGTCTCCTTCAACCAGCGGGCGAACGTTCTCCCGGTCTCGGCGATCAAGAAGGTGATTGCGCTCGCCGAGAGCATCCGCTCCGGCCGCCTCGAGGTCGAGCTCGGCGGCCAGGCGATCGAGCAGACGCAGTTCGCGCCGCCGAGCACGACAACGGGCATCGGCGTGCTCGCCGCGATCGTCGTCCTCTTGATCAGCTTCGGCTCCTTCCTCGCGATGGGGCTCCCGATCGTGACCGCGCTCTTCGGGCTCGGAACCGGCATCGCCCTGATCGGGCTCGGCACCCACGTCCTCGGCATGCCGAACTTCGCAATCGAGCTCGCCGGGATGATCGGGCTCGGCGTCGGCATCGACTACTCGCTCTTCATCCTCACCCGTTTCCGCGAGATCTACCGCGAGAACGGAGGCGACGTTCCGGAAGCGGTGGCCCTCGCGATGGACACCGCCGGGCGCGCCGTCCTCTTCGCGGGCGCCACCGTCGTGATCGCCTTGCTCGGCATGTTCGCGCTCGGGGTCAGCTTCCTCTACGGCCTCGCGATCGCCGCTTCGCTCGCCGTGCTGCTCGTGCTCACCGCCTCGATCACCCTGCTGCCGGCCCTGCTGACCTTCTTCGGACGCCGTGTCGGCGAGCCGGGCCGGCTCGCCCGGCTCTTCACGCGCCGCCGCCGGCCGAAGGGGCAGCGCCGCGGCTTCTGGACGCGCTGGATCGGCGTCATCCAGCGCCACCCGGCCCTTGCCGCAACCGCTGCGACCGCGCTGATGCTGACCCTTGCGGCGCCCACGCTCTGGCTCCGGCTCGGCTCGAGCGACGCCGGGAACGACTCGGCCTCGTTCACCACCAGGCACGCCTACGACCTGCTCGCCGCGGGCTTCGGCCCCGGCTTCAACGGCCCGCTCGCACTGGTCGTCAAGCTGCCACACGCAGGCGACACCGCCGCGCTCCGCACGATCGGCGCCGCCGTCGCCCAGGTCGCCGACGTGTCGGCCGTCGCGCCGCCACGACTCAGCCCCTCGGGCGACGCCGCCGTGATCAACGCCTATCCCGGCTCCTCGCCGGAAAGCGCGACGACGACAAAGCTCGTCGAGCACCTGCGCGCCACGGTGCTGCCGCCGATCGAGGCGAGCACCGGCGCAACCGTCTATGTCGGCGGCGCGACCGCCACCTTCATCGACTTCTCGAGCGTCCTCTCGTCGAAGCTGTGGCTCTTCATCGGCATCGTCGTCGCGCTCTCGGCGCTGCTTCTGCTCGTTGTCTTCCGCTCACTCCTGATTCCGCTGCAGGCCGCGGTCATGAACCTGTTCTCGATCGGAGCCTCACTCGGCGTCTGTGTGGCGATCTTCCAGTTCGGCTGGTTCCCCGGCATCTCGTCGGGGCCGATCGACGCGTTCGTGCCGGTGCTGATGTTCGCAATCGTCTTCGGGCTCTCCATGGACTATGAGGTCTTCCTCGTCTCCCGCATCCACGAAGAGTGGATGCTGCAACACGACGCCGGCGCCGCCGTCCACGACGGACTGATCGAAACCGGCCGAGTGATCACTGCCGCAGCCGCCGTCATGGTCGTCGTCTTCGCCTCGTTCATCCTGGGCGGCGAGCGGGTGATCGAGCTGTTCGGGCTCGGGCTCGCAAGCGCCGTCTTCCTCGACGCGCTCGTCATCCGCTGCATTCTCCTACCCGCCGTGCTCGAGCTGCTCGGTGCGCGGGCCTGGGCATTCCCAAGCTGGCTCGACCGCCGTCTGCCTCGCTTTGCGATCGAACACGACGGGCCGGTCCCGCACGCCCAGTTGAGCCGTCCCGCGATCGAAGACATCTAGTCCATGCTGGCCGAGCCAGAAACCGACGCACCGCTCCGAGGGCGCGCGCTCGCGACCGTCTTCATCGCGCTCATGCTCGGCATGTTCCTCGCCGCGCTCGACCAGACGATCGTCTCGACCGCGCTGCCGACAATCGTCGGCGACCTCGGCGGCCTCAACCATCTCTCGTGGGTCGTCACCTCCTACCTGCTCGCCTCGACCGTCTCGACGCCGATCTACGGCAAGCTCGGCGACATGGTCGGGCGCAAGCCCGTCTTCCTGGCGGCGATCCTGATCTTCCTCGCCGGCTCGATGCTCGCCGGGCTCAGCCAGTCGATGGGCGAGCTGATCGGCTTCCGCGCCCTCCAGGGGATCGGCGCCGGCGGGCTGATGGTGGGCGCGCAGGCGATCATCGGCGACATCGTCCCGCCGCGCGAACGGGGCCGCTACATGGGCCTGATCGGTTCGGTGTTCGCGGTCGCCTCGGTCGCCGGGCCGCTGCTCGGCGGCTTCTTCGTCGACAGCCTCTCCTGGCGGTGGGTCTTCTACGTCAACATGCCCGTCGGCGCGCTCGCGATCGTGATCGTGATCACGCGGCTGCACCTGCACACGCCCCACGCCCGCCACCAGATCGACTACTTCGGCGCCACCCTGCTGAGCGGCGGGGTCGGCGCGCTGATCATGCTCACGACCTGGGGCGGCAGCCAGTACGCCTGGGGCTCGCCGATGATCGTGGGGCTGGGAATCGCGGGCACGACGCTGATTGCCGTGTTCATCTGGTGGGAGACCCGCGCCGCCGAGCCGATCCTGCCGCTCTCGCTCTTCCGCTCCAGCGTTTTCAGCGTCTCCAGCGGCATGGGCTTCGCGATCGGCATGGCGATGTTCGGCGCGATCATCTTCATCCCGCTCTTCCTCCAGCTCGTCTACGGCGCAACGCCCACGAGCTCCGGCCTCCGGATGCTGCCGCTGATGGTCGGGCTGCTCGCCGCCTCGATCGGCTCCGGCCAGGCGATCAGCAAGATCGGCCGCTACAAGGTGTTCCCGATCGCCGGCACGGCGATCCTCATCGTCGGCATGTACCTGCTCTCCCGGCTGACCGTCGGCACGGCTCCGTGGCTCGCCTCGGTCTACATGCTCGTCGTCGGGATCGGAATCGGCCTCGTCATGCAGGTGCTCGTCCTCGTCGTCCAAAACGACGTCGAGCCGAGGGAGATCGGCGTCGCCACCTCGACCGCCACCTTCTTCCGTTCGGTCGGCGGCGCCTTCGGCGTCGCGATCTTCGGCACCATCTTCGCGACCCGCCTCAACCACCAGCTCGCCCAGTTCCCGCACGCTGTCGTCGCCCGCCTCGGCAGCGGAGTGCATCTCAGCCCGGCGGCGGCCAAGCATCTCCCTCCCGCAGTGCACGCCGACTTCCTGCAAGCCTTCGCGCACTCCCTGCACGGCGTGTTCCTCTTCGGCACAGCGATCGCGATCGTCCCGTTCGCCCTGTCCTGGTTCCTCAAGGAAGTGCCGCTGCGCACCACGCTGCACCGCCCAGCCGAGCGTGACCCCGGGCCGAGGGGGCTGCCGCCGCCCGTCAGAGAATCTTCGACAGGAACTGGCGCGTCCGCTCGTGCTCCGGATCGGTGAAGAAGTGCTCGGGTGTGCCTTCTTCGACGATCACGCCGCCGTCCATCATCACAACGCGGTCGGCGGCCTCGCGGGCAAAGCCCATTTCGTGCGTGACGACGATCATCGTCATCCCGTCGTGTGCGAGCTCCTCCATCACGGTGAGCACTTCGCCCGTCACTTCGGGGTCGAGAGCGCTCGTCGGCTCGTCGAACAGCATCAGGGCGGGTTGCATTGCGAGCGCGCGGGCGATCGCCACCCGCTGCTGCTGCCCGCCGGACAGCTTGCCGGGATAGGTGCCGTGCTTGTCCGCGAGCCCGACGCGAGCCAGCAGCCGTTCCGCGTCGGCGAGGGCTTCGCCCTTCTTCGTGCCGAGCACGCGCATCGGCGCCTCGACCACGTTCTCGATCGCGGTCTTGTGTGGGAAGAGGTTGAAGCGCTGGAAGACCATCCCGATCTGCGTCCGCTGACGCGCAATGGAGCGTTCGGAGTCCTCGACCAGCTTGCCGCGGTGTTCCCGGTAGCCGATCAGATGGCCGTTCACCTCGATCCGGCCACCATCGATCTTCTCGAGGTGGTTGATGCAGCGGATGAACGTCGTCTTTCCGGACCCGGACGGCCCGATCACGCACACGGTCTCGCCGCGCTCGACCTCCATGCTCACGCCCTTCAGCACCTCGAGGCGCCCGAAGCGCTTATGCACGTCCGTGGCGCGCATGACCGTGTTGCCGGTCATCGGGTCAGCCACGCACGCGAAGTCCAGTTCTCGACGATCCGCTGACGCATGCTCGGCTCGTCGCCGAGATCGCTGGCCCCGAGCCGGCGTTCGATGCGCGCCTGGATGAGACTCCAGACAGAGGTGAGCACGAGGTACCAGAAGGCAACGGCCGTGAAGTACTCGACGGGCTTGAAGGTCTGCGAGTAGTGGATCTCGGCGTCCTGGAAGAGCTCGGTGACGCCGATGAACGCGAGCAGTGACGTCGTCTTCAGCATATTGTTGAACTCGTTGCCGAGCGGCGGCACGATCACACGTGCGGCTTGGGGCAACACGATCCGCCGCATGCCGAGCCCTGTGGTCATGCCGAGCGACTTCGCTGCTTCCATCTGACCGCGGTCGATCGAATCGATCCCGGCCCGAACGATTTCCCGCATGTACGCACCTTCGTTGATGCCGAGCGCGAGCATCCCGGCAAACGCGGCGCCCGATACCGTGAAGAGTCCGAAGTTGACGTTGTTCGGAATCAGCGTGAACCCGAGCAGAAGGTTGACGCCGAGGTAGATGTAGAAGATCTGCACGATCACCGGCGTCCCACGAAAGACGAGCGTGTAGGTGTTCGACAGTGCTCGCAGCACCACGAGCCGGGACATCCGCATCAGAGCAGCGAGGAGACCAAGCGCGACGCCGAGGATCTGCGCGACGACGGCGATATAGACGGTCCGCCAGAGCGCGAGCGCGAACGCGTGGTCCGGATGGAAGATCCGCTGCCAGAGGATGTGCCAGTCGAATGCTGCGAGCACTGTTCGATCACGCTCCTACTTCAGGGCGAAGGCCGACATGTGCCACTTGGTGAGGATGCGCTTGATCGTGCCGTTGGCATAGAGCGCATTGATCGCCTTCTGGATGCCGGTCTTCGTCGCCGGATCGTTCTTGCGGACAGCGATCCCGACCGGGATCGGGTTGACCGGACTACCGGCGAACGCGAACGACGAGTCCTTCTGGATGTAGTACGCGACGACTGGCGAGTCACCGAAATACGCGTCGACGCGGCCGGTCTTGAGTGCCGCAGCTGCATCGGTGTCGTGCGGGAAGGCCTGAATCTGGATCGTCGGCTTTCCCGCGGACTTCAGCTTCGCGGACTCCTGGTCGAGGAAGGCCTTGTTCGTCGTGCCGACCTCGACCGAGACCGACTTGCCGGAGAGCGACGCCAGGCTCGAGACGTGCTTCGGGTTGCCCTTCTGCACCATCAGCGACTGCCCGACCTTCAGGTAGTCGATGAAGCTGACCTGCTTTCGCCGGTCGGCGGTGTCGTTCATGCCCGAAATGACTGCGTCGCACTTCTTCGCAAGCAGCGCGGCGATGATCCCGTCGAAGCCGGTGTTCTGGAAGACCGCCGTCTTGCCGAGGCGCTTGGCGACGGCATTGCCGATCTCGATATCCGATCCGGCCGGCTTGGTGCCCTGGTAGAACTCTTCGGGCGGGTACGTGATGTCGCTGCAGAACGTCAGCGTGCCGCCGGCCGGTCGTGCCTGACCTACGGTAGCCGCGGTCAGAGAGACGACCGCCACGAGCAGCAACAACGGTGTCAGGTGACGCATTACGGGTCTCCTCCTTCTGTAGTGCCTGCGTGGGTGGATCATGTACCTGATGCGGCCGGGAGCCGCGCGAGAACCGACTCGAGCACTCGCCCTGCGCCGTAACGGACGACGTCGTCCGTGACGAGGCCCGTCGCCGCTTCCGTCTGGGCGATCTCGGCGCGCGCCGCGGCGTCACCGAGTGACGAGGTGTTCAAGGCGATCGCGAGCACCGGAGCGGGTTGGACCCAGGCGAGCGCATCCTCGTAGATCCGAATGAGCTCGTTCATGCTCCCGATTGGCGTATCGGGGTAGTCCTCGATGCAGGTTGCGCCGGCGCGGTGACAGAGCAGCAGCCCGTCCGGTCGCGATCCGTGCAAGAGACCGAGGGTGACGCCGGAGTACGCGGCGTGCAGAAGCGAGCCCTGGCCTTCGACCCAGAGGAGGTCGCCGCGCTCGGCGCCGTCGCGAACGAGCCGATCGGCTGCACCGGCGATGTAGTCGGAGATGACGTGGTCGACGGCGATGCCCCAGCCCGCGATCGCGATCCCCGTTTGACCCGTCGGTACGAACACCGAGTCGAGGCCGCGCCGCCGGGCCTCGCGGTCAAGCTCGAGCGTTACGCTCATCTTGCCGATTGCGCAGTCCGACCCCACCGAGTGCACAACGCGCACGCGTGGGCGCGTCGACGGATCAGCGGGCACGTTCAGGTCGTCTGGGGCAAGTCGCAACTCGCGCAACTCGACGCCGTGCCTGCGCGCGGCTGCTGCGAGCTCCTCGTCCTCACCGAGCACGACGTGCAGGCCGGACTCGACGTCGAGGCCGAGTTCGATCGCATCCAGGAGCGCAGACCGCCAGCTCGCGTCGAGCTTGCCGCCGGCAGGCGCCACGCCGACCAGAAGCACCGTCGCGCCGCGGTCGCGTGCCTCCCGAACGGTCGCGACGACCGGCGTCGGCTTCGCCACGTACGGCACCACGTCGTCGGCGACCGCACCGGCATGCCGTGCATCGACCACGGCGACGACCTCGCGCCCGCCGAAGCGGATCACGCCGTGCGCGGTCTTCGCATCGGAGTCGGCGAGACGCCCGGCGGTCAGGACTGCGATCCGTTCGCTCACGCGATGTTGTAGCACAATTATGGAGGTTCATACCACAATTCATGACTCTGGTGTTACAATCCTCGAATCGTCGTGGAGCAGGCACAGCCGGGCGGCAGCGCCGCCGAGCGCGTCGCCGCCGACTTGCGGCGGCGGATCTTCGACGGGGAGCTGACCCCGGGCTCGTCGCTGCGCGAGGCGGAGCTCGCGGAGCGCTACCGCGCGAGCCGGCATACCGTCCGCGCCGCCCTCCGCGCGCTGATCGGGGTCGGCCTCGTCGTGCACGACCCGCACCGGAGCGCGCGAGTGCGGGAGCTCGAGGCGCAGGACATCCGTGACCTCTTCTTCATCCGGCGCATCGTCGAGCTCGAGGCGGTGCGCCGGCTGATCGCCGACGATCTGCCGCTCGCCGCGATCGAGGAGGCGGTCGCACACCGCGAGGCCGTCGAGGCCGAGGCGATGGCGGCCGGCCGTGGCTACACCGTGGCCGAAGTCGACGCAGACCTCGCCTTCCATCGCGCCCTCGTGCACAGTGTCGGCAGCGAGCGGCTGAGCAGGACATTCGAAACGCTGGCCAACGAGCTCCGGCTCGCCTTCCTTGCCTACATCGAGGACTCCGGTGACCGTGGGGACCATCGCGCGATCTTCGAGGCGATCAGCGCCCGCGCTGGAGCAAGCGCCTCAGAACTGCTCGAAGTGCATCTCCGCGACGGGCTTCGCTACTGCCTCGCCGCTGCGGGAACCACCGTCTCGTAGCGATGTCGTCTTCGACGGCTCGATGGTTGCAGCCGTCAGGGGGTTTGCTGGAACGCGCGGCTGGCCTCGACGGTGCGAACGACGAGTTTCCCTGCTGCCTCGTCCGCCAGTTCGAGTGCGCGTGCCGGAGTATCGGCGGTAGCCACGACATACCCCCGCCGGTCGGCGTCGACCTGCAGCGGCCCGATCGTCGTGCCGGGCCCAAAGTACAACCCCGCCGCGAGCACACCGGGTGAGCCGCGTACCTCATCGAGGTCCTCGATCGCAGTGACGGTGCCGAGCGGAAGCACACCGGGGCTCGCTGTGAGGAAGCGGATCGCGATCGGCCTGCTGAAGCTCGGCGTGACGAGTGCGTCCGGCACCGTGTGCCCGAGCGCCTGCTCGATCGCGATCTCAAACAGGTTGATCCCGGTGCCAAACGAGACAAGGTCGGCCATCTGGCCCGCGGGAATCCGTGCTGCGATCTCGACGACACGTACGACTCCGCTCTCGTCGGCAATGAGTTGCGGAAACGCGATCCCGTCCTTCAGACCCAGAGCACGCACCGTTGCGGCTGCAATCGATTCCGCCTCGGCAAGAACGCCGGCCGGCAATGACGAAGGAAACGAATGGATCCAGCCGACCCCGAAGCCTGGACCGGCCGGTCGGAGACGATCGGAGAGAGTCAGAAGTGTGGGCTCGCCGTCCCGGGCGACGAGGAGGCCGTTCAGCTCGATCCCTTCGACGTATTCCTCGAGCATCGCCCGACCTGACCGCGAGAAGGCGAGAGCATCAGGCAGAAAAGTGTGGAGCTGCTCGACCGAGTTGATGAAGTAGATGCCGCGCTGCCCTCCCGAGTCGACGGGCTTCAACACCGCCGGCAAGCTGACCTGCTCGCACGCCTGCGGCAAATCGCTCTCGCTCGTCAACACGGCATGGCGAGGCTGCGGAATACCTGACAGCTCGAGGCGTTCGCGCATCAGTGCTTTGTCGGTCATCGCCCGCGCCACCTCGGCGCCGATTCCCGGCAACCCCAGCCGCGTCGAGATCTCCGCGGCAGGCGGAACAGCGCGATCCGTCGAGATCGCGAGAACACCCTCGACCCCGAGACGGAGCGCGTCCTCGGTCACGCGATCGACGTCGGTGAAGTCGAGGCTCCTCGCTACGTCGGCGAACGGGAAGGCAACAGCGTTCGGGTCACCGTCCACCGCGACCACACGATGTCCCGCTTCACGCGCATAACGAATCGCCGGCAACTGGGACACACTCGCCCCAAGAAAAAGCAGCGTCGCCATCCGTCAGCCGCGCACCACGAGGCGCTGTATCGGTTCCACCATCTTCGAACCTCTCCATCTGAGCGCCTGCCGCCGATGTGTGCGGAAGTATCGCTGCTCGCCCGGTTCCCTGTGGGCGAACTGGTGAGAATCGCGTCGCGAGACTGCCGCCCTCAGGGGCGCAGCGCCAGTGTGAGCGCTGCGAGCGTTTTCGGGCCGAGCACCCCGTCGGCGGGAAGACCATGCGCGAGCTGGAAGCGTTTGAGCGCCTGTTGCGTGGCTGCGCCGTAGCCGCCGTCGACCGCGCCCACCGAAAAACCAAGAGCGACGAGCGCCTGCTGAAGCAGCTTCACCTCTGGGCCGCTCGCGCCGGGTGCCAGCGTGCCGGTTGGCGGCGCTGGGACCGCAGCGGCCGGGGCCGAGGGCGTCGCAGGGACGGATGTGGCCGGAACGGTGTTCGACGTCGTCGCACGCGAGTTGCCTCCGCCGAGGAGCCCACTTGCGAGCAACCCTGCGACGAGCACGACGGCTGCCACGACGGCGACCGTGACCAGCTTGCGCGAGTCGTCCAGCAACCCGAACCTGCGGGCCGGCTCAGGATCGCCGTCATCGAGCCAGTCGTCTCCCTCGACAGACGATGGTTGGTGCGCCGCGACCGCATCCGATTCGGGGTCCCGCGAAGGCTGCACCTCGGAACGAGGCGCAGCGCCCGACGCTGACGACCACCAGTCGTCCTGGTCGGGAACCCTGGAGCCCTTACGCCCAGCCATGGTGACGAAATCTACTCCGTCTGCTCCGCGGCGAGCTGCCTGTGCTCATGGGTATGCCGCCGGTGGTGGGCCGCTGTCGCGTGTTGCGGCGATGAATGTGAGCAGCATCGATGGTGTGGTGCCGGCGAGCACGCGGAGGCGAGGGAGGCGGTAGGGGTCGGTCGTCGTGCTTGCCCAGCCGGGGATGACGGTCGTGGCGCCGCTGTAGCCGGCGGACTCGACGGCCGCGATCACCGTGCTGTTGTAGTGGCCCGACGGGTAGCAGAACCAGTTCACCGGCACGTGGAAACGGTTGCGGAGCACAATCCTGGCGCCGAGGACTTCGTGGCGCAGTTGTCTGGCGTCAAGGGTCGGGAGGTCGGCGTGGCTGAATCCTTGGGTGTCGAGCTCCCAGCCGTCGCGGACGAGCCGGCGCACCTGCCGGGTGGTGAGGCCGCCCTGCGAGGGCGGCAGCCCAGAGAGTTGGAGGTTCTCGACCGCCGGCCAGCGAAGACGCCGCAAGACGGAAAGGGCGTTTGTGTACTGCGAGCGGTAGCCGTTGTCGAAGGAGATCACGATCGGGCGTCCAGGCGGCAAGGATGTTCGATGCTTCCAGCTGCTTGCAACCTCGTCGAGCGTGACGCCGCGGTATCCGGCGGCCGCCAGGGCCTTCATCTGGAGGGCAAAGTCCCTCGGTGTGACATAGAGGCCCGGAAAGGCGGCGTTCGGCGGCGGCGCATTGATCACGTGGTACATCAGGATCGGAACACTCGAGACCTGCCGGTCGCGCTGCACTAGGGGCCGCGCCACGCGCGACCCGCCGCGGGCAGAGCCCGTCGACGCCTGCGACCGCGCGGTGTGAGCTCGGGGGGGCCGCCCGGCCGGCCCGGAGCCATCGTGACGAACGACCACGACGAACAACGCAGCCGCGAGCACCACGATCGAGAGAGCCACAAGCGCGACGCGGCGTTGGGTGCGGCGCCGGCGCGCGAGCCGACGGCGACCGGCACGAACTGCTTCGCCGCTTTCGACGTGCGAACTGCGGGGAGGTCGCCGCATCCCGATTTCAACCTACCTTGCTAGCCGTGAACTGTCGCCGCGGCTGCGATACTCACCTGAGACTGCGTCTCGCCGGTTCTGCAGAGGGAGGCATGATCATGGAGCTCGACCAGACCTACATCTGGATCACGACCCGCAGGCTGAGGCCAGGTGCACGCGATGAATTCAGTCGCGCCTGGCGACCGAGCGAGTTCCCGGAAGGCATGCTCCGCTCGTACGAGTGTTACTCGCCCGACGGAAACGAGGTCGTCGGGATCTCGATCTGGGACTCGCCTGAGTCGCGCGAACGGTATCGCCTGTCCGAGGTCGAGACCAACCGCCGGCAGGCGATGGCGCCTTTCGTGATCGAGGAAACGGCCGGGTTCTATCTCGGCCGCGAACTGAGAATCCCCGAAGCCTGAGCAAGCTCATCCTCCTGCGCGGCAGACGCGAGCGCCGCAGCTCAGGACGAGCGACGTTTGCTGAACCTGGTTCTCGCCGCAGGCGAAACCAGGTCCACGTCCTAGACCTTCGCCGAAGCGCTGCGACCGTGACGCTCAGCGGCTCGCCGCACCATGTCTCCGGCGTGGCCGCAAGCGGCGAGGATCATTCCGCAACATCGAATTGAAGGCGTTCTGCATGAAGCGCTGCAGCGGACGGCTGACCAGCCCGTGTCCCTGGTCCGGGTTGAGCTTGAAGTCGTCGAGGCCCCACGAGAACTGGTGCGAGCCGCTCGCGAAAACGATCGCGCCGGATGGCGCGATGTACCGGGTCGCGTCGGCGTTCCCGTCTTTGTCTCCTCCGAGCTCACGGTGGAAGAAGACCGTCAGCGTGTGACCGCACGATGATGCCGCCGTCTGGTTCCCGGGGATCGAGTCGGACTCGACACTGACGATTCCGGGCAGCCTCGTCGAGGCGGTGAATCCGGTGTGGCGCATCCAGGGGTCGCCCAGGGACGAGGCGACCACCGAGTAGTCGCCCGGCTGCCAGTGCAGGCCCACGCCCTGATGTTGGATGCCGATCAGCCCGCATTCGTATCTGGGCGGCGTCAGCTCCCGGAACATCGCGGTCTTCCCGAGCGGGTCGGGGTTCGGGTCGTACAGTGACTTGTACGACATCACCGTCCGGCCGGCATCCTCCATCTGCACCTGCCAGTAGGCGTCATTCGCGCCCATGAACGCAAGGTTGACGCCCTGATCTCGCGCAAGCTCGAAGCCGTCGCGCATCCGGCGCGACCAGTACTCGTCGTGCCCGGCAACAACGACCAGGCGGTGGCGCAGAAGCGACCCCGGCCACGCATCAGTCGCGACGTCCGACTGGTAGGACACATCCCAGCCGTTGCGCTCGATGAAGCGCACGAGCGGCAACTCCCAGCCGAGCGGGCCCTGACCACCCGGGCCGGACCAGGCATACGGACGGTCGAACGACACGCGCCGCGCACGCGGGCCGAGCCCTGGCAGGTCGTACAAGCTCCGGCCGCCCCAGCTGTTGTAGGCCTGCCACGTGTTCACCGGCACCTGAACGAGCATCGCCGAGCGCCACGACGGGGTACGCACGATCACATACGTGGTCGCAGACGCGCCCGCCTGCGGCCCACTCGTCAGGATCGCGCGAAACAAGTAGTACCCGCTCACCCAGCCAGGAGCGATCGCAACCGTGTCCGTGACCGGCCAGCCGGCGACGATCCGCCCATCCCCGTCAGGCGGCGGAACCGCCTGCGGCGCACCCTGCTCGTCCTGGGCGCAGCCCGGGCTGCAGGCAACCTGGCGTGCACCCACGCCGCCGTACCAGCCAAGCCGGTAAACGACCAACCGATAACGCGCCGCCGGCACGGTGCTCACATGAACACCGACCAAGTCACCAGGCAGCGCATCCGTGCTACCGGCATACACCTCGACCGCCCGCCCGGTCGCCATCGGCCCCAGCCAGCCCGGCGTACCCGGCCGCCGATTCTCCAAAACAACCCGCGGCACACCTGGCCCGACACGAAGCGGAGCCCGACCCTCATCGCCGGCACGCGCAGAAGCAACGCACGCCGCCAAGCCTGCGGCCCCTACCGCCGCAACCAGACGCAGCCCCAGCACCGAACCCCACAGTAACCGGCTCAACGGCGCCTTCGGAGCATCGCGCGATCCTGGTTTTGCCCGACCGGTTTGCGATCAGCGGCCTGGCGGCCGCAGGACTGCGAACTGGTCGGTGATCGCGAGCGTGTGGTCATGGAAGCGGAAGAGCGCGGCGGGGCGGCCGCCGGCGCGGCCGGGGTCGCGATGCTGCCCGGTGGCCGTGAGGAGGCCGCGGCGGATCAGGACGCGGCGCAGGTTGGTCGGGGAGACGTCGTGGCCGAGCGCGGCCGTGTAGAGCTCACGCAGTTCGGAGATCGTGAAGGTGTGCGGGGCGAGTGCGAAGCCGAGGTTGGTGTAGGAGAGCTTGGCCTGCAGCCGCTCGCGGGCGGCGAGCACGATCGGCTTGTGGTCGAAGGCGAGCGGTGGCAGCCGGTCGACGGGGTGCCAGCGCGTGTCGGCGGGCACGGCCGGGTCGACGTCGCTCGGGACGAGGCCGAGGTAGGCGGTCGCGAGCTCCCGGCGGCGAGGGTTGCGGTCGGGGTCGCTTCTGGTCTCGAGCTGTTCGAGATGTGAGAGCTCGCGCACGTCGACTTTGGCGGCGAGGTGGCGGCGGACCGACTGCTCGAGCGACTCACTCTCGTCGAGCGTGCCGCCGGGCATCGCCCAGGCGCCGCTGAACGGCTCACGCGCGCGCTGCCAGAGCAGCACCCGCAGACGCCCGTCGCGGACCTGCAGGACGGCGCCGAGCACGACGTGGGCCGCGGTTGTTGTCGCGCGGTCGGTAACCATCGCTAGACTCTGCACTCTAGGTTAGCGACTGAGAGGAACAAACTCCTGTGCGTGCGGCAGATCTGGTCGTAATCGGCGGCGGCATCGCCGGCCTGAGCGGTGCGCTCGCGGCCGCCGCCGAGGGCGCGGACGTGGTCGTGCTCACGAAAGGGCCCCTGCTTTCCTCGAACAGCTACTTCGCGCAGGGCGGTGTGGCGGCTTCGCTCGGCAGCGATGACAGCCCGGCGCTGCATGCCGCCGACACGCTGGCGGCCGGGCGTGGCCTGTGCAAGGAGAGCGCCGTGCGGGTCCTGACAGACGAGGCGGCGGCACGGATCGGTGAGCTGGTCGAGCTCGGTGTCGGCTTCGACGAAGGTCTCGCCCGTGAGGGGGGTCATTCGCGGCAGCGAATCGTCCACGCGGGCGGCGCCGAGACCGGCAGGCGTATCGCCGAGACACTCGCCAATCGTGTGCGGGCTCACCCGCGCATCCGGGTTTGCGAGGGCGAGCGTGTGCTCGCGCTGTGGCGGGCCGGCGAACGTTGCGCCGGTGCCGTCGGTACGGCGGGCCCGCTCGCCGGCCGCGCGACGCTGCTCGCAAGCGGCGGCTACGCCGCCCTCTGGCAGCGAACAACCAACCCGCCCGGCGCCGTCGGGGAAGGGCTGCTGCTCGCCTACCGGGCCGGTGCCGAGCTGGCCGATCTCGAGCTTGTGCAGTTCCACCCGACCGCGCTCCTCGACGACGGCTTTCTGCTCAGCGAGGCGTTGCGCGGCGACGGCGCCCTGCTGCTCGACGACGGCGTCCGTTTCACCGACGAGCTCGCTCCACGTGACGTCGTCGCACGCGCGATCGCCGCCCGCGGGCACGCCGTGCTCGACCTGCGCTCGATCGACCGCAGCCGCTACCCGAGCCTGATCGCGACACTCGAACGGGCCGGCTACGACCCCGCCAGCGAGCCGGTGCCGGTCGCCCCCGCCGCCCACTACACAATCGGCGGCGTCGCGACCGACCTCGACGGCCGCAGCAGCGTGCCCGGCCTCTACGCGGCCGGCGAGTGCGCCTGCACCGGCGTCCACGGCGCGAACCGGCTCGCCTCCAACTCGCTGCTCGAATGCCTCGTCTTCGGCCGCCGCGCGGCGCTTGCCGCCCTCGCCGAGCCGGCGTCACCGCCGCTCGAGCCGCCTCCCGAGTTGCCGAGCAGGGAGCTGCGACCGTCAGCAGAGCTCAGGCAGGCGCTCTGGCAGCACGCCGGCCTGATCCGCAGCGCCGAGACGCTCGAGCGGCTGCTCGGCTCAGACAGCCTGCTCGCACGGCTGCTCGCAGCGGGCGCGCTGCTGCGCGAGGAGAGTCGCGGCGTCCACTTCCGCAGCGACCACCCAACGGAGGACGATCGCTTCGCCACTTCGCACATCACCCACCGACAGGGCCGCGAGCCCCGGCTGCAGAGATGGAACTGAGCAAGCAGGCGATCACCGACGTCGTCGCGCTCGCGTTGCGCGAGGATGTCGGTAGCGGCGACTTGACCACCAGGCTGCTCGTCCCGCCGGGCGCGCGCTGCCGCGCCCAGTTGCTGCTCGAAGAGCCCGGCGTCGTCTGCGGCCTCCCGATCGCGACCGCTGTCTTCCAGACGCTCGACCCCACCGTCGTGCTCACACCGGCAACCGACGAGGGGACACGGATCGGAACGGCGCCCGTGGTGCTCGCGGAGCTGGCCGGCCCGGCTGCAGCGATCCTCACCGGGGAGCGAACCGCGCTCAACCTCGTTGCCCGGCTGTGCGGGATCGCCACCCTCACCCGCCGCTTCGTCGACCAGATCGCCGGCACCGGCGTGACGATCCTCGACACCCGCAAGACCACTCCGGGCCTGCGGGCGCTCGAGAAGTACGCCGTCCGCTGCGGCGGCGGCCAAAACCACCGCTTCGGCCTGGACGACGCGATCCTCGTCAAGGAAAACCACCTGCGGATCGCCGGCGGGATCGGCAACGCCGCAGCCAAGCTCGCCGGCCACACGAACGGCACCCCCGTCGAGGTCGAGGCGGAAACGCTCGACCAGGTCGCCGAGGCGCTCGAGGCGGGAGTCGAGCGGATCCTGCTCGACAACATGACCCCCGACCAGATCAGCCAGGCGGTCGAGCTGACCGCAGGGCGGGCGAAGCTCGAAGCCTCCGGCGGGATCACGCTCGGCAGCGTCCGCGCCTACGCCGAGACCGGCGTCGACTACATCTCGATCGGCGCGCTCACTCACGCCGCGCGCTCACTTCACCTCTCCCTGGAGCTGCAATGACCACCACCACCACCACAGCCGGCAAACTGCACGACGAGGTGCGGGCGCTCGCGCGCGAGCGCGACGCCGTCATCCTGGCCCACAACTACCAGCGGCCGGAAGTCCAGGACGTGGCCGACTACGTCGGCGACTCGCTCGGCCTCTCCCAACAGGCCGCCGCCACCGGCAACAGTGTGATCGTCTTCTGCGGCGTCCACTTCATGGCCGAGACCGCCGCCATCCTCGCCCCTGACAAGACCGTCTTGATCCCCGACCCCGACGCCGGCTGCTCGCTCGCCGCCTCGATCACGGCCGACCAGCTGCGCACCTGGAAGCGCGAGCACCCCGGTGCCGTCGTCGTCTCCTACGTCAACACGAGCGCCGAGGTCAAAGCCGAAAGCGACTACTGCTGCACGAGCGGCAACGCCCAAGCGATCATCGAAGCGATCCCGGCCGACCAGCAGATCCTCTTCCTGCCCGACCTCTTCCTCGGCCTCTGGCTCGAAAAAGTCACCGGCCGCAAGCTGACCATCTGGCTCGGCGAATGCCATGTCCACGCCGGCATCCGCCCCGCCGACCTCGAACGCTGGCAGCAAGAAGCCCCCGACGCAGAGCTGCTCGTCCACCCCGAATGCGGCTGCGCCAGCCAGGCAATGGCCTTCGCGAACGACCGCACACACATCCTCTCCACCGAAAAGATGGTTCGCTTCGCCCAACAGTCGCCAAAGCAGCGCTTTCTGGTTGCGACCGAGACCGGCATCCTCCACCGCCTCAACCGCGAAGCACCCGGCAAACACTTCGAAGCGGTCCGCGACGACGCCGTCTGCAAGTACATGAAGATGATCACCCTCGGCAAGCTCCGCGACTCACTCCGCGACGAGCAATACCGGGTCACCGTCGACACCGACACCGCGAACCGAGCACGCAAGGCGATCGAGCGGATGATCGCGATCAGCTGATCACGCTGCTGTGAGGAACGCTCCGATCGTCGCGTGGTAGGCGGGGAGCGGGAGCAGGAATGAGTCGTGGCCGTGCGGTGAGGCGATCTCGCGCTGTTCGACGGCGACGCCTGCCGTCTCGAGCGTGTCTGTGATCTCGAGTGCGTCGGCGGTGCTGAAGCGCCAGTCGCTGTCGAACGAGACCACGAGGAACCGTGTGTCGCAGCCGCGGAGTCGTTGCTGGGCGGCTGCGAGGTCGGCGAAGGGGTCGTAGTGGTCCATGACGCGGCTGAGGTAGAGGTAGGAGTTGGCGTCGAAGCGCTCGAGGAAGCTCGAGGCCTGGTGGTGGAGGTAGTGCTCGACGTCGTAGTCGGCGTCGAAGCCGTGGCCGGGTCCGCCGTTGCCGTTGCTGCGGCGGCGGCCGAACTTCTGCTCGAGCGAGGTGTGGGAGACGTAGGTGAGGTGACCGAGCATGCGGGCGACCGAGAGGCCGACGTCGGGCCGGCGGCCGGTGTCGTAGTAGTCACCGTTCTGGAAGTGCTCGTCGCGGACGATCGAGGCGCGCGCGACCGCCGAGAAGGCGATGTTCTGCGCAGAGAGGCGCGCGGAGGCGCAGACGAGGATGGCAGCGTCGAGGTCGTCGGGGTGGTCGAGCGCCCATTGCAGGACTTGCATGCCGCCCAGTGAGCCGCCGATCGCGGCGGCGAGCCGCCTGATCCCGAGCCGGGCAAGCAGGGCCCGGTGCACCTTGACGAGGTCGGCGACGGTGAAGTGAGGGAAGCGCAGCCCGTAGGGCCTGCCGTCGGCGGGGTTGATCGTGGAGGGCCCGGTCGTGCCCTGGCAACCACCGAGCAGGTTGGCGCAGACGACGTGGAAGCGGTCGGTGTCGAGCGGTTTGCCGGGGCCGATCAGGTTGTCCCACCAGCCGGCCCGGGCCGGGTTGCCGTGATGGCCGGCGGCGTGGGCGTCGCCGGTCAGCGCGTGGCAGACGAAGACCGCGTTCGACGCCGTCTCGTCGAGGCTGCCGTACGTCTCGTAGGCGACCTCGACCGGGGCGAGCGCCGCCCCCGAGTCGAGGAGCAGCGGGTCGTCCCCGGTGAAGAGAACGACCCGCCGGGTTGTTACCTGTCCGACCGAGCCCGGCATCGAGCGGCTACGCAGCGACGGGGTGGGCGCTGGTCGCTTTCGTGAGGGCCTGGTCGAGGTCGCCCAGGATGTCGTCGATGTGCTCGATCCCGACCGAGAGACGGACGGTGTCCTGGCCGACACCGGCGGCGGCGAGCTCGTCGTCGTCGAGCTGCGCATGGGTGGTAGAGGCGTTGTGGATCGCGAGCGACTTCGCGTCGCCGATGTTCGCCAGGTGGCTGAACAGCTCGAGCCCCTCGATGAACGTCCGGCCGGCGTCGTGGCCGCCGCGGATCCCGAAGGCAACCAGGCCGCCGTAGCCGCCGGTGAGGATCCGGTCGGCGACCTCCCGGTACGGGCTCGAGTCGAGACCGGGGTAGTCGACCCAGGAGACCGCATCATGGGCCTCGAGATAGCGGGCGACTGCGAATGCGTTCTCGCAGTGCCGCTCGATCCGCAGCGGCAGCGTCTCCAGCCCCTGCAGAAACAGGAACGCATTGAACGGCGACAGAGCAGCACCGGTGTTGCGCAGCAGCACGGTGCGAACCCGGCCGATATAGGCGGCCGGGCCGAGCACATCCGACCAGACAACTCCGTGGTAGGACGGATCGGGCTGTGTCAGGCCGGGGAAACGGTCGGCGTTTGCCTGCCAGTCGAAGCTGCCGCCATCGACGACGACGCCGCCGATCGAGGTGCCGTGACCGCCGATGTACTTCGTCGCCGAGTGCACGGCGACGTCGGCGCCGTGGTCGAACACCCGGCAGAGGATCGGCGTCGCAACGGTGTTGTCGACCACGAGCGGCAGCCCAGCGGCGTGCGCCGCCTCCGCCCACGCTTGAATGTCGACCACGTTCAGCTTCGGGTTGCCGAGCGTCTCCGCGAACACCAGCCGCGTCCGCTCGTCGACAAGCCCGTCAAGCTGCTCCGGGGAGTCCGGGTCGGTGAAACGCACCTCGATCCCGTACTGCGGCAACGTGTGCGCGAACAGGTTGTAGGTGCCGCCGTACAGCGTCGAGAGCGACACGATGTTGTCGCCCGACCGGGTCAGGTTCAACACCGAATACGCGACCGCCGCTTGCCCCGACGCGGTCGCGACCGCCCCCACCCCACCCTCCAGCTCCGTCACCCGCTGCTCGAACACCTCCCAGGTCGGATTCATGATCCGGCTGTAGATGTTCCCCGGCACCGCAAGCGCGAACAGATCCGCCGCATGCTGGGTGTCGTCGAACACAAACGAGGTCGTCTGATAGATCGGCACCGCCCGCGCTCTCGTCGTCGGGTCAGGCGTCTGCCCGCCGTGTAGGGCGATCGTCTCGGGTCTCACGTACTCCATTACCGTTCCTCCTCCGGGTCAGATGGCCCCGCGCACGCACGCAAACGGGCGGCCTGCTCGCCGCCTCGTTGCTTCGCACTAGTGGGGGTGTGGTGCGCTGTCCGCTAGCCGGCGACGAGGTGGCTGAAGCCACACATCGCCATGCAGGCACACGCCGACAACCGGAAACCAAGACCTTCGGCAGTCACGCGTGCGCTCATCGACCGGAGCTTACCCACAACACTTCAAAAAGTAAAGCGTTGTCCTCTCAACACATTTGGGGTGTCCCCGCTCGACCTGGTCAGTTCAGGAGGTTGGCGTTGACGGTGAACTCTTCCAGCAGGGCAGCGCCGTCGGCGTAGCGGCGGAAACTCACCGGATCTCCCGCCTCGAGGGCGGCCCAGCAGAAGACATCGGTGAGGGTCATCGCCCGGTGTGCGAGGCGGGGGAGGCGCGTGAGCGGGCCCATCTCGACCGCTCGTCGCAGGTCGTCGAGCGCGTTCAGCAAGGACTCGCTCGGCGCCGGCCGCAACTCTGCGAGCAGCGAGGAGAACTCCCCGGCGATGTACTGCTGGGTCATCGGTGCCTCGGCCATGTACGGCATCGCTCAGTCGCCGCGCGACCTCACGCGCCGTTCGAAGTCCTTTCTGTCTCGTGACGTTGCCGGCGTTGTGTCCGGCTACTCGTTGCCGAACGCTTTGATCTCCTCCAGTTCCTGTGCGGTGAGCTCGCGCGGGGTATCCCCGCGCTTGACCTTTTCGGTGTGGACGTGGTGCAGGATGTCCTCGACGACGTCGGGGTTGGCCAGCGTCGTCGTGTCTCCGACGTCGGTGAAGTTCGAGATCGACGCGATGACTCTGCGCATGATCTTTCCCGATCGTGTCTTCGGCATGTCGGCGACGATCCAGACGTTCTTCGGCCGGGCGATCTTTCCGATCTCCTGCTCGATTGCCCTGATCACCTTCTGCTCGATGTCCTTGCTGGGCGTGATCCCGGGCTTCAGCGCGACGTACATCTCGACTGCCCGGCCGCGCAGCTCGTCGATCACGGGGACGGCGGCGGCCTCGGCGATCTCGTCGACGGTCATGGTCGCCGACTCGAGCTCCTTGGTGCCAAGCCGGTGGCCGGCCACGTTGATGACGTCGTCGACCCGGCCGAGGATCCGGAAGTAGCCGTCGGCCCCCTGGACGGCGCCGTCGTTGGCGAAGTACGGCCAGTCGCGCCAGTCCGTGCTCGCCTTGTCACGGCAGTACTTCTCGTAGTAGGTCTGGACGAACCGGTCGGGATCGCCCCAGATGGTCTGGAAGATGCCCGGCCATGGGTTGCGGATGCAGATGTTGCCCGCGCGGCCGCTTCCCGCCTCGACCACGTTGCCATCCTCGTCGTAGATCACCGGGTAGATCCCGAGCACGCCGGGCCCGCAGCTGCCGGGCTTCATCGGCTCGAGGGCGGGCAGCGTGCTGCCGAGGAAGCCGCCGTTCTCGGTCTGCCACCAGGTGTCGACGATGACCGCTTCGCCCTTTCCGACTACGTCGTAGTACCAGCGCCACACCTCCGGCTCGATCGGCTCGCCCACCGTCGTCATGTGCTTGAAGTGGTAGTCGTACTTGCGAGGCTCGTCCGGCCCGAGCTTGCGGAGCATGCGGATCGTGGTCGGCGCTGTGTGGAAGATGTTCACGCCGAGCCGCTCGGCGATCCGCCAGGGTCGACCCGCGTCGGGATAGGTGGGCACGCCTTCGTACATCACGCTGGTCGTACCGAGCGCCAACGGCCCGTAGACGATGTAGGAGTGGCCGGTGATCCAGCCGATGTCGGCCGCACACCAGTAGGTGTCCTCCGGATGGATGTCCTGGTAGTACTTCGACGTGCCGGCGACGTAGGCCAGGTAGCCACCCGTGCTGTGCTGGCACCCCTTCGGACGACCGGTCGTGCCGCTCGAGTACATGATGAACAGTGGCGCTTCGGCGGGCATCGAGACCGGCTCCACCACGCGGCCGCGATAGTCCTCGAGCAATTCGTCGACGAAGAAGTCGCGCCCTGCGACCATCGGGTACTCCGACGCGTACTGTCCCGGGTGCCGCCGCCAGACGAGCACCTTGTCGACCTCGAACCCTTCCTCGTGGGCCCTCGCCACCGCTTCGTCTGCCTTGGCCTTGTGGTCGACCAGCTCCCCGTTGCGGTAGTAGCCGTCCATCGTCACGAGGACGTTGCTTCCGGAGTCGGCGATCCTGCCTCCGCACGCGGCGCCGCTGAACCCGCCGAACACCTGCGAGTGGATGACACCGAGGCGGGCGCACGCGAGCATCGACACCGGCAGCTCCGGCACCATCGGCAGGTGGAACGTCACCCGGTCACCGACCTCGAGCTTGCAGAAGTCGCGCAGGAGCGCCGCGAACTCGTTGATCCGGATGTACAGGTCCTGGTAGGTGATCGCCTTCGTCTCCTCGGCCTCCAGCTCGGGCACCCAGATCAGCGCCGCCTTGTTCCGGCTCGTCGCGAGGTGCCTGTCGACGCAGTTGAAGCAAGCGTTCAGGCGGCCACCCACGAACCACTTCCAGAACGGCGGGTTGCTCGTATCGAGCGTCGTCTGCCAGTATTGATCCCACGTGAGCAGATCCGCGTATTCCTTGAAGCATTCGGGGAAGCGCTCCTCGGCAAATCGATCGCGGATCGACGGGTCGCTGACGTTCGCCTGCCCGATGAACTGCGCAGGAGGCTGGTAGAACTCCTCCTCGCGCCAGTGCACCGCGATCTGCGCCTCGGAAACCTGGACACTTTCGTCTATCGCCATCGTCCGACCTCCCGCTGGAAGACAACCTGGTCATCGTCCGCCCCACCACCGAGCACGCCGCGCCACACCTCAGCCGGCATGGCGAGGCGGCGGCGTCTGGCTTCGACCTCGCCCACGCCGAAGACCGCCAGCCCGAGACGTCTTGCTCGGCCGGACGGCCTCATCTCCTGGACGGCTAGCCTCGCCCGCCCAGCGCGTACGCCGAACGTCGCCGACATCGCCCGCCCGAGGAGCACCATCATCACAACACCTCTTCCGGAGCGCTCCGCTCGGGTTAGAAGAGAGTCAACCTACACCCGCGCAGCCCCCGAAGTAAACCCTCGGCGATTCACCGCCACCCGCGGCGGCTCCGGCGCGGATCGCCGGACCCCGAGCGCGAAAACGAAAACCCCGGGCTAGGTATTCAGGGCAACGGCGGAGCGAATGAGAGCCTTGAGAGCCGTCTCGTCAATCTTGTCGCCTTCGTGAAAATCGATGGCGCGCCTGACGTTACCTTCCAGGCTCGAGTTGAACAGGCCCGAAGGGTCTTGCAGCGACGCGCCCTTGGCGAAGGTCATCTTCACCACGCTCTTGTAGGTCTCGCCCGTGCAGATGATCCCAGCGTGAGACCACACGGGAGTCCCTCTCCACTTCCACTCCTCGACCACCTCGGGGTCGGCTTGCTTGATGAGAGTACGGAGCCGGGAGAGCGTCTCACCCCGCCAGTCGCCCAGCTCCCTGATCCTCCCGTCGATCAACTCAGACGGGGACCCGAGTTTCTGCGGAGCGCTCTTCTTCACGACATCCCTCTGATTCAGATGGGCCGAACCGGGTATTGCGCGAACCGCTTGCTCTTTGACGTAGTGGAGGAGCCGTTTGCCATCTAACTGCACCCCGAGGCGAGCGCGAGCGCTCTGCACACCTCGCGCATTCGCTCCACGGACAGACGCGTGATCCGGGTGCGAAACAGCTCCTTGGGGACGAGCGTGAGGTTGTCGATTGAGAGCGCGCACGCCTCAGGCATCCCGTCGTCTGTGTCGAGTACAACCTCAGTCGGGATCTGCCGGATCGTCCGGGTCGCAGGCACAGCGAGCAGCGCGTTGAGCGCGGGAATGGCCGCTTGGCGCGTCAGGACGAGGAACGGGCGCCGCCCCGCGTCCGGATGCTCGACCCACCAGATCTCGCTCCGAGCTACCACGGCTCGGCCTTGATCGCCGCGAGTGCTCCCTCGAACGCCCACGGATCTCGCTCGAGTGCCGGCGCGCGCGCGTAACCTTCGACGATCGCAGCGTCGATGGCAGCCGCATCGCCGGTACCGAGAAGCAAGTCGATCGCCTCTCTGACGAGATCGGAGCGCGAGCGACCAGAGGCGGCTGCGCGCTCGTCGAGCGCGGCGAGGCGCGCATCGTCGAGCTGGATGAGTGTCTGACGCCGGGCCACCGCCATATTATACCATATTGCCGTCGTGCAAAAACGGCGGCCCCGGGAGGGAGAGGGAGAGACGCCGGTTCGCCCAATGCCTCGAACGCCACACGTCGCGATCTCTGTTATCAGCTGATGAAGCGGTGGATGGCCTCGTTGGCGTTGTCCTGAAAGGACGGGTTGGCCAGATCGGGCAAGAAGTCCGCTTGGTTGACCAACGGACCCGTAAGCGTGTTGGCCGCGCTGGCGTAGAACGCGCCGCTGGACAGGGTCGGGTCGGTGACGCCGTCGACGAGCCGCTTTGCTCCCACGTCGAGTTTGTGGGCGAGACCTAGGGCGGGCATGACGTACTTGGCGGCTACCCGCATCGGTAGGGGAAGGTCCTTCGGGGCTTGGGTGCCGGTGGTGTTCCCGGGGCTCACGGTGATGAATCGGCGGTCGGGGTGTTGGCGGGCCAGGCAGGCCATCCAGAGGGCCCCGATGTACTTGGCCTGCCCGAACGCGAGGTTGAAGTCAGGTTTTCTGCTGGCGAAGTAGCTGCCGTCGATGACAGTGGCGAGTTCATCGGCTGAGGTTGAGACGAACGACGGCCCCTTCATCCGCAACTTCGGAACTCCGCGGACTGCTTCACTTCCGGCGAAGACCGCAACCTCGCCAAGCCGATCCTCGGCCAGGAGCCCTTCGAGGAGGACGACGTGGCCAAGGACGTTCGTCGCGAACACGGTGGTGACCCCGTCGGCGGTCAAGTCCATCGACTGCGGGCCAATGACACCGGCGTTCATGACCAGCGCGTCGACGGATCCGTTGATGGCCGCAAGGCCGGCGCGGACCGAACCCAGATCGGCGACATCCATGACAACGATGTCGAAAATGGTCCGGCCGGTCTTTGCCTCGAGCTCGGCCTTCGCCGTTCTCGCCCGTTCTTCGTTCCGGCACGCCAAGTAGATCCGCGCCATCTCGGGACGTAATGCCAGTTGCCGGGCCACATCCTTGCCGATCCCGGCATTGGCGCCCGTGATGAGTACCGTCTTTCCTGGATGCGTGCTCATAGTTCAGATCTCCTACATTTTGAAGTGTTCACTCCAGTATGTCATGCTATAATGAAGTGTCAACTCCAATTAATGTATTAGGACAGGTATGCGATGTCGGTGACTGGTAGCGATGCGGAGAGCTCTGATGAGCGAACGTTCACGGCCAAGGGGCTAGCCACCCGCGAACGGATCGTCGAAGCCGCGGCGACGCTGATGTATTCGGGCGGCGTGGCAGGCACCAGCTGGGAGGACGTGCAGACTGCGGCCGGCGTAAGCGCCTCGCAGCTCTACCACTACTTCGGTGACAAGCAGGGGCTGGTCCGTGCCGTGATCGCACATCAGACCCGGGCGATCCTCGAGAGCCAACAACCTGCTCTCGCAAGCCTGGACAGTTTGGAGGGGCTGCGGGCATGGCGTGATCTCTTGGTTGAGGGCCGACGTCAAATCCAGTGCCAAGGTGGCTGCCCGCTGGGAAGCCTCGCCGGAGAGCTGTTCGAGGCGCACCCGGAGTGTCGCGAGGATCTGGTCAACGGATTTGACCGGTGGGAAGGCGCAATTCGGGATGGATTGCAGGCCATGTACAAGCGGGGCGACCTGCGTCGGAGCGCCGATCCCGATCGCTTGGCCACGGCTCTGTTAGCTGCCGTCCAAGGTGGGTTAGTCCTTTCACAGGTCCGCCGTGACGTCGACCCACTCGAGGCGGCACTGGATACCGTTCTCGAACACATCGCCTCACTCACGACCGGGCGTCGTTCTAAGCCCCGATTGGAGTCCCACCGCTGAGCGAACGAGTTCGTCCGACTGCTTGAAAAGATCGGACGACCTAGGTAGCGCCCCGGCAAACGCTCTACTGGCCGTGGGGAGTCAGTAGGAACAAGACCGAGCCCAACAACAACCCGTACTTAGCCCGGACCGACCCGTTACCGGCGTACTCGGCCTAGTCTGCCAGCGGAACCTCGGCGACCTTCGCCGTCTCTGGCGTATCGCCAGAGGTTGTCTTCTCGCCATCGCTCTGCAGGCGATTAGCGCACGGCGCAAAGCCAACCGAGCCTACTTCACCTCCACCGTTAGCACCAAGAAACGGAGCTCACGGTCGAAAGCACACCAGGCGTCTGTGAGCCGAGTTCCTTCGGGGTAGTTCCCGCGCTGCCTCGACGTCGTCCAGGTCAGCCGCATCCTCGGCCACGCCCCGCACGAGCATGACCCTCGACACCTACACCCATCTGTTCGAGGTTGCGCGTCACGGCGCCGACGTCCGCGCCGAGCTCGCGAGGAGCAAGTTCGCGATGGCGCTCGCACCCGCCGCGGCACTGACGGTGCACGCGCGGAAGCCCGCGAGGCCGAGAGCAAGCGTGATTACGCGGGCACGAGCTCGCGGACCGGCTTGTCGGCCGGGCCGTGCTCGAATCCCATCACGAAGCGCATCTCCAGCGCCCCGGCCAGCCGCTGCAGCGTCTGCACCGAGGTGCCGTGCTGGCCGCTCTCGATCCGCGAGATCGCCGAATGGCTCGTCCCCATCCGCTCGGCCAGCTGCTCCTGGGTGAGCCCGAGCTCCATCCGCCGGCGGATCACGATCCGGGCCAGCTGCTCGTACGGCGCCAGCCGCGCGCGCGCCTCCCGGTAGCCGGCGCTTCTGCGCGCCCGTCGGCCGGCCGTCTCGGTAGCCGTCGAGCCGACCGGGCTTAAGCTCTTGCTCTTCGACTGTGCCACGTGCCTCCCATCGTCTGCTTCGGTGATCGATCGCATCTTACCAAAATTGATAAGCGTGTAAAAATCTGCTCAGGGGGCGTCGTGGCCGGCCGCCCGCGGCGGCCGCCGCCGCTGCGCGTCCATCCGCGCCTTGAAGTCGTCCCAGCGCTCGCGCGCGACCCGCAGCTCCGCCTCCGGCACCTTGCCGCTGTCCTTGCGGAACATGTGCAGCAGCACGAACAGGTTGCCGGAGCGGCGGTAGAGCACCCGGTAGAGCTCGGAGCCGTAGTGGCAGCGGAGCTCGCGCAACTCGCCCTCGAGCTGCGAGCTCCAGGGGAACGGGAGCGGCGGGTCGTTCGGGCGCAGCAGGTTCAGGCGCTCGATCTGGTTGTCGAGCGCCGCCTGCCGGTTCGGATCCTTGAGCGCCGCGATGAACGCGTCCACCGGCTCCGACCCGTCCGCCGCCCGGTAGTAGACCGCCTGCATTCCCGCCACGCCGTCACTCTACGAGCGCCATCCGACGGGATCTTCACACCGCCGCGTTACGTGACTAAAACGTGACTAACGGAATCCGTCGTCAGCCTCGGCAACGAAAATCGTCATATGCAGGTGAGTTTATGGGCGGTACTGGGCTCGAACCAGTGACCCCCAGCTTGTCGAAACGATAGGAAGCAGTACGCGCGTTTGCGTGTAGTGCCGTCTGTTTGGCTTTCGGGCCGCACAGAGGCCGCTTGTCCGGCCATCCACGAGCCGACTGACGAAATGGACGGAACGCTGTTTACCGCGAGTTCAGGCACTGCACAGGCACTGCGCCCTTTGCCAGAACAGTAAACGCTGCTCGTAGACTTGCCGTGCAATCCGAGCCGTAGCCTTTCGTCAGCGTCAGTTGTACGGTGGTCGGCTCCAAGCCAGACGGCGCCTTCACCCGCGTCGACAAGGGCACCTACACC
>DATLQV010000003.1:0-7294 GCA_035534955.1 Gaiellaceae bacterium
CCGAAGAGCCCGGCACGATCGTGCTCGCGGTCGGCGCGCCGGCCGGCCGGGCGTTCGAGGGCCGCGGCTGGGACGAGGTCGTCGTTGCCTTCGCGCATGGACGGGCGGGCGACGTCGAGCGGGGTCGCGCGCTGATGCACGACGTCGCCGCCCGGCAGCCGGACGGCTGGGAGGCCCCGTATAACCTCGCGTGCTTCGAGGCGCGCTTCGGCGACGCCGACACCGCGTTCGAGCATCTGCGGCGGGCCGTCGCCTCGGCGCCCGCCGAGGTGAGAGGCTACGCGCGCGAGGACCGCGACCTCGCATCGCTGCGCGACGACCCGCACTGGCAGGAGCTCTTCGAATGAACGCCGCGCACGTCGACGAGCTCGACCGCGTCGAGCTGCCCGACGGGTTCGTCTGGCGGCCGATCCGCCGCCGCTTCGACATCCGCGCGTTCGGTGTCAACGCGTACACAGCGCGTGCTGCGGGCTCACCGATCGTCGAGACGCACAAGGAGACCCAACTCGGTCACGAAGAGATCTACCTCGTCCTGCGGGGCCGCGCGAACTTCACGATCGACGGCAACGAGCACGAGCTCGCAGCCGGGCAGCTCGTCTTCGTCCGCGATCCGGCGCTCGAGCGCGGCGCGCTCGCGGTCGACGCGGACACGGTCGTGCTCGCCCTGGGAGGCAAGCCGGGTGAACCGTACGAAGTCTCCGCGTGGGAGGCGATGTTCGCCGCGGTTCCCGCCGCGAACCGTGAGGATTGGGACGAGGCGATCCGCATCCACGACGACGCGCTCGGCGAGCGGCCCGACCATCCCGCGCTCCTCTACAACCTCGCCTGCATGGAGGCGCGCGGCGGGCGTCATCTCGACGCGCTCTTGCACCTGCAGCGCTCGGTCGAGCTCGATCCGAAGTGGGCCGCTCACGCGCACAGCGACGCCGACTTCGCCGCGATCCGCAGCGAGCCCGGCTTCCCGGTCTAGCGGTCAAACCGGTCTAGCGGTCGCCGGGCAGCCGTGCGCCCGCGGCGAGCTCGCGGAGCCCGGGCACGGGATCGGCCTCGGGCCGCGCCACGAGCAGCACCGCGCCGAACCCGTCCCCCGGGTCGAGCGCGTCGACGAAGAGCTGCAGGCCGATCGCGAGCGCGAAGGCCTTGTGCGCCTGCTCGCCGCCGAACGGCACGAGCTCGCCGGGCTGCGCGAGCCCGGCCAGGACATCGCCGTAGGTGACGGCTCCCATCGAGACATCCGTGACGACGGGCTTGCCGTCACCGGACGGGATCGCGATCGCCAGCGGATTCGTACCGGTCAGCGGCGCGCCACCCGACGGCGCCGGCAGGCGCCGCGGTGACGTCGCGGTCAGAAGAGCGACGAACCCGGCCTCGGCAAGCTGCCTCGTCCAGTAGCCGAGCATCCCGGTGGGATACGCGTTCGAGCACACGACAAGACGAACACGCGCAGGCGGCGAGACAAGCTGGGCGCGCACGACCGCAGCGAGGGTGAGGTAGCCAAGCGCACCGTCGCCGTCCCAGTGCTCGTACTCCGGTTCGCCGCGAAGACGGCGGGGCCGAGCATCTGCGTCGAGCGCGTCCCATGACTCGAGCCACTCGATCCGGGCGAGTCCGTGGCTTGCCTGTCCACGCGCCTCGGCGGCGAGAAAGTGGGCCGCGAGCGTCTCGACGTCCTCGTCGCGAAAGCCAAGCCGGGCGAGCCGCGGACGAGCTTCCTCAGGACGCAAAGTCGACCACCGGCCAGCCCCTGTCCCGGGCGACCCGGCGCAGCTTGCGGTCGGGGTTCGCCGCGACCGGGTGGCCGACGGCCTCCAGGAAGGGAAGGTCGCTGTAGGAATCCGAATACGCAGTGCAGGCGGCGAGGTCGAGGCCCTCGTCCGCCGCCAGCTCACGCACGGCGGCCGCCTTCCCTTCGCCGTGGGTCGCACGCAGCGACCGGCCGGTGTAGACGCCTGCGACGATCTCGCACGTCGAGCCGATGGCGCCGTCGAAGCCCAGGTCATCGGCGATGCGCTCGACGATCTCCTGCAGGGTCGCCGAGACGATGTAGACCTTCTCCCCGCGCTCACGGTGCCCCCGCAGCAAATGCAGCGGCTCGTCGTAGACGAGCGGCCGCAGCACCGGCTCCATCGCGTCCCCGACAATACTGCGCATCTCGTCCACCGAGAAGCCTGCGAGGATTCGCATGCCGTCCTCCGCCGCCGAGCGCACACGCTCGGCGCTCGCGCCGCGGGCGACGAAGAGCACCTGCAGGAATGCCGATTTGACGAGGTCGACCCGTGAGATGAGGCCGCGTCGCCGAAAGGCGCCGGCGAGCGCGAGCACCGACGAACGCCGGATCACCGTGCGGTCGAGGTCGAAGAACGCGGCTGCAGCCACCGGCGGCGGTCAGCTGACGAGCGGCAGCGTACGGGTGAACCCGCCGGTGCGGCTCGCGTCGATCGCACGCGCGAGCTCGACGATCGCAAGCGCGGGCTCGGAGTCGGGGTCGCTCGTGACCAGCGGCACGCCGGAGTCGCCGGACTCGCGCAGCTGCGCGGAGAGCGGCACCCGACCGAGCAGCGGCACGGCGAGCTCGGCGGCGAGACGTTCGCCGCCGCCCGAGCCGAACACCTCCGAGGTCATGTTCTCGATCACACCGACGATGCGCATGCCGGTCTTCTGCGCCATGATCGCCGCCCGCGAGGCGACCTCCTGTGCGAGCGGCTGCGGCGTCGTCACGACAACCGCCTCGGCACGCGGCAGCAGCTGGCCGAGTGAGATCGAAACGTCGCCGGTACCGGGCGGCATGTCGACGACGAGCACGTCGAGCTCACCCCAGTGCACGTCCTGCAGAAATTGCTCGAGCGCGCGGTGCAACATCGGACCGCGCCACATGACCGGCTGGTTGTCGTCGAGGAAGAACCCGATCGACATGAGCTTCAGGTCGTGCGCGACCGGCGGCACGATCATCTTGTCGACCATGACCGGCTTCTGCGAGATCCCGAGCATGTGCGGGATCGAGTGGCCGTAGATGTCCGCGTCGAGGATGCCCACCTCGTGACCCATCGCAGCGAGCGCCGCGGCGATGTTCACCGTCAGCGACGACTTGCCGACGCCACCCTTGCCCGAGGCGACCGCGAGCACGCGAGTCTTCGGCGAAAGCTGCACGCCACGCGTCTCGACGCCGCCGCGGAGCTTCGCCGTCAGCACCGCGCGCTCGTCAGGCGACATCACGTCGAAGTGCAACGTGACCGCCGAGACGCCCGGCAGGGTGCCGACGTGACCTGCGACCTGGTCCTCGAAGCTCGAACGAAGCGGGCAGCCGGCGACGGTCAGCGCGATCGTCACGGAGACCTCGGAGCCGGTGATCGTCACATCCCGGACCATGTCGAGCTCGGTGACCGGCCGGCGCAGCTCCGGGTCGATCACCCGGGCGAGCGCTGCGAGAACGTCCTCCTGGGTCGGCACGGATCGAGCGTAGCGAACCGGGTGCGCAGGCTCGCGCTGTTCCGGGGATGCCCCCGATGGCCCGGAAGAGGGATGATGCCGAGATGACCGGTCCGCGGCCCCGGTTGCGCGCCTCGTCGCGCGCGTTCCTCCTGTTCGTTCCGGCAGGAGCATTTGCCGCGCTGTGGCTCACCGGGATCACGCCGTGGACCGTGGCGGCCGCTGTCGCGGTGGCGTTCTTCGCCTTCGGCGTCTGGCGCCTCGGCATCGAGCGGACCGCCGTCTCCGAGCGGGCCCACCTCGTGCGGCTGATCGACGCGATCCCGCTCGCAACGGTCGTCTTTGCCGCAGACGCGACCACCGTCACCTGGAACCGGGCCGCGGAGGCGCTGTTCGGCTGGAGCGCGGACGAGGTGGTCGGCCTCGACAACCCGATCGTGCGAGAGAGGGACGAGCAGGGCTCCGACGAGCTCGCCCGGCGCATCCTCTCCGGAGAGGCACTGCGCGGGGTCGAGGTGGAGCGGTATGCGCGTGACGGGACCCCGCTCCAGCTCGCTATCTACTCCGCACCGGTTCACTCCGATGCCGAGCGCGACGACGGCTTCCTGGTCCTCTACGACAACATCGCCGAGCGGAAGAGCGCCGAGCTCGAACGCGACGAGGCGCAGCGCCGCTACCAGGATCTCGTCGAGGCACTTCCGCTCGTGACCTACATCGACGACACCGACGAGCTCGCGACCAACGTCTACACGAGCCCTCAGATCGAGACGCTACTCGGCTGGTCGCCCGAGGAGTTTGCGACCAACCCGCGCGGATTCGCAGACCTGTTGCATGCCGACGACCGCGAGCGCGTCATGGCGCTCGTCGCCCACCACAATCGCGAGCACACGCTGTTCGAGGCCGAGTATCGAATGCGCCATCGCGACGGCCACTACGTCTGGGTGCGCGACCACAGCCTGGTCGTGGAAGACGCCCACGGACACGCCTTCGCTCGCGGCTTCCTGCTCGACATCACCGAACGAAAGAACCTCGAGGAGCAGCTGCAGCAGGCGCAGAAGCTGGATGCGCTCGGCCAGTTCGCAGGCGGAGTCGCACACGACTTCAACAACCTCCTGACGGCGATCGGCGGCTACGCCGACCTCGCAGGCGCAGCAATCGAGCCCGGGTCGACCGGCGCGCACTCACTGGGATGGATCAAGACGGCAGCGGCCGAGGCCGCAAGCCTGACGTCGCAGCTCCTCTCGTTCAGCCGGCGGCACGTCGTCGAGCGGAGGCTCGTCGACCTGAACGAGATCGTGCGCGAGTCGGTCACCCTCCTCGAGCGCACAGCCGGCCCGGAGGTCGGCGTCTCGCTCGACCTCGCCGAGCCACTGCCCCTGCTCTCGGGAGATCCCGCCCAGCTCAAGCAGGTCGTGCTCAACCTCGCCCTGAACGCGTGCGACGCGATGCCGGACGGGGGAACGCTGACGCTCGAGACGGTCACCGCCGGCGACTCCGTCGTGCTTCGCGTGCGTGACACCGGCACCGGCATGGATGCGGAGACCAGGCTGCGCGCCATGGAGCCGTTCTTCACGACGAAGGCCGAGGGTGCCGTCACGGGTCTCGGCCTCTCGGTCGTCCACGGCGTCGTCAGCTCGCTCGGAGGCTCGGTCACGATCGACTCGACGCCCGGCGGCGGCGCGACCGTCGAAGTGACCCTCCCCGCAGCGAATCAGGAACACGGGATCGTCGCCGGCGAGCCGCAGCTCGCCGGCGATCAGGTTCGCGTGCTCGTCGTCGAGGACCGGGAGGTCGTCCGCCATCTCGCACGCGACGTTCTGGAGGCCGCCGGGTTCGACGTCACGACCGCAGCGAGCGGTCCTGAGGCGCTGGCGGTGAGCGACGAATCGTTCGACCTGCTCCTGTCAGACGTCGTGATGCCGGAGATGAGCGGCCCGGCGCTCGCGGTGAGACTGCGGGAGCTTCACCCGACACTCCGCGTTCTCTTCATGTCCGGCTATACCGACGACGTCCTCGACGCCGTGGAGCTGCAGCGGTCCGATACGGCGTTCCTGCGCAAGCCGTTCGGCAACGACGACCTCGTCGGAGCGGTGCAGGAACTGCTCGACAGCCCCGGCTAGACCGGCCTCAGGCGAGGAGCGCGGCCGCGAGCCGCCCGCAGAGCGCGGCGTTCCCGGCCGCGACGACGCGCGAGCGTGCCTCGAGGTCGAGCGGCGCCGCGAGAAACGGCGGCGCCTCCGGCAGGTCGATGCAGAGGCCCCGCTCTCGCACCAGCAGCTGAGCCGCGGCAATGTCCACCGACCGGGCGCCCTTGAGCGAGACGACCCCATCGACCCTCCCCGCCGCGAGATGACAGAGCGTGATCGCGAGCGACCCCATGATCCGCAAGCGGTGTGCCACGCCGTCGAAGCGCGCGGCGTTCGCCGAGACAAAGGCGGTGGTGGTCGCCTCGAACGAAAGGATCTCGAGCTCATCCTTCGGCAACCCCGTCAGGGGCGCGCCGTTCAGGAACGCGCCGCCACCGCGCGTCGCCGTCCACTCCTCGCCCGTGCCGAAGTCGTGCACGTAGGCGAAGACGACGTCGTCCATCGTCTCGCCCTCGGCAACGGCGATCGAGAGCGAGAAGAAGGGGATACCGCGCTTGGCGTTCAGCGACCCGTCGATCGGGTCGACGACGACGGTCCAGCGCCCGCTGCCCTCGATTCCGGCCTCCTCGCTGACGATGCGCACGTCCTCACCGCGGAACCGGGCGAGGATCACGCGCTCGGCCGCGGCGTCGATCGCAGTCGTCTCGTCGCCGCCAACGCCCGCGCCGACGACCGGCTCGCGCTCCGCGCGCCCGGGCAGGTCGACGAGCACCTGCGCGACGTCGTCGCGCGCGGCCCGGCACAGCGTGAGCCAGTCAGGCAGCCGGCGCTCCGCCGACGGGATGGAAGAGCATGCCAGAGGTGAGCTTGGGATAGAAGAACGTGGACTTCTGGGGCATCGTCTCGCCGGCCTGCGCGAACCGCGCCACCTGCTCGACCGTGACCGGCTCGAGCAGGAACGCCGCAGCGACCTCGCCGCGGTCGACCGCCGCGATCGCCTCATCCGCATACGCGGTGTACGAGACGCCCTCGGGCGCAAGCGACTCGACCACCCTCGGACCGAAGTCGTCGTCGCTGCTGACGCGCAGGTAGCGTCCGTCGCGATAGAGCGTCACGCCCTCGCCGGGCCCGGCCGCCTCCTCGCCGGCCACCTCCCCGAGCCCCTGCACGAGCCGGTGGGTCGGGAAGATCTCGAGCCCGGGCGCCCGAGACGAGACGAGGATCGCGAAGGTGTGCGTGGCCTCGGGATGCTCGGCACGGTAGGCGACGGCGGTCTCATAGCGGTGGTGACCGTCGGCGATCAGGAGCGGGGTGCCGAGGTCGAGCTCGCCCGCCTCGACCGGCCAGATGCGCGTACGCACACCACCTTCCTCGACCTCCGCGGCAGGCTCGCCGGCCGGGCGCGCGAGCACCGGGTCGGCGTCGTAGAGCAAGAAGATCGGCTCGAGCTGCGTCTGCGTCGCACGCAGCAGCCGAAGCCGTCCCTCCTTCGGGCCGGCATGCGTGCGCTCGTGGGGCAGGACCGCGCCGTCCGAGTACGGGACCGCCGGCACAGACGCGGCGAACCCCTCGCGCGTTCGAGCAACGCCGTCGGGGCCGACGTAGTCCTGGGCAACCCACCAGTACGCCTCGGGCGCCTGCATGAGCGCTCCCTGCTCCCGCCAGGTTGCGAGGTCGCGGGCCGCGCCCTCCTCGGAATCCGGCAGTGTCAGGTGGACGACGTTGTACGGGCTGCGCGCCAGGTAGTCGCGGCGTGCGAGGTCGGAGATGACGTCGTAGGG
>DATLQV010000004.1:0-40384 GCA_035534955.1 Gaiellaceae bacterium
TCCAGATCGATCTTGTTCAGGACGACGATCTGCGGCAGCTCGTCGAGCCCCGCGCCGTAGGCGGCCAGCTCGGCGTCGATCGTCCGCCACTGCTCGTCGGCCGCCTGCGACGCGTCGATCACGTGGACGAGCGTGCGCGCCCGCTCGAGATGGGCGAGGAACTCGTGCCCGAGGCCGATTCCTTCGCTCGCGCCCTCGATCAGCCCCGGCACGTCGGCGACGACGAGCTGCCGACCATCGGGCGCCTCGGTCGTACCGAGCACCGGCTGCAGGGTCGTGAACGGATACTCGGCGACCTTCGGCCTGGCGTTCGAGATGCGCGAGAGCAACGACGACTTGCCCGCGTTCGGCAGGCCCACGAGCGCAGCGTCCGCGAGCAACTTCAGATGCAACTCGACGTCGCGCTCCTCACCCGGCGGGCCGACCTCGGCGAAGCGCGGCACCTGCCGCGTCGAGGAGACGAAGCGCGCGTTACCCCGTCCGCCGTGGCCCCCGCGGGCGAGCACGACGCGCGCGCCGGCGTGCGCAAGATCGGCGATCAGGTCGCCGTCGTCCGTGAACACCTGGGTGCCGACCGGCACCCGCAACTCGGCATCGTCGCCGTCCGCCCCGTGCTTGCGGGAGCCGAGACCGTTGCCGCCCCGCTCCGCCTTGATCCGCTTGCGCCGTTGGAGCGACGAGAGGTCGCGCAGCGATGGGTCGGCGACGAGCACGACGTCGCCGCCGTCACCGCCGTCGCCACCGTCGGGCCCGCCCTTGGGGACGAACTTCTCGCGGCGGAAGGAGAGGCTGCCGTCGCCGCCCTTCCCGGCCTGGACATGAAGCCCGGCCCGGTCGCTGAACACGGGGCTAGGCCTGCGGTTCGACGACCGACACGAAGCGGCGCTCGCCGCTCGTGCGGAACAAGACCGTGCCGAGCCGCACCGCGAAGATCGTGTCGTCGCGGCCGATCTGCGTGCCGGGGCCCGGGCGGAACTTCGTGCCGCGCTGGCGGACGATGATGTTGCCGGGCTGCACCGTCTGGCCGTCGAACATCTTCACCCCGAGGTACTTGGGGTTCGAGTCGCGGCCGTTCTTCGAGGAGCCAAGGCCCTTCTTGTGTGCCATTGGTGCTAGCCCTCCTTCGACTTGAGTGCAGACTCGAGCGCGGCGATCGCGCCCTTGCGCGCCGCGTGAGCCTGCTCGTACGCGAGAGCCGCTTCGAGCAGCCGCCGGTTCCAGGTCTTTGCGCCCTCGGACACCTGCGCGACCGTCATCTGCTCGAAGCCGCTCGGCATGCCCTTGACATGGTCGTCGGCCGGCGGCTCGGCCTTCGGCGCGGCGACGGGCTGCTCGGCCTTCGGCGCTGTGACAGGCTGCACGGCCTTCGGCGCGGCGACGGGCTGCTCGACCTTCGGCGCGACGGCCGTATCGACCGACTTGGCGGCGACGCGCTTCGGGGCGCCGAGCGAGAATTCGATGCGCGAGGTCGCGGCGCGGAAGCCGTTGTGGCGCTTGTAGCCCGTCCGCTTCTTGTACTTGCCGATCCGGATCTTCGGCCCGCGCTCGTGCGCAAGGACGGTGGCCGTGACGGTCACGCCCTTCTCACCGAGCAGAACGTCCGGCGTGAACGTCTTGCCCTCGTCGAACTTGACGCGGTCCACGACAAGGTACTCGCCCTCACGGACGCGGTACTGCTTGCCGCCCAAACGGATGATCGCGTAATCCATAAGATGAAAGCCCGCAGGCGCAAGCCCGCGAAGCGGTCGCCAGTGTAGCGACTGCGGCTAGGAGTCGTCCAACCCCCACTGGCTCATCGGCGTATAGCCCCAGTCGTCATCGCCGTTCGCGGACGGCTGCGACTCCGGTTCCGGGGCGGGGGGCTCAGGCGTTTCGACCTGCGCCACCGGCTCGAGGGCGGGAGACTCAGGCGTTTCGACCTCCGGCTCAGGCTCTGCTGCGCCGACCGCTTCGACTGCCCCAACCGCGGCACCGACCGGTTTCTTGCGCCGGTTCTTGCCGCCGCGCGAGCCGCGGCGCGTCTTGCGCTTCACAGGCGCGGCCGGATCACCCTCGTCGTCCGACCCGAGGGCGCGGTCGGGCACGTGGATCACGGGCCCACTCGGCGCCTCCTCTGGCTCCGGCACGGACTCGGGCGCGGACTCCGGCACGGACTCCGCTTCGCCTGGCACGGCGGGCTCGCCGCCGTTCGAGCCGGCAGCCGCCGAGGCGGGTCTCTTCTTGCGGTTCTTCCCGCCACGGGAGCCGCGGCGCGTCCGCTTCTTCGCGACCACGGGAGTCGTCTCGTCGCCCTCGGCGACCGAAACCGGCTGCTCGAGACCGCCGTCCTCGGCCTCGTCGGCTTCCCCGTCCGGCTCCGCTCCGTCTTCCAGGTCTTCCAGGTCTTCGCCGTCGTCGAGCTCCTCATCCGTGTCGGCGGCGGCCTGGGCGGCCTTCCGGGCGGTCGGCCGCTTCGCGCGCGTCGGCTTCTCGGCCTCCGCTTCAGCGGTCAGCGGCTCGTCACCGACCTCGGTCGGCGCGAGCAGCTCCGCCCAGGCAAGGCCGTCCGTGATCGCGCTGATGCGGACCGTCACCTTCTTGCCAACGAGCTTCGCCGCGTCGCCGACCACGATGTCGACGTCGTCGATCTTGCCGACACCGGCATGCGAGTCGTAGAGGCCGACCTCGCCGAGCTTCACGTCGACCTGCTGGCCGACGTCGACCGGCAGCTTCGGCGCGACCTTCTCCAGCGTGCCCTGATCGAGCACACGGAAGTGATCGAGATGCTGGTCCTCGGCGCCGACGAGGAAGAACCGCCGCTTGGTCGTCTCCTCCAACTCGTGCAGCCGCGTTCCGCCGGGGCCCGCGACGAGCCAGGCGACCCTCGCTGCGACCTCGACCTTGAAAGCCTTGTCGCGCGAGCCCGGAGTGACAAGCGAACGCAAGCGCCGCTCGATGTCGACCGCCGCAGTGTGCTCGGAGACGACGATCCCGTCGCCGCCGCACGTCGGGCACTTCTTCGTCATCACTTCGCGCGGCCCGTCGGTGACGTTCTGGCGGGTCATCTCGACGAGTCCGAGCGGCGAGATCTCGACGACGTAGGTCTTCGTGCGGTCGCGCTCGAGCTCTTCGCCGAGCGCCTTCTCGACGGCCGCGCGGTTCTTCGGGCTCGCCATGTCGATGAAGTCGATGACGATGATGCCGCCGATGTCGCGCAGACGCAGCTGGCGCACGACCTCCTTCACCGCCTCGAGGTTGTTCTTGGTGATCGTGTCCTCGAGCCGTGCACCCGACTTCTTCGAGCGCGAGCCGACGAACCGTCCGGTGTTCACGTCGATGACCGTGAACGCCTCGGCGTAGTCGAAGATCAGGTAACCGCCCGAGGGCAGGTCGACACGGCGGTTCAGGGTCGACTTGATCTCCTGCTCGACCCCGAAGGTCTCCATCAGCGGATCGCGCTCCTTGTAACGCGTGACGCGCTCCGCCATGTGCGGCGAGGTCTTCTTCAGGTAGCCGACGATCCGCTTGTGCGTGCGGTCGTGGTCGACGAGCAGCCGCTCGAAGTCGCCGGTGAACAGGTCGCGCACGACGCGCAACGGCAGCTCGGCCTCCTGGTACACGAGTGACGGCGCCGTCGAATCCTTGGCCTTCTGCTCGATGGAGCGCCAGAGACGCTGCAGGAAGTCGAGGTCGCGCTCGATGTCTTCGGCGGAGGCGCCCTCGGCGGCGGTGCGGACGATCACGCCGCCCGTCTTCGGGGCATGCTCCTTGAGGACCGCCTTCAGGCGGTTGCGCTCGTCGTCCTCGAGCCGGCGCGAGACGCCGAGCCCCTCGCCGTGCGGCACGTAGACGACAAACCGGCCCGGCAGGGAGATCTCGGTGGTGAGCCGCGCGCCCTTTGTCTTCATCGGATCCTTCACGGCCTGGACGAGGACGTTCTCGCCGCGCTGGATCAGATCCTGAATCTTGCGGGCTCCCTTGCGGCCCTCGAGCTCCGGCCCGACGATCTCGTCGACGTAGAGGAACCCGTTCTTCTCGAGGCCGATCTCGACGAACGCGGCCTCCATGCCCGGCAACACATTGTCGACGACGCCGAGGTAGATGTTGCCGGCAATCGACCGGCGCTCGGGCCGCTCGAGGTACACCTCGGCGACCTGGTCGTCCTCGAGCACCGCGACCCGCTTCTCGCCTGCGTCCACGGAGATGAGGAGCTCGCGCTTCGCCTTGGGCAGCGGCGCCCGCTTCGGAGGCGTCCGCCGGCGCGACTGCGACGCGGGGCGCGTCTTGCGCTCCGTCTTGCGCTCGGCGGCCTTCGGCTCGGCGGCAGGGGCGTCGGCGGTTGCCGTGGCACCGCCGCCGGCCGCTGTGCTCTTCTTGCGGTTGCGCCCACCGCGCGTGCCGCGGCGGCGCTTCTTCGGTTGTGTGCTCGATTGTCCGTCGTCGCTCGCCGCGGTGGCGGGCCTCTCGACGGTCAGCAGTTCAACTTCGGACGGTTCCTGGGCGCGCGTCGGCTGCGCCTGATCCTCCGGCTTCCTGCGCCGGAAAAACGACAGTGGCAAACGATCTCTCCTGTGAGGAGCGCACGCGCAGCCTCGCATGCTCGTCGAGAGCAGTGAGCGGGCGCGCAGCGCTGATGGTCGGGAAAAGCCTTGGCATAGGCCTACCCGCAGGGTATCAGTGGGATGGTGAGCGCCTCTATGCCGCTTCGGTGGCCGGGCGGAGCTTGGCGCGGCGGGTGCCGATGGCCCGCAGGCGCTGGCCCAGGCGGGCCCAGGCCCACGGCTCGACCTCGACGTACCGGACGGCCGACTGGCCCCGCGTCGCCTCGAGGTACTCGAACCAGGCGTCCGCCTCCTCGATCAGCAGCAACTCCTGCGCTTCCTGGTGTCCGGTCAGTGCCATACGGGCATCACCTCCAGTCTCAGCATGGGGGAAACCATGTTTCCCCCATGAGCCCCCTTCTTCCGGGAGCCGTTTGGCGGAGCGTAGGACCTGATCCGGACGGACCCGGTGCGCAAACGCCTCATGGCGGGCGCGCCGGCCAAGCCGGCGCGCCCGTCCGAAGACCAACGCGTCGCAGGCCTCCGAGCGCTAGAGCAGGTCGTCGATGCGCGCGCGCAGCGTTCGAGCCGCGTCGACGAAGCCGAGCTGCTCGTAGAGCGAGCGCGCGGCCGCGTTCGGGGTGTCCACGCTCAGGACGATGTACTTCCGGCCCTCGACTCGCAGCGCCTCTGCGACCGCCCGCATGAGGTCTCGCGCGAGCCCACGGCGGCGTGCAACAGGCCGGACGTAGAGGCCGAAGACGAAGCCGAAGTGCTCGCTCGGAGTGGCTGCGTAGACGCACCCAACCGGCTCTCCCGCCTGCTCGGCAAGGAACGCCAGGTGATCGGCGAGCAGCGACTCCGAGAACTCCGAACCGGGATACGGGGTGTAGGTCGTCTCCGCGCTGAGCTCGTGCCAGAGCAGTCGCATGATGTGCTCGTCGTCCGCGGTCGCCCGGCGAATCTCCATGCGACCTAGGCGCGCGCTTCGAAGTGGCGGACGGCGGCTTCGCCGACCGCCTTCGTGCCCGCATAGGCGACTGCGCCCTTCAACGCCCAGCCGGCGACCGGGACGAGGTCGAGCAGCTCGCGCGCCACCGCCCGCAGCCCGAAGCCGACCCCGACGACACCGAGCAGCTCGAGCCCGCGCGTGTTGTCCACCTTCTGGCCGTAAGCGAGCGCGATTCGCAGCACGAGCCGCGCCTGGTTCAGCGTCAGCACGGGCATGTCGACGCCGGGGATGAACACCGCCGCGGCGACGAATGCGTTGCGCTTCGCGAACGTCCGGATCAGTTCGGCGCAGACCGCGCCGCGCAGCACCGGCAGGCGAGCGGCGAGCGACGTGCCGCTCTCCCCCAGGCGCCGGGCCAGGGCCGCTGCGATCTCGTCGACCGGGAAGCCCTGCCCCGGTGGCACCCGCACGATGTCGGTCGCGAGCACATAGGGCATCGTCTCCGCGTCCGACACCGCGACGATCGGGACGCCGGCGCGCGAGGCCTCGTGCAGCGCGTCCTCGTCGGGCGGGCCGATCCAGACGAGGGCCGCCGCGTTCCCGACCCGGCCCTCGACGACCGCCGGGGCCTCCCCGCCCGCCCGTAGCTCGCGCGCAAGGAGCGGCACGAGCTCGCGCGCGCCCGCAACCGCAAGCGGCCGCGGGTCGCCCGACCCACGGCGCACCTCCCGCATCAGCGCGAGGAACGAGAGCGGCGCGAGCTTCGGCGATCGTTTGCTCATCCCCGCTCCGGCGCCGGCCAAGCCGGCGCCTCGCTCCCTGGCGACTCCGTCGAGCCTACGTCGCTCATCCCCGCCTCCGCCCGGGACGCCGCATGTGGATCGCCTGCAGGATGCCCATCGCCATGAGGTTCGTGATCATCGACGAGCCGCCGACCGACACGAAGGGCAGCGGGATGCCGGTGATCGGCGCGATGCCCATCGTCATGGCGCTGTTCACGAACACCTGGAACAGGAACATGGTGGCGATCCCGCCGGCGACGATCGCGCAGTACAGATCCCGCGCGCCGGTGACGATCTTCAGCGCACGCCAGACGACGAGGAGGTAAAGGAGCAGGAGGATCGAGGCGCCGAAGAAGCCGCGCTCCTCGGCGAGCGATGCGAAGGCGAAGTCGGTCGCGTGCTCCGGCAGATAGTTCAGCCGGGTCTGCGTCGCGCCGAGGATGCCGCGACCGCGCAGGCCGCCCGCGCCGACGGCGGTGATCGACTGGCGAAGGTTGTAGGTCGCGCCTTGCGGATCGTTGCCCGGGTGTGTGAAGCCGGTGAGGCGAGCAGCCTGGTACGGCTTGAGCACATTCATGCCCGCGGCGGGCAGAAGCCACAGAACGGCGAGGGCGGCCGCGACCGTGAGCGCCGCGAGGATGCCGAGGTGCGACCAGCGCACGCCCGCGACGAAGAGGACGGCGGCGAGCGCCGCCGTGTACACGAGCGCGGTACCGATATCCGGCTGAACGAACACGAGCACGATCGGGGCGAGGCCGTACCCGAGCGCCGAGAGGGTCGAGGTCGGCGAGCCGATCTGGCGGGCGCGCTCGGCGAGGAAGCCGGCGAGCGCGAGCACGAACAGCACCTTCCCGAACTCGGACGGCTGGAAGGTGAAGAACCCGACGTCGATCCAGCGGCGCGAGCCTCGCGTGACGGCCCCCGCGGCGAGCACGAAGCCCATCAGCCCGAGCGTCCCGAAGTAGATCGGCCGGCGCAGGCGCTGGTAGGTGCCGGGGTCGACGAAGAGGGCGGCAATGAAGAGCGCCCCTCCGACGGCCGCGTACAGGCCCTGGCGCGACGCCGCCGACCCGCCCGGGTCGTGCTTGGTGATGCCGTCGATCGCCCACAGCCCGTAGCCGACGACCGCGACCAGCGAGAGCAGCAGGATCCAGTCGAGGCGCCGCAGCACCCCGCCGAGGCCCGTCGCTTCAGCCTGCCGGCGGCTGCGCAGGCTTCGCGTCCTGGTGTCGACTGCCTCGATCGCCATTACTCGATCACCATCAGTCGGACGCGTGCTGACTCGTCGTGGCGGTCTTGCCGAAGTAGTGCTCGAACACGCGCAGGGCCGCCGGCGCCGCAGCCGTGCCGCCGTGGCCGCCGTTCTCGATCACGGCGCACACGGCGATCGTCGGCGCGTTGTAGGGCCCGTACCCGCACCACCACGACTGGGTGAGGTTCTGCGGATACTGGTAGCCGGGCAGCGTGACGTTCTTCTCGGCGCTGCCTGTCTTTCCGGCGATGTCGACGGGGAACTTTCCGAACACCCCCGACCCGGTGCCGAACGAAGCGTGCGTCGCCTCTTCGAGCCCCAGCTGCACGTAGCGAAGCGCGGTCGGGTCGACGCCCGTCGGCTGCGCCGGCTGGGCGCCGAAGCGGCGCAGGATGCGTGCGGGCTGCCCGTTCGTCCCGGTCAGCTCGACGTCCTCAGCGACATGTGGCGTGACCAGGTTGCCGCCGTTCGCGATCATCGCGAAGAGCCGCGTCATCTGCAGCGGCGTCACGAGCAACTGGCCCTGGCCGATCGCGAGCTGGATCGAATAGCCCGGCTTCCACGTGCGGTCGATCGGGCCGAAACCCTGGCTGACCGGGTACGCCTTGCGCCGCCACTCAGGTGTCGGTACGAGGCCCGGCACCTCCGGGCTGAGGTCGATGCCCGACAGCTCACCGAGACCGAAACGGTTCGCCCAGCCCTGCAGTGGATGGCCGCGGTCGGGAGGCAGCACGTAGAAGCGCCGGCCGAGCTCGTAGAAGTAGGTGTCGCACGACATCGCGAGGGCAGTCGGCAGATCGATCCACTCGTGGATCAGGTTCGTCCAGTTGTTGAACACCTGCCCGTAGGCCTTGAAGTTGGCCGAGCAGAGCAGCTGGTCGAACGGGTGCACGAGACCCTCCTGCATTGCCGCGAGCGCAGTGACCGGCTTGAACGTCGAGCCCGGCGGGTACGCCGCGTCGATCGCGCGGTTGATGCCCGGGTAGTTCGCCTGAGCCGCCTTTGCCGGATCGAGCAGCGGAGCAAGCTTCTGCGGATCGCTGCGGCCCACGTAGATCGACGGCTGGTAGGTGGGGTAGGACGCCATCGCAAGAATCGCGCCGTCCTGCGGATTCATCGCGACGATCGCGCCGCCGTCGGCGTGTGCGCCCTCGGCGCCGGTGTGCGCCAGGTTGATGCCGTAGCGAAGCGCCTGCTCGGCGGCCCGCTGCAGGCCGATGTCGAGCGTCAGCCGCAGCGCCTCCCCGGGGCTCGCCTGCGTCTGCAGCGTCGCCGGCCCCTTCGGACGCCCGAGCGAGTCGACCGTCAACTGAGCCGTGCCGTTACGGCCTCGCAGGTAGGTGTCGTAGGTCGCCTCGACCCCGGCCTGCCCGATCGCATCGGTCGCCAGGTAGCCCTTGCTGCCGAGCCTGGCGTACTCGGTCGCGGAGATTTGTCCGACGTATCCGAGCACCTGCGCGGCAAGCGACTGGTAGGGGTACTTGCGCAGGTAGCTGTCCTGCGTCTGCACGCCGGGAAACTCGGCGGTGTGCTCGGCGAGGTAGTCGATCTGGTCCTGGCGCAGCCCGCGCTGCACGACGACGGGCGTCAACGGGTCGGAGCCGGTCGCCGCCAGCTCCGCCAGCATGCTCTTCACCGTCGCTCCGGTCACCGTCGCAAGCGCCTGCAACTCTCTGCGCTGCACGGCCCACGTCTTCGGCAGGTCGGCCGGCCACAACTCGAGGCGCGTGCCGGGCACGTTCGTCACCAGCACGTGACCGTTCCGGTCGAGAATCGGACCGCGCGGCGCCTCGAGCCGCAGGGTGCGTACGCGGTTGTCGTTGGCCTGCGCGAGGTAGCGGTCACCCGACAGCACCTGCAGCGCCCACAGACGAAGGAGGAGCACCGCAAACACGGCGAGTGCGAGGAACGCGAGAATTGCAACGCGGAAGGCGAGCTGCGGCGTGAGCCGGTAGGGCCCCTCGACCCGCGGGTCGCTTGGCAGGAAGCGGCGGCTGCCAAAGCTCTTCTTAGCCAAGAAGGCGCACCTCGCGCACACGGTCGCCGAGCTCGGGCGACGGGAACAGCTTGCGGATCAGGCTGTAGACCGGCAGCGTCAGCACGAGGTTGACGAGCAGCGCCAGCGGCACGCTCTGGGCGACGAGCCCCGCGGGCGCCGGCTCGCCGAGCACGAACTGCAGCGCGACCTGGCCGAACGCGTACAGCACGGTGACGACCGCCACCGACAGGTACGGGGCGTGGAAGCGATCGCGGGCGGTCGTCTCGCCGTAGCGGCCGATCCAGAAACCGCCCACGGTGAGCAGCAACGACGTCACGCCGAGCGTGCCGAGCGTCGCCGTGTCCAGCAGCAGACCCGTCGTGAAGCCGGCGACGGCGCCGAACACCGAGCCACGGAGTAGCGCGACCGCGAGCAGGGCGACGACGACGATGCTGGCACCGCGGAACGCGCGGTACTCGGTCAGCACGGCAAGCTGGAGCAACGCGACGACGAAAAGAACAAGCGCAGCCTTGACGGCGTCGATCAACGGTTCGGCACCAGCACGATCACGGATTGCAGCGAGGTGAAGTCGACGAGCGGCGCGACCTGGATGTTCTTGAACGCGTTCACGTCGTTGTTGCTCTGGCTTGTCACCGACCCGATCGGGATCCCGTGCGGGAACATCGACGGCAGCGCGCCCTTCCCGAGTGTTCCCGCGGTGATGATCGTGTCTCCAACGTTGACCGGCTTGGTCTTCGACACACGGTCGAGGATCAGCACGTCGCTGCCACCGCCGCCACGCCTGATCAGGCCGACCGCGCTCGGGCTCGTCAGGTCGGCCGCAGTCACGGCGCTCTGATCGTCGGTGAGCAACGTGACGCGCGAGACGCTTCCGAACACCCGCGCAACCGTGCCGACGAGTCCGCCGGAGCTGGCGACGACGACGTTGCCGGCCTGCACGCCGTCGTGCGACCCAACCGCGATCTCGACGCTCTGGTCGATGGCGCTCTGCGGATTCACGAGCACCGCAGCGTTGACCTGGTGGAAGTTCGCGATCGACGCCGGGCCGTGGTAGTTCAGCGCGGCCTTCAACTGAACGTTCTCCTGCACCGCCGACTCGTCGAGGATCAGCTGCTGGCGCAGTTGATCCACCTGCAAGCGCAGCTTGCGGTTCTCGGCCTTCGCGTCGATCAGGCCACGCGTCCAGCCGGCGGCGTCGCGGAACGGGCGAGTCACCCGGTTGGCGGCGATCTCGAAGGGGCGCAAGATCCCCGCCGCAGTGCCCTGGACGCCGTTGAGCGCGCTCGACCGGAACGAGACCGTGATCAGGACGAGCGAGGCCAGAACGAGGATGCCGACGACGATCCGGCGCTTGAGGGCGCTGGAGCGGCTCGACGAGTAGCCGGAAGACGCGATGCGCTGGACGGAGTTGCCCAGGACCGCGAGGCGGACGGTCCGGTTGCGTGGCACCCGACGGAGCCTAGCCGCAGCGACGGGCGGGTCGTCTGCCCGGCTGCCGGGTGCCTGGTTTCTAGCCGGGTGTCAGGCTCACGTGCCCGCTGTCGATCTGCTCGACGTCTTGCTTTCGCACCGTCACCGCAAGCACGACGAAGGCGGCGAGCAGCATGGCCGCCCCGACCCCGAACGCGACGTGGTAGCCGCTCGTCAGCGCCGCGTCGTGCGCCGCCACGGTCGCGACGCCGTGGCCGAGCAGATGGCTCGTCCGCGAGGCCGCGAGGGTCGAGAGGATCGCGAGGCCCAGCGCGCCGCCCACCTGCTGGGAGGTGTTGAAGAGGCCCGACGCAAGCCCTGCATCCTCAGCCTGCACGTTCGTCGTCGCGAGCAGCGTGCAGGGCACGAACGTCATCCCCATGCCGATGGAGACGACGACGATCGTCGGCAGCAGGTCGCGGACATATGTGCCGTGCGTCGGCAGCCGCGCAAAGTACAGGAGGCCGACCGTGCCCATGGCGATGCCGATGTACGTGACGAGACGAATGCCGATGTGCCGGATCAACGCCTGCGAGGCGCCGGCGCCAACGATGATCCCAAGCGTGAACGGCACGAAGGCGAAGCCCGCCTTCAGCGGCCGGTACCCGAGGATCTCCTGCATGTAGAGCGATGCGAAGTAGAACATCGCGAACAGGCCGGAGGCGACGAGCAGCATGGCGCCGTTCGAGCCCGAGAGCGAACGCATGCGGAAGATGCCGAGCCGGATCAGCGGCGCCTTCGACCGCCGCTCGATCGCGACGAAGGCGGCAAGCAGCGCGAACGCCACCACGAAGAGGCCCATCGTCTTCGCCGAGCCCCAGCCGTACGTCTGCGCCTTGACGATCGCGAAGACGAGCACGAGCAGGCCGCCCGTCACCGTCACCGCGCCGCCGGTGTCGTACGTCTCGGGCCGCTGCTCGGAACGCGAGTTCGGGACGTAACGGAGCGAGAGCAAGGCGGCCGCGACGCCGATCGGGAGGTTGACGAAGAACACCCAGCGCCAGGAGAGCGACTCGGTCAGGAAGCCGCCGATGACGAGGCCCGCCGCGGCGCCTCCTGCGGCGATCGCGCTCCAGACACCGAGCGCCTTCGAGCGCTCACGGCCCTCGGCGAACGTGGTGGTGACGATCGACAGCGCCGCAGGCGAGACGAGCGCGCCACCGAGACCTTGCAGAGCGCGGCCGGCGATCAGCACGTTCGCAGAGGTCGCAATGCCGTTCATCAGCGACGCTGCCGTGAACACGATCACGCCGGCGATGAAGAGCCGCTGGCGGCCGAGCAGGTCGGACGCGCGGCCGCCAAGGAGCAGGAAGCCGCCGAACATCAGCGTGTAGGCGTTGACGATCCACTGCAGGCTCGTCGGTGAGAAGTGCAGGCCCCGCTGAATCGACGGAAGCGCGACGTTCACGATCGTCGCATCGAGCACGACCATGAACTGCGCGATGCAGACGAGGACGAGAATGAGCCAGCGGTTCGGTTCCGGACGCATGAGCAGGGGAAGTTACCGGTCGAGCGCATGCACCCAGAGCGGTCCCCACTCGCTCGGAACCTGTGCGTGCAGCACGAAGCCGAGCTTCTCCATCACGCGGCGCGAAGCGAGGTTCGCCTCGGTCGTGATCGAGACGAGCCGGTCGTGCCCGAGCCGGCCGAAGGCCCAGGCGACGCAGGCGGCACCTGCCTCGGTCGCGATCCCGCGGCCCCACCAGGCGGGATCGAGCGCCCAGCCGACCTCGGGCTCGGCGGGCCACAAGCGGTGGAACGACGGCCCGACCCGGCCGATCAACTCGCCCGTCTCGCGCCATTCAACCCCGAGCAGGCCGAATCCGTGCTCGGTCCAGTGGCCCTCCCAGCGGCCGAACGCCTCGTCCGTCTGCGCGCGGCTGAGCACGCCGGCCAGGTGGCGGGTGAAGACCGGGTCGGCGTTCCAGCGGGCGACCGTGTCCCGGTCACCCTCGCCGAAGCGCCGCAGCGTCAGCCGCTCGGTCTCGATCACGGCCGGAGGGTCGACATCGTCTCGGTCACCGTGGGGCGGAAGCCGATCGACCCGTTGATGTGACGCATCGCCGCGTTCTCCTCGGCGTTCGAGGTCGAGACGACGTCCACCTCCGGATGATCCGCGCGCAGCTGCCGCAGCGACGCGAGCTTCACCGCGCGCGCGAGGCCCTTGCCCCGGTGCGCCGCCGCGGTGGCCGAGTCGTCGGTGAAACCGAGCCTCGAGCCCCGCGACAAGCGGAGCTCCGTGAACGCCCCCACCTCCCCGTGGCGATCGAGCGCCACCGTCAGGCGCATCTCACGCTCACGGCGAGCGAGCGATTCCTCGGAAGCACGCACCGTCTCGGCGGTCCAGGTGGGGAACTCCATCCCCTCGGGCATGGGTGCGTCGTCCATCGACCCGCGCGAGCGGACGTACGCGTCGAGGTACTCGTCCGGCACACGTCCGAGCCAGGTGGTCAGTCTCCAGCCGGCTGGCGTGCGCGGCTCCGGCAACTCGGCGGCGCGCAGGTGGAGCAGCGACCGGACGATCCGCTGACCGTCGACGGCGCCGAACCGCGTGGCGAACGCAGCTCCGGCCGGTGTCGTGTGGTGCCCGTGCAGCGACGTCACGCGAAGCTCGGCGCAGCGGACTCGGACAGAATCGAGCAGCGCAGAGCCGATCCCGCGACGCCGGTGCTCCGGGTGGACGAGCAGGTGCACGAACGCCGCCGTTGGCCCGTGCACGTACAGCGCAGCCGTTCCTCCGTCCGCGAGCCAGTGGCAACTCGTGTGCGTCGCCGGCTGGTGGCGGTGGAAGGCGATCGCCTCGTCGGCGCTGCGTGGCGGTTCGCCCGGCTGGAGCTCGGCGTGACATGCGAGCTCGAGCTGGTGGAACGCGAGCAGCAGCTCGTCGGGTGCCGTGCGCGCGTCGAGCTCCCGGACGCGCACGATGCGATCTAGATGGTTGATCGGGAATTCAGCGCCGTCGCGGCTGAGGGCCTGCACACGGCGCAGTGCGCCCGCCGCGCCCACCGCCAAGGCCCACCGGCCTTGACCCCGGTCGCGTCGACCACACTGCTTGGTGCAGACCCTCCCCGCAACAACGACAATTACCGATCAACCATCAGTAGCGGCGGCCGCTGCGCCCGCGCGAGCGGGCGCGAGAGCGAGAGCTGCGGTGGATCGCGTCGAACTCCTCGAGGCTGCGCCCGGAGCCGACGGCCACGCAGGTGAGCGGCGACTCGGCGAGGTGCACCGGCATGTGCGTCTCGTGGCGGAGCCGCTCGTCGAGGCCTTGCAGGAGCGCCCCGCCGCCGGCGAGCACGATGCCGCGGTCCATGATGTCGGCAGCCAGTTCCGGAGGTGTCTTGTCGAGCGTCGACTTGATCGCGTCGATGATCTGGTTGACGGGCTCCTCGAGCGCATGCCGCACTTCCTCGCTGGAGAGGATGACCGTCTTCGGCAAGCCGGTGAGCATGTCGCGCCCGCGCACCTCCGCCTGCACCTCTTCCTTCATCGCGAAGGCGGAACCGACTTCGAGCTTGATCTCCTCGGCGGTCTGCTGGCCGATCAGGAGTTTGTACTCGCGCTTGATGTGATTGATGATCGCCTCGTCCATCTCGTCACCGCCCACGCGCAGCGACTGCGAGACGACGATGCCCCCGAGCGAGATCACGGCGACCTCGGTGGTGCCGCCGCCGATGTCGACGATCATGTTCCCGGTCGGCTCGGCGACGGGCAGCCCGGCGCCGATCGCGGCCGCCATCGGCTCCTCGATCAGGTACGCCTTGCGCGCGCCGGCCGACAGGGTTGCCTCCTCGACCGCGCGCTTTTCGACGCCCGTCACGCCCGACGGCACGCACACGACGACGCGCGGGTGCGCGAAGCGGTGCTGGTGCACTTTCTGGATGAAGTGACGGAGCATCTGTTCGGTGACGTCGAAGTCGGCGATCACGCCGTCCTTGAGCGGCCGGATCGCGCTGATCGTGCCCGGGGTCCGGCCGAGCATCCGCTTGGCCTCGAGGCCCACCGCGTGCACCTCGCCCGTGCGCTGGTCGATTGCGACGACCGACGGCTCGGACAGCACGATCCCGCGCCCACGCACGTAGACCAGCGTGTTGGCGGTGCCGAGGTCGACCGCCATGTCACGGCCGCCGAATCCGGTCAGGTAGCTGAAGAGACCCATAGCCCCGCGACCCTAGCCGAACCCGTACACACCCGCGAACCGTCGGGCCAGCACGCCCACGAGCAGCGCGGCCGGCAGGCCGACGACGTTGAGGAAGTCGCCGTCGATCTTCTCGACCAGGCTCGCGCCGAGACCCTGGATGGCGTACGCGCCCGCCCGGCCCTCCCATTCCGCCGCGGCGACGTGGTGGACGAGCTCGCGCGGCTCCAGCACGCGGAAGGTGACGAAGGTCGAGCACGTGTGCAGCTCTTCCCACTCCCGTGTCCGCAGGCAGAGCCCCGAGCACACCTCGTGCCTGCGACCGGAGAGCGACTCGAGCATCGCCACGGCCTCCGCTGCGGTCGCCGGTTTGCCGAGCAGGGCTCCGTCGAAGATCACCTCGGTGTCGACGCCGAGCACCGGCCGGTCGCCACCGTCGACCGAGCGGGCTTTGCCCGCGGCTCGCTCGAGCGGCGAGGTGCCGGGCGCCTCGTGGAAGCCGGGCGCCACGACCTCGAACGGGATCCCGAGCTGCGCCAGGATCGCGCGCCGCTGCGGCGAGGTCGACGCAAGCACGAGCGGGAGCGCGTTCATGCCCGCTTCCGTGCGACCCAGATCTCCTCGCAGGGCCACTTGCGAGCCCAGTCGGCGGTCACGTAGGAGTAGCGATCGTGCGTCTCGGCGTCGGCGGGCGCCTGGATCTCGACCAACCGCTCGATCTCGAAGCCGTTCGCGCGCAGGAGCTCGATCCACTTGCCGTGTGGAAGGTGGAACTCGACCCCACCCTCGGGCCACTCGAAGCGGTGCATCCCGAACTGCGCGTGCACGAGCCGTTCCGTCGCCGGTTCCTCGTCGCCGGAGCAGAGGATGACGAGCGTCGAGTTGCGCAGGAAGACGAGCCGGCCGCCGGGGCGAAGCAGCCGGGCCGCCTCGGGAATCCAGCGATACGGGTCGGCCCAGATCGACGCGCCGTACTCGGAGACGACGAGGTCGGCGGATGCATCCGGCAGGCCCGTCTCGCCCGCGTCGGCCTCGATCAGCGGAAACCGCGTCCCGGTCTCGGCCATCATGCGCCTCGCCGTGTCGAGCTGCGCCGGAGTGATGTCGACACCGGTCGGGCGGGCGCCGAGCCTGGCGAGCCAGGCGGAGACGTACGCGGTGCCGCAGCCGAGCTCGACCACGTCGAGGCCCGCCACGTCACCGAGGACGTTCAACTCGGACTCGTCGATCCCCCAGATGCCCCAGCAGATCTCGTCGAGCGCCCAGTTCGTGGACGCGTTCTCGTCGGTGTACTCGGCGTTCGACTTGGTCCAGTACGCGGCGTTGCGCGCAGCGTCGAGAGCAGCTTGCTCTCTAGACGAGTCCATCGGGGAACCAGATGCCGATCTCGCGCTCGGCCGACTCGGGCGAGTCGGAGCCGTGCACGAGGTTGTTCGGCATGGCCAGGGCGAATGCACCACGGAGACTGCCGGGATCCGCATCGGCCGGGTTCGTCGCGCCGATCGTCTTGCGGCACGTCGCAATCGCGCCTTCGCCTTCGAGCACGAGCGCGAGCGTCGGCCCCGACGTGATGAACGCGACGAGCTCGCCGAAGAACGGCTTCTCGGCGTGCTCGGCGTAGTGGGTCTCGCCGAGCTCGCGACTCGCAGTCAGCAGACGGGCAGCGCGCAGCTTGAGGCCGCGGCGCTCGAAGCGCGCGAGGATCTCGCCGGCCAGGTTCCGCTCGACGGCATCCGGCTTGGCGAGGATGAGAGTGCGTTCGAGGGCCATGCGGCCGGGGAGCCTACCCGGAACGCTGGCGCCGCGGCGGAGGCTGCGCCTCGGCGAGGTTGGTGGCGCCGCCGTCGTGCTCGATCGTCGTCTCGCAGTACGGACACACCTGCCACAGGGTCTCGAGCGGTCGATGGCAGTTCGTGCACGCCTGCCGCAGCTTGGTGGTGCAGACGGGGCAGACCAGGAATTCCTCGTCGACCGAGGCCCGGCAGACCGGGCAGTGCAACTCGCGACCACCGAGCCGCCTCTCCATCGCCCTGATCTCGAGCTCGCGCTCGCGCACGTCCTCCAGGTACTCGGGCGGGCGGAACAGCATGTAGATCAGCGGCCCGGCGAACGGAACGACGCCGAGCACCGTCGACACCCACACGAGCATCGGGTCCTCGATGCGCCGCCGCGCGTCCTTGTAGATCCAGTACACCGTCGCCGCCCAGAAGACGAGCACGAAGAAGATCGCGAGGTTTCGCGTCACGTACCACGTCGACGAATGGAAGAAATTGGTCACGCTGCCGATCGCGACGATCACAGGAGGATCCTCCCTAGTCCGTAGCCCGCCGCAAACGCGAGCGCGACGAAGAGCGCCAGGAGAAAGAGTGCGAACAGAAAAACGCTGATGCGTTCACCGGGCCTCGTCATCGTATGCATTTCACTTGTCATCGGTCAGGTCGGCAAGCAGGTAAAGCGAACCGGTGACGAGGACCCGCGGCCCGAGCGAGCGCGCCAGCCGAAGCGCCTCGTGCGGATCGTCGGCCGTCTCCACCGTCTGGAACCAAGTTCGCGCTCGAGCCGCAACCTCCCCCGCCGGCAGCGCACGGTCGTTCGACGAGCGCGTCGCGACGAATGCCTGCCCGGCCCGCGCCAAGCGCTCGAGGATGCCGTCGGCGTCCTTGTCGCGGAGCAGCGAGGCGACCACGACGTAGTCGAGCGGCTTCGGCAGCCGTTCGAGCAGCCAGTCGGCGGCCTCCGGCGTGTGCGCGCCGTCGCGCACCTCGTTGCCCCGGATCTCCAGCCTCCCGGGCAGCGCAGCCTCCGCCAGGGCCCCGACAGGCCGGCCGAGGAATGCCTCCGCCGCCTCGAGGGCGCCCCCGATCCGCACCTCCCGCCCGGGAACGAGGCGGGCGAACTCGCCGTCGGGCAGTACGACGATCGAGCGGGGAGCCGCGACCGCGAGCTTCTCGGCAGCGATCTCCTCGCGCGTGCCGCCGAGCACCTCGGTGTGTTCCAACGCCACGTTCGTCAGGAACACGACCGGCGCGTCGATCACGTTGGTCGCGTCGTGGCGCCCGCCGAGCCCTGCCTCGATCGCCGCAGCCTGAACACCGCGCGCCGCAAAGTCGGCGAAGGCCGCGGCGGTGAGCGTCTCGAACTGCGTTGCGCCGACCGCCACCGCGTCGGCCCGCACACGCTCGACGGCCCGCTCGAATCCGGAAGCATCGGTCTGCAGGCGCTCGTGCCAGCCCGACACGTGCGGCGAGGTGTAGGCGGCGCCCCCGATCGTCGCGGCGATCCGGCGGGCGGCCGTCGACTTGCCCTTCGTGCCGACGACGTGCACCGAGCGGTAGGCGCGCTGGGGGTCGCCGAGTCGCCGGAGCAGCTCGATCATCCGCTCGGTGCCGAAGCCCTCGGTGGGCCAGGGACTGAGCGTCTCGAGCCAGTCAGTCGCCGATTGCATCGAGCTCGCGGAGATACCGCTCGAGCTTCTCCCGCTCGGCCGCGACGACCTCGGCGGGCGCGTTCTGCACGTACCGATCGTTTGCGAGCATTGCTTCGGCCCGTGCGATCTCGTTGCGCAGGCGCTCCCGCTCCGCGTCCGCGTTCCCAGTCACCTTCGCGCGCTCCGGCTTCACGACCGCGTTGAAGATGCGCCGCTCCTCGCCCTCGAGCGCCGGCACGATGCCCGAGCGGCGGAACATCTGGGCGAGGTCTTGCACGCGCTCGAGGGCGCCCGCCTCCGACTCGTCGCCCGCCTCGGGCCACGGCGCGACGATCAGCCGGGTCCTGCGGCCGGGCAGGTACGACCAGATCTCCTCGGTCACGTGCGGCATCACCGGATGCAAGAGCTTCAGCAGCCGCTCGAGGGCGGCGGTCGCCGTCGCGCGCGCGCCGGCGTCGCCGTCGTAGAGGCGGACCTTGATCGCCTCCAGATACCAGTCGCAGAAGTCGTCGAACGTCAGGTGATAGAGCTCGTCCATCGTGTGCGCGAAGTCGAACTCGCCGAGCAGCCGCTCGACTTCGCGTTGCACCTGCGAGAGACGGGCGAGGATCCAACGCTCCTCGAGCGACGACGGCCGCTCGGCGGGCGCGGCGCCCCCGCACGCGGTTACGATCAGGCGCGCAGCGTTCCAGAGCTTGTTCGAGAGCTTGCTTCCCTCCTCGAGCGCGGAATCCGAGAAGCGCACGTCCTGCGTCAGCGAGTTCTTCATCAGCCCGTAGCGTGTGGCGTCGGTCCCGTACTGCTCGATCAGCTCCAGCGGGTCGATGCCCGTCTTGAGCGATTTCGACATCCGCCGCCCGTCGCGCGCGAGCACCGTCGTGTGGATCACGATGTCGCTGAACGGGATCTCGCCCAAGAGCTCGAGCCCGGAGAAGATCATGCGGTTCTCCCAGAGACGGATGATCTCGCGCGCCGTCGTCTGGAGATGGCCCGGATAGAAGTACGCGAGGTCGTCCGTCTCCTCGGGCCAGCCGAGCGTCGCGAACGGCCAGAGCGCAGATGAGAACCAGGTGTCGAGCACGTCGGTCTCGCGCGTCAGCTCGGTCGAGCCGCACTCTGCGCACGCCGGCGGCGTTTCCTCTTCGACCGTCAGGTGGCCGTCGGGGCAGGTCCAGACGGGGATCTGATGCCCCCACCAGATCTGCCTCGAGATGTTCCAGTCGGGCGCGTTCTCGAGCGAGTCGATCGCGAAGCGGTGCTGGCTTTCGGGGTGGAAGACGATCTTCCGCTCGCGCAGCGCCTGGAGCGCGGGCTGCTTGATCTCGTCCATGGCGCACCACCACTGCAGCGAGATGCGTGGCTCGATGCGCGTCTTGCAGCGCTCGCACACGGCGACGCTGTGCCGGTAGTGCTTGCGGCCCTCGAGCTGGCCGCGCTCCTTGACCCAGTCGAGGATGCGCTCCTCCGCTTCCTTCTGCGTAAGGCCCTCCAGGCCCTCGGCGGTGACGCGGCCGTCGGGCCCGATGCAGCTCGGCTCCGGCAATCCGTGATCGCGGCCGATCGCAAAGTCGGTCGGGTCGTGTCCCGGGGTGATCTTCAGCGCGCCGGTGCCGAACTCGCGCTCGACGCGCTCGTCGGCGATCACCGGCACACGGCGCTCCACCCAAGGCACGATCACCTCGCGGCCGATCAGATGCGTGTAGCGGTCGTCATCCGGATGGACCGCGACGGCGACGTCGGCGGGAATCGTGGCGGGGCGAACGGTCGCGATCGCGATGTACCCGTCGCCGTCCGCGAGGGGATAGCGAATCGTCGAGAGCGTGTCGTCGACGTCGTGGTGCTCCAGTTCCAGGTCGGAGAGCGACGTCTCGTGGTGGGGGCACCAGTTGATGATGCGGTTCGCGCGGTAGATCCAGCCACGGCGGTAGAGGTGCACGAAGAAGTGCATCACCGCGCGGACGTACTCGTCGTCCATGGTGAACCTGGTGCGCCGGTAGTCGAGCGATGCGCCCATGCGGCGGAACTGCACGAGGATCTTGCCGCCGTACTCGTGCAGCCAAGCCCAGACTCGTTCCTCGAACGCCTCGCGTCCGAGCTCCTGGCGGGACGTGCCCTCGGCGAGGAGCACGTTCTCGACGACGTTCTGCGTCGAGATCCCGGCGTGGTCGTAGCCCGGCTGGAAGAGCGTGTTGAACCCCTGCATCCTCTTCATGCGGATCACCGTGTCGCCGATCGCCAGCTGGAGCGCGTGACCCGTGTGCAGCTCGCCAGTCACGTTCGGCGGCGGATGCGCGTCGACGTACGGCGTACGTGACGGATCCGGGTCGGCGTTGTAGAGGCCCTCGGCCTCCCACGTCTCCTGCCAGCGCTCCTCGACACCGCGCGGCTCGTATCTGGGCAGCATCTCGCTCACGGGCGGCCCATGCTACGCGTGCGAGGGATCAGGTCAGGCAGCGACTATGCCGATCAGTATGCCGGCGATGCTACGCCCACGCCAGGACTTTCCCACTCCGCTGTTCAAGATCGCCGTGCCGCTCCTCGTGCTCGCGGCAGCGGCGCTCGTCGTCTATCTCGCGACCGCATAGCCCTGCATGCCGCGCGCGTTCGCTGCGGCGAGGAACTGGTCGCCGTCACGTGCCACCGCACTGACGCGCCCGAGCTCCCACGGGCCGGTCACGTGCACGTCGTGGCCACGGCGGCGGAGCTCCGCGATCGCGGCGTCGCCGAAGCGTGACTCGACCGCCAGCGAGCGTGGTGCGAACCCGCGTGGATGGAACGACGAGATCAGATGGTCGGTGTGCCACTCGGGCGCGTCGATCGCCTCCTGCAGGTTGAGCCCGCGGTCGACATGCCGCACCAGCATGTGCAGAGCCCACTGCTCCTGCTGGTCGCCGCCCGGCGTGCCGTAGGCGAGCCACGGCTCGCCGTCGCGCAGCACGAGCCCCGGCGAGAGGGTCGTCCGCGGGCGCGTGCCCGGTCGAAGCGACGAAGGCAGGCCCTCCTCGAGCCAGAACATCTGTGCCCGCGTGCCGAGCGGCCACCCGAGCGCCGGAATCGTGGGCGAGCTCTGCAGCCAACCGCCGCTCGGCGTCGCCGAGATCAGGTTCCCGAACCGGTCGGCCACGTCCAGGTGGACCGTGTCGCCGCGGGTCGGCTCGCCGCCGCCAAGTAACAGACTGTTACGAGCTCCGGCCTGGGGCAGCCGCCCGAGCCCCGGGCGGAGCTCGCCGCTCGCCTCCTCGCCGATCAGGGCCCGGCGCCCTGTCGCGTACTCGCGCGAGAGCAGGCGCTCGAGCGGCACGTCCACGTCGCCGTAGTTCGCATCGCGGTCGGCGAAGGCGAGCTTCGCCGCCTCGGTCGTCAGGTGCACGAGGTCGACCTCGCCGAGCGCGGCCACGTCGAAGCCTTCGAGGAGCCGCAACTGCTGGAGCCCGGCGGGCCCCTGCCCCCACGCCCCGGTCTTGCAGACGGTGAGCCCGCGGTAGTCCACGGTCGCAGGAGGTTCGAGCGTCGCGCGCCAGGCGGCGAGGTCGCCGCCGTCGAGGAACCCGTCCTCCGTGCGCACGAAGCGGTCGATCTCCTCGGCAATGAAGCCCTCGTAGTAGGCGCTGCGGGCTCCCTCGACGGTGCCGCCCGACTCGTCCAGCAGCCGGCGCCACGTCGCGGCGAGCTGCGGGTTCCGGAAGGTCGAGCCCGGCCTGGGCGCGGGCAGGTAGAGCGCCGCCGACCCCGGCCAGCCGCGAAGCAGGGGCTCGACGCGCTCGATCGTCGCCGTGATCCCCGCGACGACCGGGTAGCCGTGCTCGGCGTAGCCGATCGCATACGCGAGCACCTCGTCGAGCGTCCAGGTGCCGAACTGCTCGAGCAGGAGCAGGAAGCCCCCGAACGAGCCCGGCACGCACGCAGCCTCGACGCCGACCCCCGGTACGAGGGCGTGACCACGGGCACGGAACGCGGCGATCGTCGCAGCCGCAGGCGAAACGCCCTGCGCGCAGAGCACGAGGGGCTTCGCGGCGTCGGCCGGCCAGAAGACCGCGGGCAGGTCGCCGCCGGGCCCGTTCAGGTGCGGCTCGACAACCTGCAGCACGAACCCGGCTGCGCACACCGCGTCGAACGCGTTGCCGCCACGCTCCAGAACCGCCATACCCGTCTGCGTCGCGATCCAGTGCGTCGACGCGACCGCGCCGAACGTCCCGCGCAGCTCGGGGCGGGTCGTGAGCCTCAGGCGCGTACCCAGTCCGAGCCGACGTGCTCGAGGATCGTCGTCAGCAGCGTGAACGAGTGCATGACGTGCTCGTGGGCGAGCTCGCGGGCACCGGCGATCGACCCCGCGACGAGCGCCTGCCGGATCGCGCGATGCTCTGCCTGGTTCCGCTCGTAGAGACGCTCGAGCTCGTCGTCGACCGGGGCCCACACCGCCGGCCCCGAGAACGTGCGGCGCGCGGCCTTCGAGACCGACTCGATGTACGGCACGTCGGCCACCCGGTAGATGACGTCGTGGAACGCGTGGTTGGCGCGCATCCAGTCGGACATCAGCAGGCGGCGGCTGCCGCCCGGCTCGTGCGAGCGCACCTCTTTCGTCAACCGGGCAAACCGCTTCTCGCACTCCTCGAGCTCGACGAGCGCCTCCGGGGTCATCTTTGGCGCCGCGATCTCCGTGACGAGCGCCTCCAGCTCGGCGCGGACGAGGAACGCCTCGCGCAGGTCGTCATGCGTGAGCGTTCGCACCTTCACGCCTTTGTTCGGCTCGAACGAGACGAGGCCCAGGGCCGCAAGACGTCTCAGAGCCTCGCGAACCGGTGTCCGCGACACACCAAAGCGCTCCGACAGCTGCTCCTGGCGCAGCACCGACCCGGGGGCGAGCTCTCCCGAGACGATCGCCTCCTCGATGACGACCGCGATGTCGTCGGCCTTGGTGCTTTCGAGACTCATACCCGCTCCGCCGCCGGCGAAACCGGCGGCTCCACTCCTTGTTCGTCTCCGTCGAGCCTACGACTCATGGCAACCGATCGTACGCCGAGACCGTGAGGAAGTCCTTCAGCGGGACCGACAGCGCGACCTCCGCAAAGACCTCTTTCGCGGCGTCTGCAGCTTCGATCTTTGCGATCTCCTCGCGCACGCGCGCCTCGTCGAAGCGCCCGGACTGCACCCACGACCACACCTGTGCACGGGAGATCTCGGCGGTGGCCGCGTCCTCCATCAGGTTGTCGATCGCAGCGGCTCCGACCCCCTGCAGCCAGGCATCGACATACCGGACACCGACGCTGACGTTCACGCGCAGGCCGTCATCGGTGATCTCACTGCCGGGAATCTCGAAGTCGACGAGCTGTGCCTCGGTGACATGGACGTCGTCGCGCTTGCGGTCGACCTGGTTCGGACGGTCACCCAGCACCGCGTCGAACTCCGCCATCGCGACCGGCACGAGGTCGGGATGCGCGACCCAGGTGCCGTCGAACCCGTCACCGGCCTCACGGCGCTTGTCCTCGGCCACCTTGGCGAGCGCGACCGCGTTCACCTCGGGGTCGCGACGCGACGGGATGAAGGCGGCCATGCCGCCGATCGCGTGTGCCTCCCGGTGATGGCAGGTCTGCACCAAGAGCTCGGAGTAGGCGCGCATGAACGGCACGGTCATCGTCACCTGCGCCCGGTCGGGCAGCACGGCGCCCGTCTTCTTGATGCAGCTGAAGATGTAGTCCCAGCGGCCGGCGTTGAGCGCGCACGAATGGTCGCGCAGCTCGTAGAGGATCGCGTCCATCTCGTGCGAGGCGAGGATCGTCTCGATCAGCACGGTGCATTTGACGGCCCCGTGCGGCAGGCCGAGCTCGGTCTCGGCGAGTGCGAACGCCTGCGCCCAGAGGCGTGCCTCTTCGTGCGACTCGAGCTTCGGCAGATAGAAATACGGCCCGGTGCCGCGGTCGAGCTGCTCGCGCGCGTTGTTGAAGACGACGAGCCCGAAGTCGAACAGCGACCCGCTGACCGGCGCCCCGTCGACCTCGTGATGGCGCTCGAGCAGATGCCAGCCGCGGGGGCGGATCATCAGCGTCGCCGTCTCGTCGTTCAGCCGGTAGCTCTTCTCGCCGGTGTCGAGCTCGATCGTGCGCCGCACCGCATCGTGAACGTTGCGCTGCCCGTCACGAACGTTGTCCCAAGTCGGGGAGTTGGCGTCCTCGAAGTCGGCCATGAAGACCTTCGCCCCCGAGTTCAGGGCGTTGATCATCATCTTGCGCTCGACAGGGCCGGTGATCTCGACCCGGCGGTCCTGCAGGTCGGCCGGAGCCGGAGCGACCGCGAAGTCCTCCGGCGCCCAAACGAACTGCGGCTTCTTCCCCCGGCGCGCGTCCCTCGCCGCGAGCAGTCGCTCGCGCTCGGGATTCAGCTCGCGGTGGAGACGATCGACGAACTCGATCGCCTCCCGCGACAACACGTCCGTTTCTACGCGAATTGCGATTCCTCCGTCGAACCGTGGAGGGCCAGCGTGGATGAATCCTTCGACACGGCCTGCATCACCTTGTCAAAGTACCCCGCACCGACCTCGCGCTGATGCCTCGTGGCGGTGTAGCCGTCATGCTCGAGCGCGAACTCGCGTTCCTGGAGCTCGACGTACGCGCTCATCCCGCGATCGCGATAGCCGCTCGCGAGCTCGAACATGCCGGCGTTCAGCGAATGGAAGCCGGCGAGCGTGATGAACTGGAAGCGGTAACCCCAGTCGCCAAGCTGCTGCTGGAACCCCGCGATCTGCTCGTCCGACAGCGCCTTGCGCCAGTTGAAGGACGGCGAGCAGTTGTAGGCCAGCGGCTTCCCCGGGAACTTCTCGTGCATCGCCTGCGCGAACTCGCGGGCCTCGCCGAGATCGGGGGTCGCCGTCTCGAACCACAGCATGTCCGCGTACGGGGCGTACGCCAGCGACCTGGCGATCGCGCTGTCGAGCCCGTCGTTGACGTTGAAGAAACCCTCGCTCGTGCGTTCGCCGGTGGTGAACGCGATGTCGCGCTCGTCGATGTCGGACGTGAGGAGCGTTGCGCTCAAGGCGTCGGTGCGCGCGATCAGTACCGTCGGCACGTTGAGCACGTCGGCGGCGAGGCGCGCCGCCGTCAGCGTCCTGATGAACTGCGACGTGGGTACGAGCACCTTGCCGCCCAGGTGGCCGCACTTCTTCTCCGCGGCGAGCTGGTCCTCGAAGTGGACGCCGCCGGCGCCCGCCTCGATCATCGCCCGCATCAACTCGTAGGCATTGAGCGCGCCGCCGAAGCCGGCTTCGGCGTCGGCGACGATCGGCGCAAACCAGTCGGTGCCGTTGTGCCCCTCGGACCAGTCGATCTGGTCGGCGCGCTGGAGGGCGTTCGAGAGGCGCCGCACGACCTGCGGCACCGAGTTCGCCGGGTAGAGGCTCTGGTCGGGGTACGTCGACCCCGAGAGATTTGCGTCGGCGGCGACCTGCCAGCCGGAGAGGTAGATGGCGCGCAGGCCCGCCCTGACCATCTGCACGGCCTGGCCCCCGGTGAGCGCGCCGAGAGCGTTCACGTAGCCGCCCGGCGTTTCGGCGGGACCGGTCAGGAGGCTCCAGAGCCGCTCGGCACCCAGCCGCCCGAGCGTCGGCTCCGGCACGACCGACCCGCGCAGGCGAACGACGTCCTGGGCGGTGTACGTGCGCTCGATCCCTGCCCAGCGCCCGTCCTCCGCCCATTGTGTCTCCAGCTGACGGGCCTGCTCTTGGATCCGAGTTTCAAGACTCACTGGGCGCTCCTGGTCGGAAATTAACAGTTGTCGGATCCTACCTGCAAGCAAATCAGCCGTCAAACCCAGAAATATGAGTGAAAAAATGTAAAAAGTTTGGATCCCAACCCGTCCTCTATGGGATCCCAGATAAGGCTACTGCGCGGTCCAACCGAGGTCGAGCGGCACCGGCACCCCGGTGATCCCCCGCCCCGACGGCCCGAGCAGGAAGGCGACGACGTCGGCCACCTCCGAAGGCTCGAGCAGCCGCTTCACGGCCTGGCGTTCGAGCATCACGTCTTCGAGCACGCGCTCCTCCGTCAGGCCGTGGGCGCGCGCCTGGTCGGCGATCTGCGCCTCGACAAGCGGCGTTCGCACATACGCGGGGCAGACCGCGGTCGCCGAGATGCCGACGTCGGCGCCCTCGAGCGCGAGCGTCTTCACGAGCCCGAGCACGCCGTGCTTGGCCGACACGTACCCGGCCTTGAACGGCGACGCGGTGAGCGCATGCGCCGAAGCGATCACGCAGATGCGCCCGTCACCCGACGCTGCGAGCGCGTCCCAGGCGTAGCGGGCAAGCAGGAACGGCGACGTCAGGAGCAGCGCAAGGAGCTTGTCCCACTGCTCCTCGGGGAAGTCTCGGACCGGCGCGACATGCTGGAAGCCTGCGTTCGGGACGATCGCGTCGAGCCGTCCGAGGCGTTCGATCGCCTGGGCGACGACGAGCTCGTTCCCTTCCCGCGTCGTGAGGTCTGCATCTTCGACGTCGACGCCGTGGACGGACCAGCCGTCGGTTTCGAGACACGAGACGATCGCGGCGCCGATCCCGCCGCGTGCGCCCGTCACGAGCGCAGCGCGCTTCACAGGTCTACACGTAATGGCGGAAGACGACTTCAGCGACGCACACCGGCTTTCCGCCGCCCTCGCGCTCGATCGTCGCGGTCATCGTGACCTGGCCGCCGCCCTCGATCTCCTCCACCTGCACGACTTCGAACGAGCCGCGAAGCCGCGATCCGACCGGCACAGGCGACGGAAAGCGAACCCGGTTGAGGCCGTAGTTGATGCCCATGCGCCCCTGCCGAGGGATGACCTCGTACGACATCACCGGCAGCAGCGAGAGCGTCAGGTAGCCGTGGCCGATCGTCGTCCCGAACGGCCCGTCCTTCGCGCGGTCGGGGTCGACGTGGATCCACTGGTCGTCACCCGTCGCCGCGGCGAACGCGTCGATCTTCTCCTGTGGGATGTCGATCCAGCTCGACGGCCCGAAAAGGTCACCGGTCTTCACGCGATCGCTCCCCAGCGCACGACCGTCGCCGCCCAGGTGTAGCCGGTGCCGGCGGAGAGCAGGAGCACGGCGTCGCCGTCGCGCACGCGACCGTCGCGCACGGCGCGGTCGAGCCCGAGCAGCGGGTCGACGCCGCTCATGTGGCCGGTGTCATCGAGGTACACCGCCTGATCTTCGCGCATTTCGAGCCCCGACAGCAACGCCTCGAACATCGAGCGCTTCGTGTGCAGCGGACAGACGAACGCGAGATCGGCCAGCGTCAGTCCTGATCGTTCGACCGCGCCGCGCGCGGCGGCGACGAAGTTCGGGAGCGACTCGTGGTCGAGCCCGCCTTTCATCTCCGCTGGATCTTGCACGTCGAGAAAGCGATAGCCGTCCGGATCGACAGAGCCGCCGCCGGGCACCTTCACCTGCAGCGAGTACGCCCCGTTGGTGATCGCGTGCGCGCCGAGCACCTCGTTGCGATCCGCGTCGCCGGCCAGCAATCCGGCAACGGCGCCGTCCCCGAAGTTGAACATGAACCGCGACCTGGTGTTCGCATAGTCGAGCAAGTAGGACTCGCGACACGCCGCGACGACGAGCACGTTCCGAAGCTCTTCCTCGGCGCGCAGCAGGTCGCGCGCGATCCGAAGCGCGATCGATGTTCCATGCGAGGCGTTGTCGTACTCGATCGCGAAGGCATTCGTCGCGCCGACACGGTGGGCGATGTGCGGCGCGACCTGCCAGACCGGATAGTCCTTGAACATCGACCCGTAGTACATGACGACGTCGATCTCCTTGGGGTCGAGGCCGGTCTCCTCGAGCAGCCGTTCGATCGCTCGCACGGAGAGGTCACTGACGTGCTCGTCCGGGGCCGCGATGTGCTTTCCGCGCAGTCCGAACTTCTCGACGACAACGTGCTCCGGGATCCCGGAGCGCTCCGCCACCTCCGCAGCGGTCATCCACCGCTCCGGCAGGTACGAAGCGGTTGCGACAAGCCCGACGGTTCTCACCGATCGGCCTCGAGGATGCAGCGAATCAGGCGCTCGAGCTCGTCCCAGACGCGCCCGGGCAGCGGTTTGCCGTCGCCCCAGAGGATCCAGCGCATGCCGACCATCTCGCCGACGCCCATCAGCGCGTAGGTCGCAACCTCGGGGTCGAGCCGGCCGATCTCGCCGGAATCGACCGAGGCCCGAAGCGCCTCGATGTACCCCTCCGAGAGCCGGTCGTAGTGATAGCGCAGCATCTCGGGTGAGACGAACTCGGCCTGGCGGATGATCCGGTACAGGGCGGGATGCTCCGACGTGAAGCGGAAGTACGCATCGAAGCCGAGAAGTTCCGCTTCGAGCCGTGTGGTTCCCTGGGCCGACCCCTCCTTCATCGCGTGACGGACCCGGCGGTTCAGGTCGCGGACGAGCTCGTCGAAGATCGCCTTCTTCGAGTCGAAGTAGAGGTAGAACGTCCCTCCGGCAACTCCCGCCGCCTCGGCGAGTTTGACGATCGACGCCTCGTGGTACCCGAGCGCGCCGAACACGCTCTCGGCCGCGTCGAGCAACCGCCGCCTCGTGTCGAGCCCCCGCTTCGAGAGCGGCCGCCCGTCGACGTTCCTGATCACGTCGGTCACGCGACCAACTCCGACTTCTGGATCTTGCCCATCGAATTCCGCGGAAGCTCGGCGACGAACGTGAACGACTTCGGCACCTTGAAGCGCGCGAGGCGCGCGAGGCAGTGCTCGCGCAGTTCCTCGGCGGAGACGGGTGTGTCGAGGACGACGAACGCGGTGCAGGCCTCGCCCCAACGCTCGTCGGCGACACCGACCACGGCGGCGTCCGCGATCGCGGGATGCTCGTGCAGCACGGCTTCGATCTCGGCGGGATAGATGTTCTCGCCACCCGAGACGATCATGTCCTTGAGCCGGCCCCGGATCCGGTAGTTGCCCTCGTCGTCGCACTCGGCGACGTCGCCGGTCAGGAGCCAGCCGTCACGGAAGGCTGCGGCGGTCGCCTCGTCGTTTCGCCAGTAGCCGGCGAACACGTTCGGGCCGCGCACGAGCAGTTCGTCCTCGCCGGACAAGGTGCAGCTGACATACGGGTACGGCTTGCCGGCGTACCCCGCCTTGCGGCGCGCATCCTCGGGAGGCAGGCAGAGGACGTTCGGCGCGGCCTCGGTGAGCCCGTAGCCCTGCACGATGTCGACGCCGCGCTCCGCCCACACGTCGAGCAGCGCCTCGGGCATCGGCGCCCCGCCGACGACGGCAAGGCGTAGCGAGGAGAGATCCGCCTCCACGAACCGCGGCTCCTGGGACATGAAGAGGTAGTTCGCGGGCACACCCATCATCGTCGTGACACGCTCGCTCTCGATCAGGTCGAGTGTGCGAGCCGCGTCGAAGCCACGCTCGAGGACCACCTTCGCACCCTTCCACCAGGCGAGGATCGGCTGCACGTTCCAGCCGCCACAGTGGAACTGCGGCAGAACCTGGAGGACGACGTCGTCGGGCCGGATCCCGGTGGCGAGGTCGAACGAGAGGTTCGTCCAGAAGCAGTTTGCGTGCGTGAGCAGCGCGCCCTTCGGCTTGCCGGTCGTGCCGGAGGTGTAGATCAGGAGCAGCGGATCGTCATCCGCCACACCGGAACCTGGTTCGTGGAGCGAACCAGGTTCCAGAGTCTTCGCAGGCTGCGCACTCGCGACCTCGAGCGCCGCCTCACCGAGCGCCCGGTGCTCCTCCTCGACGAGGAAGACGGCCGGATCTGCATCGTCGAGCTGGTAGGCGACCTCGGCCGGGGCAAGGCGCCACGAGATCGGGTGCAGGATCGCGCCCGCCTTGGCACACGCGAACATCAACGCGACGTGCTCGCCCGAGTTCCCGGTGAGCGTCGAGACGCGTTCCCCGGCCGCGAGCCCGCCCGCGAGCTCGTCGGAGCGCTCGTCGAGCTCGGCGTAGCTCCACGTGCGACTGCCTTCGACGATTGCCACCCGGCCCGGCGTGATGCGGGCGCGGTCGCGGATGAGAGTGTCGATGGTGTGCTCGTTCATTTGAGGAAGTCCGAGACGATCCTGACGAACTCACCCGGCCGTTCCCAGAAGAAGAGGTGGCCCGCCCCCTCGAACCATTCGACGCGCGCGCCCGGGATCCGCGCGGCGAGGACATCCGAGTTACGGCGGTCGACGACATTGTCGCCGGTGCCGGCGAGCACGAGCGTCGGCGCCGCGATGTCGCGGTCGACGCCCTGGAAGCCGATCCCTGCGGCCGCCTGCGCCTGCCACCCGGCCGGATCGAGCGGATTCGCGATGCGTCGCTCGAAGATCTCGTCCACGAGCTCGGCCGGCGGGTCGGCGCCGAGCGCGTTCTCGACGAAGCGCCGAAGCGCGACCTCGGGCGCGAGAGTGGGCGCTTCGGCGAGGAGCTGCACCGTCACCTCAGGCATCGGCACGGTGTCCGGACCGCCCGGGGTCGTGGAGCAGAGGACGAGCCTGTCGACGCGCTCCGGCGCTGCGACGGCGAGCTCCTGCGCGATCATGCCGCCGAGGCTCGCGCCGAGCACATGAGCTCGCTCGACACGGGCCTCGTCGAGCACCTGCAACGCGTCGTTCGCCATCTCTCGCGCCGTGTACGGACCGTCCGGCTTGTCGGACTCGCCGATGCCGCGGTTGTCGAAGAAGACGACGCGATGGTTCACGGCAAGGCCGGGCACGACAGGGTCCCAGCTCCAGCGCGCGTAGCCGAGGCCCTGGATGAGCAGCAGCGGCGAACCGCCGCCGCATTCCTCCCAGACGATCTTCACCGGCGCATCGCCTCCTGCAGCCGCTGCAACGTGCGCGGGCGGTGAACCTGTCCGATCCGCGCGAGCCCGCCCGGAACGAAGAAGACGACCAGGATGAACAACACGCCGAGCACGAAGAGGGGCTGCTCGAGCGGTGTGCGAAGAACGGATGGGAGCGATGACACGAACTGCGACGACGATGCGTCACCGAGCCGTTGGTTCGCCCAGGTGTAGAGGACACCACCGAGCAGGGCGCCCCAGCGCGTGCCGCTACCACCGATCACAACCATGACAAGCAGCGTCAGCGTGAAGTTTGCACTCGTCACGTCGGGCGTGGCTCCGCCGAGCAACAGGAGGTAGACCACCCCACCGGCCGTCGCCAGGAACGACGCGAGCACGAAGCACATCAGCTTGTAGACGTACGGGCGAAGGCCGAGCACCTGCACCCGCAGTTCGTTCTCGCGAATTGCCTGCCAGATGTGCCCCGGCGACGATCGGACCGCCCACTGGACGATCACGAACACGCACGCGAGGTACGCGAGGGCGAGCCAGTAGAGATTCTTGGTGTTGAAGATTCCGATGAACCCGGCCGGCAGCTTTGTGTAGTCGGTTCCGAGACCCTCCTCGCCGCCGGTCCAGCCGTGCGGGTTCTTGAACGCAAGGATCGAGCCTGCTTGCGCGAACGCGAGTGTCACCATCGCGAAGGCGATGCCGCCGACGCGCAGCGACACCGCACCAAGCACGAGCGGGACGATGAGCCCGACGAGCGCGGTGAACGCCAGCGACACGTAGAAGCTCCAATGCCACTTGGTGATGGCGATCGCCGTGATGTAGACGCCGGCGGCGAAGTAGAGCGCGTGACCGAACGAGAGGAGGCCGGTGTAACCGAACAGGAGGTCGTAAGTCATCGCGACACCGCCGAAGACGAGGCAGAGCGCGAGCAGCTGCAACGTTCCCGGCGTGTTGATCGAGCCCTGGAAGACGTACGGGATGTCGACCGCGAACTTCGGCACGAGCATGAGCACGACGAACACGACCGCGGGGACGACCCAGCGCCTCACGCGAAGCTCCTCGAGAGGCCGCCCGGCCGGAGCAGCAACACGATGCCGAGCAGCAGCACCACGCTGAGGTCGCCGAGCCCCGATGACGCGTAGTAGTTCGCGTACTGCTGAACGAGGGCGACAACGACGGCGGCGATGGCGGTCCCGCGCAGCGACCCGAGCCCACCGATCACGACGACGATGAACGCAAAGATCAGGAGCGACGTGCCCCGGGCCGGATCGACAGTGCCGAAATAGACGCTGGACAGCACGCCTGCGATCGCGGCCGCGATGCCGCCGATCGCAAAGACGAGCGTGAAGGCCTGACGCACGTCGATGCCGAGCGCTGTGACCATCGCCCGGTTCTCGACGCCGGCACGGATGATCAGGCCGTACCGCGTGCGACGGAGAAACGTGTTCAGCCCGATCAGCACGACGACTGCGGTGAGGATCTCCACCCAGCGGTCGTTCGGGATGTGAGCGCCGGCCACGGTCGTCGTGTTGCCGAGCCAGGTCGGTGCAGCAACCGGTCGCGCGTCGTTCCCCCAGATCGCGACGACGAGCGCGGAGGCCGAGAGTCCGAGACCGACTGTGACGAGCACCTGCTCGATATGCCGCTTGTAGAGCGGACGGATCAGCACGAGCTCGACGAGCGCCGCAAACACACCGCCGATGACGAGCCCGGCAAGCGCCGCGATCAGGAACCGTGGCAGCACCGCGACACCGCCGAGCTTCGACTCGACGTACCAAGCTCCATACGCGCCGACCGTGAGAAACGCGCCGTGCGCGAAGTTGAGGACCCCCATCAGACCGTAGATGAGCGACAGGCCCGAGGCGATCAGGAAGTACATCGCACCGAGGCCCAAGCCGGTGATCGTCAGCAGGACGACTGTGCTCATACCCGCTCCAGGGCCGGCAAAGCCGACCCCTGCGCTCCCTGTTCGCCTCCGTCGAGCCTACGGCTCATGCGCGTCCCACCCCGAGCAGCCGGTGGACCATCGGCTTGTCTGCAAGCAGCTCCTTGGCAGGCCCGATATGCACGACCCGACCCGTGTCGAGCACCACCACGTCACGCGCGACCTGCGCGACGACACCGAGGTTCTGCTCGACGAGGAGAACAGTGGTCAGTTCAGAGACACGCTCCAGGACGCGGGCCACCTCGGTGACGAGCAGCGGCGCCAGTCCCTTCGTCGGCTCGTCGACCAACAGCACACGGTTTCGGTTCAGCAGAGCCCGGGCGATTGCGACCATCTGCTGCTGCCCTCCCGAAAGCGTGCCCGCAAGCTGCTTGCCGCGTGCCTTCAGCTCCGGAAAGAGGTCGTAGACAAGCGCGTACTGCGGCTCCGCGTCGCGCTCGGCCAGACGAAGGTTCTCGTCCACCGTCAGCCCCGCGAACACATCACGGTCTTCCGGCACATACCCGACGCCGTGTCTGACGATCTTGTGGGTGGCTGTCCTGCTGATGTCGACGCCCTCGAGCTCGACGCGACCGCGACGATCGACGAGGCCGAGCAACGCGCGCAGCGTCGTCGTCTTGCCGACTCCGTTTCGACCCAGGAGAGCCGTCACACCGCCTTCGGGCACCTCGAACGAGATGCCTTGCAGCACGTGCGCCTCGCCAAGGTGGACGTGCAAGTTGTCGACGGCAAGCAACGCAGCCATTAGAGAGCCTCGCCGAGGTAGGCCTGCTGCACGGTCTCGTTTTGCATGATCGCCTCGGGCGTGTCGACGGCCAGCAGGCTGCCGTGGTGTAGAACGGCGATGCGCTGGGCGAGGCCCGTCACGACCTCCATGTGGTGCTCGACGAGCAGCACGGTCTTGCCTTCCTCGACATGCACCGAGCGGATCAACTCGACGAGCTCAGGCACATCCTCCATCGACACACCCGCCATCGGTTCGTCGAGCAACAGGACGCGAGGGTTCCCTGCCAGCAACATGGCGAGCTCGAGCTTGCGCTTGTCACCGTGCGAAAGTCCGGCGGCCGGAACGAGCGCACGCGCGCCAAGCCCGACGCGCTCGAGCGCCCAGCCGGCCTTGTCGACCGCTTCGCGCACCTGCGTGGCCCGTCGCCAGATGCGCAACGTCCCCCCGAGCGCGGCCTCGGCAGCCAACCGCACGTTTTCGTGCACCGAAAGCAACGGGAAGACGTTCGACACCTGGAACGTCCGGCCGATCCCTTCGCGCGTGCGGCGGAACGGCGGCTCCGTCGTGATGTCCTTGCCGTCGAGCTCGACGCGACCCGTCGTCGGTCGAAGCAGGCCGGAGATGAGGTTGAAGAGCGTCGTCTTGCCGGCCCCGTTCGGCCCGATCACGGCAAGCAATTCGCCCTCGCGGACGTCGAGCCCGACACCGGAGACGATGGTTGCGCCTCCGATGTCGAGCCCGAGGTCCTTCGTTGCGAGGATCGGGGATGCGCTCACGCGCGGGTCTGGACCATTCGCCTAGCCCCGCATCGCCACGACCGGCGGCGCCGTGGCATATGCATTTGCCGTGCCGAGGAGCTGCGGCACGAGCTGCCCGTTCTTCGAGACGAGCTTGACGCGAAACATCGGCTGCAGCATGGCGTGATCCTGCGGCCTGATCGCCTGATAGCCCTTCGGCGCGAGGAACTTGTAGCCCTCGAGCGCGGTGACCATCTTGTCCGGATTATCGCCCCCTGCGGCCTGCAGCGCGTGGACGATCATCTGCGCCATCACGAAACCATCCGGCGTGAAGATGTCCGGCACCTGGCCGCGCTTGCGCATCTGCGCCACAAGCCAGTCGTTCACCTTGTTCTTCGGTGCGGTGTAGACGTAGTGCGACAGGAAGTGGATCTTCGTTGCCTGGGCACCGAGCGTCGACCAGGTCGCGTGCTCCGCGAGCCCTGTGACGATCTGCGCCGAGCCCGAGAACACTCCCTGCTGGTCGAGTGCCTTCCACATCCCGCCGGCGGTCGAGCCGGCCCACGCGACGAAGATCAGGTCGGCGTTTGCATTCTTCGCCTGCTGGGCGAACGGCGTGAAGTCGGTCGCCGTCAACGGAACCGAGATCTCGGACACGTTGTGACCCTTGCCGCCCAGCACCGCCTTCACGGCGGCGTAGTTGCCGTGACCGAACACCGAGTCCTGGTCGAAGACGACGACCTTCTTGCCGGAGCCCTGCAGGAACGAGTTCGCCGCGTAGACGTCCTGGAGGGTCTGGCGGCCCGCCCGGAACGTGTACTTGTTGACGCCGGTGATCGCGTCGGCCGCCGCGGGGCCCGAGATGTAGAGCACGTGGTTCTGCGCAGCGAGCGGCGCAATCTGCAGGGCGATGCCCGACGCGACCGTGCCTCCGATGATCTTGTAGCCCTGGCCGATCAGGTCCTTCGCCGCGTTGACGGCCGTCGCAGCGTCCGTCTTGTCGTCGACGTAGGTGACGTTGATCGACTTGCCGTTGACCTTCCCGGTGCCGTTCGTGGCGTACGTGAGGCCGTACTTGAAGCCTTCGATCTCCTCGGCGCCGTAGGCCGCGAGCAGACCGGTGCGCGAATAGATGATCCCGACGTTGTACGACGACGCAGCGGCGTGGTGCGACCGCGCTGCGACCGTCGCCGTCCCTCCCAGCAGCGTGAAGAGCGCTGCACCGAGCAGGATCTTGGCAAAGCGATGACGCATGAACGCATCCTCCCTGGTGTGATGACTCACAAACATGAGACCCGATTCAGGTGTGAGTTTGGGGCCGGGAGGCGACCCTGTCAAGTCGATCCGAAAACGGGAGCAGGCCGAAACGTGTCTGACACCGGCAGGTGTCAGACACCACCCGAGGGGTTCGCTAGGCCGACTCTTCGGCGAGCTCGTCGGGCTCGTCGGTGCCGGCGCCGGCGCTCGTCACGAGCGTCGGCTTGAGACCCTTTTCGATCGTCTCCTTCGTGATCACGCACTTGGAGACGTCCTTGCGCGAAGGAAGCTCGAACATCACGTCGAGCAGCGCATTCTCGATGATCGAACGAAGGCCGCGTGCGCCGGTCTCACGATGAAGTGCCTTTTCGGCGATCGACCAGAGCGCATCGTCAGTGAACACGAGGTCGATCGAGTCGTAGTTGAAGAAGCGCTGGTACTGCTTGGTCAACGCGTTCTTCGGCTCGGTGAGAATCTGCACGAGGTCCTCGCGCTTGAGCTGGTGCACGGCCGAGAGCACCGGGAGACGACCGATGAACTCCGGGATCAGCCCGAAGTTCAGGAGGTCCTCCGGCATCACGTCTCCGAGCAGCTCCGCGCTCTGAGCGTCGCGCTTCGACGAGATATCGCGCCCGAAGCCGATGGCGTTCTTGCCGACCCGCTTGGCGATGATCTTGTCGAGCCCGGCGAACGCACCGCCGCAGATGAAGAGAATGTTCGTCGTGTCGATCGAGAGGAACTCCTGGTGCGGGTGCTTGCGCCCACCCTGGGGCGGCACCGACGCGACCGTCCCCTCGAGGATCTTCAGCAGTGCCTGCTGCACTCCCTCCCCCGAGACATCGCGCGTGATCGAAGGGTTGTCGGCCTTGCGCGCAATCTTGTCGACCTCATCGATGTAGATGATCCCCGTCTCCGCCTTCTTGATGTCGAAGTCGGCAGCCTGGATCAGCTTCAGCAGGATGTTCTCGACGTCCTCGCCGACATAGCCGGCCTCGGTGAGCGCCGTCGCGTCGGCGATCGCGAACGGGACGTTGAGGATGCGCGCGAGGGTCTGGGCGAGGTGCGTCTTGCCGCAGCCGGTCGGGCCGAGCAGCAGGATGTTCGACTTCTGAAGCTCGACCTCGCCGTCCTCGGTACCCATCTGCACGCGCTTGTAATGGTTGTAGACGGCGACCGACAGCGTGCGCTTCGCCTCCTCCTGCGAGACGACGTATTCGTTCAGCGAGGAGTAGATCTCCTTCGGACGGGGCAGATTGTCGAGGTCGAGCGAGCTCGGAGTCGTCAGCTCCTCGTCGATGATCTCGTTGCAGAGATCGATGCACTCGTCGCAGATGTAGACGCCGGGACCGGCGATCAGCTTCTTGACCTGGCGCTGCGATTTGCCGCAGAAGCTGCAGAGAAGCTGCTCATTTCCTTCGCTCGCACGCGCCATCCCGTATCTCCTTTTACCCCGATTTCGCCAAAACGGCTAGGGCGGCCGTGTTAAGTAGCGGCCCCGGCGCGCACTGTGTCGCGGTGTGTGATGACCGAGTCGATGATGCCGTAGCCCACTGCTTCGGTCGGGCTGAGGAAGAAGTCGCGCTCCATGTCACGTGAGATCTCCTCCTGGGTCTTGCCGGTGTGCTCGGTGTAGATCTCCTCGAGACGCCGCTTGAGGCCGATCACCTCGCGGGCCTGGATTTCGATGTCGGTGCCCTGCCCCTGGAATCCACCAGACACCTGGTGGATCAGGATTCGTGAATTCGGCAGCGACATGCGCTTCCCTTTCGCGCCCCCGGCGAGGAGCAGGGAGCCCATGCTCATGGCGATCCCGACACAGATCGTCTGCACGTCGGGCTTGATGAACTGCATCGTGTCGTAGATGGCCAGACCGGAGTACACGGAGCCGCCGGGGGAGTTGATGTAGAGGAAGATGTCCTTGTCGGGGTCCTCGGACTCCAGGTGCAGGAGCTGCGCGATGATCAGGTTCGCGATCTGGTCGTCGACCGGTGTCCCCAGGAAGACGATGCGCTCCGCCAGCAGGCGCGAATAGATGTCGAATGCACGCTCACCGCGCGATGTCTGTTCAACGACCATGGGGATCAACGGGCTCATTAGCTCTACTCCTTGCTGCCGGGGGTCCACAGTTTCGGTGACTCGGCCGGTTGCTCCTTCTCCGGCGTCCAAATCGATTCGCGCGCCTCGTGGAGCTCGGGCGCGATCGGCTTCACCTCGGCCGCGATGCGGTCGAGCGCCTTCTTCAGGCGAATGTCGTCGCGGACGCGGTCTGCGCCGCCCGCCTGCACGAACTCCTCGATGTCCTCGTCGGTCTCACCGGCAGCCCGCAGCTCGTCACGGATCTCGTCGTCGGTGACCTGGAGGCCGAGCTGGTCGGCGACCGCCTCGAGGACGAGCTCGCGGGAGACCGACATCGACGCCTCGGCGCGCAGGCGCTGCTCGAGTGCCTCCGGCGTCTGGCCGGTGAGCTGCAGGTACGAGCCCGCGTCGATCCCGCGGGCCTGGAGGCTGCGGGCAAGGCCGTTCAGAAGCTCACGTGTGCGCACCTCGACGAGAGGACCGGCGGCGGTGAACTTCGACGCGCGCACCAGCTCGTCGACCGCGGCGGCACGGAACAGTCCCTCGATCTCGTCGTCGATCTGCGCGCGCAGGCGCCCTTCGATGTCGGACCGCAGCTCGGCGAGGGTGTCGAACTCGGAGGAGAGCTTTGCGAGCTCGTCGTCGAGGGGCGGAAGCACGCGCTCGTTGAGCGCTTTCACGGTGACCGTCGCCGTGCGACGGCCCACGTCGGCGAGCTCGTAGGCAATCTCGCGGCTCTCGCCGGCGGCGAGGCCGAGAATGCCGTTCTCGACCTCTTCGACGAGCCGCTCCGAGCCGAGCTCGACCACGTAGTCCCGCTGTGCGGTGCCGTCCTCGGCCACGAGGTCGATCACGACCGTGTCGCCCCCCTGTGCGGAGCGTCCCTCGACCGGCACGATCTCCGCGGCGATCCGCTGCAGCGTCTCGAGCTCGGCCAGCACGGCCTCCTCGGGCACCTCCGCCTCCAGCTTCGGCACCTCGAGGGTCGTCCAGTCGGCGGGCTCAGGCTTCGGCTGCACCTCGACGGTCGCCGAGAAGCTCCAGTCCTCCCGATCCGACGCCGGCAGGTCGTACTCGTACTCGGGCTGCGCAATCGGGTTGACTCGCGCCTGCGTGGCTGCGTTCCAGAACCAGCCGCCGATGTGCGTCGAGACGGCCTCGGCGTAGAGTCGCTCCCTGCCGACGCGCTGCACGAGAAGCGGCATCGGCACCTTGCCCTTGCGGAAGCCCGGAATGCGAACGGTGGCGGCGAGATCGGTGGCGGCGTGCTCGACGGCGTGCTGCAGGTCGTGCGCGGGCACGCCGACCGTCAGCTTGACCCTGTTCTCGGAGAGCTCCTCGACCTGGTTCGCCATCAGCCCGGCCATTGAACCAGACCCATACCGGCTACCGTCCCGCGGACGTGGACGTCGAAGCCGCCATCAGGGCCCGCAGGACGCACAAGCAGTACGGAGCGGAGCCGATCGACAGGGCGACCTTGCACGCTCTGTTCGATCTCGCGCGCTACGCACCGAACCATCAGCTGACGCAGCCGTGGCGTTTCCGTGTGCTGGGAGCGGAGACCCGGGCGCGCATCGAGGAGCTTGCCGGCGAGAAAGAGGCGGTCAAGCTCCGCCGCGCGCCGACGCTCGTCCTCGCGACCGCAGCGCTCTCAGGCGACCCGCACGTCGACGAGGAGGACCTGCATGCGACCGCCTGCGCCGTGTACGCCGTCCTGCTCGGCGCAACGGGCCGTGGACTGGCCTCGTACTGGCGCACGCCGTCGTGCTTTCGCGATGACTCCGTGCGCGAGGCACTCGGCCTCGAGCCGGATGAGCGCGTCGTGGCCCTCGTCCACCTCGGCCCGGCGCAGAGCGAGCCGCCCGAGAAGGAGCGCGCCGCGCTCACCGAGGTGCTGCGCTTCCTGCCGTGACCGGGCGGCGTACGCGCCCGGGCGGGGCGCCGAAGCGGCCGCTTGCGCGGTCGAGACGATCAGCGCGAACGACCCGTGGTTGCGCTAGGGTCAGGGCGCGCGACGCAATCCAGACTCGCCGCCGCGCCCCGATCGCGCGGGCCACAGCAAACCGGCCTGTAGCGACCACGGCCGCCCCTCAAAGCATGGGTCGGAGCACTGCCCGACCGGACACCGATGCCTCGGTCGGCCACACGCTTCGAAACCTGGAGGCTCGGGTGCGCGGTTACCTACCTCGGCTGGTTGAGGGGAGGAGGTGGAGGCAATGAAGACGCTGACCAAGCTGATCGCGCAGATCCGCGCGATCGTCACCGGCAAGCCGGCAACCTGATCTGCGAGCCGGCACCTCTCGCCGGCCTGGTGACCGGGTGGGCGGGGTCGGTGAGGAGCCCGGCCCCGCT
>DATLQV010000005.1:0-8320 GCA_035534955.1 Gaiellaceae bacterium
ATCGGGCTAGTGCCGCGCGACGAGCTCTTCGAGGGGGCAGGCTGATTACCAAACGGCCGATCTCGATCCCTGTCGCGAGCTCCTGGAGGGTCGGGTCGGCATGAATCAGGCGAGAGAGAGCCGCTGCGAGGTCGAAGCAGCCAAGGTCGAGCACTTGGTCGGAGAGCTCGTCTCGAGAGAGCGGGAACTCGCCGTTTGCGAGTAGGAGCCATCGTGCAGCGGTCGTGAGGGCCGCTCGCGTCTGGTCTTGCGCGGCGTCGAGGTCGCCGGTGGCGATGATGCGTTCCGCGAACGCGAGCAGCTCCTTGGCTCGGTCGCGTTTGCGCTGAGGGTCCGGCCACAGGCCGGTCTCGACGATCTCGGCCAGCGCCGGGCGGAACACGTCGTGATCGACGAGAATGCAGCCGAAGCGCAGGGTCCACTGAATGAAGTCATCGCCGGCCCGCAGCCGCTCCCAGAGGACATCTGCTGATGTCGCGTACAGATCCAGGCCTTCGTTGAGGTCTTCGAACCGAGGACGTGATCCGACGATGTGGATGTCGAGGTCGCTTATCGCCGTCCTGCGGTTTCGAGCGGTCGAGCCGGTGAGGGCGACGGCCTCCGCCCCCTGGCTCAGGGCGCGCTCGAGCACGGTAGCGGTCACGGAACGCTGCGCGGCCGTCTGGTTGTGCGCAGCGCGGGCCCGGTCGCTTGCGAGTCGTGCCGCCCAGACCGCGTCGCTGCGCCAATTCTGATCGATAAGCGAAGCCTTCGTGCGTGTCGGCGAGGTCATTCCGCGCGCTCCTCGGCCGCGACGACGATCGCCTCGATTTGCTCAGACAGAGCCTCGAGATCTTCCGCGTCAAGGTTCGGATCCTCGCCCTCGTAGGTGGCGTCCTTGCGAACCTGGTTGAGCGAGCGGAGAGCCTCGCTCAGGTCCTCGGGTACGAGGCCGCGGCGAAACAGCTCCTGAGCAGCGTCTGCTTTTCTGTCGTGTCGCTTCTTCGTGTCGATGCCCTCGCCCTCTGCGAGCGACACGACGGCCGCCTCTGCCGCAAGGTGCAGGAACATGATCGCGGGCAGGAGCGCGCCCTCCGCAAGCTCGTGCTGCGCCGTGGTCAAGTGTTCGCGGGCCAGCGTGTGCTTCGCCTTCGGCGCCATCGCCGTGATGGTAGACCGAAGCACGGCCGGCCAAAAGGTTACGAGCCGGGATGCCTTGAGGAGACCGCGGCTCCGAGCTCGCCGGGTCGGCCACCCACAACGAGCAGATTGACGTCGTTGCGGCCGTGCCTAAGAGGTCCGCTAGAGCGGGCGCAGTCTCGCGCGGAGCCGTGGGGCGGAGCTGATCGGCGGCCTGCCGACTCGGGGCGTGGAGGATCGCGGCGTAGAGCTCGAGTGCGTCGGCAAGGTCGAGACAGACCGGGTCGCCCTCGGTCGCTCTCGAGTCCACCGTGTGTCAGCGCTCGGCGGGCGCGCTGTCGGGATCGTGGTCGGCGACGATTCTCAACGCCTCGGCGTGCTCGTCGACCACGCGCCGACCGATACCGCGAATGCGATCGCGCAGCTGCTCGGTGGGCATGATCCGCAGCTCGCCACTTGGGAGCTCCTCGACCAATACCGACGTGCCTGGGGCGTACCCGTGCGCCTCGAGCTCCCGCGGGATGGACACCACGTTGCTGTTTCCGACTCGACGAATCTTAACGACCTTGATGACCACAAGTATACACGCGGATATCCAGAGCGCTGGAGATTCGCGTCGCGCTGAGACGCTGGAACCGGGAGTTGGGCGTATTTGCCGGAGCGCCCGGCAGGCCTGACCGGTTGAGGCGCGCTTGCGTAGCGCCGGGCGCCCGACGCTACGAAAGCGCGCCAGCCAGATCGTGCGCTTCGACGCGAACCGCGTGCGGCAGCGTGATCGTGAAGTGTCCGTCGCGGTTGAGCAGCCAGCGCGCGTTGATGATCGTGACGCCCATGACCTGGCCGTCGGCGCCGTAGCGCACGCCGTGGCCTTCGGGCGTGAGGGCCGCGTCGGCGGCTTCCGCGGACTTGCCGCGGGCAAGGTAGAGCACGTCGCCATCGGCATCGTAGTCGGCACGGTCGAAGCTGAGTCCGTCGATATTGATGTTCATGGCATCCATCCGGATGGTGATCGTCCGTGTCCGTAGCCCAGCGCGGTCACGATACGTGCCGGATCCTCCTCGAAGGATACGACGACCATCAACCAACGGCTGGGACCGACGTTGCGCCTGTAGAACCGCTCGCGGCCGGGGCGGGGATCGGGCTCGCGGTGGTCGGGTGCCGCGACGGCCGAGATGACGGAGTCGAGATGGGAGCGCAACTCTCCATGTCCCGTTCGCGGGTCGAGGACGTGCTCGCGCCAGGTGTCCGCGTAGAGCACCACGCGGACACCGTCAGGCGTCGCCGTCTCGGCAAGCCCGGCCCGGCCACTCACGTAAACGCTCGCTCGACGAGCTCGGCCTCGTGCTCGCTCGGCTGGTAGTGGGCGTAGACCTGCGTCGTCTTGGAGTCGGCGTGGCCCATCCAGTGCTGGATCGTGCGCAGTGGCACGCCGGCCGCCGCCATTCTGGTGCCGAACGTATGCCGCAGCTCGTGGAAGGTGATCTGGTGGACCTCGGCGCGCTCGAGCGCCTGCTTGAAGCGGCGGATCAGCTTGGAGCTGTCGAGCGGGCGACCCGACTCGGGATGGCAGAAGACGAGGTCGGCATCGTGCGAATAGGGGGAGCGCTCGCGCAGCTCGGCGAGCGCATCCCTGACGCGTTCGGCCATCGGCACCGACCGACCGGAGCCGGCGGACTTCGGGTCACCGAACTCGCCGCGGACGAAGGTCGTGACGACGCGGACCTTGTGCGCGTCGAAGTCGACGTCGCGCCAGCGCAGGCCTCGCAGCTCGCCCTGGCGCAAGCCGGTCATCGCGGCGGTGAGGTAGAGCGTCGGTTCGACCCGGCCCCAGGCGTCATCGGGGTAGCTCGTCGCGAGCAGCTGCTCGAGCTCGCCCTGCTCGAGAAATTGGATCCGCGTCTCGGCCTTCTTGATCACCGGGCGGTCGGCGAGCTTGACCGGGTTGCGGTTGCACCAGCCGCGTCGGAGCCCGAGCTCGAACAGCGAGTGAAGCGTGTTGAGGTGGTTACGGATCGTCTTGACCGCGAGGCCTTCGGCCTTCTCCTCGCGGCGGCTGTCGCTCGTCCCGCCGCGGGGTTCCTTGCGCGTCTTTGCCGCGATGTAGTGCTCGATGTCCTCTGGCGTGATCTGGTCGAGCGTGCGTTCGCCGAAGTACGGGGCCAGGTGGTTGCGGATGTCGGCCGCGACCGTGAGGCGGTGGGACTTCTTGCGGCCGCGCAGCTCAAGCCGCCGTGAGAAGTCGCGCCCCGCCTGCTCGACCGTGACGCGCGCCCCGACCGCTTCCGGTCGCTCGGCCTCGCGCAGCTTGCGCAAGGCGCGCTCGGCCTGCGCCTTGGTCAGCCCGTCTCGCACCCCTGGGATCCGCACGTCGCCGACCGTGCGCTGGACTCGCCGGCCGTTCTCGTCGTACCACAACCCCAGCCAGGAGGAGCCGCGCACGATGAGTGCCCCGGTGCCGTACTCCCGCCGGCGGTTACGACCCGGGCTGGTCACGCTACCCTCCGGATCCGCGAATCGGTCGGCCGGAAAGTAGGGCCCGTGTACCGTTTGTGTACCATTTCCAGAGGATCTTAGCGTATTTAGGCGTACCTAAGACGCCCAAATACAGGGGTTGTCGACCCCAGGGAACCTCTGCAAATCCGGCTGGGGGCCGGGCGGTCGCAGGTTCAAATCCTGTCTCCCCGATATAAGGGAGGTCTCTGCGAATAGGCGCTATATAGGCGCTGTGTGGGCGCCATCCAACGGCGATCGGCGCCGAACGCACACGTGCTGTGCTGCTCAGGCTTACCCAAGCACACGGCGGCGACGCCCAGTCTGAACGTGGTCGCGGCGTTTCGCTCTTGGGGGTGCGTGGCCCCCGGTCGAGCCGGCTCGGCACGGGGGAATCCGAGCCGGCTCGAGGCGGTGGGTTGCCTAGTGGGCGACGAGCGCTCCGGCGCGCGATGTAGCTAGGGTCTCGGCTTCGGCGCCTTGGAGAACGACCTTCAGTGCGCCGGTGTTGGCGGCGTCGGCGAACGTGTCGTAGGCGGCCATCGTGTCCTCGAGTGAGAACCGGTGCGTCGCGAACACCGAGGGGTCAAGCCGGCCGCTTGCGATGAGGCGCAGCAACTGCGGGATGCTGAATGTGTCGACCAGGCCGGTGGTGATCGTGACGTCTCGGATCCACAGCTTCTCGAGGTGCAGCGTCGCGGGGTGGCCGTGCACGCCGATGTTGGCGACGCGGCCGCCGGGGCGGATCAGCTCGGTGGCCAGTTCGAAGGTGGCGGGCACGCCGACCGCCTCGAACGCGACGTCGGCACCGAGACCGTCCGTGAGCTCCATCACCGCGGCGACGGCGTCCACGTGGCTGTTGTTGATCGCAACGTCGGCGCCGAAGCGGCGCGCGCCCTCGAGGCGGCTGTCGGCGAGGTCGATCGCGACGATCTGTCCGGGGGTGTAGAGCTTTGCCGTGAGGATCGCAGCGAGGCCGATCGGCCCGGCGCCCACGATCGCGACGGTATCGCCCGGCGCGACTTTGCCGTTGAGCACGCCGACCTCGAAGGACGTAGGGAGGATGTCGGCGAGGAACAGCACCTGTTCGTCGCTGAGCTCCTCGGGGACCTTGTAGACGGAGTTATCGGCGAACGGAACGCGCGCATACTCCGCCTGCAGACCGTTGATCAGGTGCCCGAAGATCCAGCCGCCGCCGCCCAGGCACTGGCCGTAGCGTCCTTCCTTGCAGTAGCGACAGCGACCACACGAGCTCACGCACGAGAGCAGGACACGGTCTCCCGGCGCGACGGTGGTGACGCTGGCGCCGACTTCGACCACCGTTCCCACGGCCTCGTGGCCGAGGATCGTCCCGGGGGTTGTCTCGGGCACGTCGCCTTTGAGGATGTGCAGGTCGGTGCCGCAGATCGTCGAAGTGTCGATCCGCACGACCGCATCGGTCGGGTCGATGATCGTCGGATCATCAGCGCTGTCCCAGCCGCGTTCGCCGGGACCGTGGTACACGAGCGCTTTCATCTCGATCTCCTATCTGTAGTCATGTCACTCAGGCAGCTGGGTTCGGCTGACGCCTGCCTGCCGGCTCGCCGTGGCCTGCCACCGACTGCGTCGGGCACAGGCCGCACCGGATGATGAGAGCGCATGTGACCTGTGCCGTGGGGGCTCACGTGGATACGGTGCCCTCGGGCTGGACGTTGCGGGCGGCGGCGATTTCGCCCCCGGTAGGCGGCATCGTCGCTGCGTCGTTGCCTCTGCGGTCGACGGCTGCCATCAGGGGTCCGATCAGGTCGATCGGCAATGGGAAGACGATCGTCGAGTTCTGTTCGCTGCCGATCTCCAGCAGTGTCTGGAGGTAGCGCAGCTGGATCGTCACCGGGTTGCGGCTGATCACGTCGGCGGCCTCGTGCAGCTTGGCGGCGGCTTGGAACTCTCCCTCGGCGTTGATGATCTTTGCGCGGCGTTCGCGTTCGGCTTCGGCTTGGCGGGCGATCGCGTGCTGCATGTCGTCGGGGATCTCGACGTCCTTGATTTCGACGGCGGTGACCTTGATGCCCCACGGCTCGGTCTGGTCGTCGATGATCTTCTGGAGATCCTCGTTGAGCCGCTCGCGCTCGGCGAGCAGCGTGTCGAGCTCGGCCTTGCCGAGCACCGAGCGTAGCGTCGTCTGCGCGATCTGCGATGTGGCGGCGAGCACGTCCTGGACCTCAACAACCGAGCGGTTGGGGTCGACGACGTGGAAGTAGGTGACAGCGGTGACGCGGGCGGGAACGTTGTCGCGGGTGATCACTTCCTGCGGCGGGATTTGTTGCGTGACGGTGCGGAGGCTGACGCGCACCATCCGATCGATGAACGGGATCAGCAACACGACGCCGGGGCCCTTCTGTTCGAGCAGCCGCCCGAGCCGGAAGACGACACCACGTTCGTATTCGCGCAGGATGCGAACGGACGCCGCTGCGAGGGTCAACCCGAGCAGCAGCAGGGCGGCGATGACGATGACGAGGATCGTGACGATCATTGCTGCAGCTCCCATTCTTCGGCCAAGCGCACGCGCAAGGTCAAGCCGTTGACGCTTTCGATGACGACGCGGTCGCCGTTGCGCAGTTCGCCTTCCTGGTGCACCGGGTCGGGCGCCGCGCGCCAGAGCGAACCGTCGACAAACACCTGTGTCTCGGGGCCTCCGACTGCACGAACGACGCCGAGGTGACCGACGAGTCCCTCCCGGCCGGTGTGTGGGCGAGCCCGCAGCGGCCGTAGGATCCGCCGTCTGAACACCAGCAGCAGGGTGATGGTCGCGACCGCGGCGCACACCGTGACGGCGACGACGGCGACCACGCCGGCGCCCGCTCCGGCCAGCAGGACTGCGATACCGCCGATCGCGGCCGCACCCGCGAACGCGCCGATCAGCCCGCCGCTCGACAGGTGCGCCTCAGCCAGCAGCCCGACGAAGGCGGCCGCAACCAAGACCACTCCGAGGGCGGTCATCGCCGGCGCCTGTAGCTGGCGGCGTTCATCGTGCCGCCGAACCTATCGCCGGTCACGCTCCGCGCCATCGGGGGTTCCCAGCGAGGCGGTGCGGAGAACTACGCGCGCTCGTCCTGCCGTCACGCGCCGTGTCTCGTCAGCCCGGACGAGACGAAATGCGACCAGCCTGCTTTCCGCGCACGGGAGGTCACTGGTCCTGGCGGCGCGGGAATAGCGCGGCCCAACGAAACGAGCTCTTCGTCGGACTTCTTGGCGTGTCCGAGCTCGGGAGCGCGGCAGTCAGGACTTCCTCGGGCAGCAAATGTTCACGACTCGGCGATTCGGGGACGCAGCGCGTTCACGCAGTGACGACGTGGCCTCGGACTACGCTGCGCCGTGGACGTTGCCGGCATGGGGGACAGCCCATCTTGTGGCACGGTGAGCGTATAGCCGGATGGCGCCTGCTCCCATCCTTCGACCTCGAGCACAGCACCGAAGACCGCCTCCGGATCGTCCAGCGGCGCGTGAATCCGCACGTCCAAGGATCTCTTGAACAGCTGCGCGCGCAGCTCGTCAGGCCGGCCGATCAGTCGCATCGTCGTGTTCAGGATCGCCACCCGGTCGCACAGCTGCTCGGCCTCCTCAAGCCGGTGCGTGGTCAGGAAGATCGTCACCCCGCGCTGGCGAAGCGAGGCGATCTGTTCACGCCGTTGCTCGCCGGCTGGTCGATCTGGGTCGGGATCGCGATCTCCGCTCGCTCGACCGATATCCGCGTCGCCCAGCAGCTCAGCGTGTTCGCCAGCATCCCTCCGCTCGCGGTCGTCGCCCTGATGCAGTTCAAGGTGATCACGCCGTCGACCGGCCTCGCACTCGCTCTTGCGGCGGCACTGCTGATCGTCGACGTGCTCGGGTGGCGGGCGGTAGCGGCGATGTTCGACCGCGAACGGCTGGTCACAGGAGCGCGAACGTGAGGCGAATCCCAAGCGCTGCGCAGCCTGCGATCAGCCTCGAGAGCAGAGGGCGCTTGTGAAGAAGGGAGATCGGCGATGCCAGCAACGCTCGTGTTGAAGCGGCAGGGTGTCGGCATAGAGCTGCGACGCGGGCGATTCGAGATCGTCGTCGACGGCCGCAGCGTCGGATCGATCGACTGGCATCAGACGGTCGAGGTGCCGGTCGAGCCCGGCCGTCGCACCCTCCAGATCAGGGCCGGCCGACACTCAAGCCGCGCCGAGCCGTTCGACGTAGCCGACGGCGAGACTGTCAGCTTCCGCTGCCATGGAGCGATGGTGTGGCCACGGTATGTCGCGTCGATCATCGCGCCCAACCTCGGGATCTCGCTCAGGCGCGAATGAGCCGGTACGCAGCTTGAGGACCGGGCCTCGCGGCGCGGCGGCGTGCGTCGTCGTTGGCGGCCGACCGAACGGGCGCGGGCCGGAGCCGTCAGCCGGTGACAGGCCGTACATCCGATGTGGACCCGCGGGAGGCGTGCCGCGACCGCGCCCGCCACCGCCACAGCTCGTCGGAGCCCCAGACGATCAGCGGGAAGCATGCGAGAATCCCGAGATCCTGCGCCGGCAGCGCGGTCGTGTTGAACAGCGCCTGCAGTGGCGGCGCGTAGACGATGGCGGCGGCGAACGCCAGAGCGAACGCAGTGCCGCGCAGCAGTTGGGGGTTGGAGAGGACGCCGAGCTGGAACAGCGACACGCGAGTCGCACGGATCGCGAACGCGGCGCCGAGCTGACAAGCGACGATG
>DATLQV010000006.1:0-9459 GCA_035534955.1 Gaiellaceae bacterium
GTGCAAGCACTCGGGCTGGATCGAGATGGGCGGCGCAGGCTGGGTCGACCCCGATGTATTCCGCAACGTCGACCTCGACCCCGCCGAGTGGCAGGGCTTCGCGTTCGGGTTCGGCGTCGAGCGCATCGCCATGCTGCGGCACGGCCTGCCCGACCTGCGCGCCTTCTGGGAGAACGACCTGCGCGTGCTGGGGCAGTTCTAGCCATGAAGGTCCCCGTCTCGTGGCTGCACGACTACGTCGAGTTCGACCTGCCGGTCGAGGAGCTCGCGCGGCAGCTCGTCTTCACGAGCTGTGAGGTCGACCGCATCGTTCGCCACGGTGTTCCGGCCGGCGACAACCTGCGCCACTTCGTGGTCGGCAAGGTGCTCAAAGCCGACAAGCATCCGAACGCCGACAAGCTGCAGTTGACGAAGGTCGACGTCGGCGAGGGCGAGCCGCGCTCGATCGTGTGCGGCGCATGGAACTTCGGCGCCGGCGCCACCGTCGCCGTCGTCGTCCCGGGTGGTGTCATGCCGGGCGGCGAGTTCACGATCGAGAAGCGCAAGCTCCGCGGCGAGGTCTCCGACGGGATGATCCTGTCGGAGCGCGAGCTCGAGCTCGGGCAGGACCACGGCGGGATCATGCTGCTCTCCGACGAGCTGCAGGCGGGGACGCCCCTCGCCGAGGTGCTGCCGCTCGGCGACGACGTGCTCGAGATCGAGACGCTCTACAACCGCCCCGACCTGACGTCGGTCTATGGGATCGCCCGCGAGGTCGCGGCGCTGACAGGGGCGACGCTCGCGCCCATGCCGGGCAGCGGGCCGTCTCGCGACGGCGACGAAGCCGTCGACGTGCAGATCGATGATCTGGTCGGCTGCCCGCGCTACATCGGGCGTCTCTTCCGCGACGTCGCTGTCGCGAGCTCGCCGCTGTGGCTGAAGGCGCGCCTGGTCGGCGCCGGGATGCGGCCGATCTCGAACGTGGTCGACGTGACGAACTACGTGATGCTCGCTCTCGGCAGCCCGCTGCACGCGTTCGACCACGACAAGCTCGCGGAAGGCCGGATTGTCGTGCGGCGCGCGCGTCCAGGCGAGGAGATCGTCACGCTCGACGGCACTGCGCGGAAGCTCGACCCGACTGATCTCGTGATCGCCGACGGCGAGCGGCCCGTCGCGCTCGCCGGCGTGATGGGAGGCGAGAACACGGAAGTCTCCGACGCGACGACCACGGTGCTCCTCGAGGCGGCGAACTTCGAGCCGCTGACGATCCTCTCGAGCGGTGAGCGACATCGCATGCGCTCCGAGGGCCAGACGCGGTGGGAGAAGGGCGTCGACGCGGAGCTGGCAGAGGCGGCCGCGCGCTATGCCTCCGAGCTGCTCGTCGGGCTCGCGGGCGCACGCTTCACGGGGGAGAGCGAGGTGCGCGGCGAGCTGCCGGCGCCACCGGTGATCGCGTTCCGTCCCGGGTACACGAACGAGGTGCTCGGCCTCGAGCTCGGCGAGAGCGAGCAGCGCGAGCGGCTGCAGCGGCTGGGCTTCGGGGTCGGCAAGAGGTGGGAGGTGACGGTGCCGTCATGGCGTGCGCGCGACGTGCGCCGCGACATCGACGTGGTCGAGGAGGTCGCGCGCTTCCGGCTCGAGGACGTGCCCGCGACATTGCCGCGCCGCCAGGCGATGTTCGGGCGGCTCAACCATTCCCAGCGGCTGCGACGCCAGGTCGAGGACGTGCTCGTGGGCGCCGGTCTCTTCGAGGCCTACACCTATTCCTTGCAGCCCGAGGACCCCGACTCGAACGCGCGCGAGCTGCCCGTCCCGCTCAGCTCTCAGCAAAAGCTCTTGCGGACGACGCTGTCCGTCGGCCTGCTCGGCGCCGCGCGGCACAACGTCGACATGGGAAACCACGACGTCGAGCTCTTCGAGGTTGCGCACGTGTACCTGGCGGACGGCGAGCGCTGGCGGCTCGGCGGCATCGTCCAGGGTGGATTCTTCCGTGCGAAGGGCGTCGTCGAGGCCGTGTTCGAGGCACTGCAGATCGAGCCGGTGTTCGAGCGGGCGCAGGTGCTGGGCGGCTCGCCGCTCGGGGCGCGCGTGCAGTCGGGGTGGGTTGGCCAGCACGGCCCGATCGGCCTCGACGGCGAGTGGAGCGCGTTCGAGCTCGACCTCGAGGAGCTGTTCGCGCTCGTGCCCGAGCGGATCCTCTTCCGCGACGTGATCACGTTCCCGCCGCTTCGTCTCGATCTCGCCTTCGTCGTCGACGAGGGCGTGGCGGCTGGCGACTTGCTCGCCGCGGCGCGCGAGGCGGCCGGCGCTGAGCTGCGCGAGGTGCGGTTCCTGAGCGACTACCGGGGCGACCAGATCCCGGCGGGGAAGAAGTCGGTCGCGTTCGCGGTGGCGTTCCAGTCGTCCGAGCGGACGCTTTCGGACGAGGATGCGAGGCGCTTCCGCAGCGCGGTCGTCGAAGCGCTGGCCGCCCAGTTCGGCGCCGACCTGCGCGGCTGAGCTTCTACACCCTGCGCCTTCGCAGCCCTCCGGCGCTAGGCACTGGAAGCGATCTCAAACGAGTCCGACCTCTAGATTGACGCGGCGACTGTGCCGCACTTCGGTCGGTGCCTGGCACCGACCAGGGCATCCCGCCCCAGTCCTCTGAGATTGCCGAAGAACCCTCCGAACCGCAAGGTGTCCGGGCGAGAGATTCCACTTTCGGCACACGTTCGTGGCACTTCCGATGGTGCCTGGCACCGTCCGCGGAAGGACGCCTCCGGGGTCAGCTCCGTCGTGGCTCGGCGCGGCATGTCTCGAGGTGCTTGCGGGCCCGAACGCCGATAGGGAATGCTGGTCGGGTGCAGATCGAGCATCAGCTCGGCAAGGCCGACCGCCAGAAGCTCGTCGCAAGCCTCGTCGAGCGGTTGAGGATCGCGACGCAACAGGAGCTACTCGGAGCGCTTCGCAGCGCGGGCTGCATCGTCACGCAGGCGACGGTGTCGCGCGACATCCGCGAGCTCGGCCTCGAGAAGGCGCGGGACCCGCTCGGCCGGCTGCGCTACGTCGTGCCGAGCAGGGAGCGGCGGGCCGACCCACGGGAGACGCTCAACTCGCTGCTCGCCCAGTTCGGTCGCCGGGCGGTGGCCGCGCAGAACGTGGTCGTGCTGCAGTCCGAGATCGGCTCCGCCCCGGCGATCGCCCGCGCGCTCGACCGCTGCGACCATCCGCTGCTCGTCGGCACGATCGCCGGTGACGACACCTGCCTCGCGATCGCCGAGGACGCGGAGGGCGCGCTCGCCCTCGCGGCAGAGCTCAACGCGGCGATCGGCTGAGCAGCAGGTTCGTGTGGAGTGTCCCGCCCTCGCCGGCGCAGTGGGCGAGGATCTCGTCGTCGCTCAGCGCGAGCACCTCGCGCTCCTCCGGGTGCTGTGCGCGAACCTGATACCCGAGCGAGCGGTAGTAGGCGAGCAGCGCGCGCGGGTCGCTGCCGAACGCCGTCGCCTCGTTGACCGAGAACTCCGCGACGACGAGCGCCTCGGGCGACGCGGCGAGCAACCGTTCGGCGCCGCGGAAGACGGCCTCCTCGGCTCCCTGCACGTCGATCTTCACCACGTCGACCGGCGGCCGCAGCGCCTCCAGCGAATCGAGCGCGACGGCGCGTACCGGCACGCTCTTGCGATCGCCGTGCGCGAAGATGCGGTGGTCGCCGCTGTTCCCATCCGAGAGATAGAGCGAGGCGATCTGGGCGCGGTCGGAGACCGCCCACGGGAAGCAGACGACGTTGGTCAGCCCGTTGCGCCAGACGTTGGCGAGCAGCAGCTCGTAGTTGCGGGGGTTCGGCTCGAACGCGACGACGAGCCCACGCGGGCCGACGAGTCGCCCTGCGAGGCACGAGAAGTAGCCCACGTGCGCGCCGAGGTCGAGGAACGTCATGCCCGGCTTCAGGTAGGCGCCGAAGTACGAGGTGAGTCCCGGCTCCCATTCGCCGATCGCCACGAGCCCCGGCGTGATCACCGTGTCCGACGCATCGAGGTAGAGCGTGCCGAAGCTCGTCTCGAACTCGACCGTGCCGGAGACGTCGGGTACAGCGCTGCGATGCTGGTCGGCGGCCGCCGCGAGCAGCGCGATGCGCGACATACGGTGGGCGAGGCTCTGGCGCAGCTTCCCGATCACCGGATCGACGCCCCTCCGTCGCCCGCCGGGAACGACGGAAGACGCTGCGCCCACGGGTGTGCCTCCTCGATTTGCGCGGCGAGCCGGAAGAGCGCCGCCTCTCCGGCCGGATGACCGATCAACTGTATGCCGACGGGGAGCCCGTCGACGACGCCGAACGGCACCATCGCCGCCGGCTGTCCGGTGACGTTGACGATCGGCGTGAACGGTGTGAACGCGCCGCCGCGCCGGAATTGCTCCCACGGGTCGTCGGGCTCGAACATCCAGCCGACCGGCACCGGCAGCCGGCCGAGGCCGGGTGTCAGCACGACGTCGACGTCGTCCCAAAACGAGACGACACGCCGCGCCATCCGCTGCAGGCCGGCGACCGCCTGCGCGAAGACGACACTCGACGTCTGGTGCGCCGTCTCCGCGAGCGCGCGGTTGAGCGGCTCCAAGAGCGACAGGTCGGAGACAGGGAACATCGCCGGCCCGACCTGCCAGATCTTTGCGAAGCCGCCGAGCAGCGCCTGGTCCGACCACTGCGGGCCGCCCTCGACCACCTCGTGCCCGAGCGCGGCGAGTGCGTCTGCCGCCTGCCGCGCCACGTCGACGACCCGCGGGTCGATCTCGTGCGGGATCGGCGGCTCGGTGGCGAACGCGATCCGCAGCGTGCCGGGATCGGCGCCGACCTCTTCGAGGAACGGCCGCTCCGGCGGCGGTGCCCAGTGCGCGTCGCCGGTCTCGTAACCAGCGATCGCGTCGAGGAACGCGGCGGCGTCGCGCACCGTCACCGACAGCGGGCCGCTCTGCGACAGTTCGAGCGAGCCGCTGACGTAGGGTGCCGGCGACACGCGGCCGCGCGACGGCTTGATCCCGAAGAGGCCGCAGCACGACGCGGGAATTCGCACCGACCCGCCGCCGTCCGAGCCGTGCGCGAGCGGCATCGTGCCGGAGGCGACCGCCGCGGCCGCTCCGCCCGACGAGCCGCCCGGCGTGCGATCCGTGTCCCATGGGTTGCGGCACACGCCGTTCAGCACCGACTCGGTCACTGCGGTTAATCCGAACTCGGGTGTGTTCGACTTCCCGAGCACGACGAAGCCGGCGTCTTTGATGCGACGCACGACCGCCGCGTCGGCCGCCGGCACGTAGTTCGCGAACGCGCGTGACGAGAATGTCGTGCGCACGCCGCCCGTCTCGTTCAGGTCCTTGATCAGGATCGGCACGCCGCGGAACGGGCCGTCGCGCGGCTCGGTCGCGAGCGCCTGCTCGAAGCAGTCTGTGACGAGGAAGTTGAGGCGCGGGTTTGTGGCCTCGATCCGGCCGATCGTCTCTTCGGCGAGCTCGCGCGGAGCGACCTCGCCGTCGCGAACGCGAGCCGCGAGGGCGAGCGCGTCCGTCAACTCAGATCGTCTTGCCGCCGACGAGCCAGACGGGACCCTGCGTGGCGGCGTGTTGCGTGTCGCTGAGCACGCGCAGTGCGGTGATCGTGCCGCGAATGTCCTTCTCGTCGCAGCGCTCGAAGCAGCGGCGCGCCATCCCCGGCGCGACGCCGTACCCCGCGCGACGCGCTGCGCGGAACCGGAAGGCCGGACGCAGGCCGTCGCGGCGCGGGTTCATCTGAATGCAGAGCACCGCAGCCGGCTCGACGTAGTCGCTCGAGGTGAACTCGACCTCGGCGTACAGGTCGCTCCAGTCGGCGGGCAGGCCTGCGATCGCCGCGTCCCACGCCGCCGCGAGCGGAGTCACCTCACGTTCGGCCGGCTTCGTCGCAACGTCTGAATTCGACAGCGAGAGGGTGCCGAGAGGCACGCGGGCGAGACCACGTGCAATCGCGTCGGGTCCGAGAGCGGTCCCGTCGCGGGCGACCGAAAACTGCAACGTCGTCGGTGACAGGCGGTAAGGGCCCGCCGGAGCCAATGCTGCAGCCGCCGCGTCGGCGCTCTGTTCGTCGCCCAGTTCGAGTCGCAGCGACGCGCTCGTCCACCCCGACGGCAACTCGGATCCAAGTGTTTTCCACTGCTCCGCCACACTCATGGTCGAAACGTACACTGCCGGAGCTTTGGCCAAGGTCGAGAAGAAACGCGCCCTCAACCAGGAGACGCTCCGCGACTTTCTGGGCGAGATGCTCCTGATCCGGCGCTTCGAGGAGAAGGTGGAGGAGCGCTTCCGTGCCGGCGACCTGCCGGGCTTCCTGCACGTCGCGATCGGCCAGGAGGCGACGGCCGTCGGTGTGTGCCAGGCGATGGCAGACGGCGACATTTTCGCGTCCACGCATCGCGCGCACGGGCACACGCTCGCCCGCGGCACGCATCCGAACGCCGTGATGGCCGAGCTCTACGGGAAAACCGAAGGTTGCTCGCACGGTTACGGCGGTTCGATGCATCTCTACGACGTCGAGCGCGGCAACTGGGGCGCGAACGCCGTGATCGGTGGCGGGCTGCCGGCCGTCACCGGCGCCGGGCTCGCGTTCAAGCTGCGCGATGAGGCGCGCGTCGCGGTCGCGTTCTTCGGCGACGGCGCCACGAACATCGGCACGTTCCACGAGTCGCTCAACCTGGCGCAGCTCTGGAAGACCAAGACGGTGTTCGTCTGCGAGAACAACCACTGGGCCGAGTCGACGCCGGGATGGCAGCACTCGCCGGTGTGGGACGACATGTCGAAGCGGGCGCTCGCCTATGACATGCGCTCGCTCAAGGTCGACGGGCAGGACGTCGAGGCCGTGTACGACGCCGCGCTCGACGCCCTCGACTTCGCGCGCTCCGGCGAGGGACCGGTGTTCCTCGACATCGAGACCTACCGGATGCACGGCCACTTCATCGGCGACGCGCAGGTCTACCGCACGAAGGAGGATCGCCAGGAGGCCGCCGACCACGACCCGATCGCCCGGCTGCGCGACCGGCTCGCGCTCGACGACGAAGAGTTCGCGAGCTTCGACGCGCAGGCGCAGGGCATCGTCGACGCCGCGCTCGAGTTCGCCCAGAACGGCACCGACCCGAAGCCCGAAGACGCGCTCCTCAACGTCTATGCCTGAGATCACCTACCGCGAAGCCGTCCGCGACACGCTCGCGGGCGCGATGCGCCGCGACGACGACGTCTTCATCATGGGCGAGGACATCGCCGAGATGGGCGGCTCGATGGGCGTGACGCAGGGGCTCCTCGAGGAGTTCGGCCCCGAGCGCGTCCGTAACACGCCGATCTCGGAGATGGCGATCGTCGGCGCCGGCATCGGCGCGGCGATGGCCGGTATGCGCCCGGTCGTCGAGATCATGTACGAGGACTTCCTGACGCTCTCGCTCGAGCAGATCGTCAATCAGGCGGCCAAGCACCGCTACATGTCGGGCGGACAGGTCAAGGTGCCGCTGACGATCCGCACACAGGGCGGCGCCGGCTGGTCGCCGGGAGCGCAACACGCGCAGCAGCTCGAGGCGTGGCTCGTACACGTGCCCGGCCTGATCGTCGCCTACCCGTCCACACCCGAGGACGTTCAAGGCCTGCTCTGGTCGTCGATCTACGACGACAATCCTGTCATCTTCTTCGAGCACCGGCTGCTCTACCCGGTGAAGGGTGACGTGCCCGACGAGCTCGAGCCGATCCCGCTCGGCAAGGCACGCACGATCCGCGAGGGCACCGACGTGACGGTGATCTCGATCGGCCCCCTCGTGCATCTCTCGGTGGAGGCCGCAGAGCGCGCCGGGGAGGACGGCATCTCGGTGGAGGTGATCGACCCGCGCACGTTGCAGCCGCTCGACGAGGACGCACTCGTCGCGTCGGTGCGCAAGACGAACCGCGTGGTCGTAGCGCACGAGGCCGTCACGCGCATGGGTTTCGGCGCCGAGGTCGCCGCCATGCTCCAGTACAAGGCCTTCGACTACCTCGACGCGCCGATCGAGCGCGTCGGCGCACGGTTCGCGCCACTCGCGTTCGCGCCGGTGATGGAGAATTTCATCGTTCCGAACGCAGATGACGTGTACGCCGCGATCAAGCGCACAGTGGGGAAGGCGTAGGCCCGGCGCGATGGCAAACGAGGTGAAGCTCCCGCGTCTCGGCCAGGGCATGGAGGCCGGGACGATCAACAAGTGGCTGAAGTCCGAGGGCGACACCGTCGTGAAGGGCGAGCCGCTCTTCGAGATCGACACCGACAAGGTCACCCAGGAGGTCGAGTCCGACTTCGCGGGCGTGCTCCTGAAGATCGTTCTGCCTCTGGGCGAGGCGCCGGTCGGCCAGACGATCGCCTGGATCGGCGCAGCCGGTGAGGAGATCGCCGACGCGGAACCGGCTGTCGCCGCTTCCGCTCGTGAATCGCTGCAGCTCGTCGCGGAGAAGACCGTGCCCGCTAGCGCTTCCGCGCCGGCGGAAGCGCCCGCAAGGAACGGTGGCCGCATCAAGGCCTCGCCGCTTGCGCGCCGGATCGCGCGTGAGCGCGGCGTCGACCTGCGCTCGCTCCGGGGCACGGGCCCCGACGGTCGCATCGTCGCCGAGGACGTCGAGGCCGGTCAGGCGGCCGGGCCGGCGCCGGTCGCGGCGCGAAGCGGCGAGGTCGAGTCGGTGCCGCTCACCTCGATCCGCAAGACGATTGCGCGCCGGCTCACCGCCGCCTGGCAGGCGCCCGTCTTCCAGCTCACGGTCAGCGCCGACATGACGCGCGCCAACGATCTCGTCGCGCGGGCGCGTGAGCTCGACCCCGAGGTGCGCGTCACCGTCACCGACCTGCTGGCCAAGGTGTGCGCGCACGCGTTGATGCGGCACCGCGACGTCAACGTGCAGTACACCGAGGATGCGCTGCTGCGCTTCCCGACGGCCAACGTCGGGATCGCGGTCGCAGCGCCGCAGGGGCTCGTCGTGCCGGTGCTGCGCAGCGTCGAGCGGCTGACGCTGGCCGAGCTCGCTGCCGCTCGCGGGGAGGTAGTCGGCCGCGCACGCGAAAACAGGCTGACGGCAACCGACCTGGAGGACGGCACCTTCACCATCTCGAACCTCGGCATGTTCGGCATCGAGCAGTTCGTGGCTGTCATCAATCCGCCGCAGGCGGCGATTCTGGCGGTCGGCGCGACGGTCAACACGCCGGTCGTCCGCGACGGCGCCGTCGAAGTGCGGCCGGTCATGTCGATGACGCTGACGGTCGACCACAGGGCTGTCGACGGCGCGGAGGCGGCGGACTTCCTGCGCACGGTCAAGCAGTTCGTCGAAGAGCCCGCGCTCGCACTGTGAACGTCGCGTGATTCGCACGGGCTCGCACGCAGACGTCCCGTTCATGCGCTCGATGCTCGCGCATGCCTACGCGTGGCGCGTGAACGCGCTCGACGCGGAGATTCCCCTGACGCGCTATGTCGACAACTGGGGACG
>DATLQV010000007.1:0-2408 GCA_035534955.1 Gaiellaceae bacterium
CGGCGGTGGAGCGGCATGCGGCGTAGGCTCGACGGAGCCGCACAGGGAGCGGAGGTGCCGGCTTCGCCGGCGCTGGAGCGGCATGCGGCGTAGGCTCGACGGAGCCGCACAGGGAGCGGAGGTGCCGGCTTCGCCGGCGCCGGAGCGGGTATGGGCCTGACCGCTGCGATCGTCGGGCTGGCGCTGCTCGTGATGATCCACGAGGCGGGGCACTTCTTCGCCGCGCGGGCGGTCGGCATGACGCCGCGGAAGTTCTACCTCGGTTTCGGTCCGCCGATCGCGAAGACGACACGTCGCGGCGTGGAGTACGGGATCGGCTCCATTCCGCTCGGGGGCTACGTGAAGATTCCCGGCATGAACCGCCCGTCGCCGGGCGACCTGGCGGCGAGCCTGCTGCCGGAGCAGCGCGAGCGGTTGCGCGCCGAGCTGGCGCGCCTGGACCTGGCGATCGAGGACGGCGACGACGACGCGGCCCTTGCGGCGCTCGCAGAGATCCGCCCGGAGATCGGCCGCTCGCGGATGCTGCAGGAGATCGAGTGGGCGCTCGCACCGGATGCCTACTGGCGGCAGTCGACCTGGCGCAGACTGGTGGCGATCGCCGCCGGGCCCGCCGTGAACCTCGTGTTCGCGTTCGTGCTCTTTGCGTGCCTCTTTGTGGTCTCCTCGACGCGGGAGACGAACGTGATCGGCCAGGTCCTCGCCGGAACGCCGGCGGCGGCCGCCGGACTGCACGCCGGCGACCGGGTGCTGAGCGTCGCGGGCACGCCGGTCCAGCCGAAGGACATCGCCACGCACATCCGCGCCACGAACGGCCGGCCGTTCCGCCTCGTCGTGGCCCGCAACGGCCGCCGGCTGACGGTGGGGCCGCTGCGCGCCCGGCTGACACAAGGCGCGTACCGAATCGGGATCGCGATCGAGTCGCGCACAGGGCGCGGAGAGTCGTTGCCGGCCGCCGCCGCCGACTCGGTGCGGCTGACGTGGTCGGTCACCACGGGCACTGTGCGCGGCATCGGCCACCTTGCGACGGGGCGCGACACAAACCAGGTCTCGAGCTCGGTGGGGATCGTGCGTGTGTCGGCGCAGGCATGGCGGCAAGGGCTGCGTGACTTTCTGTTCGTGCTCGGGCTCGTCAGCCTGGCGCTCGGCCTGCTCAACCTCGTGCCCGTATTGCCGCTCGACGGCGGCCACATCGTGATGGCGCTCGTCGAGAAGGTGCGCGGCCGCACGTTCGCGCAGACCGTTTACATCCGCTACAGCGTGATCGGGCTGGCCCTGTTCGCCGTGTTGATGTACTTCGGACTGCGCAACGACCTGTTCGGCAGCGGCGGCTGACGCGGGTACCCTGAGGCCGTGGCCAGCAAGCGCTCGGTAACGGTCGGCGGCGTCCAGATCGGCGGTGGTGCTCCGCCTGTCGTTCAGTCGATGACGTTGACCAAGACGCATGACGTCGAGGCGACGACAGCGCAGATTGCAGCCCTCGCGAGTGCCGGCTGCGAGATCGTGCGCGTGGCGGTGCCGAAGGGCGAGGACGCCGACGCGCTGCCGAAGATCGTTCGCTTCTCACCGCTGCCGGTGATCGCCGACATCCATTTCAACGCCAGCCTCGCTCTCCGTGCGATCGAGGCGGGGGTGGCGGCGGTGCGGATCAATCCCGGCAACATCGGCGGTCCGGACAAGGTCGAGCAGGTCGTGCGCGCCGCGAAGGCGAAGGGCATTCCGATGCGGATCGGCGCCAACTCGGGCTCGCTGCCGAAGCACCTCGAAGGGCTCGCGCAGCAGGATCAGGCCGAGGCGCTCGTCGAGGCCGCGCTCGAGGAAGTGCGCCTGCTCGAGTCGCTCGACTACCGCGACTTCAAGATCTCGGTCAAGTCGAGCCACGTTCCGACGATGATCCGCGCCTACCGGCTGCTCGCCGAGAAGGTGCCGTACCCGCTGCACCTCGGCGTCACCGAGGCCGGTACGCCGTTCTCCGGGTCGATCAAGAGCGCCGTCGGCATGGGCGCGCTGCTCGTCGACGGAATCGGCGACACGATCCGCGTGTCGCTGACCGCCGACCCGGTCGAAGAGGTGAAGACCGCTTTCGAGATCCTGAAGGCGCTGGGACTGCGCGAGCGCGGGCCGATCATGATCGCCTGCCCGAGTTGCGGCCGCGACAACGTCGGCGTGCAGCAGCTCGCCGAGCGCGTCGAGGAGCGGCTGCGCAGCTACCCGGAGGCATTCGAGGTGGCGGTGCTCGGCTGCGCGGTCAACGGCCCCGGCGAGGCGGGCGACGCCGACTTCGGGATTGCGGGCGGTCGCGACGTGGGTTTTGTCTACGCGCACGGGCGTGTGCTCAAGAAGGTCTCGAGCGAGACGCTCGTCGACGAGCTCTTCCACGAGATCGACCGCTGGATCGCCGACGGCATGTT
>DATLQV010000008.1:0-12863 GCA_035534955.1 Gaiellaceae bacterium
GTCACTTCGATCACGTCGCCCGGGGTCAGCCAGACGGGAGGCGTCCGCGCGAAGCCGACGCCGCCAGGTGTCCCGGTCGCGATCACATCGCCGGGCCTGAGTGTCGTGAACGACGAGAAGAACTCGATCGTGCTCGGAACGTCGACGATCATCTGCGACGTTCGCGCGGACTGCATGACCTCGCCGTTGAGAATGGTCGTGAGCTCGAGGTCGGAGACGTCGACCTCGTCGGCCGTCACGACCTCAGGGCCGATCGGCATCGTCCCGTCGAAGTTCTTGCCTGCGGTCCACTGGGTCCCGGCGCGCTGCCACTCTCGAGCGGAGCCGTCGTTGAGCACGACGAACCCCGCAACGGCAGCGAGCGCGTCGGCCGCGGGGATGTAGCGCCCGCCTTTGCCGATGACGATGCCCAGTTCGCCTTCGAAGTCGAAGCGCTCAGAGAGCTCGGGCCGCACGAGGTCGCCGTAGGGCGCGCCCACCGAGTCGGGCCCGCGAACGAACGCCTCGGGCCAGGTCGGCACCTCCCTGCCGCCCTCGAGGGCGTGCTCCCGGTAGTTGAGGCCGAGGCACAGAACACGGCGCGGCGCCGGCACGGCGGGTGCAAAGTCGCGCTCCGCGATCTCGACCGCGTCCTGGTCGCCGATGCCGGCGATCCGTTCGAGCGCGGCGTCGTCACCGAGCACGGCCGCGAGACCGGCGAACCGCTCGTCTCCGAGCGCCGTTGCGACATCGACATGCCCGGATCCCGTCCGCACATGAAGCCGCTGTCCGCGGGCGGTATTGACTGTCGCAAGTCTCATGTCGCTCCCTCAAGATTGGTTGAGCATTGGTTCGAAAGGCTGTATTGGGCGGGAGCCTAGAGGGTCACTTGACACGGTGTCAAGAGACAGCCGGGCCAGACGTCGCTGAGAAAGGTTAGAATTGGGCGAATTCCGTGACCAGAGCGACCAACACTGCGGCGGCGCCGCTCCTTTCGCAAGCCGAGAACCGTCCTCGCGGCAGCGACCTCGCGGCGCTGATCCTCTCCGAGTGCGAGCGCGCCGGGTCGACAGCCGGGTCACGGCTCCCGACCGAGCGGCAGCTCGCCGCATCGCTCGGCGTGACGCGGTCGGCCGTCCGCCATGCGCTCGACGTGCTCGAAGCGGCGGGCCGGGTCTCGCGCGAGGTCGGGCGCGGCACCTTTCTGCGCGGCGATCCGACTGCGGGGCCGGCGGGGGCCAACAACGACATCGGCCCCGCAGGGGTGATGGACGCACGGGACCTGATCGAGCCCCACGTGCTGCCGCTGGTGATCGCGAACGCGACGGTTCGGGACTTCGAGGAGATCGACCGCACGCTCGCGGGCGGCGCCGGGGCCGCGACGGGCGAGGAGTTCGAGGCCTGGGACTTCGCGTTTCACCATGCCATCGTCGTCGCGAGCCACAACCACTTGCTCGTTCGCATGTACGCAGCCATCGAGGCGGCGCGGCAAGGGCAGCTGTGGGGGAATCTGAAACGGCGAAACGACTCGATCGAGCGCCGGGCGGCCTACCAGGCGGACCATCGCCAGATCGTCGATGCGCTCCGTGTGCGCGAGCTCGACCTGGCGACAGATGCGACGCGGACACATCTCGAACGGGTGCGACTGAACCTGCTCGGCGCCCTCGAGTCGGCCCCCGGCGACTGACTCCGGAGCGTGATCCGGCGCCGAACGAGCCGACGACCAGCCCGAGCGTTACGCTTCAGACTCACGCACAGCGCGGTCAGGAGGACGGGATGAAAGGCTCGGACAAGCCGAAGAAGCTGCAAAAGAAGCAGCCGCAGAAGTCCCTGAAGGAGAAGCGCAACGAGAAGCGCGCCGCCGAGGCGAAGCGCAACAGCAGCCTGGGCTGAGCAGACATTTGGCCAATCCCTGGTAGGATTCTCCTACTTCGAGCGAGTACCGGTTGCGCCGTCTTAGCGCCACCTCTGCCCGTTCTTTCAGGTAGAGGGAGGTGTAAGTACATGGCAACAGGAACCGTCAAGTGGTTCAACGCCGACAAGGGGTACGGGTTCATCACCCCTGATGAAGGCGGCAAGGATCTGTTCGTCCACCACAGCGCGATCGCGGGCGAGGGCTACAAGTCCCTCGACGAGAACGCAAAGGTGCAGTTCGACGCTGCCGAGGGTGCCAAGGGCCCCGAGGCGCAGAACGTGTCCGTCGTCTCGGCCTAGCGCCGATGCGAGGCTGGTGCGGGGGCGCAAGCCCCCGCACCTGAATTCCACTTCGACGCGCGCCCGTCGCGCAGAAGGGAGTCGCATGCGCGGCAGGCTGATCTGGTTCAACCCGGAAAAGCATCACGGGTTCATCCGCACCGAGGATGGCGAGCGGCTGCTCGTCGAGGAGGCGGGTTTCGAGCCCGGGCACCTGCTCGGCGACCGCTGCGCGGGCACGCACCTCTCGTTCGAGCGCTCAGAAGGCTCCGAGGGTGAGAACCCGCACGCCATCGGCGTGACGGTGGTCGACGAACAGGGCGCAGGCCGCGCCCGCGCCCGGCGGAGGTAGCACATGGCATCTCGCAGACCCGAGACGATCGCCAAGCGCGAGAAGGAGCAGGCACGGCGCGAGAAGCGCGAGCGCAAGCAGGCAAAGAAGGACGCGCGCGCGCTCGGCGAGCTCCCGGCCACGACGGAGGACGCAGGCGAGCTGGACGAGCCGGCCGAGCTGCCCGTCACGGACGCACCGGCCGAGCAGCCGGCGCCGGAAGCCCCTTAGACCACGTTCAGCTCGACGCGCGCCTCGCCGCCCGCGAAGCGCTCGACCGAGAACGAGCGGAGATCGAACGTCGGCGGGCGGCCGAGTGCAAGCTCAGCCAGGTGTTCTCCGATGACGGGGCCTTGCTGGAAGCCGTGGCCCGAGAAGCCCGTCGCGTAGAAGAGGCCGGCAGGCGCCGGCGCCTCTCCGACGAGCGCGTTGTGATCCGGGCTCAGCTCGTAGAAGCCGGAGGTGCTCGAGCGCACGCCGAGCTCCTCGAGCGCCGGCAGCCGCCGCGCAGCAATCGGTGCGAGCTCCTCGAGTGACTGCTCGCGGCCCCCGAAGGCGAGTGCCGCCCCTTCACGGTGGAAGTAGAACCCGGTCGAGAAGTCGACCGTCAGCGGCAGCTCGCGCGGAAATGCCGGTGCGTCGTCGGTGAACCACATGTGGCGACGCTCAGGCGTGACGGGCAGGTCGAAGCCCGCCGTCGCAGCGAGCTCGCGCGACCAGACGCCGGCGGCGAGGACAACCCGGTCCGCGCGAATCGTTCCGCGTGCGGTCTCGACGCCTGCGACGCGCCCGTGCTCGACCAGGATGCGGGCGGCCGGGCACGACTGCTCGATGTGCGCCCCGCGCTCGACAGCGCGGCGGGCGTAGCCCTGCACGACGAGGTCGGGTGTCACGTAGCCGGCGACCGGGCAAAGCACCGCCGCGAGCAGGTCGCCGACCTCGAGCTGCGGGACGGCCCGGCGAGCCTCCTCGGGCGTCAGCAGGCGCGTCCCGAGGTCGAACCGCGCCTGCAGCGCCAGGTCGTCCTCGAAGCGGGCAACGTCGGCCTGGTCGTCGAGCAGGAAGAGGTAGCCCCACAGCCGGAGGTCGAGCGGCTGGCCGAGGTCGGCGTCGAACCGCTCGAGCCGCCGGATCGACTCGAGGCCGATGCTGACGTTCAACTCGTCGGAGAAGAGGGTGCGGACACCACCCGCGCAGTGACCGGTCGAGCCGGACGCGAGCGTTTCGCGCTCGACGAGCACGGGCGCGGCGCAGCCGAGCTGTGCGAGGTAGTGGAGCGCGGCGGCCCCCATCACCCCGCCGCCGATGACGACGACGTCGCTCCGTTCCGGCAGCATTGCGCCGAGGCTATCGCGAGACTGCCGGTGATGGCCGATCTCGCTGCCCAGCACCGGCGCGGCCGGCTGTTCGTCGCACTCGCAGCGATCGCCTGGTCGACCGCCGGGCTCCTGCAGCGCAAGCTGACCGTCGACGTCCCCACACAGGTCGCGGGGCGCGCGCTCTTCGCCGTAGTCGGCCTCGGCGTCTACGTCACGGTGGCCGAGCGCGGACGGGTGCTGCGGGCGTTCCGGGCGACCGGCCGGGCCGGGCTCGCCGTGGCTGCGCTGCTCGCCGTCTCGTCCGCGTCGTTCTTCGTCGCCCTCAACCACGCCTCCGTCGCCAACGTGCTCTTCATGCAGGCGCTCGCGCCGATACTCGCCGCGGCGCTCGGCACGCTGGTCGGCGACCCGGTCGCACGGCGGACGTGGGTGGCGATGGCGGTGGCGCTCGCGGGCGTGGCGCTGATGGTCGGCGGACCGGGCCACCCGAGCGCGCTCGGCCTGGCGCTGTCGCTGCTGATGTCCGTGTCGTTCGCCGCGACGCTCGTGATCACCCGCCATCGTCGCGATGTGTCGATGGCACCCGCGACCTGCCTGTCCCAGATCGCCGTCGTCGTTCTCGTCGCGCCGTTCGCCCACCCCGGCCAGGCGGGACCGCTCGATCTGTCGCTCCTGGCAACTCTCGGCATCGCACAGATCGGCCTGGGCTTCGTGTTGCTGACGATCGGCGGCCGGCTGATCCCGGCGGGCGAGGTGGCGCTGATCACACTGCTCGAGATCGTGCTCGGACCGCTCTGGGTCTGGGCGTTCCTCTCGGAGCGTCCCGGCTCCGCGACGGTCGCGGGTGGCGTCATCGTGCTCACAGCAGTGCTGGTGCAGGCACGCGCGGCGCCGCCTTCGGCTGTGCTCTAGGAGCTCGCTAGCCCAGCTTGACGATCGTCGCGCCGTCGTCGGCGTCCGGCTCGGACGCCTCGACGAGCGGATGCGTCGCAAGCTCTTCCCGCACAGCCCTGCGCAGCGCTCCGGTGCCCCGTCCGTGCACGACGCGCACCTCGTGCAGGCCGGCAAGCACAGCATCGTCGACGAGCCGGCGCACGTGCTCGCGCGCTTCCTGCCCCGAGTGGCCGCGCACGTCGATCTGGTCGGAGACATCGCTCCGTGCGGCGGTACGTACCGAAACGGCCGGCGTGTGCTCCTCCGTGACGCGCTCCCGTGCGGGCCGGAGGCGCGCCAGTGGAATGCGGACGCGTTGCCCCGCTGCGCCGACGACCTCTGCCTCGCCGCCCCGGATCGAGGCGATCGTGCCGCGAACGCCGACGTCCGGCGCCTCCACCGGATCGCCTTCGGCGAGCGGCGCCGTGAGCGGCAGCGGTCCGGCGAGCTCGCGCAGCGCACGCTCCGCGCGCGTCGCGTGCTCGACCGCCGACCCGAGCAGCCGGTCCTGATCCGGCTCGCTGGACTGGCGACGTGCGTCTCGCAGCTCGTCACGGACCGAGCGCAGCTCCGCGCGCACGCCGGCGAGCTCGCGCTCCGCGTCTGCGACCGCGGCCCGGCGCACGCGTTCTGCCGAGGCCCGAACCGACTCGAGCTCGCGTTCAAGCTCCACTGCACGCACCCGGACGCTTCCGAGCGAATCGGCAAGCTCGCTGCGCAACGACACCGCCTCCCGCTCCGCCCGCTCCGCCTCTGCGAGCAGCTCCGCGACCCTCAGCCGCTCGGGAGCGATGCGACTCCGGGCATCTGCCGCCAGCTCGCCGTCGAGGCCGAGCCGCTCTGCGATGCGCAACGCGTGCGAGACGCCCGGCCGTCCGAGCGCGACGCGGTAGAGCGGCTCGTCGGTCTCAGGGTCGAAGCCGGTTGCGGCGTTGGCCACGCCAACCGTCGCACTCGCCCACTCCTTCAGCTCGCCGTAATGCGTCGTCACCACCGTCAGGCGCGCCTGCCGCGCCAGCCGGGCGACGAGCGCCTGAGCGAGCGCGGAGCCTTCCTCGGGATCGGTACCGGCCGCTACCTCGTCGAGCAGCACCAGCGAGCGGTCAGTGGCGCAGTCGAGGACTGCCACGAGCGTGCGCAGGTGGCCGGAGAACGTGGACAGGCTCATCTCGATCGACTGCCGGTCGCCGATGTCGGCAAGCACCTGGTCGAAGACCGGCAGCGACGCCGCCTGCGCCGGAGGGCGCAGGCCCGACTGGTGCAGCAGCGCGGCCAGTCCGATCGTCTTCAGCGCAACGGTCTTGCCGCCGGTGTTCGGGCCGCTGATCACGAGCGCCCGCAGCGAACCGAGCTCGAGGTCGATGGGGACCGCGGTGACGGGCGCAAGCAACGGATGGCGCGCGCCGAGCAGGCGCACCTCCTTCGAGATCTCGACCGGTGCACCGTGCCAGGCGCGGGAAAGGGCCCCACAGGCAAGCGCGAGGTCGAGCGCACCCGTCGACTCCACGAGCGCGTGGAGCTCACCGGCCCGCGTCGAGACAGCGGACGAGAGCTCATGGAGAATGCGCTCGGCCTCGTCGCGCGCGTCGGCGGCGGCCTCGGCGAGACGGTTGTTCAGCTCGACGACCGCGAACGGCTCGACGAACAGCGTCTGGCCCGACGTGGACGCGTCGTGCACGACACCCGGCACCTTGCCGCGCGCCGAAGCGCGCACGGCGAGCACGGGGCGGCCGCCCCGTTCCGCGAGGAACGACTCCTGCAGCGCGTCCTTCACCTCGGCGGAGCGGGCGACTCGGGCGAGCTCGTCGCGCACGCGGGCGACGCCGTTGCGAAGCTCGGCGCGCAGCCTGCGCAGCAGCGGGGACGCATCGTCACGCAGGTCTGTGCCGTCCTCGGCGACGCGCAGGTCGACCTCGTCGGCCAGCGTCGCGAGCGTCGGGTCGACCGGCTCGAGCAGCGCAGCGAGGAGCGGGTCCGAGACGACGCGCTTCGCCTCGAGCGCCACCCGGATCGAGGTTGCGATTCCACGCAACTCGCCGCACCGCAGCAGGCCGCCGCGGCCGGCGCGCTCGGCCGCGGCCCGCACGTCGCGAATTCCGGCGAGCTCGGGAGCTGCGTTCCCGTCGTGCAGCGCAACCGCCGCCGAGGTGAGCGCCTGCCGGCCGGCGACGACGCCGTCGTCGAACGACGGCTCGAGCTCGCGGGCGAGCGTGGCGCCGTGCTCGGTGGCCGTGAGGCCGGCGAGACGATCGATGATCGCCGGCAACTCCAGCGCGGCGAGCGCGGCGGCGTCCATGCGCGGCAGTCTAGGCGGCGCGGCGCGCCGTCTGTCCCGGCGCGTCTCCCCGACCGGGAGGACGAAGTCGGGTGTCGACTACTCGGGGCGTTCGTCGCCCGGCCGGAGCCGGTAGACGATCCGTCCGCGATCGAGGTCGTACGCCGACAGCTCGATCCGAACGCGGTCACCCGGGTTCATGCGAATGCGAAACCGGCGCATCTTGCCGGCCGTGTACCCGAGGGTCTCGTGACCGTTGTCGAGCTGAATCCGGAACATGCCGTTCCGCAGCGCCTCGACGATCTCACCGGTCATCTCGACCTTGTCTTCTTTTTGAGCGATGACTTCCTCCTCTCTCGGACTGCAAGGAAATGACGGCGGCGGGCGAAGGCTCGCCCGCCGCCCAGGTGTTACGCCAGCAAGGTCACGCTTGCGGCCTGGGGCCCCTTGTCGCCCTGCTGAGCCTCGTACTCCACCTTCGCGCCCTCGGCAAGTGAGCGGTAGCCGCTGCCCTGGATCGCGCTGAAGTGGACGAAGAGGTCCTTTCCGCCTTCATCGGGGGTGATGAAGCCGTAACCCTTGTCCGCGTTGAACCACTTGACAGTTCCGGTTGCCATATCTGTCTTTCACCTCCTTGCCAACTTCACTGAACGGGCAAGAAAGGTGCAACCCGGCACCATCCAGCACTCGCTCATACTGCACCCGCGAGTGTAGCTCTCAGCGGGATCGTTTATGCGCGAGGCAGCACGTAGAAGGCGATGGCGGCGTACTGGCAGCCGGCGGCGACGACCGTCAGCAGGTGGAAAACCTCGTGATACCCGAACACACGTGGGAAGGGATCGGGCCGCCGGAGCGCGTAGGTGATCGCACCCAGCGTGTAGGCGAGCCCCCCGGCGAGCACCAGCACGAGCCCGGCGGCCGGCAGCTTCAGAAGCTGGGTGAAGGCGGCAATCGCGACCCACCCGAGTGCGAGCCCGATCGCGGCCGAGACGCGCTTCGGGAGCTCCGGCCGAAAGAGCTTCAGCCCGATCGCGACGAGCGAGCCTGTCCAGACGATCGTCAGCACGGGGATCGCCCAGCCGCGCGAGAGGACGAGCAGCCCGAACGGCGTGTAGGTGCCGGCGATCAGCAGGTAGATCCCGGCGTGGTCGAGGCGCGCGAGCCAGGAACGGGCGCGGGGCTGCCACGTCGGACGGTGATACAGGGCGCTTGCGCCGAAGCAGAGCGCAACGCACGAGGCGAACACGATTGCCGACAGTCGCGCCTTGCCGCTCTCCGCCGAGATCGCCAGCGGAATCCCCGCGCCGACCGCCACGACGAACGCGACCTCGTGCAGCACCCCGCGCAGCTTCGGCTTGGCCCGAACGGGCGCGATCGCCATCAAGGCGGAGGGTAGCGCGAGGCTCTGCCCGCGTCGCGAGCTACACGGAGACGCGTGCCGCAACCGGAGCGCCTGCCGCCGCCTCGGTGGCACGCTTCAGCGCATCGAGCGCACCCGCGGTATCGCCCTGTGCCTCGAGCAGGTCGGCCAGACGCCTGCCCGCATCGAGTGCAAACCGGTTGCCGTGCTCGATCAGGTTGTCGAGCCCCTGCTCGAGCAGCATGCGCGCGCGAACGCCGTCGCCGTCCGCGAGGAACACGTCCGCGAGCAGGACGTAGGCCCGGCCCCGATCGGCCGGCTGCATCGTCTCGAGCAGCTCGAGCGCCCGGGCGGCGGCCAGGGCCGCGTCGGCGTTCCGGCCGAGCCCGACGAGCGCGCGCGCCTCTTCGACCGCGAACCGCGCATCCGCCCGCAGGCCCGAATCGCCAAGCAGCTCGCGCCCGCGCTCGAGCAGGTCGAGGGCCTCCTGGTGGTTGCCCGACTCGATCTCCGAATACGCGAGCAGGTGGCACGCCCGCGCGACGTAGGCGTCATTCTCGGTCCGTTCGAGGATCGCGAGCGCCCGGCGCGCATACCGCCCGGCGAGTTGCGGCTCCGCTCGCATCGAGTGGAGGCGCGACTGCGACCAGAAGACGCGCGCCGAGGTGACCGGGTCGTTGCTCCCGTTCGCGATCTGGATCACGTCGGCGAGCGCGCGCTCCGCCTTCCCGAACGCTCCGAGATCGATGAGCGCATTGGCGAGCAGCACCGAGAACCGCAGCTGCTCGACCGTCGCCTCGGCCTCTTGCGCCTCTTCGCTCGCGCGCTCGAAGAGCGCGACCGCCGACTCGACCGCACCGGAGATCGCATAGGCGCGCCCGAGGGTGTCGACCGCGCCCGGATCGGCAAGCGCACGCCCCTTGCGTACCTCGAGGGCCTGCTCGAGCAGCTCGATCGCCTGCTCGACCCGCTCGGCGCGAAACGCGATCTGCCCCAGCCCCGCAAGCGCAGCCCCGCGCGCCGGATCCCCAGGCTGGAGATGCACCCGAAAGTGGCGCTCTGCTTCCTCGATCTCGCCGAGCCGAAGCGCGACCTCGGCTTCGACCAGCTCGAGGGGCTCGGATGTCGTCAGCTCGATACCGGTGGCGAGCCACTGCCCGGAGACGTCGAGCCGCACTGCGAGCTGGTTGATCATCTGCAGGGACGGCACACGTGCGCCCGCCTCGATCCGCGAGATGTAGGCGGCGGTGCAGCCGGGGAAGGCGAGCCGGCGCTGCGAGAAGCCCGCGCGCTCGCGCGCGTCCCGGAGGCGGGCACCGACCTCCTTGGGCGAGTCGATGTGTGTCGTCAGCGAGCGAGGCACGAAACACAGTCTAGTTGTCTTCGGTCACCAATGTTGACTACGCGAGTTGGATTCTGGCCCGCGCACAAGGAGAATGGGACTCGCGCCCCCGGGGGCTGTCCGTCCAATCGAGCAAGAGGAGACAGCCCTGATGCGCAAGTTCGCGCCGTATATCGCCCTGATCGCGCTCGCCCTCTCGTCCTTTGTCGGGGCAGATTTCCCGACGTGGTGGCCCTAGAACCCGTCCCGGACGCTGTAACTCGAGGATCTGCGGTCGGGCCGCCCAGAGGCGGCCCGACCGCTCTTCTCTGTGATTTCGCACCGGCGCGGCGCCCGCCCGCAGCGGTCTAGTCAGGGGCCTTTCAGATGCGACCGCAGACGCCCGATATAGGGTAGGCGCGGTGCTGGCCCCGGACCTCTCGACCGAGCTCTCCCGGTTTGCGATCGGCTTCGACCATCGCGACCGGGCGCTCCTGCATTCCCTCTGGGATCGAGTGCTCGATTCGGAGCGCTGGTCGGAGGGCGAACTGACGACCGAGTTCGAGAGCGCCTGGTCGGCCTGGAACGGCCTCGACGCCGTCGCCTTCAACGGCTGGACCGGTGCCGCCCTGGCCGCGCTCGAGTGGGCGGGCGTCCGCGGCGAGACCGTTCTCTGCCCGTCGAACACGTTCATGGCGACGCCGCTCGCGGCGCTCAGCGCCGGTGCCGGCGTCGAGTTCGTCGACTGTAACCGCGACGACCTCTGCATGTCCTTCGAAGACCTCGAACGGAAGGTGCGGCTGCATCGGCCGCGCGCCGTGTTTCTCGTGCACATCGGCGGCCACCTGGCGTTCCAGACCGATCAGATCGCCGAGCTCTGCAGGAGCGAGGGGATCGTGCTGCTCGAGGATTGCGCGCACGCCCACGGCGCCGACTGGAACGGCCGTCGCGCCGGCACCTGGGGCGATGCGGGCATCTGGTCGTTCGCGCCGACGAAGACGATCTCGACCGGCGAGGGCGGCATGCTCGTTTCGCACAACCCCGAGGTGATCGAGTTCGCACGCGCGTTTCGCAACTACGGGAAGCCGGACTACGCGGTACGTGGACTCAACTTCAGGCTCAACGAGTTCACGGCGGCGATCGGTCTTGTGCAGACAGCACGGATCGACGAGATCACCGCCTGGAAGAACGAGGCGGCACGCACGCACCTCGACCTGCTCTACGGCTCTCGCCTGCAGCTGCCGGACGGCATGACGTCGGGCTTCTACAAGTACATCGTCTTCGAGCCGATCGAGCGATCGACGGGCAAGGTCTACGACGAGCCCTGCCATCGGTTGCTCGGAAAGACGGACGACCTTCCGAACTCCGACTGGGTCGCGCAGAATCACTGGTGCGTTCCCCTGTACTACCGGCCAGAGGGCAGAGAGGAGGCACTCGGATGAGAGTGCTCATCACCGGCGGCGCCGGCTTCATCGGGTCACATGTGGTCGACAAGCTGCGCTCGAAGGGGCACGAGCCCCGGATCTTCGACCTCGTGCAGTCGCCGCATCACCCCCCGGACGAGGTCGAGACGCTGCTCGGCGACCTCTGCGACCCCAAGGCCGTGCGCACTGCGCTCGCCGGCTGCGACGCCGTGCTGCACCTCGCCGCGGTGGCAGACGTCGACCAGGTCACGAGAGATCCGAAGCACGCGGACCATGTGAACGTCCGCGGCACGCAGACGCTGCTCGACGGCGCGCGCGACCTGGAGATCGGCCGCTTCGTCTACGCGAGCACGATCTGGGTCTACGGGGACGCCGCCGGCCCCGAGGCCGTCGACGAGGACACGCCGCTTGGACTTCCGAAGCACTTCTACACGGCGACGAAGATCGCGGGCGAGATGTACACGGCGTCCTACACCGAGCTGTACGGGCTCGAGCACACGATCCTCCGTTTCGGCATTCCGTACGGCCCTCGCTCGCGGCCGACCGCGGTGGTCGCGGCGTTCACCGCCAAGGCGCTCGCGGGGCAGCCGCTGACGATCGCGGGCGACGGCACGCAGTCGCGCCGCTTCGTGTACGTGGAGGACCTTGCCGACGGCGTTGTCGCATCGCTCGTTCCCGCCGCCGTGAACCGCGTCTACAACCTAGTCGGTCGCGAGAACACGAGCGTCCGCGCGATCGCGCGCGCGGTTCGCGACGTCGTCGGCGACGTACCGATCGAGCACATCGAAGGACGCGCCGGCGATCTCCACGGTGGCAACATCTCCGGCGAGCGCGCGGCTCGCGAGCTCGGGTGGGAGCCGACCACCTCGTTCACGGAAGGCGTCCGGCGCTACGTCCGCTGGGTGACCGAGGAGGCCGCGACATCAAGAGCCGCAACCGCCTCGAGCACCGACGGCAGCGCGGCCGCCGTCTTGCGCCAGGAACCCGCCGAGCTGTAAGCGTCGGAGTCGTGCAGGAGCACGACGTCACCGGGACGAAGCCCGCGCGTGGCGCGCCGGGCGATCGACTCGGCGCTCGCCCGGCGCTCCCAGTCCCGGCCCCAGGTCGACCAGAGGAGCGGTCGCCAGCCCCGGGCCCGCACATGGGCGAGCGCTCCTGAGCTGAGCACGCCGTACGGCGGCCGGTACAGGGTCGGGTGCACGCCGGTCGCCTGGCCGATGGCATCGACGGCGCGGTCGAGGTCGTCTGCAACTGCCGCAACGCGCCGCCGAAGCAGCAAGGTGTGGCGGTAGCCGTGCACCGCAACCTCGTGCCCGGCCGCGACGATCTCGCGTGCGAGCGACGGGCGCGCAGCAACCTGTTCCCCGACCAGGAAGAAGGTGGCCACTGCTTCGAGCCGGGCGAGCGCCTCGAGAACCGCCGGCGTGCCTTGCGCATGCGGCCCGTCGTCGAACGTCACCGCGACCACCGGACGGTCGAGACGGCAGTCGATGCGCAACCGGCCCGCCAGTGGCGGCACATAGGCGGCGAGCGCGGGTACGAACCAGGAAGCGGTCATGGGACGAGCGCGAGCACGAGCGAGGCCCCCGAGGGAAGCGCTTCCAGTGCGAGCCCGGGGGCGCGGCGCGACTCGATCGCGCTCCGGAGCGCACGGGCGAGCTCGGATTCGGATTCGACCACCTCGGCGATCCCGTAGCGGCGGAAGCCCGCGTTGTTGGCACGGATGTG
>DATLQV010000009.1:0-14067 GCA_035534955.1 Gaiellaceae bacterium
GCGGGGAGGGTCTGCACCAAGCAGTGTGGTCGACGCGACCGGGGTCAAGGCCGGTGGGCCTTGGCGGCGGGCGCGGCGGGCGCAATGCGCCGTGTGCAGGCCCCCAGCCGCGACGGCGCTGAATTCCCGATCAACCATCTAACCAAGGTCGCGCCGGCGCCGCTGCGCGCGCTTGCGCCGCTCGACCAGGTCCGACTCGAGCTCCTGTAGCTCGGCGAGTCGCCTGCGCACGAGCGATAGCTGCATGTCGAGGTGTGGCAGCGCTTCGTCGAGCAGCGCGAGCTGTTCCTCGCGCGAGTCGGTCTCGTGGAAGCGCCGGCGAACCTCGGCGCGGACGTCTTCCGCGGTGATCATCGAGCGAAGCTCGTCGAGCGAGAGTCCGAGCAGGTCGCGCAGGCGCGTCAACTCCTGTAGCCGCTCGACGTCCGATTCGGTGTAGATGCGGTGCTTGCCCACCGGACGGTCGCTGCGCGGCAGCAGCCCAAGCTCCTCGTAGTAGCGGATCGTGCGCGGCGTGACGCCGCTTCGCTCGGCAGCCTCGCCGATACGTAGTGTCATGCGGGCTGCTCGATTCCGATGGCGTCGTCGGTCTCGCGCACGTGTGCGGGGCGAAGCAGCGAAATGCCCGCGCCGAGGAGCGAGATGGCAGCGAGCAGCCAGAGTGCGAGGTGCATGTTCGAGATGAACGGTTGCAGCTCGGCCGCCGACAGGCCCGATGCGACACCGGAGAAGATCTTGAACAACACGTCCTTCGGCACGGCTGCGGTCACGATCGCCATCACAAACGCAATCGAAAGCACGGCGCCGGTGTTCTGCAGCATCACCCGTGCGCCGGCCGCGACGCCTCGGCGGTGCGCCGGCACGACGCCCATCATGGCGGCGGTGTTCGGACTGTTGAACATGCCGGAGCCGATGCCGACGAGCGCAAGCCAGACGGCGCTCCACACGTACGGTGTATCGGTTTGAAGCATCGTCATGCCGCCGAGGCCGAGTGCCGAGACGAGCATTCCGGCCGCGGCCAGGCCACGCGAGCCGTGCCGGTCGGCAACGATCCCTGCGATCGGTGACGCGATGAGCATCCCGATCGCGAGGGGTGCGAGCTCGAGGCCGGCCATGACGGGCGACTGCCCCTGCGGACCCTGGAAGTAGAAGACGAACAGGAACATCAGCGCGAACCGGGAGAGGCCGTTCAGGAACGCGGCGGCCGACGCGGCGGTGAAGAGACGGTTGCGAAAGAGCTCGAGATCGAGCATCGGCGCGCTGCCGCGGCTCTCGATCAGCACAAACAGGGGTAGGAGGACCGCCGCGGCCGCGAGCCCCGAGATCACGAGCCAGTTCCCCCAGCCGCTGAGTCCGCCCTTGGAGAGAGCGAGGACGAGCCCGGTCAGGCCGAGGATGTAGGTCGCGACGCCGAGTAGGTCGAGCCCGCGCTCGGCGCTTCGCTTCGAGCGCTCTTCCAGCACGAGTGCGGCCCACACGCAGCCGGCGAGACCGAATGGGATGTTGAACCAGAACACCCACGGCCACGAGATCGCGACGAGCGCACCGCCCAGCACAGGGCCGATCACGAGCCCGGTTGCAGCGACCATCGTGTTCGTCCCCATCGCGAGGCCGAGTTCGCGTTTCGGGAACGCGTCGGTGACGAGCGCAGCCGCGTTCGCAAAGAGGAAGGCGCCGCCGATGCCCTGCAGGATGCGCCACAGGATCAGCTCGGTTCCGCTGCCGGCGAAGCCCGCGCCGAGCGACGCGACCGAGAAGAGCAGGAAGCCGAGCACGTACGCCGTCTTGCGGCCGAAGAGGTCGGACAGCCGCCCGGCCGTCAGCACGAGCACCGTCGAGACGATCATGTAGACGAGGATCACCCACACGAGCTGCAACAAGGTCGTGTGCAGGCTGCGCTCGAGCTCGGGCAGCGCGATGATCAGCGTTCCGGAGTTGACCGTTGCGAGCAACATCCCGAGGCTCGTGCAGGAGAGCACCCACCATTTGTAGTGGGGCGAGTGGCGGCGTGTCGTCAGGAACTTCATCTTTACGTCAACGTGAGTTTAACAACTCGAATTCCGTGCGCCGCGGCGGCTAGAGTGCGTGCGGATGGAAGCCGGCGCCCAGCCGCTCATGCGCATGTGGGGTTTTGCGCTCTCCGCCGACGCCTTCCGTCGGCTGGCGATCGCCAACGCCACGATGCTCGTCGTGATCGTCGCCACCGGCGCGACTGTCCGGCTCACCGGCTCAGGCCTCGGCTGCGAGCACTGGCCCGGCTGCCAGCCCCACCACTTCGAGCCCAAGAGCTACCACAGTTACATCGAGTTCTCGAACCGCGTGATCGCGTTCTTCACGATCCTCGTCACGCTCGCCACCTGGCTCCTCGCACCGAAGCTGCGGCTGCTTGCGTTCGCCGTCTTCGCCGGCACTCTGCTGCAGGCGCCGCTCGGCGCACTGACCGTGCATTTTCACCTGAACCCCTGGTTCGTGCTCTCGCACTTCCTGCTCTCGGTGGCCGTGCTGACGCTCGCCGTCTTGCTCGTGCTGAAACTGCGCGAACGTGAGCGGCCGCACCTGCCGGCATGGGTGCCGCGAGTTGGCCTCCTCGTCGGCCTCGCCGCGCTCGTTCTCGTCGTCAGCGGCACGTTTGCCACCGCGTCGGGACCGCATCCCGGCAGCACGGTCGTGCGCCGGCTGTGGTCGTTCCAGCCGGCGGTCTACTGGCACGTCCGCGCGACCGCCGTCTTCGGGATCTCGTTCGCGCTGCTGCTCGTGTGGCTCGTGCGCAACCGTGCGCCGCAGGTGCGGGGCGCGCTCGTGCTGCTCGGGCTCCTCGCCGTGCAGATGGCGGTCGGCGAAACGCAGTACCGAACACACTTGCCGTGGTGGCTCGTGCTCGTGCACGTGACGCTCGCGGCAACGGTGTGGGTGGCGGTGACGGCGTTCGTCTTCAGTCTCTGGCGCCCGCGTAGAATAAGTGGATGACGGACGAGCTCCGCATCGACTCGCGCCCACTGCTCGAACGCCCTGTGCTGATCGCCGCCTTCCGCGGCTGGAACGACGGAGGTCAGGGCGCGTCACTCGCGGGCGCTTACCTCGCCCGAGCCTGGGCGGCGCAGGAGTTCGCCTCGATCGACCCGGAGACCTTCTACGACTTCCAGGCGACTCGGCCGCTCGTGTCGCTCGGCGACGGCAATACGCGTCGGATCGAGTGGCCGGAGAACTCGTTTCTGCATGCGCCGCTTCCCGGCGCCGGACGCGACGCGATCATCCTGCTCGGCGTCGAGCCGAACCTCCGCTGGCGGACGTTCGCAGGGGTCATCACCCGCGTCGCGCAGGAGTTTCGCGTCGAGCTCGTGATCACGCTCGGTTCGCTGCTGGCGGATGTCCCGCACACGCGCCCGTCGCCGATCACGGGCAGCGCGACAGATCCCGACCTGATCGAGCAGCTTGGCCTCCAGGCGTCACGCTACGAAGGGCCCACCGGTATGGTCGGCGTGCTTCACGACGCGTGTGCGAGCGCCGGGTTGAAGTCGGCGAGCCTGTGGGCAGCTGTGCCGCACTACGTCTCGTTGACGCCCTCGCCGCGCGCGGCGAAGGCACTCGTCGACCGGCTGGGCGAACTGCTCGGCGCCGATGTCGACACCGCGGAGCTCGACGAGGCGGCCGACTCGTACGCGCAGCAGGTCAGCGAGGCGGTTGCGACCGACGAAGAGACGGCTGCGTACGTTCACGATCTCGAGCGCCGCGTCGACGAGTTCGTCGACGACGCAGACCTTCCATCCGGCGATTCGATCGCCGCGGAGCTGACGCAGTTCCTGCGCGACCGCGAGAGCGACGGCGGCGGCGACGTCGCCCGCGACCAATAGACCGATAACCGGCTAGCCGAACGTGAACGAATAGGCCTGGATGCCGGGCGAGAAGCGCAGCTCCAGCAACGCCGTCGTGGACGCGTGCGACGCGCGAACGGTGTAGAGGCGCTGCGCGTCGACCCTGATCGTGCCCGCGGGCTTGCCGTTCACCAGGCTCTCGACCGTCCCGTTCCCGCCCAGCACGATGTAGACGTCGGCTGCCTGGAAGCGCAGGCGGAGCCGCGCGTTCGAACCGGCGACGATCTGCTGTGCGCCGACGCGCCATTGGCCGTCGTACGAGAGCGAGCTGTCGGGGATCGTCTTCGCGAAGTGGTAGGTCGTGAGGACGTTCGGCACCGGCGTGGTGCCGGCGTAGTTGGTCAGTCGCGCGTAGCCGAGGTAGCTCTCGGGCGTCATCAGTCCGGTCGGCGTGACGTCGGCGAACTGCTGTGCGCGTGGGCCGTTGTCGCCGAGTAGCCGACGGATCAGCGATTCGGTCTGCGAATACTCGCCCTCCCCGAAGTGCGTGTGGCGGATGTGCCCCTGCCTGTCGATCAGGTATTCGGCGGGCCAGTACTCATTCGCGTAGTTGTCCCAGGTCTTGTACTGGTTGTCCTGCATGACCGGGTACGCAATGCCGAGGCGCTTGACGGCGGCCTCGACATTCGACGTCACATGCTCGAAGGCGAACTCCGGGGTGTGCACGCCGATGATCACAAGACCTTTGTCGCGGTAGGCGGCGTACCACGCCTTGAGGTGGGGCAGCGTACGCAGGCAGTTGATGCACGAGTAGGTCCAGAAGTCGACGAGCACGACCTTGCCGCGGAGCTTTGCGAGCGTCAGCGGCGGGGAGTTGATCCACGCGCCTCCGGCGTGCAGCGCCGGAGCGACGCCGTAGTCGGGCAGTGCGCCGGCCGCGGCCTTCACGGGTGCTCTCGCCTGGCGGCCCCCGCGCACCTTGGCGAGCTCGCGTTGCGCCGTCGAGTTCTGCTCGATCTTCGTCTGGAGAAAGTTCGTGTAGCCCGGGGTCAGCGAAGCGAGCTGGTCATCGACGTGGAACACAAGTCCGATCGCCACGGCCGCGATCACGGCGCCGGAAACGAGTCGCACGGTCTCTGCATGTCGACGCAGGTGTGCTGCGACTTCGCGGCCGCCTCGCGCGATCAGCAGCATCGGCAAGGCGGCGCCGATTGCGTAGGCAAGCGTGAGCAGGATGGCACGCGAGCCGACGGAGTTGTTGGCGGCGACGACGGTGATGGTCGCGAGCACGGGGCCGGCGCACGGCACGAAGACGAGTCCGAGTGTGGCGCCGAAGAAGAAGCCGCCGCCGCCGCTCGGGTGGACGCGCGAGAAGATCGCGAGTGGCCGTTCGATCAGGAGTGCTGCGCGCGGGACGAGCAGCATCGCGGCCAGCACGAAGAGCAGGGCGATCGCGGCGTTCCGCAAGAAGTCCTGCGGCAGGCCGAGCCGGCTGAGGATCCACGAGGCGAACAGCGTGAAGACGCTGAACGACGCGACGAGCCCGGCAACGATGCGCAGCGGCTTGCGCCCCGACGCTCCGCCGGCGAGCAGGACCGGCAGCACGGGCAGAACGCAGGGCGAGAGTGCAGTCACGACCCCTGCGAGCAGGCCGATGGCGAGCAGAACGAGCATGCGCTACCGACCCACTCTGCCCGTGATTCGTTACGGGCGCACGTGCCGGTCACCGCCGCGAGGGCTGTGTCGACCAGGACCTCTAGGCCGCGTCTTCGGCCGGCACGGCCTCGGCGGCCGGCACGGCCTCGCCGTCGGCGCCCGTCTCGGGTGGTTTGCGGCGACGGCGGCGACGTTTCTTGGGCGCCCCGGACGGCTCCGCGCCGTCGGCGGGCGTCGCCGGCACCGCCGCGGTGGCGCCCGCCGCTGCCTCGGTGCCCGTCTTTTTCTTGCGCCGTCTGCGGCGGCGGGCGCGCGAGGGGCCGGTCTTCGGCTGCGGCAGGTTCTCCGCGATCCAGCCGGCGACCTCCTGAATCGACCCGAGCCGCTCACGGGCCGCTTCCAGCAGCTGCGTCGCACGCGGCGTGTACCCCTCGGCAGACGCGAGCAGCGCCGCGCCGACTTCGTGCGGCATCTCGAGCGCCGCGTTCACGAGCTTCGCTGCGTTCTCCTCGTGACGATGTCCACGCGAGTTGGCGAGCGCGCCGAGCAGCCGCTTCGCGTCGGGGTACTCCTGCGAGGCCTTCCGGTCGAGCTGCTTGCGTACCGCGCGCGACAGCTTCCACGTCCACCGCGCCAGTATCTGGTCGGGTGCGTCGGCCTTCCCTTCGGCAACCGCCCGCAACATCGTCCGCACTCCGGCCGCGCGATCCTTCTCCCACGGTGGGGCCAGCGTGACCAGAGTGACGAGATCGTCGAAGTCGGCACGCTCGACGCGCATCGATACGCGGTCGGCGAGCGCGATCAGGCGCAGCCGCCGGTTTGGGTTCTGCGCCGCGCAGGTCGAGAGAAACGTCTCCATCGCGCGCTTCGACGCGCCGCGTGCCGTCAGCTTCTCGACGAACGCCGTCCGCTCGTCGAAGCGCAACTGCCGGCCTGCGATCTCGCCCCAGAACTCCTGCTCGTCCTCGTCGAGGAACTTCGGGTCGACGCGTTGCCACTCGCGCGCGATCACCATCTTGCGCCGCAACACGTCAGGCGTCACAGGCACGAGCCACGAGGCCGGTGTCAGCTTGCGCCGTGCACGCCGCTGCGTGCGCCGCCGCGGTGCAGGCGTGACGCGCGCGCCTTCGCGGTAGAAGTCCGCGTCGAGCAACGAGTGGAGCGACACCACGCGCTCGTTGTGCGTTGCGGCCTTCGGCGTGAAGTCGACGACGATGCCGGCTTCCTTGCGCGTGTGGATTCGCATGATGCGGCCGATGCGCTGCTGGTAGACGCGCTTCGATGCTGTTGGCGCCAGGTGCATCACGATCGTCGCGCGCGGCGAGTTCCAACCCTCGGCCAGCAGCATTGCGTTGATCAGCACGTCGATCTCGCCGCGCTCGTAGGCGGCCAGGATCTCCGCCAGCTTCACCGGCGGCGTGCGGCCCGAGACGGCCTCCGCCTTGATCCCCGCCGCGCGGAACGCGGTCGCGAGGTTGTATGCGTGGTCGACGCCGGCCGCGTAGACGATGCCCGGCGTGTCACCGAAGCGTTCGCGATAGAGCGTCGCCGCCGCCATGTTCAGCGCCTCGTGGTCGAGGGCCTGCGCGAGGGCGCGCTCCTCGAAGTCACCGCCGACGATCGGCACCTGGTTGATCGCCGCGACCGGTGGCACACGCAGGCAGCGCAGCGGCGCGATCAGTCCGCGTCGCGCGGCGTCAGCCAGCGGTAGGTCGTCGACCGAGGCCGGGAAGACGTCCGAAACCTGCTTTGCGATCAGCTCCTCGGTCGCCGTCATGCCGATGTAGATCGGATCGCTCAGCGAGCGGATCGCTGCCGAGGTCTTCTCGCCGAGAGCGGTGTGTGCCTCGTCGCAGATCACGAGCTCATATGCATCACGGGCAATTTCGCCGACGTGGCGTGCAAACCAGGCGTAGGTCTGAATCGTGATCGGATTCGGCGCGTGCGGCGCCGTGTGTTCCGTGAGGATCGCGTCGTGGAAGCGCGTGCCGTAGCCGTGCTCGGTCAGCTCGCGGCGGAACTGGTCGACGAGCAGGCGGCGGTGTGTGAGGATCAGCACTCCCTCGGTGCGTGCCGCCTCGACGAAGCCCGCCGCTGCGATCGTCTTGCCGGATGCGGTCGGGTGCCGGAAGCGGTAGCGGCGCACGGCGCCTGTGTCCTCGGGCAGAGGCGCAAGATCGCCGAGGTCGTCGTCGGGCTCGCCCTCCGGTTCGAGCTCGAGCTCGTCGTCGGGCTCGTCGTCCTCGTCCGGAGGCTCCTCGTGCCCGTTGCCGTTCCCGTTCTCGCCCTTCTGTGCGGCAGCGATCAGCTCAGTCAGCATGCCCGCGAGCGCGTCGACCTGGTGGCGCCGAAGCTCCGTTCCCGAGGCGAGGTGTGGCGGCTTCTCCGACAGGACCCGTTCGAGCCCGAGCAGCAGTGCATAGCGCACCTTCCACTCGGTTGAGGGCTCGGCACGCCCCTCGGCCAGCTCGGCGAGTGCGTCGTCGAGCGCGCGGCGCCGGGCCGTGCCGTACGCGAGCACAACGTCCGGATCGTCGTCGGGACGCAGGAAGGGCTCACCGGCCCATGACTCGGCGCGGAGGGCGTCGGCCCGCATGGCCGCCGCGTCCTCCGACTCGCTCGGAGAGTGCGTTGTGGTTTCTGCCAATGCCTGCGGCACGCCTATGGTGCCGCCTCCTCAAAGGGTTGCGCCCACGCGGGTTCTGAATCCCGTTCGCGCAGCGCCCCGCGCACAATAGCCGATGATTCGGATGGCTGCTCGCTTTGCGGAACTAGGCGGCGGCGGAGACGAGGGACTCCAGCCGCCCGCGCAGCCATGGAAGCTCGCTTCGCTCGGCTTCGAGCACGTCGCCGCGAAACTGGATCAGCATCGCGCCGTTCGCTGACAGATGGTCGCCTGCGCCGGCGATCAGGCGGCGGTAGTGATCGAGGCCGTCGCCCCGCGAAAACACCGCAGCCGGCGGCTCCAGCTCGTAGCCCGGGGTGCCCGGGGCGAGGTACGGGAGATTCGCCACGATCAGGTCGAGGTCGCGTGGGAGCCCATCGAGCAAGTCGCCTCGCACGAGGTGCACACGCGCGCCGAGCCTGCCGGCGTTCTGCGCGGCGAGGTCGAGGGCAGCGCCGCACGTGTCGCTCGCCCAGACCTCGACCTGCGGTGCACGCAACGCGAGGGTGATCGCGACGGCGCCCGAGCCGGTGCCGACGTCGGCCACGCGTGCGGGCTCGCCGCCGATGCGCGCAAGTGCCGCATCGACGAGGCGCTCGCTTGTCGTGCGCGGTGAGAAGACCCGCCCCGGGTCGGTGAGAAACGTCAGTCCGTGGAAGCGCGTGGTCATCTGCTTCGGTACAACGTAGCCCGATGAGCTGGTCTTCCTTCGCACAGGCCAAACAGGCGCGTTACGAGGAACAGCACGGCGAACTGGACGAGCGCGGGATCGTGCGCAGAGGCAACGCGGCCTACGCGGCCGGTCTCGGGCTCCTGATGGCGGGCGACCCTGCAGCGCCGGAGTGGCTGCGCCGGGCCGCGGCGTGCTGGCGCGAGAGCTGGGATGCGGGTGAGGGCCGCGAGTCGTGGGGACGCCCGATCGGTGCGCTGAAGGCGTCGCTCCTTGCGCATGACGAGCCGGCGGTCGAGGAACTCGGCCGCTGGGCGCTCGAGCTCGGCACCGCGACCGCCGACTCGCCGATCGGCCGCTACGCCGCGACTCTCGCTCTCCTCGCGCTCGGCCGGTTCGTCGAGGCGCGTCACGTCGCCGAGACGCTGCGCGAGCGCGATGACTTTCCGCACGACGTCGCCGACGCGCTCGCATGCATCGCGGCGCACGACGTGGTCGGCTACGTCGAGTCGGTCGAGTCGGTTGTGACCTCGTTCGAGATGCGCGAGGAGTTTCTCGAGGACGCGGCGGTCGCCGACACGGCGCTCGTGCTCGCCGAGCTCGCCCGGCGGCGCGGGATCGCCCAGCCGCTCGAGCCCTCGCCGATGCTTCCCGATCAATCATCTAGTCCGCCTCGCCCTCGGCGATCGCGGGATGGAACGCGACCGTGATCGTCTGCTGCGGCTGCGACTCGTCCTCGAGCGCCGTCAGCTTCTCGACGAGGTCGTCAAGCAGCGTGCGCACGGTGTCGGGGTCGAGCTTCGTATGCACCTGCGCGCTTCGAAATTCGCCGCTTGCCGCATGGAGGTCGAAGCCGCGACGCAGCTCGCGCAGCTGGGCGGCCTGGAGCTCGCTCGCGAGCCCCGTTGCGCGGATCTCGGGCCCCACCCTGAAGTGCTTCGCCACGGGCCGGTACGGCTTCTCGCGCCCGCTGGTCGCGGCCAGCTCGATCAGCCCGGCGCGGTGCAGCATCCGGACGTGGAAGTGCAGGTGGCCGGGGTCGACCGACAGCCTCGCCGCAAGCTCGCGGTTCGTGAGCGGCGCAGCCGAGTCACCGAGCACCTGCAGCACCTTCAGCCGCAGCGGGTGGCCGAGCGCCTTCAATTGCTCGGGGCGGTCGATCTCGAGGACGTCGTGGGTGGCCGGCTGCGGTTGGGGAGTGCTCACGCCGTTCATAGTTTGGACGCTGCGGCCCCGTCGAGGAAGACCTCAATGACTACGGGGGCGAGGCGCGCCAGACTCGCGGGCGCCGCTTCGCCGGGCTCGCCGCCGAATGCGCGCGCAACGGCGTCTGCTTTTCCCTCGCCGCTCGTGAGAAAGACGATCCGGCGAGCCGACTGGATCGCGGGCAGCGTCAGCGTGACGCGGTCGACGAGCGGCTCGAGACCCGGCGGCCCCCAGGTGACGCGGCGATCGGCAACCGCGAGCTGCGGCGAGCCGGGAAAGAGCGACGCCATATGCCCGTCGCTGCCGAGCCCGAGCAGGAGCAGGTCGAGCTGGGTGTCGGCAAGCTCCTCGGCGTAACTTTCGGCGGCCGCCTGCGGCGCGAGCTCGCCGCGGATCCTGTGCACGGCGAAGGGCGGTACCGCGAGCCGGTCGAGGAGCGTCTCTTTCGCCAGGCGGTAGTTCGAGCGCTCGTCCTCGGGCGGCACGCACCGCTCGTCGCCCCACCAGACGGTGGCGGCGCTCCAGTCGGGAGCCCGCTTCGCCGCGTGGGCGTAGGCCTCCCCGGGGGTCGAGCCGCCGGTGAGGACGATCGAGCCTCCCGCGACCGCCTGCGCGGCGAGCAGCTCACCGACCGCTTTGGCGGGGTCGGCGACGACCTTGAGGTCAGGCGGCCGCTGCATCAGGCAAGGGTATGAGACCGCGCGCGAAGCCGGCGAGGAGGTAGACGCTGGCGAGGCCCGCCCAGTCGCCGTAGGGCTCGAGCAGCACGTCGGTCTCCTCGGGCGCGACGGCTCGGCCCCAGAGCGCCGAGGCGAGCTTCACGAGCCCCAGGTCGCGTGCGAGCCCGTGCTCGTAGCGGCCGAGCCCTTCGATCGAGATGAGGCCCACCGACCACGGTCCGAGGCCGCGCTCCCGCCCGAGCCGAGCCGCGACGGCGGCCGGGGGCTGCTCCTTCAGACGCTCCAGGTCGAGCGAGCGGCAGAGACGGACGAGACAGGCGGCCCGGCGGCCGCCGAGCCCGAGCCGCGCCAGCTCGGCGGGCGAAAAGCGCGCCAGGTCGGTCGCGGCCGGAGGCGCGTGCAGCCCGCCGAGCTGTGGCGTCGCCGCGCGGATGACGGCCCGCTCGATCTGTCGCGCGCGGCTCGCCTGGACCAGCTGGCCTGCGACGGCTCGGAGCAACGCCTGCGCGACGGTGCCCGTGCGCATCGGCCGCAGCCCGCGCAGGCGGCGCAGCGACTCGCCGAGCAGCGGGTCGCCGGCGAAGCGCTCGAGGAACTCGGAGTGATCGTCGTCGAGCCCGAGCGCGAAACGCACGTGGTCGACCCCGGCCTCGCTCGCTGCCGCGACCACGATCGTCCCGTCCGCGCGCTGCGCCGCCTGCACCTGTTCGAGTCGGTCGCCGACGCGGACGCTGGCGCGATAGGTGGCGCCGCTGACGACGCGGGTCGCGTCGGAGGCGTGGCGGCCCGAGAGGCGAAGGGAGTACGGCCCCGCGGGGCGAAGCTCGGCGCGCACCGGCATCTCGGCCCGAGTGTAGTGGCCGCCCTGAGCCGACACTCGGGATACGCTCAGTCGATGTTGCGCCGGGTCGCGTCGCGGGTTTCGATGCGGAGCCGCCGGCGGAAGCTCGACCTCTTCCTCGAGCTGCTCCAGCCCGGCCCCTCCTCGACGGTCGTCGACGTCGGCGTCACCGACGCGCCGTTCGGCGCCGGGTCGACCGACAACTTCTTCGAGGCGCTCTACCCGTGGCCCGCGCAGGTGACGGGTGTCGGGCACACCGAGCTCGACCGGTTCGCGGCCGCGTTCCCGCAGGTGCGGGCGGTGCGCGCCGACGGGCGCGAGCTGCCGTTTGCCGACGGCACGTTCGACTTCGGCTTTTCGAACGCGGTTGTCGAGCACGTCGCCGGCGGGCGCGAGGGACAGGGACGCTTCGTGCATGAGCTGTGCCGCGTCTCGGCCCGCGTCTTCGTGACGACGCCCAACCGCTTCTTCCCGGTCGAGGTGCACACGCTGCGTCCGTTCGTGCACTGGTTGCCGGCCGGAGCGCGCGAGCGGCTGATTCCCTTCGACGACGTGCTCGATCTACTCGGCCCGAAGGAGTTCGCAGCCCTCTTTCCTTACAGCGTTCGTGTAATCAACACCGGCATGACGCTGATCGCGGTGGGGCCAGCATGAGGCGCCCGGTTTGGGCGCTGCACGTCCTGATCGTCGGCCTCGCGCTGCACAACGTCGCGATGGCGCTTCTCTGGCGGGCGGGCCTGCGGGGCAACGCGCTCACCGTCGTCGCCGCGTGGAAGGACGTGCTCCTTCTGGTTGCGCTCCTCCTCGTCGTGCGAGCGCGCCGGCGGCTGCCGTTCGACGGCACGGCGGCCGACTGGCTCGCGCTCGCCTTCGCCGCGATCGTCGTCGTGTACGGGCTCCTGCCGCAGTCGTGGCTCGGCGGCGGCGCGACGCACAAGGGCGTTCTCTACGCGGCGCGACACGACCTGTTGCCGGTGGGCGCCTACTTCCTCGGCCGCGGCCTCGAGCTTACCGGCCGCGAGCGCAGCCGCCTCTGCCACACGGTGCTCGCCACCGCGGCAATCGTCGCGGCGTTCGGGCTCGTCGACGTCTACGCGGTGCCGCTCTCGTTCTGGCGCCACGCCGCGGGCTGGTTCTCGGACCAGCTCGGGCTCACCTACACGGGCGTCTCGGGGCTCCCCGAGAACTTCGTCTACAACGCGGGTGGCGGCGTCGTGTTCCGGCGGCTCACCTCGACGTTCCTCTCGCCGCTTGCGACGTCGTACCTGCTCGTCGTCGCGCTCTTCTTCGTGCCGATCCGCAGACGTTGGGGCCTGCCGCTCGCCCTGCTCCTCTTCGCGGCGCTTCTGTGGACGCACACGCGTTCGGCGCTCGTGGCGCTCGCTGCCGTGCTCGTGCTGCGCGCTCTCCTGCGCAGGTCGGTGCGGCCGCTCGGCTGGGCGGTCGTCGTGGCGTCGATCGGTCTCGCGTTCGTCGGCGGCTACGACCACTTTGGGCCGCGCACACACTTCACGGCGAGCGAGCTGAAGGTGCAGGAGCAGATCGCGCGCTCCCATCCGCAGGTCTCGAACGACCCGACGAGCCTGAACGAGTCGTCGACCAGCGAGCACCTCGCGTCGCTGCGCGACGGCGCGCGCACGGTCCTCCGCCATCCGTGGGGCTTCGGCCTCGGCAACGCGGGCGTCACCGCCGCACGTACGCACGTCGCCGTGAAGGCGGGCGAGTCGACCTACACGGAGCTCGGCGTGGAGACCGGCCTCGCCGGTGCGCTTCTCTTCATTGCCTGGTCGCTCGCGCTCTTCCGTTCGGCGCTGCGAAACGTCGCGTGGATCGCCTCGGCGTTCGCCGCCGTGCTCGTGCTCGGGTTGCAGACGGACGTGATCGGTGTGCCCTGGATCGCCGTCGTCGTCTGGGCGCTCGCGGGTGATGCCGCGAGCGGTCCCTCCCGCAGCGCGACTGCAACAACTTCGTAACGGTCACGAACGGACACTTGCGCGCGGGGACGGCGCGCGCAACCGTGGGCTGCATGCGTGTGTCGCTCGTCGAGGTTGGCCTGCTCACAGCCGCCGTTGCGGTCGCGGCGACGTCGCTGCCTCGTTGCTCCGGCGGCGCGAAGCGAGCGGTCGTGCGGGCGAGCTGGCAGCTCACGCCGGGTGTCCTCAATGCGGTGGTCACCCAGCAGACGATCCGCTCGACGATCTGCAAGAGCGGCTGGACGCGAACGATCCGCCCACCCGTCTCCTACACCAACGCGCTCAAGGTGCGGCAGTTGCGGCAGTACGGGCTGCGCGGCCCGCCGTCGGCGTTTCAGGAGGACCACCTGATCAGCCTCGAGCTGGGCGGCAACCCCACCGATCCGCGCAACCTGTGGCCGGAGCCGTATCCACGCGCTGCGGCGGTCGACCAGGTCGAGAACGACCTCAACCACCGCGTGTGCGCGGGGTCGCTCACGCTCGCCGCCGCCCAGCTCCGCGAGTCGGCCCTCAAACACCGCGACGGCTAAGACGTCGCTGCGCAACACAGGCTTTGCCGCGCTC
>DATLQV010000010.1:0-46693 GCA_035534955.1 Gaiellaceae bacterium
AGGAAGCGATGCGAGAGAACGCGCTCGATGCCACCGCCGCTCAGATCGCACAAGACCTCCCTGCCCTGGGTGCGGAGCGCAGCCTCGAAGAAGCGCTCGCATCCCTCCTGCGCGCCCGCTCTGGACTCCCAGTCGTCGAGCGCGACAAAGCCACACCGATCGGCTGGCTTACGCACGTCGACGTCCTCCGCGCCTACAACATGCGTCTGCAGCAGGGCATCGAACAGGCCCAGCATGGCGACCAAGCCGTCGATGCAGCGGCGCCCGGTCGTTTCGGAAACGCCCTCGCGCGCCTGCGCGGCTACCGGGTCGTGGACCTCGAACTCGCCACCGAGAAACCACCGGTAGGCAGACGCCTCGCCGACATTCCCTGGCCGACCGGCTCAACCGTTCTGGCGATCCGCCGCGGCGAGCACACCCTCGAGCCGACAGGCAACGAGCTGCTCGAGCAAGGGGACCGGCTCACCGTACTCATTCCCAAAGACGCCGCCGACCAACTGGCAGACGTCATCGTCGAACCGGCCACGCCCTCAGCTCAAGACGCGTAATCTCGCTGCAAGCGTCTCGCTTCCTCGATCCGGAATGCGGTCGCAGTGACCACCTTCGTAACCGGCCCCGCTATAGACGCCTCGGTGCGACCGGCCGCCTCAAGCGAAGGAGACGAGCGGATGTCACAATGCGTTCCGCACCTTTCGCGTTGCGTCCGGCACTGCGCCTTCGGCTGCCGAAGAGCACCTCTCTTCACCGGCCGAACATCGCCTGCGCAAGCGTGCTCACGTCTGATGCCGGCTTTCTCGCTCGAAGTTCAGCGCTTCGGCGGGCACCACTTGGTTTGCGCAACGTTCGGTTCTGCCCACTTGTCGACTTCGCGATATGTCTCGATTAAATCGGGACGTCGAAGTCAAACGACGCGGTCGCCGCGTTCACGACAGCCGCGTCGTTAGTTTTTCCGCTCGCTCGCCCGATTATGAGAGACATGTCCGACCTCGGCCGGGCCGACGCAGCCGATCCGGCCGTAATCGAGCTGGCGCTGACCGACATGGACGTCGACGTCGATTTCAGCCGACACGCGACGAGCCCGACATCGACCTGCAAGCCCGACGTCCGTGTCCCGGTGCGTGAGAGAGCTGGGCCTCGATCACGATCAAGTATAGCCAGTCTATACCCTCGGGTATGAACACACTATACTTTACGGTGAGCCTGCCCGAGAGGGCTCTGGAGAAGTATAACCTCGCCATACTTCCAGGTATGACAGGACTATACTCGCTTGCTACGCTGTGCCGGTGATCACCGACGTCAACCCCTTCGTCTACTCCCACCCTCTTGCCCCGGAGGACATCATCGACAGGGATCAGGAGACCCACGACCTGCTCACAAAGGCAATCGGCGGCCACTACGTGCGGCTGTACGCGCCCAGGAAGTACGGAAAGACGAGCCTCCTGAAGCGCGCCCTCCAGGAGGGCGGAACGCACGAGGGCCTAATCCCGATCCTGGTCGACCTCTATCGCGTCGTCTCGATCGCCGATGTGACGATCCGTGTCGAGCGGGCGTACGCCGCGGCGCTCAAGGGCTCCATGCACGGGAAGATCGAGGCCTGGCTGCAGCAGACTGGCCTCGGCCTGTCACTGGGGGCCTTTGGGATCAGCGCGAAGATTCAGCTCAACCCAAAAGACGTCGAGCCGCTTGCTGCCCTACATGCGTTGCTCGACCTGCCGCAGCGGTTGGACGAGCAGGGCGGATACCGCGCGTTCATCGCGCTGGACGAGTTCCAGGACGTGAACAACATCCCCAACCTCGACGGGATCATGAGGAGCCACTTCCAGCATCAGGCAGCGTTCGCGTCCTACGTGTTCGCAGGGAGCGAGCCCGGACTGATGAAGCAGCTGTTCGAGGACAGGTCCAGGCCGCTCTACGGATCGGCTGTACCGATGCGGCTCGGCCGCCTCCCGTATGAAGATCTCGCGGCGTACATCGCAGAGCGGTTCGCACAGACCGACAGGAACGTCGGCGAGGCACTAAATCCTCTGCTCAGCGCTGCGGATGGCCATCCGCAGCGGTCGATGCTGCTCGCCTATCACCTCTGGGAACAGGTCGAGCAGGGCGACACGGCGACGCTCGACAGCTGGAGACGCGCTTACGCGACGGCGCTCGACGAGCTCGAACCAGAGTTCGATGCAGCATGGAGGAAGCTGTCCGTCAACCATCAGAAGACCATGCGGGCTGTGATCGCCGGTCACGGTTCTCCGTACAAGGCAAGCGTCCTTGCCCGTCTGGACCTCGAAAAGCCCAACGCCCAGTGGTCTGTCAAGCAGCTGGTCGCAACGGCGGACCTGGAGGCCGAAGGACGCAAACAGCGGGTTGTCGATCCACTGTTTGCCGCGTGGATTCGCCGCATCAACTTCGCGGGCATGCCCAGGGAGATGGAAGACGCCGCGCCTGCTTGAGGTGGGCGCGTCGTCAAGAGCGAATCAACCGCTGAGCAACCGAATTAAGAGCGAACCCGCTTAGAAGCTCCGATTCCGATTCCATTCCCTGCTCGACGACTACGAATTCGAACCGATAGTCACTGAACAGCTGACCGGTCTTAACTAACGTCGTCTCTCCCACGGCCGGGGGAAGCCGCGATCGTGCGATGACCCACCGAGCGGCCCGACAAACATCGTCGGGCCGCTCGGCAGTAGCCTCAGCCGCCGGGCTCGACGCTCAGCCTTGCGCTTTGGCCGTCGCTGTTCCCTTGGTGTACTTGTACGGGTTCTCGATCTCGGCCGCGGGCTCGAGCACCGGGTGCATGCCCTCCTCCCAGGCCTGCTCACCGAGCTGCGAGCGCACGTACTCGACCGACTTCGCCACGGCATCCCGCGCCGGCGCGATGTCGAGGCCGATGCGGGTGCCGTCGTACTTGAGCACACGGCCGTTGACGACGACGGTGTGCACATCGGCGGTGCCTGCCTGGTACGCCACATGGGCGTAGGGGTGGAGGATCGGCGTCATGGCCGGCGACTGGTCGTTCTTGATCAGCAACAGGTCGGCCTTCTTGCCCGGGGCGATCGAGCCGATGCTGTCCTCCATGCCGAGCGACTTCGCGCCGCCCATGGTCGCCATCCAGACGACGTCTTCGGCGCGGAGCCGGTTGGCCGTGATGGTCTCGTTCTTGGCGTGAGCCTCGAGGTGGTCGCGGGAGCGGTCGGCGCTCAGCGTGGCGCGCATGGCCGAGAAGAAGTCCGCGCTCCACCAGACACTGGTGTCCATCGACAGCGAGGCCGGGATGCCGTATTTGCGCAGCTCCCAGGTCGACGGATACCCCTGACCCGCGCTCTGCTCGCTCTCGCACGCCACCGACACGGTGCCTCCGGTCGCCGCGATCTTCTGGTAGCTCTCGGGCTTGAGGGTCGCACAGTGCACGTAGGTGATCTCCGGCGTCATGAACCCGGCGTCGTACATCTGATCGATGCCGATGTCGGTCGTCGCGCCCCACACCCCGGCGTGGGTCGTGACGCGTAGGCCCATGTCCCGAGCCTTCTGGAAGGCCGCCTTTTCGGGAAAGTCCTCGGCACCGGTCACGTCGAAGGCGATCTGCAGGCCGAGCATGTCGGTCGGGCTCGAGAAGTGCTGCGTCACGAAGCGATCGAACTCGGGGGTGTTCATCCAGTCCCAAGCGCCTCCGAGGTAGTTGCCGTAACCGAGCACGAAACGGCCCGGGATCTCGTCGAAGGCCTGCAACGCCGCCTCGGCGTAGTCCGGCGTTCGCAGCGCGTGCGACCAGTCGAGCGTCGTCGTGACTCCGGTGTCGACCGACTCGAGCGCGCTGAGCAGGTTGCCCGCATAGATGTCCTCGGGGCGGAAGACTTGCCCGTGCTGCAGGTAGTAGAAGACGAAATACTGGCTGAGCGCCCAGTCGCCGCCGTAGCCGCGCAGAGCGGTCTGCCACATGTGGCGGTGGGTGTCGACCATGCCGGGCATCAGGATGCCGGCGCTCGCATCGATCTCGACGGTGCCATCCGGCACCGGCAGGGCCTTGCCCACTGCGGTGATGGTGTCGCCCGTGATCAGCACGTCGCCGCCGAGGATCACGCCGGGGGTGTCGACGGTGATCACGATGCCGTTGCGAAATACGATCGGCCGGCCCGGAACGAAGTCCTCGGCGTGCGGGCTTGTGTCGGTCATCTTGCATCCTCCTCGTAGAGAATTTCAGCGTTGGTGGAGACGGGCTACCCCAGGGGGACGCGGCTCACGTTTTGCGCCAACCAGGCGTCCAGCGTTTGCATCTCGGGGTTGAGCTGCCGCGAGAACTCGAGGCTGCGCGCCCCGCAGTAGTCGTCGTTGCAGTCCCGCTTGAACTGGAACATGTTCCCGACATCGTCGGCGCCCGGGAAGCCGAAGCCCCGGTACACGTCGGCCGGGACGTCGTTGTACCGCACCTCCTCGCCAAGCGCCTTCGTGAACGCGGCGGCGATCTCGGCCCCGGTCGGATGGTCGCCTGCGATCCCCACCGTCTTGCCGATGTATTCCGCGCCGGCCTTGAAGATCGCATACGCGCACTTGCCGATGTCCTCGACCGCGAGCGTCGGGAGCTTCTTGTCGCCCATCGGATAGGTGACGGCGAGCACGCCGTCCTTACCGCGCGCCGGTCCCCAGCCGAAGTAGATGAAGTTCTCCCAGTAGCCCGAGGTCAAGAGGAACGTCGTCGGCACGTCCAGGTCGGCGAAGAAGTGGTTGGCCTCCGCTTTGGCGTCGAAGTGCGCGACCTTGTAGTGCCCCTGCAGCGTCGGCATGCGGTCGTCGTCGAGCGGGATCCACTTGCGCGTGTCCTCGAACGTCGACCAGATCGCGTGTTTGATGCCGGTGGCCTTGGCCGCGCGGGCCAGGTTGCCGGCCTGCTCGATCTCCTTGTCTCCCGAGAAGTGCTCCCAGAAGTTCGTGACGCAATACGCGCCGTAGGCTCCTTCGAATGCTGCTGTGAGGCTGGCCTCGTCGTCGAGGTCCGCCTGCACGACCTCCGCCCCCCGGTCGGCGAGCGCCCTCGCGGCGTCCTTCGACGGGTCACGCGTCAACGCGCGCACCGCGAACCCGCCGTCGGGATCAGCCAAGATGGCGCGGGCGAGGCCGCCGCCCTGGGCGCCGGTGGCCCCGGCGACCGCGATGATCTTCTTGTCCGACATCTGTTCCTCCTGTTGTGTCTCTACGTTGGTGCGAGAACGTCGGCTGCGATCCGCTCGAGACCGGATGGTCCCGTCACACGCACGTCCAACCGCCGTCCACGACAAGGTTGATGCCGTTGATCGCCTGGTTTTCGAGCAAAAAACGCGACGCGGTCACGACCTCCGCCATCGTCACGAGACGCCCGATCGGCGTCCGCTCCACAAGCGCCTGTAGGCGCTCCGCCGGCATGTCGCGCCACTGCGGGCTATCGCCGACGATCGCCGGGTGCAGCGCGTTGACGCGGGTGGGCGCGAGTTCGGTCACGAGTGTGCGCACGAGGCTCGTCACGCCACCGTTCACAGTTGTGACCGTTGTCGAGCCGGGATAGGGACGGTCTCGCGCAAGACCTCCGTAGATCAGGATTGCCGAGTCGTTGCCAAGGCGCGGGATCAGTGTGTGGATCACCTCGGTGTAGCCGACGAGCTTGAGCGTGACGAGCCGCAGAGCGCTGGCGATGTCGTACTCGCGCACCGTGTTCGTGTCACGCTCGATCGCGGCGAGCACGAGGTAGTCGACGGTTCCCAGGTCCGCCAGGCGATCCGCGATCGCGTGTGGTTCGGCGAGATCGAAGGCGATGCCGCCGGTGTGGCCGCCGATCTCGTTCGCGGCCGCCTCGGCACGGGCGAGGTCTCGTCCGGTCACGACCACGTCGCGGCCGTCGTCGGCATAGGACTGTGCGAGCTCGCGGCCGAGCCCCTGCGTGCCGCCGACGATGACGACGTTCCCTGTTGCCATTCGCTTTCTCCTTTTCGCGCGTAGTCGTAGACAAGGTCGGCCCGCAGAGGCGCGGGCCGAGCCCGAGGGGTAACGACCTAGGCGGCTGCCATTGGCTCGGCTGCACTAAACCGCTGTTTGCGCTGCCTCACTGTCCAGCAAGCATAAACGGCGCGATCGCGACGCGTCAACGCACTCCCTTGAGAACGTCCGCGCTATCGAGGTCGATCTGGCCCAGACTTGCGTTCAGCTGGGATGTACAGAAGGCGGGCAATTCGCGAACTCCGTACGGCCACTATTGACACTGCTGGCCGCAACTGCAAACAATGGGCCCCTGGCCGCGGCTAGCCCATCACCGTCGCCCTACCCCGAAGGGAGGGTGTTGACCGCCCCCGGTCGAGCGTTCGTCGCGAGCGCCGTCGTCGCGGCCCGTTTTCTACCCGTGTGGCTCGCCACCGGCGCGCTCGTCGTGATCGCCGCGTTCGTCGCGCCCGCGGCTCTGCAGAGCACCTCGTGGTCGTACGTCCTCCCCCTGGCGACCGTCCTCGCCATCGCGGCGCTCGGCCAGATGCTCGTGGTCATGCACGCGGGCATCGACCTCTCGACCCCCGGGGTGATCTCCTTCGGCGGCAACCTGATCGCAGGCGTCGGAGCGGGCTCGGACCACAGGCTCCCCGTTGCGATCCTCGCCTGCCTCGGCGTCGGCGTGCTCGTGGGACTCGTCAACGGCGTGCTGGTCGGGATCCTGCGGCTGAACCCGCTCCTCGTCACGCTCGCGGTGGGCCAGATCGTCCTCGCGTGGAGCAGCAAGTACTCGCGCGACGTGGTGACGAACCAGCCGAACGTGCCGGGCGGGCTGTCGTCCTGGGCGACCGCGAAACCGCTCGGGATCAGCAGCGTCTTCTGGACCGGCGCCGCGATCACGCTCGCGGTCGCGCTCACCCTGCGCTACACGGCGGCCGGGCGGCGCTTCCAGGCAGTGGGCGCGAACCCGAGAGCGGCGTGGATGGCGGGGCTGCACGTCCGCACGCACATCGTGCTCGCCTACACCGCGGCGGGCACGCTCTACGCTGTCGCCGCTGTCCTGCTCGCAGGCGTGAGCATCGGCATCGATCCCGCCTTCGGCTCGGCGTACCTGCTCGCGCCGATCGCGGCGGTGGTGATCGCCGGCGCCTCGCTCTCGGGCGGGCTCGCGAGCGCGACGTCGACGTGGATCGCTGCGCTCGCGCTCACGCTCCTGACGCAGATGCTCGTGATCATGGGTCTGTCGACGGCGATGCAGTACATCGTCTTCGGCGCCGCGATCATCGCGGGGATGGTCGTGTCAGGCGACCGCGTCGCCGCGGTGCTCAGCCGCGGGCTGCGACCGGCCAAGCCGCCTCCACGGGAGGCACAGGCCGGCGGGTAAGGGCAGGCACGAGAGCCGAAGGTTGGTCGAAGAACGGTCAATGATGCACCGACGTAAGGAGGAACAGATGAGACGGAATCGCCGGTTTTTCACGGTGATGATGGTCGTGGCTGCGACGGCGATCGGTCTGGTCGTGGCCGCGAGCGGCACCGCAGGCGCCAAGCACTCTGCAGTGTCCGGCCCCTCGGGCTACGTGGGGCACGGAGGCACGACGGTGGGGAGCGGCGGGGGCTTCGGCGAGAGCTACACGGCGCCGTCTACCACCCTCGCGCACACGCTCTTCCACGCAAACCTGCTTCCGGCGAACAAGACGGCCCGCAACATCACGCTGGCTGCCCTCGGACGTTCGACGAAGACCGTCAACTACGCACTCGCCCTCAAGTGCTGGCAGAACAACGGCTGTAGCACCGGCACGGGCGGCAAGCTCACCGTCGCATACGTCGAAGGCTTCGGCGAGAACACCTACCGCCAGATGTCGAAGATGGAGTTCATCCTCCAGGCGCTCACGTATCCGAAGATCGGGAAGATCATCTACAGGAGCGCGCACTCCGACCTGAACCAGGCGATCGCGGACTTCAAGTCGATGATCGCGCAGCACGTGAGCGCGATCGTCACCTACCCCGACTTCGGCGACGCGATGCTCCCGGTGTTCCAGCAGGCGACGAAGGCCGGCATCCCGGTCTCCACGTACGCCTGGGGCTACGTGTCCGGGCCCGGCCAGAACTACACAACGGTGGTCGGTGAGGACACGTGCAAGCTCGGCAAGGTCTTCGCCTACGTGATGAACACGCAGGTCAAGTCGGGCAACATCGCCTTCCTCGGCGGCTTCCCCGGCAACCCGCTGTCGCTGGGCTGGCAGACCTGCGAGCAGAAGGCGCTCGCCCCGTCGATCAAGGTCGTGGCGAACGACCCGACGAACTGGGATCCCTCGAAGGTCCAGGGCATCGTCTCCGGCATCCTCGCGAAGTACCCCGACCTGGCCGGCCTGAGCTACGAGGACGCGCTGTTCATGTCGCAGGGCGGCTACGCGGCGTACCAGGCCGCGAACATCCCCTACCAGGGCGTGTTCACCTACAGGACCGACGAGTCCGGAATGGGCTGCCTCGCCGACAAGCTGAAGAACCCGAAGCTCAAGGTCTTCTACTACACGGCGGGCAACTCGCAGATCCGCGAGGCCCTGACCGCCGACATGATGAAGCTCGCCGGGGCGAAGATCCCGCCGACGATCGTCCTCCCGATCCAGCTCCAGAACCAGGCCAAGCGGGACATGTGCACGAAGGGGTATCCAGACACGGCCTCCCCGACGTCGCTGATCCCGCTGAGCCTGCTCCACCAGATGTATCCGTAGGACGATCCAGAACCAGAAGCTGATTCCTGCAATGTCGAGTCCCGGTCCCGTTCGCCCCGGCGTGCTGTCCATTCGTGGGGTGTCGAAGGCATTCGGAGCGGTCCAAGCGCTCTCTGATGTCAGCATCGACTGCCGCGCAGGCGAGATCCACGCCCTCGTCGGGGAGAACGGGTCCGGGAAGTCGACCTTGCTCGGGATCGCGAGCGGCTTCCTCGCACCGGACGAGGGAACCGTGGAGATCGGGGGGAGCCGCCTCCAGCGCCACTCTCCCGCCGCGGCCCGGCGGCTCGGGCTCGGCATCGCCTACCAGGACTACTCGCACGTGCTCGGCCTGTCGGTGGCCGAGAACATCTATCTCGCCCTGCCGGCCGACGCCAGGCCGACGTACGGGCGCATGCAGAACTGGGCGGAGGAGACGCTGGCGGCGTTCAAGCTCGACATCTCCGTCACGGCGGTCACGGGCTCGCTCTCGCTCGCCGAGCGGCAGCTCCTCGAGGTCGCAAAGGCCCTGCTGACTCGGCCGAAGGTGCTGCTCCTCGACGAACCGACGACCGCGCTCGGGCCGGAGGAGATCGAGCAGTTCCACACGCTCGTGCTCGAGCAGGCGCGGGAGGGCGTCGGCATCGTGTACGTGAGCCACCGCCTGCCCGAGGTGCTCGCGATCACCGACCGCGTCACGGTGCTCCGTGACGGCGTCGCCCAGGGAACATTCGACGACGCCTCCGTCTCCGAGGAGGGGCTCGTCGCCCTCATGATCGGCCGGCCGCTGCAGGTCGCCTTCCCGGAGCGGATCGCGCTGCCCAAGGAGGCCGAGGTCGTGCTCGCGGTGTCGGGGCTGCGCGGCGAGCGCTTCGGCCCAATCGACCTCGTCGTGCGGAAGGGGGAGATCCTCGGGATCGCGGGCGCCGAGGGCAACGGGCAGGTGCAGTTCCTGCGCGCGCTCGCGGGCGTCGAACACGCGGCCGGCAGCGCGTCGTGCAACGGTGTGGCGTACGACATGCACTCGCCGCTCGGGCCGCTGCGCGCCGGTGTCGTTCTGCTCAGCGGCGACCGTCGCGGCGAGGCCCTGTTCCCCATCCTGAGCGTGCGCGCCAACGCGACCGTCCAGGTACTGGGGCGGCTCGCGCGCTGGGGCGTCGTCGGGCGCGCCAGCGAGCGAAGCGCGATCGCCGAGCTCGTCCAGCGCCTGCGCGTCCGCATGGGGTCGACGGAGCAGCCCGTCCAGTCGCTCTCCGGCGGCAACCAGCAGAAGGTATCGCTCATCCGGCCGTTCCTGCGCGGAGACGTCCAGGTGATCCTCGCCGAGGAGCCGACGCAAGGCGTTGACGTCGGATCCCGCTTCGATATCTACGAGGCGCTGCGCGCGAAGGCGGACGAGGGCCTCGCCGCCATCGTCAAGTCGAGCGACCCGCTCGAGCTCGCCGGTCTGTGCGACCGCGTCGTGGTCATGTCGCGCGGGCGCATCGTGCAGGAGATCCCCGGACACGAGCTCGGGGAGCGGCGGATCGTCGAGGCGATCGTCGGCTCGCGCGCGGGCGTCAAGTCGCCTGCCCGCGACGGCGAAGGAGCGCACCTGTGAAGCGGGGCTGGCTGCCACTCGCGCTGATGACGACACTGATCGTCGCCCTCGGCGCGTATTCGGAGGTGAATCAGTCCACGTTCCTGGGCAAGGCGAACCTCAACAATCTGCTGCTCGCGGCGATGCCCCTCGTCCTCGTCTCGATGGGACAGGCGACTGCGCTCCTCGTCGGCGGCTTCGACATCTCGGTCGCGGCGCTCATGACCCTTTGCGTCGTCACAGCGTCGTTCACGATGACGCCCAGCACGTCGGGCCCCGCCCTGGTTCTCGGCGCACTCGCGCTCGTCGGCGTCGGGCTCGCCACCGGCATCTTCAACACGCTGCTCATCCGGGTGCTGCGCCTGCCCTCGATCGTCGCGACGCTCGGGACGCTCAGCGTCCTCGAGGGTGTGTCGCTGCTGCTTCGCGGCTACCCGCAGGGCGCGATCTCGACCGACGCGACCAACGCCCTCACCACCACCGTCGGCTTCCTCCCGCTCGCATTCGTCGGCGTCGTCGTTCTCGCCGCGCTCGCCGACCTCTGGCTGTACCGGACGCGGTCCGGCCTCGCGCTCCGCGCGGTCGGCCTCGACGTCACGTCCTCGCGGCGGCTCGGGATGTCGACCGGACGCACCGTCCTCCTCGCGTTCGTCGTGTGCTCGGTGATGGCGTCGTTCGCCGGCTTCTTCCTCGCGGCCGAGGTGCAGGTCGGCTCGCCGATCATCGGCAACCAGGCGCTCGAGAGCATCGCGGCGGCTGTCCTCGGCGGCGCGAGCCTCGCCGGCGGGAAAGGATCGTATTTCGGGACGATGCTCGCGGCGCTCTTCCTCACGGAGATCAACAATGTCCTCCCGCTCTTCCAGCAGCCCACCGAATACGCCGACATGACGATCGGGGTACTGATCCTGCTCGCGCTCGTGCTTTACCAGGCTCCCGAGCTGATCGCGCGCTTCCGGGCCGCGCGGCAGCGGCTCGACCGCGAAGCCGCCGCGGCGTAGCGCTCGGCTCAGTCCGTGTCGGTGCGCGGATCGGCCACACGGCCGATCACGATCCAGACCGCGTGCACGGGCTCGCTGCCGATCGCCCAGAGCCGGTGCGGTGAGGAGGAGTCGAAGGCGATCGACGCGCCGGGACCGAGCTCGTACTCGTCGAAACCGACCCGGACGCCGAGCATCCCGCTCGTCACGTAGCCGTACTCACGGCCGCCGTGAGTGACGAGGGCGTCTTCCGGGCACGACTCCGCGCCGACCGGGTACACGACGTAGAGGAACTCGATGTTGGGGTCGCTGTGCGGTGTGAGCCGCTCCCAGCGCACGCCCGAGGCGAGGTTGATCACGAGCCGCGTGTCGGGATCCGTCACGATGCCGTCGCTGTCGGCGCGCGTGCGGGGAACGCGGGGCGCCGACTCCTGGGCGCCGTCGCTGAACACCTCGCTCATCGTCATCCCGAGCTCGGTGACGAGCGCATAGAGCGTGCTCACCGACGGGTTGACCCGGTCGAGCTCGATCTGCGAGACGAGGCTCGGCGAGACACCGACGCGTCGCGCCAGCTCGCGCAGGCTGATCCCTCGCCGCTCCCGCCCCCCGCGCAGCCGGCTGCCGACCTTCGACGACTCGGAACTGCGATCGGTGACGGCCACGCCTTTACCGTAACCGATGCTGGATCTCCGCCACGATGCGATCTGCCCCTGGCAAGAACGCGTCCTCGAGCGGAGGGCTGTAGGGAATCGGCGTGTTCGGCGTCGCAATCCGCCACGCGTCGTCGAGGTGCCCGAGCGCCTGCTCGGTGACGCAGGCGAGGACCTCCCCAGCCCAGCCGCCGGTGAGCGGGCCCTCCTCGACCACGACGAGGCGATTCGTCTTGCGCACCGAGGCGAGCACGGTGTCGACGTCGATCGGGCGCAGCGTGCGCAGGTCGATCACCTCGACCGACACACCGTCGTGCGCGAGCCGCTCCGCCGCCTCGAGTGCGTCGAGGACGCTCTTCATCGCGGTGACGAGCGTGACGTCGCTGCCCTCGCGCACGACGGCGGCTTCGCCGAGCTTCCCGGCCGCGCCGTCCACGTTTCCCTCGAGCGCATACAGGCGCTTGTGCTCGAGGAAGAGCACGGGGTTGTCGTCGCGGATCGCGGCCTTGAGGAGCGCCTTCGCATCCGCAGGGGTCGAGGGCGCCACGATCTTCAGGCCGGGGACGCCCATGAACCAGGAGGCCGGCATCTGCGAGTGGATCGCGCCGAAGCGGCCGCCTGCTCCGACGACCGAGCGGATGACGAGCGGCACGCTCACCTGCTCCTGGGTCAGGAACCGGTACTTCGTCGCCTGGTTGACGAGCATGTCCATGGCGAGCGTGAGGAAGTCGCCGAACATGATCTCGATGACAGGGCGCAGCCCAGTCACTGCGGAGCCGAAGGCGGCGCCCGCGAGCGCGAGCTCCGAGATCGGCGTGTCGAACACACGCTGCGGGCCGTACTTCTCGTAGAGGCCGGACGTCGCTGCGAAGACACCGCCGGCGACGGCGACGTCCTCCCCGAAGAGGATCACGCGCTCGTCGGCCGCGAGCTCCTCGTCGAGCGCGTCCCGGACCGCGGTGCGGAAGGCAACCGGCGGCATCAGAGGGTGAGGACAAGCGGCCGCTCGAGCAGCTCGCAGAGGCGGGACAGGAAGCGGGCGCCGTCGGCGCCGTACACGACTCGGTGGTCGCAGGTGAGCGTGAGGGTCATCACGTCGCGGAAGACGACGCCACCGCCATCCTCGACGGGTGCGCGACGCACGGAGCCGACGGCGAGGATCGCGGTCTGCGGCAGGTCGACGATCGCGGTGAACGAGCGCACGCCGAACATGCCGAGGTTCGAGACGGTGAACGTGCCACCCTGCAGCTCGTCGGGCCCGAGCGAGCGACTCCGGGCGCCCTCGGCCAGCCGCCGCGTCTCGGCTGCGATCTCGGCGAGGGCTCTGCGGTCCGCGTCCGCGACGACGGGGACGAGCAGCGCCTCGTCGGCGGCGACCGCGACGCCGACGTTGACACGGGAGTAGCACTCGATCCTGCCGTCGAGGTACGACGCGTTTAAGCGCGGGAACTCCCGCAGCGCGAGAGCGGCCGCCTTGACTATGAAGTCGTTGAGGGAGGGAGCCTCCGCCGACTCCTTGCGTACGCCGCGACGGAGCGCGACGATCTCCGACACGTCGGCGTCGGCGGAGACGGTGAAGCTCGGGATCTCCGCCGCCGACTGCGCCATCCGGCGCGCGATCGTCGCTTGCGTCGGTGTCAGCTCGATAACGCGGACGTCGCCGCGAACGTCCGTCGTCCGCGCCGGCGCCGGCCCAGGCGCGCCCGCCCCCGCGCGCCGCACGTCCTCGCGCGTGATCCTGCCGCCGGGGCCGGTCCCGGCCACGTGGTGCAGCGAGACGCCGAGCTCGACCGCCGTCCGCCGCGCCACCGGCGTCGCGTTGGGGTGCACGCCCGCAGCAGCCGCGCCGGTCGTCGCGGCGGGTGCAGGCAAGGGCTCCGCCGCCTCCGCTCCTCGGCCGGCGAGCCTGGCGATGGGCTGGCCGACCGCCACCGTCTCGCCCTCGGCGACGAGGATCGCGTCGATCGTGCCGTCCTCCTCGGCCTCGTAGACGACGGTCGCCTTGTCCGTCTCGACCTCCAGCAGCCCCTCGCCGCGCCGGAACCCCTCGCCGGGCGCCTTCAGCCAGCGGAGGACGACGGCGTCGGCCTCGGAGTCGGACAGCTTGGGCATCGCGAGCTCAGCGGGCACGGCGCCTCAGTCCTCGAACTCGCTGGTGGCGAGAGCAGACGGGAACGGAGCGGCGAGGCCGCGCTCACGCATGCGCTCGAGCTCGCCGCCCACCTCGTGCTCGAGCTCGTCGAGCGCGGCAGGAGCCGCGCCGTCGGCCTCGAGCCGCGCACGCAGCACGACGATCGGGTCGCGCGCTCTCCACTCGTCGAGCTCGCCTGCGGGGCGGTAGGCGCCGGGGTCGCTGCGCGAGTGCCCGACGAAGCGGTACGTGAGGGCTTCGATGAACGCCGGGCCGTCGCCCGCCCGCGCATGCGCAAGCGCGCGCGCCGCGGCCTCGCGAACGGTCCACACGCTCATCCCGTCGATCGTCTCGGCGGGCACCTCCATCACCTCGGCGCGGGCGCGAATCTCGCCGGCCGTAACCGAGCGGAACGCCGTGTACTCGCCGTACCCGTTGTTCTCGCACACCAGGACGAGCGGCAGCCTCTGCACCTGCGCGAAGTTGAGGCACTCGTAGACGTAGCCCTGGTTCATGGCGCCGTCGCCGAAGTACGCGACCGCAACGCCGCCGGTGGTGCGCGAGAGCGCGAGCGCAGCGCCGGTGGCGGCAGCGATGCTGCCGCCGACGATCCCGAACGAGCCGATCAGCCTGTCGGCCGGCGAGTTCACGTTCATCGAGCCGGCGCGGCCGCCGTTCACGCCGGTCGCGCGCCCGAGCATCTCGTCGAGGAGCGCCTGCGGGTCGACGCCGAGCGCGAGCGCGTGACCGTGCCCGCGATAGGTCGCCGCGACCCGGTCCCGGTCCTCGAGAAGGCTGGCGACGCCGGTCGCCACCGCCTCCTGCCCCGAGTACAGGTGCGTCGTGCCGTACACCTCACTCTTCAGGAAGAGCGCCTGCACGAGCTCCTCGAAACCCCGGATCAGGAGCATCTGGCGGTAGAGCCGCGTGTACAGCTCGAGGTCCTCGCGCACGGGCGCGCTCGCGCGGCTCACGCGGAACCCTCCGAGCCGAGCCGCGCCGCGAGGTACTCCCAGTCGCGCTCGAACCGGTACGAGTGCCGCGACGGCGGCCCGGGCGCTGACGTCTCGAGCCAGCGCACGCGCCCTCCCTGCACCTCGTAGAACGCGTGGACACAGCCGGCCGCGGTCCAGAAGAAGTCGCCCGGCCGCAACGTGTGGCGGTCGCCGTCCGCGACGACGTCGACCTCTCCCTCGAACATGTAGTACGACTCCTCAAAGGGGTGGTCGTGCGGATGCGCGATCGCACCGGGCTGGTAGTCGACCATGAACATCGTGTGCAGCTGCGCGTCGAGACGCTGGTCGACGAGCATCTTCACGGCGATGCCGCTATAGGCGAGCACGGCGGTCGCCATGCTCGACGAGACGGTCGGCGCGCCGACCGCGGCGCCGTGCTTGAGAACGTCGAGGTCCATCTGACCCTCGCCGAGGAGGAACAGATTGCGGTTGCGTGGATCGCGGACGTCGAGCGGCTCCGGACGGGTGTCCGGCGCCGGGCCGAGGAAGAACGTGTCGCTCCCGTCCGTCCGGGGCCGGGGCGCAACCATCTCGATCCAGAGCGCACGCCCGGTTGAGCGGAATGCATGCGGCGCGCCGACCGGTACGACGCCGCAGGCGCCCGGCTCGAGGCGCACGCCGCGCCCGTCGAGGAAGAGGACGGGCTCCCCCTCGAGCACGTAGAAACCCGTCTCGTACGAGTGCACATGGCTCTCGACGTGCCCGGCCGAGAGCGAGACGAGCGTGACTGCCATGTGCGTCGAGCCGAGCGAGCCGTCGACGAGGCGGCACGTCTCGAGGCCGCGCGCATGCCCGGGCAGCGCCTCGGTGAGCTTCGCGTCCTCCCGCCGGACGAGCCGGTACGACGGCATCCCGTCCGCCAGACGGCGGGTTCCGGTCTCCGAGCTCATGCTCTCGGGCCCCCGTCCACGACCGCCGAGGCGGCGACCGCAGCCGCGGTTCCGTCCTGCCCGGCATCCCCCTCGCGGAGCAGGTCGGCACCGCGCACGTAGACCTTCCCGGCGACCAGCAGCTCGTCCGCGGGGAAGCGCGTGATCACGTCGCAGCCGGTCGCCGTCACGACGACCTCCTCCTCGATCCGAGCCGCCGAACGGCCGTCGGTCGCGGCGCAGTACGTCTCGAGCGCGAAGACCATCCCCTCCTCGATCTCGACCGGATGGTCGAGCGAGTGCACGCGCGAGATCATCGGCGGCTCGTACAGGCCGACGCCGATGCCGTGACCGAACTGGAGGCCGAAGCACGTCTCCTCGTCGGAGAAGCCGAGCTCCTGCGCGGTCGGCCAGACCTCGGCGATCTTGTCCGTGGTCATTCCGGGGCGGACGAGGGCGATCGCGGCATCGAGCCACTCGCGGCACCGCGCATAGGCGTCGAGCTGAGCGGGGGTCACCCCGCCGACGTTGAACGTGCGGTAGTAGCACGTCCGGTAGCCCATGAACGAGTGGATGATGTCGAAGAACACCTGGTCGCCCGGGCGCAGCAACCGGTCGGAGAAGACGTGCGGATGGGGGTTGCAGCGGTCGCCCGAGACGGCGTTGATCGCCTCCACTCCCTCTGAGCCCAGCTCGAAGAGCAGCTGGTGCGCGCGCCCGACGATCTGGTGCTCGTACACGCCGGGCCGGAGCATCCGGTAGATCTCTTCGTACACGGCGTCGACGAGTCCCGCGGACTGGTCGAGAAGCGCGATCTCCTCGGCTGTCTTGATCTTTCGAGCCTGGAGCATGACGCGCGAGCCGTCGGTCACGTGGATGCCCGCGCGCTGCAGCGCCTCGATCGTGACGAGGTCGGCCATGTCGATGCCGAGAGGCTCGCCGGCGACCCCGAACTCGCGCAGCTCGTGCGCGATCCGAGCCCCGAGCCGGTCGGGGATGCCTGTCTCGACCGGCATCGCGCCACGCATCGGCGCGACGCCGGCGCGGAAGTTCTCCGGCGGCAGCCAGGGCGCGAAGAGCTGATGGTGGCGGGCGGCCGAGCCGAAGTCCCAGAGGATGGGATCGCCTCCTCGCGGTAGCAGCACGTAGCGGGCGTTCTTGTCGCGCGCCCATTCGCCGATGTGCGTGCTCGTGACGTAGCGGATGTTGTTCGGGTCGAAGAGGAGCAGCGCACCGAGATCCGATGCCTCGAGCGCCGCCTTCGCGCGCTCGAGGCGGTCGCGGCGGAGGCGCGGGAAGTCGATCCGCTGCTCCCAGTCGACCGCCCGCGTCGCGTCGGGCGAGCCGACAGATCTGCTTCGCGTGCTCACCGCACAACCTCCTGATCGGGATGATGGCCGCCTATTCGCGAGGACGGCACAGACGCTGCGACGCGCCCTGATGCGCGCCGCAAATGGAGAAAGAGCGAGATGAAGTCGTCGTCCGCGTACCCGGCCTCGATCGCGCCGCGGAGAAGCGCCTTCAGCTCACCGGCGAGCGGCAGCTCGACGCCGGCCTCCTCGGCCACAGCAAGGACGAGGTCGACGTCCTTCTCCATCAGTGCCGTCGTGAACGTCGCCGAAAAGTCGTCGTGCAGCAGCGGCTCGGTCTTGTACCTGACGAACGGCGCACCGGCTGCCGAGCTCCCCATCACCTCGAGGAGGGAGGCGCGCGAGACGCCGGCCGCCTCGCCGAGCACCAGAGCCTCCGACATGAGCTGCGCCAGCCCCGCGATCATCAGGTTGATCGCGAGCTTTACGACGCGGGCCTGCTCTGCCTCCCCGACGTGGTGGATGGTCGAGCCGATCGCCCGCAGGACCGGCTCGACGCGCACGAGCGTCTCGCGCTCTCCGGAGACGATGAAGCTCAGGTTGCCGGCCCGAACGACGGTCGGGTTACCACTGACGGGCGCGCGCAGGTACGGCACGGATGCCGCCTCGGCGAGCGAAGCGACACCCGCCGAGACAGCCGGTGAGACAGTGCTCGTGTCGACGAGGACGGTGCCCGGCCGCGCGCCTGCGACAACTCGTGCCGCGACGGCTTCGAACGCCTCGTCGTTCGCGAGCGAGGTGAGGACGACGTCGACCTGCTCGACGAGCTCCGCCGCAGTCTCGGCAACGGCTGCGCCTCGCTCAGCAAGCGCGCCGGTCTTCTCCGGCGTGCGGTTGTAGACCAGCAGTTCGTAGCCGGCGTCGAGGAGGCGCTCTGCCATCGCCGTTCCCATGTGGCCGAGGCCGATCAGGCCCACAGCTGGACGTGGGTCGTTCGAGGCGCGCACTGTCCAGTATGCATAAACGAACCGCGACCCGCGGTCAAGCACCTTCGACTGGCGGAACTGACCTGAGCCGGGTTATTCAGTCCGCCGCAGCGAGGCTGCGGACGCCCGGTGGGCCTCGACCTGCCGCAGCACGTCGGCCGCGTCGAACCAGGTGTTCTCGCGGGCGATCAGGCCGTTTTCCAAGTCGAAGACGTGCAGGATCCGGACGCGCACGGGTGCGCCCTCACCTGCGATCCCGGCCCACACGCCGTGCACGTGGCCCGTCAGGATCGACTCGTCGACGACCTTGGAGCCGCCGTCGGCGGAGAAGCGGCGCACGGTTTCGAGGTGGACGTCCGGGATCGCATCGATGATCGCGGAGTAGATCTCCCCCGCGGCCTCCTTGCCCTGCACCGGGCAGAGCGGGTGAGTGACGTCGTCCCAGACGATGTCGTCCGTGTACGTCGCGAGCGTTGCTGCCACGTCATGTGCGTTCTCCGCGGCAAAGTGGCGGTCGATGATGTCCATACGGCGATTCGCGAAGGTCGACTGAGCTGTTAAGTGGTGGCAGACAAGCCGTCACAGTGACTTTACGCCACGCCCAGGAGGCTGAGCAACAGCAGCTGCGGCGAGTCGTTGATGGCGATCGGTTCGTCGATCGGGAGCACAACCGGCGGCGAAACCGTGGGCGAGTCGCCGACGGCGATGCTCTCGCCGACCGAGATCTCGGTCCCACCGACCGTGAGCGTGAAGCTGGCGGTGTCGTTGCCGGGATCGGCGTCCCCAGGCGTGTTGACGATGGCGAGGTTCGTGAGCCGGCGGCCGCGCGTGGCGAGCAGCTGGACGTCGATCGCGATCTGGGGCAGCGACGCGCCCGCCGCGAGCGGCCTCTGAGCGGTGCACACGATCTGCCTCGTGCAGCTCCAGGCGGCACCTGCGGCGACGCGCAGCAGCCGCTCCTCGGCGGGGAGGCTGTCCTTGACGACGATCGGCCCGGTGGTCGGCCCGCCGCCGACGTTCGTGACGTACAGCCGGTAGGCGCCGCTGCCCCCTGGCGCGAACGAGCCTGTGTAGAGCATCTTCAGCGCCAGGTCGGGCGGCGAGATCACGGTCAGCAGCGCCGCCCGGCTCGTGGCGGTGCCGGCGCTGTTGCTGAAGACGGCGCGGAAGCGGTCGCCGCCGTCGGCCGCCTGGGCGGTGAGCGTGAGCGTGGTCGAGTTTGCGCCGGCGAGGTCGCCCCAGCTGGTGCCGCCGTCGCTCGAGCGCTGCCACTGCACCGTCGGGAACGGCGTTCCCGCAGCGGTCGCGGCAAACGTCGCCGCCGCGCCGGCGTGCACGATCTGGTCGGCGGGCTGGAGCGTGATCAGCGGCGTCGTGGCCAGGGGCGGCGGCGGGGCCGGCGGCGGAAGGGGCGTCGGTGGCGGGGGCGCCGGCGCCTGGTAGGTGAAGTGGTCGAGCAGGTTCACGGTCGAGGTTCCCCCAGGCCCCGTGACCGTGACGCCGACCGTCCCGGCAACGCCGGCCGGCGAGACGGCCGTGATCTGCGTGTCGGAGTCGACGCTGAAGCTCGTCGCCGCGGTCGCGCCGAAGTCGACCGCGGTCGCGCCGGTGAGGGCGACGCCGGTCAGCCTGACCGTGGTGCCGCCCGCTGTCGAGCCCGAGTTGGGGAAGACGACCGAGACGGTCGGCGCCGCCGGCACGGTGAAGGTGAACAGGTCGCCGTTGCCGGTCGCGGAGGTCAGGCCCGAGGCGGTGACGGTCACGTCGACCGTTCCCCCCGAGCCCGCCGGCGAGACGGCGCTGATCTGGGTGCTCGAGTCGACCGTGAACGAGGCCGCCGGCGCCGAGCCGAACTCGACGGCGGTCGCGCCGGTGAAGCCGGTGCCGGCGATCGTCACCGACGTGCCGCCCGCGGCCGGGCCCCCGTTCGGGGTCACGCCTGTGACCGTCGGCGCGTAGGCGAAGCGGTCGGCGCTGCCCGCCGGCGAGGTTCCGTTCGGGTTCGTGACCGTGACGTCGACCGTCCCCGCGCCGGCCGGCGAGGAGGGAACCGTGATCTGCGTGCTCGAGTCGACGCTGAAGATCGCGGCGGCCGTCGAGCCGAAGTCGACCGCGGTCGCGCCGGTGAAGTTCGTGCCCGTGACCGTCACGGACGTCCCGCCTGCTCCCGGCCCCGAGCTCGGGCTGACGCCCGTCACGCACGGAGCCATCGAGTTGCCCGTGTAGATGAACAAGTCGGCGGAGACGGTCGGCGAGGTCCCGCCCGGCGTCGTCACCCTGACGTCGACCATCGAGACGCCCGCCGGCGAGACCGCCGTGATCTGCGTGTCGGAGAGGACCGTGAACGACTGCGCCGGCTGGCCGGCCGTGCCGAAGTCGACCGCGGTCGCGCCGGTGAAGCCGCTGCCGGCGACGGTGACCTGGGTGCCGCCGCAGTCCGTGCCCGAGGAGGGGCTGATGCCCGTCACCGCGGGCGCGCTCAGCGTGCGACCGCTGCCGGCCGGGACATAGAGCACCGCCAGCGCGAGCGCCGCGACGAGCGCCACGCGACGGCGTCGAGCCTGCGCTCTCAGCCGCACCGTCACTGCTCCCTGGACTCGGCCGCCGCTCCTACGAGAAGCTGATCGTCACCGTGACCGCGATCTGCTGGCCGGCCGCGATCACGACCTGCAGACCCTTTTTGGACGTAAACTGCGTACCCGATCCGGACCACGCACATGCGGTCGCCGGTGCAGTGGTCGGCGAGCACGAGGCGTTCAGCGTCCCAACAAAGATGATGGTGCCATTCCCGGGCGCGTTCAGTGCGCCCTGGAGAACGAGGTCATGACGAGACACGCTCACCGTCAACGGCCCGCTCGCCTGCCCCGGGTACTGGGAGCCCTTCTCGACGAGGACGCAGCCGAGAGCTGTGCATGGTCCGCCGACGAGGTTGATCCCCCAGTAACCGACCGATACCTGTCGCGCGAGGAGCTTGCCGAGGTAATCGGACCCTGTGTAGGCGTTCTCGAAGGCGTACCGCCTGACGAGCCGGCCGTCGGGGTTACGCACGGTGATCGTCCAGCGGCCGTGCACGACAATTCCGGCGGCGGCCGCTGGCCGGTGGTGGACGGCCCGCTTGGGGTGCCCGGCCGCAACGGCGGCCGGCAGGAGCAGGGCGGCGGCGAGCAGGACGAGTGCCGCGAGCCGCCAGCGGCGTGAGCTTCCAGTCTGCATCAGGTTCCCTCCGTATCGGTCTCGTTGTCGTCGTCCCGGCTCACGCCTGCGGCGAGCACGGCGAGCTGCGCCTCGAGCCCGCGCACCCGCTCGGCGGGCGCGACGAACCGCTCGTCGGCGAGCACGCCCTGTTCGAGCAGCGCGTAGCTCACGCGGCCGAGCTCGCCGTAGGCCTGCCCGAGCTCGTGGCGGAGCTGCGCCTCCTGGACGCTCTCGCGCGCGCGACCGGCGGCCTGCTCGGCTCCCGCCTTCACCCTGTCGATCAGCCCCATCGAGGACCTCCCGGCTCGACCGGGCGAACGCTACGAAACGGAGCCGTTCGACAGCATCGGGCGGATGCCCTATTTCTAAGCGAGCTCGCGCCGCCGCCGGATCAGCTCGCGACGCGAGCCGATCCCCAGCTTGCCGTAGACGTGCTGCAGATGGTGGCCGACCGTCTTCGGCGAGAGGTGCAGGGCCGCAGCGATCTGCGCGTTCGTCAGGCCGTCGGCGGCCAGCGCGGCGACGCGCTCCTCCTGCGGCGTCAGCCGGGAACGATCGGCGTCGCGCCGCCGCCTACCGCCGCTCGCGGCCAGCTCGGCGCGGGCAGACCGCGCCACGCGCTCGGAACCGCTCCGCTCGGCCAGCCCGAGCGCCTGCGCAAGCGGCTCGCGCGCCTCGCGCGGCCTGCCGCTCCCGCGCAGGTGGATGCCCTGAGCGACGAGCGCCTCCGCGTGCGCGATCGGCATCGGCAGCTCCCCGAACGCGCCGAGCGCGTCTGCGAAACCCCGATCCGCCTCGTCGAGGCGGCCCTCGGCCGCTGCCAGGCGCGCGCGCCCGAGCGCGAGCACGGCGCGAGGCCAGCGGCAGGGCAGCGGCCGGGCGAGCTCGTCGAGCTCGTCGACCAGCTCGCGGGCACGCTCGATCCGGCCGGCGGCGAAGTGCGCGTCGAGTCCGACTCCCGCCCAGGGGACGACGCAGGGCTCACGCCAGCCGGTCAGCCGCGCGATCCCGGCTGCGTGCAGCATCGTCTCGGAGGCCCGATCGGGCTCGCCGGCGGCGAGCAGCCGGCGCGCGTCGAGCAGGTCGAGCCAGAGCGAGACGGGCGCGTTGTACTGCGGCGGGATGCCGGCCTGGAAGGCGCGGATCGCCTCGACGCACGGCCGCGCCTCGTCGTTGCGGCCGAGGTCGGTCAGCAGCACCGCCCGGGCGAGATCCGACCACGGCGCCATCGGCCACGCGCTGACCGCGGCCGCGCGCTCCACGAGCTCGAACGCCTCCTGCGGGCGGCCGAGCCGGTGCACGGCGTCGGCGTAGGCGATCGCGAGGGCGTTCATCAGGATCGGCGCGCCGTCCTCGACCGCCCGCTCGAACTCGCGCTCGAAGAGCTCGGTCGCACCGGCGAGGTCCTCGAGGCACTTGAACGCGTTCAGCGAGTGAACGGCGAGCGTCCACGCCCAGCCATGATCGCTGCCGCCCGCCCGGTCGGACCAGCGGCGCGTCTCGCCGGCGATCAGCCCAGCCCCGGACGGGTCACCGCCGAGCAGCGACGCGTACGCCTCGATCACCTCCAGCGTGCGCCGCGCCGGCAGGCCGGGCGGCAGGATCGCCAGTGCCCGCGACGTCGTCGCGAGCACCCACGAGACGGGAGAGCCGATCTGGCAGGTGAGGGCGGCGTCGGCCAGCGCCGCCGCCTCGGCCGCCGGGCCTTCGAGCGCCGCCGCCGACACCGCCTGCTCGTAGAGCCGCTCTGCCTCCGCCGGACGGCCGGCCACGAGCGCGGCGCGTGCAAGCAGCCGCAGCGCGTGGGTGCGCACCGCCGGGTCGAGCTCGGCCCGCTCGAGAAGCCGCGCGCAGACGCGTCCCGCCTCCTCGATCTGGGCGCGTGCGACGAGGGCAGAAGCGTGATCGAGCAGGAGGTCGTCCGGCGCGATCTCGCCGGCGAGCTCGACCGCGCTCGCAAGCTGTGCCGAGGCCGCCTCGAGCGCCCCCTGCGCCAGCGCCGCCCGGCCGGCGCGGGCGGCGACCTCGACGGCGAGCGGGTCGCCGACAAGCCTCGCGGCGACCGCATGCTCAGCTGCGACCGCGTCCGACGCGCCCTCGTCGACCAGCAGCCGGAACACGCGCGCATGCAACCGCTCGCGCACGGCGAGCGGTTGCGTCTCGAGCAGCGCCTGCGCGAACAGCGGGTGGACGAACCCGGCCCACCCACCGCCGAGGTCGTCCAACAGGCGGGCGCGAACGAGCCGAGCATGCGCGCCGTCCGCCGTGTCCCGATCCAGCCCGGCGAGAACCGCGACAAGTGCCGGCTGGAAGCGAACGCCGAAGATCGACGCCGCTTCGACGTAGCGGTACGCGTCGTCGCCGACACCGGCGAACCGTTCGAGCAGCAACTCGCGACCGAGCCGCCCATTGCGCGCGAGCGCCGGCAACGTTCCGCCTGCCGTCAGCCTCCGCGCAGCCGCCTCGAGCAGAAGTGGCGTGCCCGCACAGGCCCGCGCCAGCCACTCGCCCTCCGCCGCTGCGAGCGGGCGCTCGACGACCCGCTCGACCAGCGTCTCCGAGGCGCCGCGACTGAGCGGCTCGAGCGTCATGAGCCGTGCGTGGCCCGAGGCGGCGAGCTCGTGCGCGAGCGCGGACGCGGCATCTGGCTCCGGGCGCAGCGTTCCCACGACGAGGATGCGACTGCCGGCCAGGCGTCGGCAGAGGAAACCGATCAGTTCGAGCGAGTCGGGATCCGCCCAGTGCAGGTCGTCGAGCGCCAACAAGAGCGGTCCCGTTGCCGCGACCTCGCTCAGCCAGCGCAGCGTCCGGTAAAAGCGTGCCGACTGGCCACCGAGCCGCGCCAGCTCTTCGACGTCCTCGACCACGCTGCCGCCGAGCGCGACGATCGCCTGCCCGAGCAGCCCGAACGGCAACCCGGTCTCCATCGGGGTGCCCGTCGCCCGGGCGACCCTGAACTCGGCTCCGCGCGCTGCTCGCTCCGCCCACCCGAGCGACGACGTCTTCCCGATCCCCGCTGGCCCGGCGAGGAACACGACCGCGCCGTTGCCCGCCTCGACGCCCCGAAGCGCGGCGACGATCGACGCCCCCACGCCGTCGCGCTCCAGCAGCGAGTCGCCGCGGAGCTCGGATGCCTGCCCTTTGACGATCCGGCGGGACTGCGTCACGGGCATCCTCCTCGAAACTACATCGGGACTCTATGCTTCTCGCCGTTGCGAGTCGAGGCGAAGGCGCACGAACCGCGGCCGTTGTTCGCGCGGCTGACGTGTCGACCGTGTTGGCGGCGGAGCGCTACTCGATGCGTTCGGGCGGAGACGGCTGCTCGCCGTCGGCGGTGATGCCCGAGACAGAGTCCTTGAACTCGCGCATGCCCGTACCGAGAGAACGTCCGATCTCGGGCAGCCGCTTGGCGCCGAAGAGCAGCAGCGCCACCACGAGCAGCAAGACGATCTCCATCGGCCCGATGTCGCCCATGGCTGGACCGTAGCACCGACCGCGAGCTCGTGCCGGGTTCGGCTCAGGCGCCTGCGACGACGCTGCGGTAGTCCGCCCAGGTGTCGACGTCGCGCGGGATCCGTCCGCCGACCGGGACGTCGACGAAGTCGCCCGCCTGAACCACGGCACGCTCGAGCCCGCCCGCGCCGGCCGCGACACGTGCGCCGGTTGCAGCGCCGAACTCCCACCACTGCCGATGCGCCGCCGCCTGAGCGAGCTCCTGCCCGAGCTCGCCGGCTCACCGCCGGACCTGTGCTCGGCCTGCGGCGCGCGGCACCGGGCATATGATCGTTCATCTGCGCTTTCCGAAAGGAGCAACTGAGTTGTCAGAGGCAAGGACCGAGCTGATCAACGGTCTCGCAGCGCACGTTGGAGTCCCTGCTTTGACCCCAGCGGAGATCGAATCGGTCTTGGCGCTGGCCGCGGTCGCAGCTCACGGCACGGGCGACCGGACGAGCGCACCCCTCGCCTCGTTCCTCGCGGGCATCGCGGCTGCGAAGACAGGTGATCGGGTCGCGGCCCTCGACGACGCGCGCCGCACGACCGCCGAGCTCGCCCCCGTTCCCGAAGCCGGCAGCTAGACGAGCGCCGCGTGCCCACCCGCACGCCGGGTGCGCAACGGGGTCACTCGTGCCGGAGCGCCGCGATCGGCGCGAGCCTCACGGCGCGCCACGTCGGATAGAGCGCACCGAAGACCGCAACCCCGAGGGCGAAGACGAGCCCCCAGACGAATGTCCCGACCGAGTAGACCGGGCTGATCAGCCCGGAGAGCTGGCTCCTCGAGACGAACTGCTCGGCGGCGAGCACGCCCAGCCCGCAGCCGACGGCGAGCGCGATCAGGCAGATGCCGACCGCCTCCGACAGCACCATCGCCGCCACACGCGCAGCCGACCAGCCGACGGCGCGCAGCACACCGATCTCGCGGGTGCGCTCGAACACCGACATCGCCATCGTGTTCATGACGCCGATCCCTCCCACGATGAGCGCGAGAATCGAGACGATCCAGCCCGTCGAGATGATCAGGCGGCTCGACGTGTCGACCTTGATCGCCTGCCCGGGCTCGGTGATCGCCGCGATGCCGGGATAGAGGCGCTGCAGCCGCCCCGCCACGGCCTTCACGTTCTGCCCGAGCTTCACCGTCACGCCGAGCGAGGTGATCTCGCCCGGCCGCTGCGCGAGCGACTCGACGGTGCGAAGCGGCAGGACGATGCCGAGATCCTCGAACCGGTCACCCGAGTGGTAGAGACCGGAGATCGTGAACGGGCGTCCCGCGACCCGGATCACCTGCCCGACGTGTTTCCCGGAGTGGTCGCCGGCGAGCACCGGCCCACGCTCCCCGGCGACGACCACGAGCCGGCGGGCGGCGAATTCGGTGGAGTCGAGCCCGAAGACGAGCATCCCGCCGTCGACGAGCAGCTTGATCTTCGCCACGGCCGCCACTCCCGGGTCGCTCGCAACCTTCGCCGCGAGCGACTCAGGGAGGAGCGAGCGCGTGAAGTCGGAGACCTCTGCCTGATAGAGGCCGAAGTCGGCGCGCCCGACGTGCATCAGGTCGCCTGCTGTCCGGTGAACGCCGTTCGTGATCGCGAGGAGCGCGACGATCAGGCCCACCCCCAGCCCGACGCCGACGGCGGTGAACGCCGTGCGCGCCGGGCGCCGCCGCAGGTTCTTCCAGATCAGTGACGGCCACGTCATTTTCGGTCACGCACTCGATCAGATTCTGCCCCGGACCACAAAAAATTCGTCGAGCCGGTGTCGCTTTCGTCCTCCAGACCAGGGAACCTTCGGCTTCGGCCTTGCGGCTTACTTCCTACCGTCTCCCGGCTTGGACTCGCCCTAGTCGCGATCCGTGCTCGACGCTCATCGATCGTCACACACGAACCTGCCGCGTTCATCCGGGGATTCCCCGATTGTCACCGCCGATGAAGGATCGTAGATTACCGGTATGGCAGTCTCCGCACCGTTGCTGGCAGTGGTCGCGGCAAGCAGCCTCCTCACGGCAGGAACGCTGAAGGTGTCGGTGTCCGGCCCGACGCACACGCCGAAGATCAACACGCACTGGAACTACGTCGTGCACGCGACCGAGAACGGCAAGCCGGTCGCGGGCAGGCTGACCGAGCAGATCCAGGACCCGATCGGGGGTCTCCACCCGGTTCAGTTCGGCGTCGGCACGAAGAACATCACCCGCGTCCGGTTCACGGGCACGTTCAAGGACTTCATCATCTGGCCGGCCAGTGCGACGGGCATCTCGCTCAAGCTTCGCGTGACCGTCGTCGTCGGCAAGACGAAGAAGATCGCGACCTACTCGGTGACGCCGCGAGCGTGATCGAGCAGGGCGCCGCGATCGCCGTGGACGGCGTCCGCAAGTCCTTCGAGCATGGGCGGGTTCCTGCGCTGCGCGATGTGTCGTTCCGGGTCGAGCCGGGCGAGCTCGTCGCCCTGGTCGGCGCCTCCGGTTCAGGGAAGAGCACGATCCTGAACCTGATCGGCGCGCTCGACGTGCCGGACGAGGGCTCGATCGTGGTCGCCGGCCAGGACGTCGGTGCGCTCAGGCACCCGGCCGCCTTCCGCGCCGAGACGGTCGGCTTCGTCTTCCAGTCGCACAACCTGCTGCCGACGTTGACCGCCGCGGAGAACGTGCAGATGGCGATGATGGGCCGGCGACCTCGGCGGCTGCGCGAGTCGCGCTCACGGGAGCTCCTTGCGGAGGTCGGCCTCGAAGATCGCGCCGACACCCGCCCGGTCGTGCTGTCGGGCGGCGAACGCCAGCGCGTCGCGATCGCCCGCGCCCTCGCGAACGGGCCGAGGGTGCTGCTCGCCGACGAACCGACCGGCGCGCTCGACTCGGTCACGGGCGCCCAGGTGCTCGACCTGTTGCGGCAGCTGCGCGAGCAGCACGGCACCACGATCCTGCTCGTCACCAACGATGACACCGTGGCACACCGCGCGGAGCGGATCCTGCGGCTCCGCGACGGCCTGGTCAGCGCCGAGGCGCCGACCATCTAGAACGCGCCGTGGCGGCCGTCGCCGCCTGCAAAGCGCTCTGCACCGCGGCGCGCCTCGCCGAGCAGCTGCGAGCCGCGCTCGAACTCGCGCCGCAGCGCGTCGTCGGGCGGCCGGCCGAGGTTCTCGTAGACCGACAGCCGGTCCGCGCGCATCGTCGCCTGCGGGAACTCGGCCAGCTCGAGCGCCAGCTCCTCCGCGGCGGCGCGCGCAGCGCCGTCGGGCACGAGCCGGTCGGCGAGACCGATGGCGTGCGCCTCGGCGGCGTGCACCGGGCGGCCGGTGAGGATCAGGTCGAGCGCCCGGCCGAGGCCGATGATCTGCGGCAGGCGAACCGTGCCCCCGTCGATCAGCGGTACGCCGAAGCGGCGGCAGTAGACACCGAGCACCGCACTCTCCTCGACGACGCGCAGGTCGCACCAGCAGGCGAGCTCGAGCCCGCCCGCGACTGCGTGCCCCGCAATCGCCGCGATCACCGGCTTTCGAAGCTGCAGGCGCGACGGCCCCATCGGCCCGTCACCGTCCGGCTCGACGCGGTTGTCCATCGCCTTCAGGTCGGCCCCGGCGCAAAACGTCCCCCCCGCTCCGAAGAGCACGGCCACCGACGCGTCGTCGTCGGCGTCGAAGGCGCGAAACGCCTCCGCGAGCGCGTCGGCCGTGGTGCGATCGACGGCGTTTCGCGCCTCGGGACGGTCGAGCACCACGGTCGTGACCGGGCCGCGGCGTTCAGATCGGACGCTCATGGCCCTCCCACAGCGGATCGCGCACGGCCCGGCGCAACAGCTTCCCGACCGGGCTCTTCGGAATCTCGGCCACGAAGCGCACGCTCTTCGGGGCCTTGTACGCGGCAAGCCGTGCGCGGCAGTGCGCCACCAGTTCGTCCTCGGTCACCCCGTCGGCGACGACAAAGGCGGTCACGGCCTCCACCCATTTCTCGTCGGGCGCGCCGACGACCACAGCCTCGCGAACGGCCGGGTGCGCAGCGAGCACGTCCTCGACCTCGCGCGGATAGACGTTGTAGCCACCGGTCACGATCATGTCGGACGTCCGGTCGACGAGATAGAGGTAGCCCTCATCGTCGAAGCGCCCGACGTCGCGGGTGCGAAGCCAGCCGTCCGCCCCGAATGTCTCGCGGTGCAACTCGTCGTCGCCGTAGTACCCGGCGGCCACGAACGGCGCGCGCACCATGATCTCGCCGGTTTCCTCGTCGAGCGCGACTTCGGCCTCGACCGCGGGATGCCCGCACGACGCGATCCGGTCTCCCACGTGATCCTCGGGACGCAACACACTGATGCAGAGCGGGGCTTCGGTCTGCCCGTAGTACTGGACGAGCACCGGCCCGAAGCGGTCGATGCACCGCTCGACGAGCGCCCGCGGCGCGGGCGACGCCCCGTAGACGATCGTGCGCAGCGTCGGCAACTCGCGCGAAGGTTCGTGCAGCAGGGCGCCGAGCATCGTCGGCACCGCGTTCGTCGCCGTGACGCCGTGGCGCTCGATCGCGTCGAGAAAGGCGGCCGGGGCGAACCCTTCGAGCACGGCCGATGCGGCGCCGCGCAGCCAGTAGGGCAGCACGAAGGTCCCGCTCGCGTGGATCAGACTCGCGGCGTGCAGCATCACGTCGTCGCGACGGGGGTCGAGGAGGTTCGCAAGGATGTTCGCGACGACCGCCGCGTACGTGCCCTGCGTGTGTCGCACGAGCTTGAGCTTCCCCGTGGTACCGCTCGTCGCGAGCAGGAGCAGCGTCGTCTCGGCGCCCACCGCCACGAGCGGGTCCGCGGTGCCGGCGCGGGCAGCCTGCTCGAGCAGGTCTGCGAGCGGGAGCAGCTCGCCGTCGAGCCGCGACTCGCGGTCGGCGATCACGAGCTCGGTGCCGGCCGTCTCGAGGATCGCCTGCATCTCCGCATCCGCCAGCCGCGGGTTGAGCGGCACCCGGGCGATGCCGGCCTTCACGCACGCGAAGTCGAGCGAGATCGAGTGCAGACCGTTGCCGGCGAGCAACCCCACCCGGTCGACGCGCCGCTCGAGCAGTACGTTGGCGATGCGATTGGCGAGCTCGTCGACCTCGGAGAAGGTCAGCGACGCGTCGCCGCAGATCACCGCCGTGCGGCCGGGGAAGCGGCGTGCCCCCCGGCGGATCAGCTCGGCAGTCGTCACCGCTCGATCATACGAGGCCCGAAAAGCCTCGTGGAACCCGCTGGTAGCGTGGGTTTCATGAGCAGGCGCTCCCTCTCCGTCGATCCTCCCGACCTCACGCTCTGGCCGACGGTGAAGGGTCTTGCCGGTCTGTGGCGCGAACAATGGCGGCTCGTGGCATATGGCCTCGTGTGCGCGTTCGTCTACTCCGGCCTCGCACTCGCGATCCCGATCATCATCCAGCACGCGATCGACAAATCGATCGCGCCTGCGAGCGGGCACCGCACCGCGCTGTGGCCGTACCTCCTGGCGGTCGTCGCGCTCGCGGTTCTCCGATTTGCCTTTAACTTCATGCGGCGCTATGCGACCGCCCGTACCGGCATCCGCGTCGAGGCTCGCATGCGTGAGCTGCTCTACCAGTCGTACCTGCGCTATCCGCGGGCGTTCTACGACCGGCATGCGACCGGCCAGGTCGTCTCGCGTGCGACGAACGACCTCTACCCGGTGCGCTACTTCATCGGCTGGGGCATGACCCAGGGTCTCCAGTCGCTGATGATGATCGGCGGGATCGCGGTCGTCCTGTTTCTCGTCAACGTGAAACTCGCCGCGTTCGCTCTCGTCTCGATGCCCGCCGTGTTCGTGCTCGCGTTCACGTTCGCGCGGAAGGTGATGCCGATCTCGCGCGAGGTGCAGCAGCTGAAGGCCGACGTGACGGAGGCGGCCGACGAAGCCGTGGTCGGCATCGAAATGGTGCAGGCGTTCGGTCGCGAGAACGACGTGCAGGCGCGCTTCGCCGGCAAGGCGGAGCTCGTGCGCGACGGTGTGTTGCGCCAGGCGCGCGTCGAGGCGGCGTTCCTGCCGGGCCTGCTCTTCCTGCCGACCTTGTCGATCGCAGCCGTGGTGCTCTTCGGCGGTCACGACGTGATCGGCGGCGCGCTCACCTACGGCCAGTTCTTCCTCTTCTACCAGCTGCTCCTGCAACTCGTGTGGCCGCTCGAGGCGCTCGGCTGGATCCTGTCGCTCGCCCAGCGTGCGTCCGCCTCGGCCTCGCGCAGCTTCGCCTGGCTCCAGGGCATCGAGACGATTCCCGAGCCGACGCACCCGACGTCGCTGCCGGCGGACGCGCTCGGCGTTCGCTTCGAGGACGTGCGCTTCTCGTACGGCACCGGCTCCGAGGTGCTCTCGGGCGTCGACCTCGAGATCGAGCCCGGCGAGGTGATCGCCGTCTGCGGGCCGACCGGCGCCGGCAAGACATCGCTCCTGAACCTGCTGCCGCGTTTCTACGACCCCACCGAAGGGCGCGTGCTCGTCGGCGGGGTCGACGTGCGAGACGTGCACCTCGACGAGTTGCGCAGCGCGGTCGCGATCGTCACGCAGAAGCCCATCCTGTTCTCGATCCCGCTGCGCGACAACCTCACGGCGGCGCGGCCCGACGCGACGTGGGACGAGGTCGTCGCAGCCGCAGAGGCCGCGGGCGTCGCCCACTTCGCGGCCGACCTGCCGGACGGCTACGACACGCTGATCGGCGAGCGCGGCATCAACCTGTCGGGCGGCCAGCGCCAGCGCGTGGCGCTCGCCCGCGCGCTCGTTGCAGGCGCCCGGGTCGTCGTACTCGACGACCCGATGTCGGCCGTCGACACCGAGACCGAGCGCCACCTCGTCGAGAGCCTCCGCCCCGCCCTCGCCGGTCGCACGGTGCTGATCGCCACGCAGCGCCTGTCGACCGTCGAGGTCGCCGACCGGGCCGTCGTGCTCGACGACGGGGTGATCGTCGAAGCCGGGACGCCCACCGAGCTGCTCGCGCTTCGCGGCCTCTTCTGGTCGCTCTTCGGAGAGGAAGTCGGTGCCGCAGCCTAGGTCTAAGCGCACCGGCCTCACGCGCCTCGGCCGCTACCTTCGCGGCCACGGCGTACGGGTCGCGCTCCTCTCCCTGCTCGGCGTCTTCTCGGCGGCCGCGCCGGTGACCGCGCTCATCGTCGTGCAGGATGCGATCGACAACGGCATGCGCGCGCACGACCGCAGCCGGCTCGGCCGCGACGTCGCGATCTACCTGGCGATCAACGCCCTCGCGTGGGTCATGCAGACGACCCTCGTGCGAGGCCTCGCTCTCGTCGGCCAGGACATCGTGCTGGGGCTGCGCGAGGATCTCTTCGACCACCTGACGACGCTGTCGCTGCGCTACTTCTCGCAGCAGAAGGCGGGCTGGATCATCGCGCGGCTCACGTCGGACGTCGACGCGCTCTCCGACGTGCTCTCGCAAGGACTGACGACGCTCGTCGTCAACACGCTCACGCTGCTCGCCGCCATCGTCGGGCTGTTCGTGCTCGACTGGCGGCTCGGGCTCGTCGCCCTCGTCATCCTGCCGCCGACGCTCGTTCTGACCCGCTGGTTCCAGGTTCGCTCGCATGCCGCGTTCCTGCGGGTGCGCGAGACGATCTCGTCGATGACGGCCCAGATCGCCGAGTCGGTCTCGGGGATGGCGGTGATCCAGGCGTACAACCGCGAGCGCACATTCCTGGCAGAGTTCGACGCCGCGAACGAGGCCAACAGGCGCACGAACACCTATGCACAGTGGCTGAACTCGCTCTTCTTCCCGGGGATCGAATTTCTCGGGATCGTGGCGATGACATCGGTGCTCTGGGTCGGCGGTCACATGCTCGCGGGCGGTTCGCTCATGATCGGCACGCTCGTCTCGTCGGTCTTCATGCTGAACCTCGTCTTCCAGCCGCTGCAGGAGCTCTCGGACCTCTACGGACAGGTGCAGTCGGCCGGCGCGGCGATGGAGAAGATCACGACGGTGCTCGACACCAAGGCGGAGATCAAGGACGAGCCCGGCTCGCAGCCCGCCGGCCGGATCGACGGCGACCTGCACATCGACGGCGTCACGTTTGCCTACGGCCGCGAGCCCGTGCTTCATGCAGTCGACATCCACGTGCCGGCCGGTGGGTGCCTGGCGCTCGTCGGGGAGTCCGGCGGCGGCAAGTCGACCACCGCCAAGCTCGTCGGCCGCTTCTACGACCCCGACGAGGGAGCGATCCGCGTCGACGGACGCGACCTGCGTGAGCTCGAGCTGCGCTCGTATCGACGCCAACTCGGCGTCGTGCTGCAGGACCCGTTCCTGTTCGCGGGAACGATCGCGGACAACATCCGCTTCGCCCGGCCGGAGGCGACCGACCAGATGGTCGCCGACGTTGCGCAGGCAGTCGGCGTCGACCGCGTCGCCCGCCGCTTCGACGCCGGGCTGGCGCACAGCGTGCGCGAAGGCGGTGCGGGCCTCTCGGCCGGCGAGCGCCAGCTGATCTCGATCGCCCGAGCGCTGCTCGCAGACCCCCGCATCCTGATCCTCGACGAAGCGACGTCGAACATCGACCGCCCCACGGAGATCCTGATCGAACGTGCACTCGATCGCCTGCTCCACGGCCGGACCTCGATCATCATCGCCCACCGCCTGGCGACCGTGCGGCGCGCCGACGAGATCCTCGTGCTCGAGCACGGCCGCATCGCACAACGCGGGCGGTTCGAGGCGCTGCTCGAGGTGGACGGCCCGTTCCGCCGGCTCGCGCACGAGCTGAAGGGGTCGGACGCTCAGCTACAGGGCGTGGTTGCAGCCGACTTGCAGTCGGCCCCGGTCACCGGCAGCCGGGCTAGCAGCTCCGCGAGCGTCGTGAGCTCCGACCCGGAGTAGCGGCCGAGAAAGAGCTCGTCGATCCCGCGCAGGTGTGTCTCGGCTGCAGCTTCGAGCTTTGCCGTACCGGCCTCGGTCAGCTTCGCGTACGAGACACGAGCATCCGACGAACAGGTCTGCTTGCAGACGTACCCCGACCGCTCGAGCCCTTCGAGAAGACGCGTGATGCCGGATGCGGTCAGCAGGATCCGCTCCGCCAGGTCGACGCGGCGCATCAGCCCGCCCTCGGCATGCCGCAGGTGCAGCAGCACCTCGTAGTCGTTCAGCGTCAGCCCGTGCTCGCGCTGGAGCTGCGCGGAGAGCTCGCGCGTGATCGCGGCGTGCGCGCGCAGAAACGACACCCAGCCCTCGAGCTGCGGCGGCGCGAAGGTCGTGGTCGTGGTGGTGGTCGGAGTGGTCGTGATCATAGTTGTGCCCTCAAGCGTAGCGGCCCCGAGGGGTGCTGTCGAGCCGCTAGAGACGACCGACGATCGTGACGTGGGAACGCAGCTGCGTCCGCCGCAGCACCCGGTCGCCCGCGTTTCCCTCCACCGTCTCGATGCGCTCGCCGTCGAGCGGCCGCACGACGATGCCGACGTGATCGGGCAGGCCGCCGTCCCAGTCGAAGACGACGAGGTCGCCCGGGCGCGGTTCGTCGACCACCCGGCCCGTCGCCTTCAGCCACGCTGCGAGGGTCGGCACATAGGCGACGCCGCGGGGGCCGACACCCGCGCCGTGCCAGCCGCGGCAGAGGACGACACCGGCACCGACGTCGAAGCAGTACGAGGCGAAGATCGCGCACCAGGGCACGCCGTCCGCCCCGAACCAGCGCCCGAACATGGTGCGATTGGAGCCCGGCGGGGACTCGCGCACACCCACGTGCCGCAGCGCCTCGGCCAGCGCGCGCCGGCCCGCTGAAGCGCCCATGGCCGCGAGGCTACCGCATGCGCGGACCCGTCAACAAGGGGAAGGGCGCGGTCGAATCTCCGCTCCCGCGAAAACCGAATACCGCCCGCCGGCGTAGAAGAGGAAATGGCACACGTCGTCTTGATGCCTAGGATTGCGTGCGTGTGCTCAGATGGAGAGCTGATCGAGCGGACGGGGGCCGGCGACCGCTCCGCCTTCGACAAGCTCTACCGGCGCTACGCTCGCCCGGTCTTCGGGCTTGCGCTGAGCCGTCTCGGCGACCGCGGTCGAGCGGAGGACGCCGTCCAGGAGACATTCGCCTCCGTGTGGCGCTCGGCGCGGACCTACAAGGCAGAGCGTGGCCCAGGGGCTCCGTGGCTGTACACCATCGCGCGGAATGCGATCGTCGATCGCAGCCGCGCGCGCACCGAGCTTCCCGTCGAGGTCCCCGACGAGCCGTCCCTCGAGCTCGGCCCCGACGAGCGGGCAGAACAGGCCTGGACACGGTGGCACGTCCACGGGGCGCTCGAGCGGCTGCCCGAGCGGGAGCGCGAGCTGATCTCGCTCGCCTACTGGAGCGAGCTGTCGCAAACGGAGATCGCCGCGCAGCTCGGGATCCCGCTCGGCACCGTCAAGACACGAACACGAAGCGCCCTCCTGCGCCTCGCGGACATCCTCGAGGGCGAGCTCGAGTGAACCGCGATTTCGAGCATCTGGTCGCAAGCGACGGTCTCGCGCCCGAGGAGGACGCGCGGCTGCGGCGCGTCCACGAGCTGCTCCTCGCGGCCGGGGCTCCGCCCGAACTGCCCGCGACGCTCGAAAACCAACCTCGGGCTCCGAGCGCGAACGAGAACGTCGTCACCCTCCCGGCGAAGCGCCGCAGCCCGGTGCTTGTAGCGCTGCTTGCCGCAACGATCGCTGTCGCATGCTTCGCCGGCGGCTACTTCGTCGCCAACCAGAGCCGCGGCGCCGGAAACCACGATGTTCGCGTCGTCTCGCTTCAGGGAGCCGGCCAACAGAAGTCTCTCGCATCACTCCACATCGGGCCGGCCGACTCGAATGGAAACCGGCCGATCCGGCTCACCGTCACCGGGCTTCCTCCGCTTGCGCGCGAATACGCCTCGTACTACTTGATGCTCTGGCAGAACCACAAAGCAACGCTGCTCTGCGGCATCTTCGAGGTCGGAGCAGACGGCCCGACCACCGTCAGCTTCAGCGTGCCCTATGCAATTACGAATGGCACCCGCTGGGTCGTGACCGAGGTCAACCCGGGCGTTCGGTTCCCAGGTCGCGTCGTCATGACGACGATCTAGCCGAATTGCCAATCCGCTTTCGCTGCCTTCCCGTATCTCCTTCGACGACCTCGAACGAAAGGAGCAAGATGCACGGTCGCATGATCCGCTGGGTCCTACCGTTCGCCCTCATCGCGGTCACGGTCACCGGGGCGGCGATGGCAACGAGTGGCGCCACCAAGGCGCGCGGCGGCACGGTGAAGACCGCCAAGAGCACGGCGTACGGGGTCGTGCTCGTCGGCGCAAACGGCCACACCCTCTACCGCTACACCCCCGACAGGAAAGGCGTCAGCGTCTGCGACAGCTCCTGCCGAACAATCTGGCCGCCGCTGCTCGTGAAGGCAACCGCAAAGCCGACCGCCGCCGCCGGCGTCAAGGCAGCTCTCCTCGGAACGATCAAGGGGCCCCGCGGCATGCGCCAGGTCACGTACGCAGGCTTTCCTCTGTACTTCTTTGCCAACGACAAGAGGGCGGGCCAGATGAACGGCCAAGGCTATGGCGGGATCTGGTTCGTCGTGAACACCAACGGTGCCCTCGTCAAGAAGACGGCATCCGCCGCCACCCCGACCACCACGTCACCGACCACCACGTCGTCGGGCGGCAGTTGGGGATAGCGCCTCTTTTCCAGCGACGGCGACCGCTCACTCGACGGTCGCCGTCGCAACCTCGCCCAGCCCGCTTCCTCGTCGTTCAGCGCGGGCGGCTGGCAAACCGGTCGAGCAGGATCCGGATCTCGCAGACCTCGCGGAAGCCGAGCTTGGCGAGGATCGGCCGCGACATCGGGCTCGCCTGCGTGACGAGCGCCGGTGTGCCGCGGGCGACCGCGTCCTCCCAGCGCGCCGCCACAAGGGCCCTGTACGCGCCGCGCCCGCGCGCCTCGGGCAGCGTCGAGCCGCCAAAGAGCGACACGGCGTGCTCACCGAACGAGGCTGACGCGCGTGCCACCGGTCGCCCGTCGAGGTACGCCAGGTAGACGACGTTCCTCGGGTCGTTCTCCGGACGCGCCTCCGTCGGCTCGGGCATCCCGAAGGCGATCGCGGCGATCCTCGCCGAGGCGAGGTGCTCGTCAGGCGTCCCGGCGCGGCGCACCTCGACCCCGGCGGGCGCGCTCGCCGGCGGGTGGGTCGCCACCATCCCGATCGCGAGCGGTGTCGGCTGGTCGTCGACGAGCCCGGCGCCGAGCAGACGCTCGGTCAGATCGGCCGGGGTCGCGTGTGTGCCGACCTCCCAGGTGAGCCCCGTCCGTCCGCGCGCACGCAGGATCTCGTGCAGCTCCTTGCGCACCTCGTCGACCTCGTCGCCACGGAGCCGAAAGCGCTGCGCGACGTTCCACCGGGCTCGTCGCCGCGTCCCAGCCAGAGGACGTAGCGATCGTTCGCGATGCGCTCGTCCGTCGGGCCGAGCGGCGTGTAGGTGTTCGCGTTCTCGGCCAGCTCGACGAGCAGTTCCTCGTTCATCCGTAGCCGAGGTCCTTCGCCCACGCCTTGCGGTAGATGATCTTCAGGTGCTCGACCCGCGCAACGTACGCGCGCGTCTCGGCAAACTGGACCGGCAGCCCCTGTGCCCGCCACCTGTCCACGTTGCCCTGGCCCGCGTTGTACGCAGCCAGCACGAGCTTCTCGCTGCCGTACTTCTGAAACAGGTTGTGCAGGTACCACGCGCCGTAGCGGATGTTGATCTCCGGGTTGTAGAGATCGCTCGTGTGGAACGCGCTCCCGTGGGTGCGGATCGCGATTCCGTTGGCGGTCGCCGGCGTGATCTGCATCAGCCCGATCGCACCTGACGACGACTCCGCGTCCGACTGAAACTTCGACTCCTGGTAGATGACCGCCGCGACGAGCGCGGGATCGAGCCCTTGCTCGTGTGCGTGGACTCGAACGTACTCGGAGTAGCGAAGCGGATAACGGAGGCGCTCGTACCATGACGGGCCCGTCTTGTTCACGTACGCGAACGCCCCGACCGCGGCCGCGACGACGACCAGGAGGATGAACACCTTCCTCACGAGGAGAGCTCGTGCATGACCGAGGCCACGAAGCTGTCCAGCTCTTCCAGCGAGCCGGTGTTCCTGAACGCGTAGTCGGCACGCTCCACCTTCTCGGCGTCCGGGATCAGCCGGATCTCGCGATCCTCGGTGGCGACGGCAGAGCGGGCGCGGCGCAGCTTGGTCGGCGCCGTGATCACAACAACCTTGTCGAAGCGGGCATCGCCTCCGGTCTCGTACAGGAGCGGCACTTCGGTGACACAGACCGCGGGTGCGTGCTCGAGGCCCGCGAGCTGCTCGCGCCACCGCAGGTACTCGCCCGAGACAAGCGGATGCAGCAGGGCCTCGAGGAAGTCCAGGGCGTCGCGGTCGTTGAAGACGACGGTCGCAAGCGCGCGACGGTCGATCTCGCCGTCCGGCGCCACCACGCCGTTTCCCATCCGCCCGACGACGGCCTCGCGCACCTCGGGGCGGCGCAGCAGATGATGGACGATCTCGTCACTCGAGACAGTCGCTGCACCGTGCCGCGCAAACGCCTGTAGCGCCTCGCTCTTCCCTGCGCCGATGCCGCCGGTGATCGCGACGGCTACGGGGCGGTTCACTCCTCGACGCTGGGGGCTTCCGGCGTGACGGCGGGCTCGACGACAGCCCCATCCGCCTCCGCCGCGCTGTCGACTTCGACCACGGCTTCGGCTTCGACCTCGGCTTCGGCCTCGACTTCGGTTTCGGCTTCGGCTTCGGCTTCGACCTCTGCCCCGGCCTCCGGCTCCGTCTCCGCGAGCTCGGCCTCGTCGACCGCCGCCCCCTCGGCGAAGACGTCCTCCGAGAGGTCGATCGCGGGGCGCGTATGCACCGACTCGGCGCCGTCGGCGCGCGGCTGCACAGGATCCGCGTCCTCGACGCGCTTCAGCGACAGAGAGAGCCGGCGGCGCTCGCCGTCGACCTCGATGATCTTGACGTTCACGGGCTGGCCCTGAGAGACGACCTCGCGCGGGTTCTCGACGTGATGCTGCGCGAGCTCCGAGATGTGCACCAGACCTTCGACGCCGGGCAGGATCTCGACAAAGGCGCCGAAGGTGACGACCTTCGTGACCCGCCCTTCGACGACGTCGTTCTCGTGGTAGCTGTCCATCACCTGCTGCCACGGGTCGTTCTGCGTCTGCTTCAGGCCGAGCGAGATCCGCTGGCGGTCGCGATCGATGTCGAGCACCTTCACCTCGACCGTCTGGCCGATATCCAGGATCTCCGACGGGTGGTTGACGTGCGACCACGAGAGCTCCGAGATGTGGATCAGGCCGTCCATGCCGTCGAGGTCGACGAATGCGCCGAAGTCGACGATGTTCGAGATCTGGCCCTCCACCACATCGCCCGGCTGCAGCTTGTCGAGGATCTTCTGCCGCTGATCCTTGCGCTCCTCTTCGAGCACGGCACGGCGCGAAAGCACGACGTTGTTGCGCGAGCGGTTGAGCTCGATCACCTTCGCGCGCAGCTCCTGGCCGAGGAACTCGTCCAGGTCCTGAACGCGGCGAATGTCGACGAGCGATGCCGGCAGGAAACCGCGTACGCCGAGGTCGAGGATCAGGCCGCCCTTGACGACCTCGATCACGCGGCCGTTGACGGGCTCACCCGACTCGGCGGCCTGCTCGATCGCCTTCCATGCGAGCTCGAACCGTGCGCGCTTCTTCGAAAGGATCAACCGCCCTTCGGCGTCCTCCTTCGTGAGCACGAGCGCATCGATCTCGTCGCCGAGCGTGACCTCGTCGGCGGGGTTGACCGACCGGCGAATCGAGAGCTCGGAGACAGGGATGACCCCTTCGGACTTGTAGCCGATGTCGACGAGAACCTCGTCCTTGTCGACGCGGACGACCGTCCCGTGGACGACCTGCCCCTCGTTGATTTCGGGGAACGTGGATTCGTAGTCCGGGACGAGCTCGCCGTCCGGTCCTTCGACCCAAACGCCGGGTTCGAGCTGCATGAGATCGTTGGAAGCCAAAGCGGCCGCGAAGTATAGCCAGGTTGCGATTCCGCCCCGTGGAGGGCCCGTAACGGTGCCCGGCACCACGCCGCCAGGAGCCGCTTGATTAGAGCTTCGCCGCCGCCCAGTTGTCGCCGACGCCGGCGTCGACGGCAAGTGGCGGGTCGAGGTCGTAGGCCCCGCACATCTCCGCCGAGACGAGCTCGCGCACCTTCGAGACCTCGTGCTCCGGCACTTCGAGCAGGAGCTCGTCGTGCACCTGGAGGACGAGCCGGGCGCCCCGCCCCTCCTCGCGCAGGCGCCGGGCGATCCGGATCATCGCCACCTTGATGATGTCGGCGTTCGATCCTTGCATGACGAAGTTGACCGCTATCCGCTCGCCGAAACCGCGCGTCTGCCGGTTCGACGCGCGGATCTCCATCACGGGCCGGCGGCGCCCATAGAGCGATGTCACATAGCCGTCGGCGGCCGCCTGCTCGATCGTGCGCGCGATGAAGTCCTGCACGTGCGGGAACCGCGCGAAGTAGGCGTCGATGTAGCGCTGCGCCTCGTCGCGCGGGATCTCCAGGTTCTCCGCGAGGCCGTAGGCCGAGATGCCGTAGACGATCCCGAAGTTGATCATCTTCGCAATCGAGCGCTGCCCCGGCGTGAGCTTCGCCGGATCGACGCCGAGCACCTCGGCCGCCGTCCGGGTGTGGATGTCCTCGCCGCGTTCGAACGCTTCGCGCAGCTTCGGCTCGCCGGAGACGTGGGCGAGGATGCGCAGCTCGATCTGCGAGTAGTCGGCCGAGAGCAGGCGATGGCCCTCTTCCGCGATGAAGGCGCTCCGGATCTCACGCCCGAGCTCGGTGCGCACCGGGATCGACTGCAGGTTGGGGTCGGAGGTCGACAGGCGCCCGGTCGCGGCGACGGTCTGGTTGAAGGTCGTGTGCAGGCGCCCGTCGGCCTCCGAGAGCAGCGACGGCAGCGGGCCGAGGTAGGTGTTCAGGAGCTTCGAGAGCTCCCGCCACTCCTCGAGCACCGCAACGACGGCATGCTCGTGGCGGATCGAGCGCAGCACCTTGGCGTCGGTCGAGTACCCCGTCTTGCCCTTGCGGCCCGCCGTCAACCCGAGCTTCTCGAACAGGAGCTTCCCGACCTGCTGGGTCGAGCCGAGCATGAACTCCTCGCCCGCGAGCTCGTACGCCTGCATTTCGAGCTCCTCGACCCGGTCCGAAAGCCGCGCAGTGATCTCGCCCATCCGGTACGTGTCGATCTTGACGCCCGCGTCCTCCATTCCGGCGAGCACGCTCGTCAGCGGCAGCTCGACGTCGCGATAGAGGTCCGTGACGCCGCGCTCTTCGAGCCGCTCGAGCAGCGGCCCGATCAGCCGGCGAGGCGTTTCTGCGCGCCGAACGAGTGCGGCGGTCTCCTCCTCGGCCTCGGGCGTCGGGACGAGCTCGACCCCGTACTCGGCAGCGAGGTCGTCGAGCTCGTAGCCCGCGCGCCCCGGGTCGATCAGGTACGCGGCGAGCAGCGTGTCGTCGCGGGCGTCGACGCGCAGCGTCTTGGCGTCATGCACGATCAATTGCGCTTTGCGCAATTGATCCAGAGAGACGTTTCCGATGATCACCTCGTTCCCTGTTGCCACGGCTGCTCGGTCTGCGATCGCGGCGTAGCCGACGACACCGCGGAAGTCGAGCTCGCCTTCCCGCCACGACACCTCGGCCCCCTTCAGCTCTGGCGCTGCCGCAGGCACCGCTTCGTTCAGCGTGTCCACCCGCGTCAGCAGCGCCCGGAACTCGAAGCGCCGGAAGATCTCCTTCAGCTGGGCGCGATCGGGAGGGTCGAGCACGAGCTGCGCCGGATCGCAGTCGATGTCGAGGTCTCGCCGCATCGTGGCGAGCTCCTTGGAGGTCCGTGCGATGCCGGCATGCTCCGTGATGTTCCGCGCCCGCGCAGGCGAGAGCTCCGCGGCATGCTCGATCACCGACTCGAGCGAGCCGTACTGTGCGATCAACTGGCCGGCGGTCTTGTCGCCGATCCCGGGAACGCCGGGGATGTTGTCGGACGTGTCGCCCTTCAAACCGATGAAGTCGGGCACCTGCTGGGGCGTCACCCCGTAACGGGCCTCGACCCGGGCCGGGGTGTAGACGTTGACGTCGGCGACCCCGCGTGGGGTCATCATCAGCGAGATGTTCGCGCTACAGAGCTGAAAGGCGTCGCGGTCCGTTGAGACGACGCACGTCTTGATGCCCGCCGCGTCGGCCCTCGTCGCAAGCGTCGCGATCACATCGTCGGCCTCCCACCCCTCGAATTCGAGGTTGCGATAGCCGAACGCCTCCACGATCGGCCGGAAGTGCGGAAACTGCTCGCGCAGGAGGTCCGGCATCGGGCGCCGGCCCTCCTTGTAGACGACGTCCGCCGCCTCGGCGACCGCCGCGCGGTGCACGGGGCGCGAGTCCCAGGCGACGGCGACCCCCTTCGGGCGGTAGTCGGCGAGCAGCTTGAAGAGCATGTTGGTGAAGCCGAGCAGGGCGTTCGTCGGCTGCCCGTCGGTCGTCGCGAGCTCCTCGGGGAGCGCGAAGAACGCACGGTAGGCGAGGTTGTTGCCGTCGACGATAAAGAGCTCGGACTCGCGCGCGGGTCCGTCGTCCAGCTCCAGCTCGGCTCCCGTGAGGGTCTTCGGCATCAGTGCGAGGGTATCGTCCGGGCGCGATGCCGAGCCACGAGACTCACGCGGTGCCGTGATGCCGTCGCTGTCGACGCTCGCTCTCTTTGGCCTGGCGTCGCTGGCCCTTGCCGTCGTGCCGGGCCCGGCGGTGACCTACATCGTCGCGCAGTCGATCGACAAGGGTCGCAGGGCCGGGCTCATCTCCGTGCTCGGCGTCGTGAGCGGCGGGCTCGTGCATGTCACGGCGGCGACCGTTGGGCTCTCGGCGCTGATCGCCTCGTCGGCAACCGCCTTCACGACGATCAAGCTCGTCGGCGCCGCTTATCTCGTCGCGATCGGCGTCCGCCGCATCCTCGGCCACGAGGAGGCGGGCGGTGACGTCCAGGCGCCGCCTGCACGTCACCGCCGGCTCTACGCCCAGGGTGTGGTCGTCAACGTGCTGAATCCGAAGACCGCGCTGTTCTTCCTCGCGTTTCTGCCGCAGTTCGTCAACACGCATCGTGGATCGGTACCGGTGCAGGTCGCAGCGCTCGGGCTGCTGTTTCTTGCGATCGCGTCGGTGTCCGATTCGATGTACGCGCTGCTCGCCGACCTGCTCGCCGGCAAGCTCAGGCGCACCGGCAGAGGCGCGCGGGTCCGGCGCTACGCCACGGGAGGCATCTTCATCGTGCTGGGCGTGACCGCGGCGACCGCACATCGCGTCTCGTGACACGCGTCCCGCTGCTCGCGGACACGCGCATCGTCGTCGTCGACGCCGGTGACGACCTCGTTCTGCGCCCACCGCTCCAGAGCGAGTCGCTCGAGGACGTCGGCCGCGCGGTGCGCGATGCGTTCGCCTTCCCGCTCGCCGGCGAGCCGCTGGATCGCCTGGTGCGGCCCGGTAGCTCGGCGACGATCGTCATCGAGCAACCCTCGCTGCCCATCCCGGGGGTGCAGTCGGGCCCGCGGCACGTCGCGACCGCGGCGGTCGCGGACGAGCTCGAGCAGCTCGGCGCCACGCGAATCACGATCCTCGTCGCGGGCGGCCTGCTCCGCCGGACGACGCCGCGCGAGATCGGGCTGCTCGTCCCGCCCGACTTCCGCCGCCGGTTCAAAGGCCGGGTGATCGTCCACGACGCGGAGGCCGACGACCTGGTCGAGATCGGCCAGAGCGGCAGCATGCCGTTGCGCGTCAACCCCGCGCTCGTCGAGACCGACCTGGTCGTCACGGTCACGGCGGCCGAATCGGTTCTGCATGGCGGCCCGGCGGCGCTGCTTGCCGCCAGTGGCCGCGAAACACTGCGTGCGGCGGGCGCGCGCTCGCTGCTCGAGACGACCGGATCGCAGGGCTGGCGTCTCGCCGTCGAGATCGAGCGGCTGATCGCCGGGCGCGTGCCGGTCACCGGCGTCTCGATCGCGCTGAATGCACCGCGTGTCGCGGGCCCGTTCTCCGGCTATCCCCACGACCAGGTTGCGATCGAAAGGATGCTGGGCTCGCGAACTCGACGAGTGTTCCAGGTGGCGCCCGGGCGCGTACGCCAGCGCATCCTGGAGCGGCTGCCGCGCGAGCTCACGGCTGCCGCCGCCTACGCGGGCACTCCGTCCGTCGCGCACACCGAGGCGCTGCTGCGCGCAACGGTCCTGAAGGGCGTCGTACTCGACGAGCCCGTCGACGCGCTCGTGATCGGCATTCCGCCGACCACCCCGTGGATGCCGCGCGAGCGGCCGAACCCGGTCACCGCGGCCTATCTCGGCCTCGGGCTGGCGCTGCGCCTCTGGCGCAACGCCCCGCCGATTCGCGAGGGCGGCACCGCGATCCTCGTCCATCCGTTTACACGCCGGTTTCCGCGGCCGACCCAGACGCCCTACCGCGCGCTCTTCCACGACGCACGCACGGCGCGCGACGTCGAGGCGATGCGCGACGCGGAGCAGGCCGCGGTTCGCGACGAGGGCGCACTCGCCGACTACCGCGCCGGCCGCGCCTGCCACCCGCTGCAACCGTTCGTCGAGTGGAGCGCATGCGATGCCGTGACGCACCGGCTCGGTGCGGTGCTGATCGCCGGCTGCCGCGACGCACTCGCCGCGCGGCAGTTGGGCTTCGTGCCGGTGCATGGTCTCGGCGCCGCGCTCGAGATGGCACGGGGTCGTGGCGCCGAGCGTGTCGGCTACCTGCTCGCGCCGCCGTACTTTCCGATCGTCGCATCGTCGTAGGCGCAGGAGTAGCGTCCGCGCATGGAGACAGTGATCGAGACCACGGCGCTGACGAAGCGCTTCGGTGACCGCGCAGCGATCGACGGCGTCGATCTGACCGTTCCCGCAGGGGTGGCCTTCGGCTTCCTCGGCCCGAACGGCGCGGGGAAGACGACGCTGATCCGGACGCTCCTCGGGCTCACGCGGGCCACCTCCGGCGAGATCTCACTCCTCGGCCTGCCGCAGCCGGCGAAACGCGCCGAAGCGCTGGCGCGGGTCGGCGCCATCGTGGAGGAACCGAAGTTCCACCCCCACCTGACGGGACGCGAGAACCTGAAGATCGTCGCCGCCGCCCGCGACCGCGCCGCCGAGAGCCGCATCCCCGACGCGCTCGAGCGCGTCGGGCTCGGCCAGCGCGCGAACGACCGCGTCAAGACCTATTCGCTCGGGATGCGTCAACGGCTCGGCATCGCGCGGTGCCTGATCGCAGATCCGGCGCTTCTGATCCTCGACGAGCCGATGAACGGGCTCGACCCGGCCGGCATCCTCGAGATGCGCCACCTGATTCGCGCTTTCGTCGCCGAGGGCCGGACCGTGTTTCTCTCCTCGCATCTGCTGGACGAGGTCGAGAGGACGTGCGACCACGTCGCAATCGTCGACCGCGGCCGCATCATCGTGCAGGGTGGCGTCGAGGAGATTGCCGCGCGCGGTGACCCGACGCTCCTCGTAGAGGTCGACAACGCGGAGGCTGCCCGGCGGGCGCTCGCAAGCGACTCGCGGGTCGAGAAGATCGAGGAGGAGGGCAGCGGGCTGCGACTGACGCTCGGCGACGGGCTCCCCATTGCGGAAGTCAACCGCACGCTCGTCCAGGCGGGCGTTGCCGTCTCCCGGCTCGAACCGGCTCGTGCGACGCTCGAGGAGACGTTCCTCGCGATCACGTCGAGGTTGGAGGGCAACGAATGAGGCTCGTCCGCGCTGAGGCACTGAAGCTCGTCAGGCGCCGCGGGCTCATGGTGTGGTCGTTCCTGCTCACGGTGGGCGCGGTGCTGATCGCCGAGATCGTGCTCGTGACCCTCCATGCCGTGAACCCGGCGAAGCACGGCCCCGCGGGCGGCGCGTCCAACCTCGAGCACTTCGCATTCCTGCTCGCCGGGCTCGGCAACGTCGCGGCGATCATCATCGGCGCCACGGCAGGCACGCAGGACGTCTCGAACGGCGTCTTCCGCGACCTCGTCGTCACGGGGCGCAAGCGTGCCGCCCTCTTCAACGCACGCGTTCTCGGCGCGCTCCTCGTCTTCTTGCCGCTGCTCGCGCTCGGGTTCGCGGTCGCGGTCGGCGGCTCGTTCCTGTTTGCCGGCAACCTCCCGCACCCAACCGCGGCGGACATCGCGAAGTACATCGAGTACGCAGTGGCGATTTGCGGAGTCGACATCGTGCTCGCGGTCGGGCTCGCCGCGTTCGCAAGCTCGCGTGTGGTCGTGGGCGTGCTGATCGCGTGGAACGCGATCGTCTCGCACCTGCTGATTGCGATCGGAAGCCTTGGCGGCTCCCGCAAGCTGATCGATGTGGCGGCCGCAGAGCATTTCGCTCCGAGGCACGCGGTCGGCAGCACGATTGCGATGTCGACTGCGGCCGCGCTGCTCGTGCTCGCCGGCTGGACGGTCGTCTTCCTGCAGGCCGGCCGCTTCTGGACGAACCGCATGGACGCCTGACCCCCGGCGCGCGCACCTCGCAACGCGCTGAGCTCACCTGACGGTCCGCACCAGACCTGCCCGGGGTCGACCTTGCCCGGGGTCACACCCCGGCCGTGTCCCTTGCAGGCGAGCCCTGCGGGCTGGTTGAAGGGAATTGCCGCGGGCGGCTGCTGCGCGGTTGCGGGGCTGTGACACCTGACGCGTCCGGATGCGACACGTCCGGGGTCAGACCCCGTCGTGGCCCCTGCAGACGCGTCCGCGACGAACGATGAGGACGGAGGTGCGGGCTTTGCCCGAGCCTCCGCCACAGCGCGCACAGCTGAGCCGTCCACGCCACGTGTCACCCCGGGAGAGGGCGACCCGCTAC
>DATLQV010000011.1:0-8043 GCA_035534955.1 Gaiellaceae bacterium
TGTCACCGCGAAGCGCCGGGTGCTCGGTCGGATGGGCGGGGGCGAGCTCGTCGGCGCCCAGGTGGTCGGCCCGCGCGCGGGCGAGCTGATTCAGGAGTGCGCGCTCGCGATGCAGACGCGATCGTTTGCCGGTCGGCTGACCCAGACGATGCATCCGTACCCGTCGATGAGCATGGCGGTTCAGCAGGCAGCAGCACAGCTCTTCCCGCTCGGCCGGCTGCTCGCAGAGCGCGACCCCTAGCCCCGCACACCGGCGCGAACGGCCCGCACGACCGAGGCGCTGAACGTCGCGAAGCCACCGATCATCCCGACGACGACGAACACAACGCCGGCCGGGACACCGGCCCCGATCATGATCAGGCCGCCGAGAGCAATGACACCGGGGAGCCGGCCAGGGACGAAGGCCTCTTGCGGGGGAGACTCAGCCCGCAGGAAGTAGGCCGCCGCAATCACGATCCACGGCGCAAGCGAGCGCGCAACGACGAGGGCCGCGACCCAGAGCGGCAGCAACCCGAGGTGAACGAGGGCCACTGACGCAACTCCCGTGACGACGGCATCGACAGAGCCGTCAAGCCACTGCCCGAGCCGCGTCGCCAGATCGAAGCGGCGCGCTATGAAACCGTCGAGGACGTCCGTCGCTCCGGCTGCCGCAAGGAGGCCGGCGAGCACGATCGGGCTTGCGAGGAGCAGAGGCGGAACGAGCGCGGCGCGCACGAGAGAAAGGAGATTCGGCAACGAAAGCGTCCGCAGCACCGTCCCGTCCGGCCGCTCGAGCATCCCGAGGTGGAGCTCGACCATCAGCATCACCGCCAGCCACCATGCCGCCGTGGAAGTTCCGGCCACGGCGCCGCGGCCAACCGCGAGGAGAGCCGCACCTACGAGCCCGAGCGCCGTGAGCAGCATGACCTGCCTTTCGGCGCCACGATGCGCGGCGCGTGTCTCCGCGAACCGGCGGAAGGACGCGGCGAGGAAAGCGATCCACGCGGCCGGTGAGTACCGTTTCGCCCGCAGCTCTCGAAGCACCTCACCGGTCCAGCGCTCGCCGTCGGTCATCTCTCCGTGAGTCACTCTGCCAGTACAGCAGCGATGATCTCTTCGATCGCTGCATAGTCTCCGGCGGTTCGACTTGCGTGGCGCCACACGACTGAACCGTCTTGGGTCAGGACGACGACGCCGCCGAGCGGATATGCATCTTGTTTGGGCAGGCGCGGTAGGCGGCCGCGGAACATCAATCGCGCGTACTGCCGCCACAGCGACGGTGAGAGCCAGACCTCGCGGACGCCGCCGCGAGCGAGCGAGAGCGCGTGGTGCACCGTCCATTCCGGGTCGCAGACGACAAGGCAGGTGAGGTCGAGATTGTCGCGCAGGTGCCGCGCTTCTTCGGGATGCCCCGGCACGATGGCGACGAGCGACACCGAGTCGAACTGCTGCAATGCGCGTTGCACCTCGACCAGGTGCTCATGGCAGGGCAGTCAGCGCAGGTGGCGCGTGACGACGACGACAGTCAGGCGCGCGCCGGAGTCGAGAAGACAGGCGGGCTTGTCGTCGCAGTCGACCAGCTCGAGATCAAGAATTGAAGGCATCGCGGTGTCTGATGCCCTTTTTCGCCGACTCGATTCCAACCGTGAACCGCGAGCGCCGTCGTCAGCATCGAATTGGGTAATGAAATTCTCGTTCTTCGGACTTGTCGCGCTCGCGATCGCCGCGGTCGGATGCGGATCGAGCGTTGCGGGCGCCGACCGGGCAAGGCTGAAGGAGGCGGAACGGGCGGCTCAGCACGCCGGCGAGGTCGTTCGCTTCGGCGGCGGCTGGAAGACCGACTTCTCGCGGCACACCGTTCCGCTCAGCGAGTTCCACGCTGGCGGGCCGGGAAAAGACGGAATTCCTGCGCTTGACCACGCGCGGTTCCTCGAGGCCGCCCGCGTTCGCTTCCTGTCCGCAAAGGAACCCGTGATCGAGGTTGTTCTCGGCCACCAGGCTCGCGCATACCCGCTGCAGATCCTGATCTGGCACGAGATCGTGAACGACCGCATCGCAGGGACACCGGTTGCCGTCACCTTCTGTCCGCTCTGCAACACGGCGATCGCGTTCGACCGGCGGATCGGCGGTCGCACGTTGAGCTTCGGCACGACCGGGAACCTTCGCAACTCCGACCTGGTCATGTACGACCGCCAGACGGAGTCATGGTGGCAGCAGTTCGGCGGCGCCGGGGTCGTTGGCCGCTACGCCGGCACACGACTGCGGCAGCTTCCGGTGCGTATCGTCGCCTGGCGGGATTTCCGGCGCGCCTACGCCCACGGTCTCGTCCTCTCGCGCCACACGGGCTACAGCAGGCCATACGGTTCCAACCCATATGTCGGCTATGACAACGTGTCGTCACCGCCGTTCTTCCCCGTACGAAACGAGAACGACCGCCGACTTGCGCCCAAAGAGCGAGTGGTCTACATCGCCCGTGGCCGCGACGCGGTCGCCGTCTCGCTCACGGCACTCGCAAAGCGACGGCGAGTCGACGTGTCTGTTGGAACGCACAAGTTCGAGGTCCGATTCCGGCTGGGTGTCAGCTCCGCGCTCGACCGCAGCGAGATCTCCACAGGCCATGACGTCGGCTCGGTCACGGTGACTGAAGACGGACACCCGGCAACGTTCACCGACCCGTTCTGGTTCGCCGTCGCAGCCTTCCGGCCGGACGTCAAAGTCGTGCGGTAGCGGCGCCGGCTGCATCCGTAATGCGCACCCGGCCTGTACCTCAGCTTGTGAGGTAAGCGCCTCATCGGCGTCTGCGCCGTCATGCCGTCAAGGAGGAACACTTTGCGCTGGAATCCCCGCCGCGTCGCAATCGCCACCGGAGTAGTCGCCTCAACCCTGACCGTCGTCGCCGTCGCGCTCGGTGCGCCGCCGATGATGACGGTGCACACCGGAGCGAAACTGCGCATCCTGAATCCGACTCCGAACAATGTCGTCACGGCGAACTCGGTGCCGACCGCCGTCTCGATCAGCAATTTCAAGTTGAACTGCGAATACGCCGGCACCGCCAACCGCAAAGGAATCGGTCACTACCACGTCGAGCTCGACCACTCCCTCATCAACATGTTCTGCAGCCCAAAAGGACACGTGAGCATGCTCGATGTCGCACCAGGCAAGCACACGCTGAGCTTCATCCCGGCTGCGAACGACCACGCCGACGACATGGGCGCGACGAAGAAGGTCAGCTTCGTCTACAAGCCGGCACACGCGCTTCCGGCGGCAAAGCCGCTCCACTTCGCCGGCAAGCCGACGGTCGAGATCGTCTCGCCGAAGAACGGCGCGACCGTCCACGGCGGGTTCGACTTCGTCGTTGCAACGAAGAACTTCAAGCTCTCGTGTGACCTGTACGGAAAGGCAAACGTCGCCGGATACGGTCACTGGCACGCCAACGTCGATAGCTCCACCATGGGAATGATGGGGATGGCAACGATGCTCGGGATGAGCTGTGGCAAGAGCTTCCACGTCTCCCTCGCCGGCATCAAGCCGGGAGCGCACCGGTTCATCGCGATCCTCGAGGACAACACGCATGCGCCCACGATCGGTGTGCAGGCGTCGGTGAACGTCACCGTCAAGTAGCGCCCGCCCGCGGGGCCGCCGGAACCGCCGGCGGCCCCGACTGCATCCAAGCGGCAGATGTCCGCTGTACCTCCCGATGTGAGCCTGCAGTCTCTCCCCCTACCCGCTACTGCAGGCCCGCAGGACGCGGAGCTCCTCGAGGCAGTTGCCGGCGGCAGCGATGTTGCCTTTGAGGAGCTCCGCGGTCGCTACCGCCGCCCGGTCGAACGCATCTGCCGGATGCTCCTACGTGGCCGCGATGCCGAGGACTGCGCCCAGGAGGCGTTTGTCCGCATTTGGCTCAAGGCGAATCTCTTCGATCGCGAACGCGGCTCGGCGGCAGCCTGGATTCTGACCGTCACACGAAACGTCGCCTACAACCTCAACGCCAAGCGGGTACCTGAGCCGCAAGCGGAGCCGGGCGCCGAAGTCACGCACGATCCGGAACAACTCGACTCCCTCTGGATCCACGGCGCGCTCGCAGATCTTCCCGAACACGAACGGCGGGTGATCGAGCTCGGCTACTTCGATGACCTGTCGCAGACCCAAATCGCCCAGCGGCTCCAGGTACCGCTCGGAACCGTCAAGAGCTGGATGCGGCGCGGGCTGAACCGCATGGCGGACACGCTCGAGGAAGAGGCGCCGTGACGCACGAGGCGGCGTGGGACCGTCTCCCCGATCTGCTGTTCGACCGGGATGACCGCGGTTTGCTCACACACGTCGCGAACTGCCATCTCTGCCAGGCGCGACTCTTCCGGCTCGCCCGCGTCGATCGAGTGCTGCGAGGAAGCCGGAAGCCTTCTCACCAAGGTCGGGCACGGCGCCAACTTGTCACGGCCGCTGCGGCGAGCGTCGCCACCGTCGCAGCTGCCGTTGGGGTCTTCGTCGTTGCCGGGCATCGTCCCGTCTCCCAACCGTCGGCGCTTGCTCTCCACACCCTCTCCGGCAAGGTGGTTGCGCACGCGTCGATCACTCCAGGGGACGGCGCAAACCAATCGATCGCACTCGTCGCACACCACCTCGCAACAGGCAACACGAGCATGTACTCGCTGTGGACACGCGCACCGGGCGGAGGCGGCCGAGCAGTCCTCGTCGGCCAATTCATGGTGAGCCACGACGGCGAGTGCCGAGCCCGGTTCAACCTTGCCGGCTTGCGTCACTCAACGCAGTTCTGGATCACGCGGGCCACGGCCCCAACGGCCGTCATTGCCACCACCTGACCCAACCGCGCGCACCTATGGCCGACGCACCTTCCTTGCCGTCGTCGCGGGCGGCGCGTCCTCGCTCGTCTGGGGCGGCAGCGCGTGGCGGGCCGCACAGCACGCGCTCCACCCACTCGCGCGAGCACTGCCGGGAAATCTCCGTGCGATCGTCCCATCCGAAGGCTGGCGGATCTACACGGTCGCCGACACGATGCCAAGTTTCGACCCGGCGCGGTGGACGCTGACGATCGATGGCCTCGTCGAGCGACGACAGTCGCTTCGCTACGAAGACCTCCTGACACTTCCAGCCGCCGAGCAGGTCTCAACATTCCATTGCGTCACCGGCTGGACCGTCACGCAAGTCCATTGGCGCGGCATTCGCTTTCGCGATCTCCTTGCAGTGGCCCGGCCGACCAGCCAGGCGCGCGCTCTGCAGTTCGTCTCCGCCGAACGGCCGTACACCGATTCGCTCGAACTCAAGCAAGCCCTCCGTCACGACGCGCTGCTCGCCTACGAGATGGACGGCAAACCGCTCGCCCGCGAGCACGGTTCGCCCGCGCGGGTGGTGATCCCGGAGATGTACGGGTACAAGAACGTGAAGTGGGTCGAACGAATCGAGCTTGTCGCGCACCCGTCGGACGGCTTCTGGGAGAAGCTCGGCTACGACCGCGACGCCTGGGTGGGGCGGTCGAACCGTGGCTGACAGGCAATACGTCCTCCGCTTCTCCCGCACCGAACGCGCGCTCCACTGGATCCACGCGGCAGCCTTCTTCCTTCTCCTGGCGTCTGGGCTCGCGCTCTACCTTCCGACGCTCGTGGCTGTCGTCGGTCGTCGGCCACTTGTCAGAGCCGTTCATGTCGACGTCGCGATCGCCTGGGTTGCCGCACTGATCGCGGTCATGCTCTTCGGCGATCGACACTCACTCAGAAGGACACTGGCCGAGCTCGACCTCTTCGACGAAGAAGACCGGAAGATGCTCCGTGGCCGGCGCTTCCGCGCAGCTCGATTCAATGCCGGCCAGAAGATCAACGCTGCCCTCACGGCGGCATTCGCGCTCCTGTTCGCGTTTTCAGGCTCGCTCCTGTGGCTTGGTGAGCGCGACACGCGGTTTCGATTCGCAAACACCGTTTTGCTCCACGACGGGCTGGCGTACTTCTCGCTCGTTCTTCTCGTCGGCCACCTCTACCTCGCGGTTCTTCATCCGGCAACCAGACATTCACTACGTGGGATGACGATCGGCACGGTGGGCGAAGACTGGGCGCGTGAGCATCACTCGCGGTGGCCCGCGCTAGAGCGAGAAGCCGCTGAACCGAGCTAGCTGAGTCGTCAGCCGGACGAGCTCGCCGGTTGCAAGAAGCACGCCGAACGTGAACAGCATGGCCCCGGAAGTCATGCTGACGAGCCGCCAGTGCCGGCGGAGCCCGTGGACAAGCCCGAGGCTGCGCGTGAACGCGAGCCCGAAGAGCAGGAACGGTATGCCGAGCCCGAGAGCGTAGATGCCGAGCAACACTGCACCCTGGGCTGGATGCCCGTCGCTTGCCGCGAGCGCGAGAATGGCCGCAAGGGTCGGACCGACACACGGCGTCCACCCGATCGCGAACGCGACACCCGCGAGCACCGGTGTCACAGTGCGGCTACCACGCCGCGGCATCTCGAGTTTGTGCTCTGCCAGTAACGCGCGTGGGAGCGGCATCCCTGCATAGACCAGCCCGGCAACGGCGATGAAGATGCCTGCGCCGATTTCGAGCGACCTGCGGTTCTCAAGCAGTGCACCACCGAACCAGGCGGCTCCTGCGCCGAGCGCGACGAACATCGCGGCAAAGCCGCTGACGAAGAGCGCGGTCGAGCTGACGACTCGCCGGGTCTCAGCGCCGAGCTCGCTGAAGCCGACACCGGACACGAACGACAGGTAGCCGGGGATCAACGGCAGCACACATGGCGACAAGAACGAGACGAAGCCCGCCGCGAACGCCGCCGCAAGCGCCGCCGGGCCGAAGTGCGCCATCAGCTCGTGCTGTGCGTTGCCGCCTGGAGTCCCTGCACGAATCCCGCTTCGTTGGTTGCGCCAATGACCTTCGTCACGATCTGGTGCCGGCTGTTCAGGAAGAACGTCGTCGGTGTTCCCTGGATGCCAAGCCGCGCGGCGAGCTCACCGTGAGGGTCGGCGATGCTCGGGTGGTGCCATCCCCACTTGGCGTAGAACGCCTTCGCGCCGCCGGCGGTGTCCTGTGTGTCGATGCCGACCACCTGAACCTCCGGGTGCGCCTGCGCAAAGCGCTCGAGGTCGGCCGCCTCGGCGTTGCAGCCCTCGCACCAGGACCCCCACACATTGACAACCAGGGGCTTCCCGCTGAACGAGGCGAGATCGACTTGTCTGCCGGTGACCGGATCCGTTCCGGCGAGCTCGAGCGCGCCACTCGACCCATTGCTCACAGGGGTCGCGATAGCGGGGCCGGTACCGCGAGCGGCGAAATAGCCGCCGACGAGCGTGGCCGCAACAGCCACGACGACAGCCGCGATGACCGCACGGCGTGGCCCGCGCTTCGGGCCGCTCGAGGCCGAAGCCGAAGTCCGTTGTTCGCGCCGAGCTCGCTTCGCGTTCCGTTGACTCATCCGTCATGTCCTTTCATCCAGTCGGCGCTCCGGCGGACACGACCGCTCACCGCGTCCGACAACGAGCGGGAATCGTCAGGTTCAACGCGTCCGAGTTCCTGCAAGAGAGCGATCGTGCGTCGCAGCGACGCGACCGTGGACCGGCAGCGTCCGCAGCGATCGAGATGCCGCCGTACACGGCGCAGCTGGCGGCCCTCGAGCTCCTGTTCCAGGTAGTCCGAGAGCTGCGCGGCTGTTCCGTGGCATCCTCTCGACGAGCTTGCGTTGACTCGACGCACGAACCCTTAGATGCGACGCCACTGCGACTCGATGCGAGTCTTTCGCGCCGCGTGCTTGGGTGCCAGTTGCAGCTCACTCCTCTAGTTACAGCCGTCAGGGCCGTTCGGATGAGGTCGACGGCAGGATCGTTCCCTGAGCGCGGAGCACGACACCGACAAGGCGCCCGTCGGATGTTGTGACGAGCGCGGTTTCGAGCTCCTGCCGTTCGAGACGCGCCAGCAGCTTGGCGAGCGGCTCATCCGGCCGCACCGTGCTCGGCCCCTCCGTCATCGCCTCTTCGACCGTCTGTTCGTCATCGCGCTCGAGCGCGCGCCGACCGAGTCGGCCGAGGACGATCCGCTCCTCGTTCACGACGATGCATTGCCGCCA
>DATLQV010000012.1:0-11426 GCA_035534955.1 Gaiellaceae bacterium
CGAGCTCTTCGACGCAGCTGCGCCGAAGACCGTCGAAAACTTCAAGAAGCTCGCCCAGGACGGGTTCTACGACGGGATCATCTTCCACCGGGTGATCGAGGACTTCATGATCCAGGGCGGCGACCCGACAGGCACCGGTTCGGGCGGCCCCGGGTACCAGTTCGAGGACGAGTTCAACGACAACAGGGTCGAGCGCGGGGCACTCGCGATGGCGAACGCCGGCCCGAACACGAACGGCTCGCAGTTCTTCATCGTCACTGCGGACGCCTGCTCCTGGCTCGACGGCAAACACACGGTCTTCGGCCGTGTCACCGCCGGCATGGACGTCGTCGACACCATCTCCCAGGTCGACACCGTTGGAGGCGACCGGCCGCGCACCGACGTCCGGATCGAGACGATCTCGCTCGCCTGAGCGAGGAGGCAGGCAGGCGCATCAAGACCGGCGACGAGGCTGCCGATAGGAGCCGGGTGGCCGTTCCTGCCGCCCTGCCGGCCCTGCGCCGGACCCTGTCGCTCTCGCGCGGGCTGACCGCACGCGTCAGCCTCACCCTGATCGTCGCGTCGTCGTTCGCCCTGCGCGTCGTTGCGTCGGCTGCGCATCCCGCGCCGGCGTACTTCCCCGACGAGTACCTCTACACCGCGATCGCCCGCTCGCTCGGAGCCGGTCACGCGCCCACCGTCCGCGGCGCACCGGCGCACTTTCCGGCGCTGCTCGAACCGATCCTCGCCGCACCCCTGCAGTGGCTCGCCGCGCCCGAGGTCGCCTATCGGCTGACGCAGATGGAGAACGCCCTTGCCATGTCGCTCGCGGCCGTGCCCGTGTACCTGCTCGCACGCCGGCTTTCGCTCAGCGCCCGGTACGCCCTCGCCTGTGCGGCCTTTGCGATCGCGATCCCCGATCTCGTCTACGCCTCGTGGACGCTCGCGGACCCCATCGCCTACCCGTTCGCTCTCGGGGCAGTCGCAGCGGGAGTCGCCGCGCTCGACCGGCCGAGCCGCCGCCTGCAACTCGCGTTTCTCGTGCTCGCGTTCTTCGCCACGCTCGCCCGCGTGCAGTACGTGATCCTGCCGTTCGCCTTTGTCGTCGCATCGTTCGCCGTCGACCGCCGGCACGCGTTCCGCACCCAGCGGCTTCCGCTCGTGCTCGTCTGTGCACCCCTCCTCGGAGCGCTTGCGCTCGGTCCGGCGCGCGCCCTCGGCTACTACTCGCATGTCACACATCTGCATGTGAGCACCGCGCTCGTGCACTGGGCGGCGACGGACCTGTATCTGCTCGCACTGGTGAGCGGTGTCGTACTCGTTCCGGGGGCGCTCGCCGCCCTCGTCCGCCCACGCGGCCGCCGCGAGCTCGCCTTCGCGGCGCTCGCCTCCACGTTTGCGGTCGGCCTGCTCTTCGAGGCGGCCCTGTACGCCTCGAATGCCGAGCCCGGCACGGCGCGCTTCCAGGAGCGCTACCTCTTCTCTCTGCTGCCGCTCCTCCCGATCGCCTTCGGGCTGTACCTGAAGCACGGACGTCCGCTCCGGCTCCCTGTCGCCGTACTGTCGGTCGCCCTCTTCCTCCTGTCGGCCCGCATCCCGCTCTCCGGCTACGCCGCCGGAGTCGGCGACAGCGACTCGCCGTTCCTGTTCGCGGTCGTCCGGCTCGAGCGAATCGTCGGGACCGCGAACGCCTCGCTCGTCGTCGCCTTGCTCGCGGCGGCGGGCGCGTTCGGTGCCGTCGCCGTCTCGCGGCGCGGCGGCGGCCGGCTTGCGGTGGGCGCAGCGCTCGCATTCGTCGCCTGTGCCTCGCTCGGAGCTGTCGTCAACGACGCCGCCAACGCCCGCCAGGTCCGGGCGGAATACCTGCCCGCGAACGTCTCGTGGGTCGACGCCTCGGGCCTGCGCGACGTCACGCTCGTCCAGACGGTCGGCTCACCTCCCAATCGCGCCACGGAGCAGCTGTACTGGAACCGGAGCGTCACGCACGAGGTTCGCCTCGGCGACGCGCTCCCGACCGACGTGTACCCCGCCCCGCGGGTGCGTGCTGCCCCGGATGGGACGCTCAATGGGGTGCCGGGCAACATGCTGTTCGAGGCGTTCGCGGCGACGGCCGAGTTCCAGAACGCGACGCTGCTCGCGCGTGCCGGCTCGTTCACGCTGTGGTCGTCGGAGACGACGCCCAGGCTGGGGCTGCTCGAACAGGGCCGCTACTACGACGGCTGGCTTGCCCGCGCGGGCCGCCTCACGGTGTGGCCCGACGCGACCGGCCGCTCACAGGGCACGCTGCGGTTCACGTTGTCGCTGCCACTCGGCGCGAAGCCGGTGACGGTTCGCTTCGGCCGGGCGCGCTACGACGTCGAGCCGGGCAGGCGGACAACCATTGTCTACACGATCGACAGGCTCGGCCCATGGTCGCTCGCCTTCGCTGCCGGCGGCGGCACGTACCTGCAGGACCTGCGCGCGGTCAGCGTCCAGTCGACGCCGCCGGTGCTCAGGCGAAGCAACGCACCGACCCCGCGCCCGACCATCAGCGTCTAACGCGCGAACCTGGAGCTCCCCGAGGGATGATCGATCCTGGTTGCCGGCGCAGCCGGAACCAGGATCGTGTCTGCAGCGCTGCGGCGAAGGCCGAAGACGTGAACCTGGTTTCGCCTGCGGCGAGAACCAGGTTCAGTGGGGTGCGCCAGTGAGTTCAGGAATGCACCCTGACGGAATCGATGGCCGCCCATACGAGAATCGCGCCGAGAAGGATCCCAATGAGAATGCGACGGCGAGGACGGCGTGAACGTCCCCGATCTTCGGCTGTGCTTGCGTCAGCCGGAATGCGTCTGAGCGCCCACCAAACGGCAGCAGCCGTGAGGATCGTGGCAAGTGCACTGATGGAGTACGCCGCAACGACGAGCGAGCGTTTGTCCCGAACGCTGTCCGCGAAGAAGCACCAGCCGAGCGCGTAGAGGCTGTAGCCGATGGCGAGAACGCGAAGTGGCCGACGAAGCCATCCGAGCTGCGCTGGTTTTGGAGCGTGCGGCAGGTTCAAAGCGATCGAACTGAGCGCCACCGCCTGCAGACCGATGCCAAGCGCCTGCGGCCCAAAGATCCACGCTGCATCGGTCGGGTAGGCAACGGCGAGTACGACGGCGCCAGCTGGAATTCCCCCGCTTTGGTGGACACCTCCTGCTGACTGAGTTCGCTCAGTCGGGAAGGATGTCTGCTGATGCCAAAGATCCCGCCTTACTCGTTGGAGTTCCGCTCGGAGGCCGTCAGGCTTCTTCGGAGTAGTGGTCGTTCGGTCCCGCAGCTCGCTCGTGAGCTCGGAGTCTCACCGCAGTCGCTACGTAACTGGTCGGTCCAGCTCGACGTCGACGAAGGCAAGGCTGAAGGGCTCAGCTCGGCTGAGCGTGACGAGCTGCGCAGGCTGCGTCGCGAAAACCGTGTCCTCGCCGAGGAGCGGGAGATCCTAAAAAAAGCGGCGGCCTTCTTCGCCAAGGAAGGCGGGACCCGGTGAGCGTCTACCGGTTCATCGCCGTGGAGAAGGCTGCGCACTCGATCGCGATCATGTGTCGCGTGCTCGAGGTCAGCCGGTCGGGCTACCACGCCTGGACGCAACGGCCGCTGGCGCCACGCACGCTCGAGGACGCGCGGCTGACGGAGCGGATCCGGGAGCTTCACCGCAAGCGCCGCGGCGTCTACGGCTCACCGCGGATCTGGTCCGACCTCGTCCTCGACGACGGCGAACGGATCGGCCGCAAACGCGTCGAGCGGCTGATGCGCCAAGCCGGCTTGTCAGGTCTGATCGTCAAGAAGTGGAAGGCCACGACCGTCCGGGTGCCCGGCGTCAGGGTCGCGGACGATCTCCTCGACCGTAACTTCGCCGCCGGCGCCCCGAACCGCTGCTGGGTCGCCGACATCACCTACCTGCGCACCTGGGAGGGATGGCTCTACCTCGTCGCCGTGCAGGATCTCTACAGCCGCCGGATCGTCGGTTGGGCGATGGCCGACCACCTCCGCGCCGAGCTCGTCACCGACGCCCTGCAGATGGCGCTCGCCCACCGCAAGCCCGACCGCGGTCTGATCTGGCACTCCGACCAAGGCAGCCAATTCGTCAGTCTCGCCTTCGGCCAGAAGGCCCGCGCCGCCGGGATCGCCCAATCGATGGGCAGCAAAGGCGATTGCTTCGACAACGCCGTCGCCGAAAGCTTCTTTGCGACCCTGAAGAAAGAGTTGATCAACCGCCGCTCCTGGCCCTCCAAGGCCGAGCTGCGCACCGAGGTCTTCGACTACATCGAGGTCTTCTACAACCGCGAACGACGCCACAGCACCCTCGGACAACGCTCCCCCGCAGACTACGAAAAGATCAACATCCCCGACCCACTCGAAGAGCAAGCCGCCTAATCAAACCCTGTCCACCAAAGCGGGGGAACTCCAAGCAGCACCCGCGGCTTGACTTGCCGCCGCGACGACCAACGGGTCCCTCAGCCAGTTCTGCGGCCGCGCCAAACAGGCGATGGTACGAGGTGTGCCAGGTGCGGCAACTCAGTCTGAGAGAAAACTGGGCTGCCCGAGTGTTCGTGAAGACACCCTGAGCGGGTTAGGTGCGGGCCATGTTCGTCTCGGTGTCGTAGTCGCAGGGATTAGGCGAGGGCGCGTTCGAGAGCCGCGCGGTCGGCAGGCCCGCCGTGCGTCGGCAACACGAACTCCACAGGCTTGTCGAGCAGCGGCCTCAGCCCAGTCGCCACCTGCTCGACCGTGACGCCTTCCGGCAGCCAGCTCGCGGGGATCTCGAGCCCCCTGCCCAAGTCGATCAGCGTGTCGCCGGCGATCACTGCGCGAATCCGCTCGTTCCAGAGCACGAGGTCGAGCTGGCCTTCACGGCCCGGATACGCCTCCATCCCGAATAACGTGTCGCCGATCGCGTAGCGCGTTGCTGTGACGAGCTGGTCCTCGGGGCGATCGGGCGCCGGGGCCCACACGGGAAAGCCGAGCGCTGCGGCGTCGCGCTCGTGCCACGTGGAGGTGAGTACCGTTGCTACCTCGCGCGATCCGAACAGGGCGCGCACGTCGTCCGGAACAGCGATCGGGTCGATGAGGATCAGCCGCGCGCCGTCGTCGATTGCGTACGCCGACACTGGCCCTTCCCACTCGGGATGCGTCGCGGTCCAGTGGTACACGCCCTCGGGAAGCAATTGGTCTGATGTTAGGCACTACCAACACCGCGCGCCCGGCAACCGCTCGCGGACGGAGCCAACAAGAGGGCCGTATCCACACCCTGAGCGGCGTTGCCGGATTCCGGGCCGCGACAGCGACGAGAGCGCGTTCGCCGCTGAGTAGATCGTCCCTCCGTCGCTGATGATGCGTCAAAGACGTGCGGCGCTCGACTGGGCGAGCGTTCCGGAATGACGCCTGACGGAGGACGGGTAACGGCGGTTTTCGTTCCGCCCTCGGGTTCACGCCGAGGTGAGTTCATCCACGAAGATGCTGATCGGCTCCAGGTACTGAAAGCCCATTCGCTCGCAGATTGGCCGGGACATCCGGCCGGCTGTGATCGTCAGAGCCGGGGTTCGGCGCTCGACCGCTACACGCCACCGTGCGTGCACCATCGCGGTGTACACGCCACGGCCGCGCGCTTCGGGAAGCACAGCTCCGGCCAGGAGCGCCAGCGCGGTCGGCCCGTACTCCGCGGCAGCCGCACCGACGACTTGGCCTTCGACCGACGCGATCACCGTGCAGCCGCGAAGTCCCCAGGTCTTCCATCTCTCGCGACGGACATCATCTGCGACCGGGGGCGTCCCGAACACCTCAGCAAACACGTCGTAGGACTTTGAGTACTGCTCCCAGGTAGTAGCAACCTCGACTGCTACGTCGTCGGGTGCTGCCTGCCGCACAGGCTCGGTAACGAGAGCCAGCGCGTGCAAGACGGCTTCATAACCCGGAACGTCCCTGTTCGCCAGGCCCGCCGCCTCGAGTTCCGCGACGGCCCATGCGTCGGCGGACGTGATCCACCATGCGAGCGTCGCCTTGGCGTGCCGCCGTGCGAGCGCACGGATCGCGGCAACAGTCTTGCCAACGTCGAACGAGTCCGCCTCAATATGCACCAATTGAGCAGCGTTTCCGCGGTTGAGCATGAGGACGGCGCCTCCTGCCTCGATCTGCCGCATATCCGGGGGCAATGGCACCCCGCGGAACGGCTTGACTGCGAACCCGCGCACATCTTCCGGCACAACCGTCATCCGGCACAGCTTGAAGAACCGAGACGACGCACGCAAGACCCGACGCCAGCACTGCCCTTCAACACCGCCAGACAGAACGCCAAGCGCCAGTCTCTAACCGAACCAGCTTCCTGACGCCTGGCGCGAACGGCGGGACGCAAATCGAGATTCTCGCCTGGGCCAGCGTGCTCACGCCCGAACCTGGTTCGCTTCTTGAGCCAGGTTCGGTCTTCAGGCGGTTGCTGATGCACGTCGAAAGAGCGCGAGTGCGGGCTCCGCCGTGCTCGCACGCAACGAGCCGCCAGGTGTCGGAGAGGGGGCTCACGGGGGAGAACCGGAGGTGCTCCCCCGTGTTACACGCAGTCGCGGAGGGCCTGCGCTTCGGGAAGGCTCTCGAGCTTCTTCAGCGTGTTGTTCTCGATCTGGCGGATGCGCTCGCGGGTCACGCCGAACGCCTTGCCGACCTCCTCGAGCGTGCAGGGCTGGCCGCCGGTCAGGCCGAAGCGCAGCTCGATCACCTGGCGCTCGCGCTCGGGCAGCGAGGCGAGGGCGGTCTCGATGTCGGAGCGGCGCAGCGTCAGCGACGCGGCCTCGTCCGGCGTCTCGGTGTTCTCGTCCTCGACGAAGTCACCGAGCTCCGAGTCCTCTTCCTCGCCGATCGGCTTCTCGAGCGACACCGGGTGCTGCGCCATTCGCAAGATCTCGCGCACCTCGTCGGTGGTCATCTCGAGCTCTTCCGCGATCTCCTCAGGGCGAGGCTCGCGCCCGAGCCGTTGCACGAGCTGCCGCTCGATGTGCACGACCTTGTTCAGCTTCTCGACCATGTGCACCGGGATCCGGATCGTGCGAGCCTTGTCGGCGATCGCCCGCGTCACCGCCTGGCGGATCCACCACGTCGCGTAGGTCGAGAACTTGTAGCCCTTGCGGTAGTCGAACTTCTCGACGGCGCGGATCAGGCCGAGCGAGCCCTCCTGGATCAGGTCGAGAAAGCTCAGGCCGCGGCCGAGGTAGCCCTTGGCGATCGACACGACGAGCCGCAGGTTCGCCTCGATCATCTGGGTCTTCGCGGTCAGGTCGCCGCGCTCGATCCGCTTCGCCAGATAGACCTCCTGGTCGGCGGTGAGCAACGGCACCTTGCCGATCTCGCGCAGGTAGAGCCGCAACGAGTCGAGCGAGGGCTCGACCGTCAAGTCGAGCTTCGGCGCCGTCTTGGACTCGTCCTCGATGAGCGGCTGCTCGTGCGGAAGGCGCTTGTGCTCCTCGCCCTCGACGAGCTCGACGCCGTGGTCGATCAGGTACGTGGTGAAGTCTTCGACCTGCTCCTTGGTGAGTTCGACTTCCTCGATGCCCTTGACGATCTCGTCGTAGGTGAGGAACCCTTTCTCCTGTCCCGTCGCAACCAGCTTCTGCAGTTCTTCGACGTCGGGAAGAGCAATGTCGACAGTGAGCACGAGAGCACGACCTCCGGCTTAGCGTGGGTTGACGTTGGACCTACCAACACACGAGCCGGCTCTCACCTTCGTCCGGCTGACCCTCTGACCGCGCTGACTCTACATCAGGAATCGCCGAAGAGGAACGAATTTCCCACGGGAGGCCAAAGTCCTTCTTCTCGATCGAGGTCCCGGCCGAATCGTCGCTGCAAGCACCCACTTTCCTCGACCGGGAGAAAGGGCTTGCGTCCTCCGCGATCACTACCCTGCAAACGTGTTCGCGCTCGTCGCACTGCTGCTCGGGCTGGCACGTCCGCCGGTCGCGTACGTCGGCGCCGGGGCGAACCGGGTCCCGCTCGCGATCTCGTCGTGGTGCTGGGACTCGCGCTGCGGCGCCCCGATCGCAGCGTCGGCGGGGACCGCGACGGTGGCGCGCGGGGCAACCGTTCGCATCGAGCTGCGGTTCGTTCCGACCCGGGCGTGGGCCGTCGTGGGCGGCGTCCGCCAGCACACGTCGAGCCGCGGCCGCGAAGTGTCGTGGCGCGCGACGCACGCGGGCGGCATCGCCCTGAACGTGGCCGCGGCGCAGGGCTGGATCACCTACGTCGGCCGTCTGTCGCTGCGGTAGGGCAGCACAACGGACGCGGCCGGCTTGCGCCGGCCGCGAATCTCGCCGCAGGGTGATTGCCGTCAGCCCCCGGGAGACCTTCCGCCTTCATCGGCAGCTGCCGACGAGTGCTTGAACGAGAAAGACGGCGCCGCCGCCGTCTTTCTCTGGAGTTCTCATCCCCTGCTTCCGGGGCCCCGCCGCAACGGGCCCCCTGCAGATGACAACTGCAGTCTGCCCGGCGGCCGTTACTTGATCTATCCCCCGTTTCGTAGTTGACCGCCTCACTTGACTACGCTCCTTCGATGCGGAGCAGCTTCTCCGACCGTCTGCGCGAAGGACCGCCCATGGTCGCCGACGGGGGCATGGGCGTCGTCCTCGCCGCCGCTGTGCCGGGCCTGCGCTGCCCCGAGGAAGCGAATCTGCGAGCGCCGGACGCAGTCGTCGCCGTGCACGTCAGCTTCATCAACGCAGGGGCGGAGCTGATCGAGACCAACACGTTCGGAGCCAACCGGCGCAAACTGGCCCAGCAGTTCCTGGAAGACGATTTCGAGCGGATCAACCTGGCCGGCGTGAAGCTTGCGCGGGACGCGCGCGAGATCACCGGCCGCGAGGTGTTCATCGGCGCCTCGATCGGCCCGGGCGGCGAGCACGACGGCGCCGGGTTCGCCGAGCAGGCGCGCCTCCTCGCAGGCCGCGGGGCCGACGTGGTCATGCTCGAGACCTTCTACGACCTCCTCGAGCTGGAGCTCGCCGTCGAGGCTGTGCGCTCCGTGTGCAGCCTGCCGGTCGTCGCTCTGCTCAGCTTCGACAACGACGCGGTGACGCTGGCCGGCGTCTCGGCCCGGGACGCCGGCCAGCGCCTGCGGCAACTCGACGTCGCCGCCTTCGGCGCGAACCACGGCCGCGGGCCGGCCGCGGCCCTGAACGCGCTCGCCGAGATGTCCGGCGAGGGCTCCGTGCTCGCCGCCCTGCCGAACGTCGGCCTGGCCACGATCTCGGGCTCGCGGCTCGCGTTCCCGCACGCGACACCCGAGTACTTCGCGGAGTTCGCCGCGCGTGCCCGGGCGCTCGGCGCCCAGCTGATCGGAGGGTGCTGCGGCACGACGCCGGCTCAGATCGCCGCGATCCGGGCCGCCGTCGACGAAAACCGTGCGGCCCGGCCCGGCGCGGCCGCGCGCGCCCGCGTGCACGACCCGCTTCCGAGCTCGCAGGAGGAGCCGTCCGAGCTTCAGCGCCTGCTCGCCGCCCGCGAGTTCGTCGTCTCGGTACAGCTCGATCCGCCGCTCGGCGGCAGCGCCGAGGGCCTGATCGACACGGCCCGCCGGATCAAGAAGTCGGGCCTCGCACAGTTCGTCGACGTGAACGACAATCCGCGCGCGCGAGCGCGGATGAGCGGGATGATGGCGTCGGTCGCGCTGCAGCGCGAGGCCGGGATCGAGGTGATCCCTCACCTGACGCCGCGCGACTCCACGCTGAGCGGCCTCGAGTCGACGCTGCTCGGGGCGCACGCCGGGGGCTTGCGCAACGTGCTCGCCGTGACGGGGGACGCCCCGGAGGCCGACGACTACCCGGGCGCGGGCTCGGTGTACGACGTCGACTCGATCGGCCTCGTCGAGCTGATGACCCGCCTGAACAGCGGTACCGACTTCCACGGGCGGGCAATCGACGCGCCCACGTCGTTCTACCCCGGTGTTGCGGTGAACCCCACCGCCGACGACCTCGACCTCGAGGCCGAGCGCTTCGCGCGCAAGGTCGAGGCGGGCGCCCGCTACGCGCTCACCCAGGTGCTCTTCGACCTCTCGTACCTCGAGTCGTTCCTGGAGCGGATCGGCGGATCGCCGATTCCGCTCCTGGTCGGCATCTGGCCGATCCGCTCGCACGAGCTGGCGGTGCGCGTGCACAACGAGACACCGGGGATCGTCGTGCCCGAGCACGTGCAGCGCCGCTATGCCGAAGCGGGGCCGGACGCCGCCGAGGTGGGCGCCGCGCTGGCGCGCGAGCTCGTCGCGGGAGCGCGCGGGCTGGCGGCGGGGATCTACGTGGTGGCGCCGTTCCGCCGGCCGCTCGGCGTGCTCGACCTGCTCGCGAGCCTTTAGGAGAGGTTGCGCAACCCGGAGACGACGATGTAACGCCGCTCGAGGCTGATCCCGTCCCCGGTCCTGTAACTCTCGAAGAACCCGATCATCGCCTCGTCGAGCTCGACCCGGCCTTCGTCGTCGAGCGAGTTCCACAGCGTGAACGACGGGCCGAAGTTGTCGCGGAAGATCTGCCACATGGCGCCGCCGTGGTCGCCCTCGTGGGGCAGGTTGAGCTCCTCGAAGTGGAGCTCGAAGGCGCCTCCGAGCATGGCCTCGACATACGCCTCGTCGCCCCACTGCAGCGGCGAGCCCGCCCCGGGCGGCGGCGCGGGCATGAACTGCGCCATGGTCTGGAACATCGCTCCGACCCCGCTCTCTCTCCGCCAGGCGGTCAACCCGACGCGTCCGCCGGGCCGGCACACGCGTGCGAGCTCGGCGGCGGTGCGCTCGTGGTCGGGCGCGAAGATCACACCGACGGACGAGGAAACAACGTCGAACGACGCATCCGGATACGGGAGGTTCTGGCAGTCGGCGACCTCGAGCGTCAGGTCGAGACCTTGCTCGGCCGCCAGGCGCTGTGCCGTCTCGACCAGCGTCGGCGAAAGGTCAGAGCCGGTCACGATCGCTCCCGCCCGTGCAGCGTGGAAGGCGACGTTCCCGACGCCGCACCCGAGATCGAGCCAGTGCTCCCCCGCCACCGGTGCGAGGCGCTCGACGAGATCGACGTGCATCTCGGTGATCAGGTCTGCGATGTTCTCGAACGGGGCAGAGCCCCAGATCGCCTGGTGGCGGCGGGTGAGCTCTTCAAAAGCCATCGTTCCTCCCGGGACGTTTCGCCGGAGTATGACGGCGCCCAGGTGGAAAACCCACCCTCGCGGTTAGCCGCAGGTAAGAGGGTCGCAAAACGGCCGTTCGAAGCCGGCTGCGGGGCCCTGCCCTCTGGCACCCTCTTGCTCTTGGTGCGGCCGCCGGCCGCGTCGCCAAAGGAGGTACGACCATGCTGACCGCGCTTCTCGTCATTCTGCTCATCCTCGCGATCGGCGGCGGGATCGTCGTCTCGAAGTTCCTCTTCCTGCTGCTCCTCGCGGCCCTCGTCGTCGCCGTGCTCTCGCGCAGCGGGCGC
>DATLQV010000013.1:0-27645 GCA_035534955.1 Gaiellaceae bacterium
CTTTCACTTCACGCCGACGTACAGCTCCTGGCTCAACCTCGTCGAGCGCTGGTTCGCAGAGCTGACCACGAAATGGATCAAACGCGGCAACCACCGCTCCGTCCGTGACCTCGTCGCCTCGATCCGCAGCTGGATCACCAATTGGAACGACAACCCGCAGCCGTTCGTCCGGCACAAGACCGCAGACGAGATCCTCGACAGCCTCGCCTCCTACTGCCAGCGAATCAATAACTCAGGTCACTAGTGGGGGTCGAGTGTGCCGCGCGCGGCCGCGACTCCGCCGGGGTCTCCACCAGGCCCGCGCAGCATCCAGGCGACGCCGACTGCGAGCAGTGCTCCGGCGAGGGGCCCGGCGAGGTAGACCCAGAAATGGCTGAAGTCGCCTAGCAGGAGGTCGGGGCCGAACGAGCGCGCGGTGTTCATCGACGCTCCGCTGATCGGGCTCGACCACAGTCCGGCGAGGATGATGTAGCCGCCGACGCCTACCGCCGACAGCGGCCCGACGTTCTGCGCGCGCGAGGCGGTGCCGAGGATGGTGCTGATCAGTCCAACCGTTAGGGCGAGTTCGATCAGCATCGCCTTCCAGTCGGTGATTCCGTGACCCGGCTCGGTTGCTCCGAGTGCCCCGACCCTGCCGAACAGCGCCTTGAGGAATAGGCAGGCAAGGGTGGCGCCTGCCAGTTGCGCCAGGATGTAGCCGGGCACGCGCCGCCAGGGAAAGTCGCCGCGAAGCGTGAACGCGAGCGTGACTCCGGGGTTGAGGTGCGCGCCGGAGACGGCGCCCATGAAGAGGATGATCGCCATCACCGTCAGGCCGGGTGCCGCGACGGCTGCAGAACGGCTGATCGCGCCGTGGCTGACCGCGCCGACGACCGTCGCCCCCGCACCGGCGAGCACGAGTAGGAAGGTGCCGAACAGTTCGGAGAAGAGCCGCCGAAACGAAATCCCGGAACTCACGGCATCTCGACGAGCCGGCATGCAACTGGCGCGTCCTCGTCGAGGTGGTAGCTGGCGCAGATCCGGTGGTAGCCGTCAGCGACGACGAGCGGTGCGCCGCGGACGAGCAGGACCGGGGAGAGCGGCTCTCCTCGCGCGACCTTCTTCAGGTCGTTCGCCACCTCCGGATCGTCCTTGGGCAGCAACTCGAGCCGCGCCGCGCGCAGCAAGTCCTTGGCCTTTCGATGCGATGTCGGCGCGGTGCGAAGCGAAGCGACGAGCGCCGCCGTCAAGGGCTCGGGAAAGGCGAGGCTCAAGTAGTCCGCCGCCGCGGGGAAGTCGTGCTCCTCCGGCGTGTCCTTCCAGTGCTCTCGCAGACGCTTGGCCTTCGCCACCCTCGAAGTGTCTCACTCGGCGGCTACGAACCGCAGCGGCTAGGCGAGAATGTCACGAATCGCGGCGAGCGGCTCCGGTCTTACCCGGAAGTAGGCCCAGCTGCCGCGCTGCTCGCGCTCGACGAGGCCGGCCGCGAGCAGGACCTTGAGGTGGTGGCTGACAGTCGGCTGGGAGAGGCCGAGCGGTGCGGTGAGGTGGCAGACGCACGCTTCGCGGCCGGGCTGCGCCTGGATTAGGCTGAGGAGGCGGAGCCGCGCCGGCTCGGCGAGGACCCTGAGCATGGCTGCGAGGCGTCGCGCGTCGCTCTCGTCGATCTCGTCCTCGAGGAGCGGAGCGCAGTCTGCCGCGATGACTGCGAGCGGCTTCACCGTGCCAAGGATATTGACACCGGTCGATGCGGTTCGTAAAGATGCGTGATCGACCGCCATCGATCTCCGGGAGAGAAGTGATATCCGAGACGCTCGATCCGATTACGCGCCACCAGATCGACCATGCCGCGCATGAGCTGCACGAGGAGTTCGAGGGAGTCTTCTCGACCGAGACGATCGCCCGCTACATCGAAGAGTCGACCGATCTCCTGAGCGGCGCCAGGATCTCGACGTACATCCCGCTGCTCGTGCACCGCTTCACGCGCGAACGCTTGCGTGCGCTGGCCCAGGCGGATGGGCAGGTCGCAAAGGACCAGCCTGAGGTGCTCTTCGTCTGCGTCCACAACGCCGGTCGCAGCCAGATGGCAGCCGGTCTCGTCAAGCTGCGCTCGGGTGGCCGGATCCACGTTCGGTCGGCGGGCTCGGCCCCGGCGGATCAAATCAACCCGGCGGTCGTGGCGGCGCTGAGCGAGGTCGGCGTCGACATGGCCCAGGAGTTCCCGAAGCCGCTCACCGACGAAGTGGTCCGCGCCGCCGACGTCGTGATCACGATGGGCTGCGGCGACGCCTGTCCGATCTATCCCGGCAAGAAGTACGAGGACTGGGATCTCGACGACCCGGCTGGCCAGGATCTAGGGGCGGTGCAGAAGATCCGGGACGAGATCGACCAGCGCGTTCAACGGCTCGTTGCCGAGCTCCTGCCCGAGTGACCTCTGGCTTGGCGCTCGCGCGGTCGCTGGTAGCGGAGGCGATCGGTACGTTCGCACTCGTCTTCGCGGGCTGCGGCGCCATCGTCGTCGACGCGAAGACGGGAGCCCTCGGCCACATCGGCGTGGCGTTCAGCTTCGGGCTCGTGATCATGGTGATGATCTACGCGCTCGGCCACATCTCCGGGGCGCACTTCAATCCCGCCGTCACGTTCACCTTCGCACTGACCAGGCACTTCCCGTGGACGCGCACGGTGGCGTACTGGACGGCGCAGCTTGCCGGCGCGCTTCTCGCTGCCGCGCTCCTGCGCGGGTCGCTCGGCGAGCACGCCCACGACGGATCGACGCTTCCCAGCGGCTCGCAAGGGCAGGCATTCCTCTGGGAGTTCGTGCTCACCTTCTTCCTGATGTTCGTGATCATGGCCGTCGCGACCGACTCCCGCGCCGTCGGCGAAGCCGCAGCGATCGCGATCGGCGGCACCGTGGGACTCGACGCGCTCTTCGGCGGCCCGATCACCGGCGCCTCGATGAACCCCGCGCGCTCGCTTGGGCCTGCGCTCGTCTCTGGCGACCTGCACGCGCTCTGGCTCTACATCCTCGCTCCGCTCCTGGGCGCCGCGCTCGCGGGTCTGACGTACCAGTTCGTGCGCGCCGAGCGACCGCGGCATGCGGATGCGGAAGCCGCGCCCGACACCGGCACGGGGCCGATGCGCTGACGGCGACGGGGTATCGTGGCCGCATGCGAGCCGTCGCCGAGTACGAGCGGAAACTCGACGCGCCGGTCGGCTTCCGGCTGCCGCCGCTCGGTGGCCGGCCGCTCGAGCCGCGCTCTTTCACCTCCGTCTACTACGACGTTCCGGGCGGCTCGCTCGCGACGGCCGGCATCACGCTGCGCCGCCGCATCGAGCGGAGACGGAGCCTCTGGCAGCTCAAGCTGCCCTCGAACGGGTTCCGGCTCGAGCTCGAGGAGGCGGGCGGCCCCGGGCGCGCTCCGGAGAAGCTGCGCCGTTTGCTTCGCGCGCACCTGCGCCGCGGCCCGCTCGAGCGCGTGGCCGAGCTACGGACGCGGCGGAGTGGCGAGCTCGTCGCGCGCAACGGTACGCGGGCCGAGGTGACGCTCGACGAGGTCTCGATCATGGACGCGCGCCGCGTCCGCGACAGATTCGTCGAGGTCGAGCTCGAGCTACGCAGCGGCAACCCGGCCCAGCTCGACCTCCTCGCGCGGGAGGTCGTCGAGGCCGGCGCGCAGCGTGGGGCGGAGCTGCCAAAGCTCTTCCGTGCCCTCGTAGACGACGTCAACCGGGAGGCCGAACCAGAGTCGCCGCTCGAGGCGCTGCGTGCCCGCCTCGGCGAGCAGGCACGCGAGATCGAGGCACACGACCCGGGCACCCGGCTCGGCCGCGATCCCGAGAGCCTGCACGATATGCGGGTCGCCGTCCGGCGCACGCGGGCGCTCCTTCGGGCCGGCCGAAGCCTTACCGCGAACGACACCGAGGAGCTCGAGGGACTGCTGCAGGAGCTCGGGCAGGCGCTCGGCGCCGTACGCGACCTCGACGTCCTCAGCGAGCGGCTGCGCGCCGAGGCGACCGGCTTGCCGGACGACGCACGACAGGCGTTCCAACCCCTCCTCAGGCAGCTGGGGCGAGAGCGATCCGCCGCCCGGAGGCGATTGCTGCGAACGCTCGACGCCGACGCCTATCTCGACCTGCTCGACCTGCTGGAGCGGACTGTGAGTGAGCTGCGACCGAGCGGCGACGAGACGACGCTCGCGGTGCTGGCCGAACGGCAGGCGAAGAAGTTGCAGAAGCTGGCGAGGTCCCTGCCCAACGAGCCTTCCGACGAGCAGCTCCACGAGTTGCGCAAGGCCGGCAAGCGAACGCGCTACGCGGCCGAGCTCGCGGGCAAGACGAGAGTCGTGCGGCGGGCGAAGCGGCTCCAGGACGTGCTCGGCGAGCACCAGGACGCGGTCGTCGCGGGCAGGCGCCTACGCGAGCTTGCGGCCGGTGCAGAACCGGAGCAGGCGTTCGCGGCCGGCCGCCTCGCCGAGCGCGAAGACGCCCGGCGGGCTGAGGTGCGCGGGATGTGGGCGAAGGCGTGGAAGCGGCTGCGCCAGGCGCTCTGAGCCTCCTCCTCCGGCATGCCTCGGCAGGCAGCCGCCGCCGCTGGGAGGGGGACGACAAGCTCCGGTCGCTCGACGCCCGCGGCTGCCGGCAGGCAGAGGCGCTCGTCGAGCTCCTCCTCCCATTCGGAGTCCGGCGTGTCGTCTCGAGTCCGTACGTGCGGTGTGTCGAGACGGTCGGGCCCTTGGCGGCCGCGCTCGGCGTCGAAGTCGAGCTCGACGACCGGCTCGCCGAGGGCGCGGGCGGCTCGGCGCTCGAACTGCTGCGCGAGGACGGGGTCGTCGTCTGCACCCACGGCGACGTCATCGAGCACGTGCTCGACCGCGGCTTGAAGAAGGGGGCCGCAGTCTTCTTGCGCGGCGGCGTGGTCGCCGGCGAGATTCCGGCGCCGTAGACCTCCGCTAGGCGGCGAGCGCGTCGAGGGAGGCGAGGACTGCTCCCTCGCGGATGCCGCCGCTGCAGACGTGGAGTGGCACCCCGAGGCGTCGCTGCACCTCGGCGAGCAATGCCACGCCGGCGGGGAGGATTTCCGCGCGGGCGCGGTCGACCCCGTAGCGCCGGTTCAGCTGGCGCGGTGACTTCGACTCGGCGATCTCCATCGCCTCGGCGAGCTCCTTCGGGCCGAGCTCGGCGCCGACAAGCCTGCGGGCGGCACGAGCGCTGCCACCGACTACGAGTGCCGCTTCGACCGGTGGGGGAGCGATAGCTGCGAATGCCGCTGCGGCCTCCGAGTGCGTGTCGCCGCCGCGCGTGGTGAGGCGGACAGATCCGAGATCGACGGACTCGATCCAGTGCGGATCGCTGCCGGGACGACCGACCGCGATCTCGGTCGATGCGCCACCTATGTCGCAGACCGCGATCTGGCCGGGCAAGGCGATGTCGGCCGTGAGGACGGCGCCGCGGTAGGCGAGCGTCCCTTCCTCCTCCTTCGACAGCACGCGCGCCCGCACGCCTGCGGCGCGGGAGAGGGCGGCGACGAGCTCGTCGGCGTTCGCGGCCTGGCGGCCGGGAGCGGTGAGGAAGACGTCGAGCGTCGCGGCGCGCTCGCGGCGCGCGGTGTCAGCCATCTTGCGGACGGCTTTCGCGACCGCGGCGACGTGAACGTCGGAGACGCGGCCGAAGCGCTCGATCTCCGCGCCGAGCGACAAGCGCACTTTCGCCTTGTCGAGCGGGATGACGCCGTCACTCCCGGCGCTCGCGACGAGCAGGCGGATCGTGTTCGAACCGACGTCGATTACACCGACGCGCATCTCTATCCATCGTAGGTCCGCGATCGGCCGACGCCGCAAACTTCTGGTGACGAAGCGGAAACGGGCCGGTAACGGCACGCCCTAGTGAGCCCGGGCGAGCGCGAGCCGGCGCCGGGCGCGGCGCATGAGCGTGGTCTGGCCGGAACGCGGGCGGTCGTCCTTCTTCGGCTTGACGCGGTGCCAGCCGTCCTTCGCGTCGAGCTCGAACGAGCTGCCCGTGTCGCGCCACAGCGCCTCGAGCGTCGCTGCGAGCTCGGCCTGCAGCGTGGGGTCTTCGACCGGCGTCAGAACCTCGACGCGGTGGTCGAGGTTGCGCGGCATCAGATCGGCGCTGCCCATCAGGTACAGGCTCCGGTCGTCGGCCTCGAAGAGGAAGAGACGGCTGTGCTCGAGATACCGGCCGAGGACGCTGCGGACGCGGATGTTCGTGCTCAGCTTCGGCACGCCGGGGCGAAGCGAGCAGACGCCGCGCACGAGGAGGTCGATCTTCGCGCCGGCCTCGGAGGCGGCGTAGAGCTCGTCGATGATCTCCGGATGGGTCAGGCCGTTGACCTTGATCCGGATCCGCGCCTTCTTCCCCGCCCGCGCGGCGTCGGCGACCCGGCGGATCTCCTCCACGAGCCGCTGGCGCAGGGTGAACGGCGCGACGAGGAGCTTCCGGAAGTGCGCCGGCCGGCCGAAGCCCGTCAAGTGATTGAAGAGGTCGGCGACGTCGTCCGCGATCTCCTCGTCGGCGGTGAACAGGCCGAAGTCCTCGTAGACGCGCGCGGTGAGGGCATTGTAGTTGCCGGTGCCGACGTGGACGTATCGGCGGAGGCGGCCGGTCTCACGCCGGACGACGAGCGTCGTCTTCGCGTGGATCTTCAGGCCGGGGAAGCCGTAGACGACGTGCACGCCCGCCTGCTCGAGGGCGCGTGACTGCTCGATGTTCCGGCGCTCGTCGCCGCGGGCCTTGATCTCGACGAGGCACACGGTCTGCTTGCCGCGCTCCGACGCCTCGATCAGCGCTGGCACGAGCGGCGTGTCGTCGCTCGTCCGGTACACGGTCGACTTGATCGCGATCACGTTCGGGTCCGCCGCCGCGCGGTCGATGTACGACTCGAAGCTCGTCGCGAACGAGTCGTACGGGTGGTGGACGAGGAGATCGCCGGCTCGGATCGCCGCGAACTGCTCCGCCGCCGAGTCGATCGAGTTCCACGGCGGCCGCGGCACGGGAGTCCACTGGTCGTACTTGAGGTCGGGACGGTCGAGCGTCCAGAGCTGGCCGAGGTCGGCGAGGTCGAGCATCCCCTCGAGCGGATAGACAAGCTCGTCGGAGACACGCAGCCCCTGCTGGAGTTGCTCGCGCATCGGCCGGGACATCGAGGCCGGAACCTCCAGCCGCGTCACTTCGCCGAAGCGGGCGCGGCGCAGCTCGAGCTCGACCGCCTCGAGGAGGTCGTCCGCCTCGTCGGACACGTCGAGGTCGGCGTCGCGGGTGACGCGGAAGAGCGACCACTCGCGCACGTCCATCCCGGGGAAGAGCCGCGGCAGATAGTGCGCGAGCACCTGTTCGAGCGGGACGAGCCGCCCGCTCCGGCCGAGCGGCAGGAAGCGCGGGAGCCCCTCCGGCACCTTGACGCGCGCGAAGCGCTCCTCGCCCGTGTCGGGATCGGCTGCGAAGAGGGCGAGACTGACCGAGAGCGGCGAGATGTACGGGAACGGCTGACCCGGCCCCACCGCGAGCGGCGTCACCACCGGATAGATCTCTCGCTCGAACACCTCCTCGAGGCTCTCGCGCTCCTCATCGTTCAGCTCGTCGACGCCCGAGACGACGATGCCCTCGGCGCCGAGCGCCGGGCGGAGCTTGTTGGACCAGAGGGTCGCCTGGCGCTTGTAGAGCTCGAGCACGCTGCTGCGGGCCTCGGCGAGCGTCTGCCGTGGCGTCCGACCGTCGGGCGAGCGCGCGCTGACACCGGCGGCCGACTGACCCATCAGCCCTGCCACGCGCACCATGAAGAACTCGTCCAGCATCTCGGCGAAGACCTTGAGGAAAAAGACGCGCTCGAGCAACGGGATCGTCTCGTCGGCGGTGAGATCGAGGAGCCGCGCGTCGTAGTCGAGGAACGAGAGCTCGCGGTTGATCAGCCGCTCGACGGCGGCTCCGGAGCGCTTGCGCGAGCGGGCTGCGGTGGCCACCGACGGAGGTTACCCCTCCCAGGCGGCAGTTTCGTGACTGGCCGGGGTCGATCGGGTGACGATCGCCGGAATCCGGCAGGAGACGTCCCGCGCCACCGGTACACCGAGAGCAGTGAGCCGTTGCGACATGCACGTTCTCGGGCCACTCCACCGAAAGCGGGAGCTACGCGCTTCGCCGCGCCCGGCTGGGCGAGTCGTACACGCCGCCCGAGCGGGTCTTCCGCACCTGCAAGTCGCGAGGAATGGAGTTCGTCACGATCAGCGACCACAACACGGTCGAGGGCGCGCTCCGCATCGCGCACGAGCCGGACACCTTCCTTTCGGTCGAGGGACGACCCAGTTCCCGGAGGACGCTGTGCCGCTTCACATCCTCGTCTGGGGACTGGCGGCGCGCCGGGGCGGCAGCGTTCCTCGCGCTCGCGCGGGCACCTCGCTCCGCCTATGCGCTCGCGGAGCGCGTCCGCGCGCTCGATCTCCGCCGCGAGTGCGCGCGCATCCGCGTGGCCGGGATTCCGGCGACTGTGGTCGCGTGCGTCAGCGACACGCTGGTCACCACCGATCGCTCGCGGGCGCTTGCCGAGGCGCTCGGAGCGCGGTACGTCGAGCTCGACCTCCGCGGCGGTCACATGTGGATGCTCGGCGATCCGGGTCGCCTCGCCGCCGTCGTCGCCTGATCCGAGAACAACGGCAAGACTGCATTTATCCCTGTTGAGCCAATAAGAAGAGGCTCCCGAGGGGAGCGGCTCTTGGCGTTGGCACAGGACGCGTTTCTAGTTAGCCGAGCTCGCCGAGCTTTGCCGGCCAGTCGGGATCCCAGAGGCGGAAGCCACCGATGAACGCGTTCTCGTTGTCGCCGCGCCGGCAGCTGGGCGGCAGCTCGTCCAGCTCGTCCGCGCCGCCGCCGCCGAGCACGACGTCGTCGGGCTCCATCGCTGCGACGAGCCGCTCGACGGTCTCGAAGACCGCTTTTGTCCACCGCTTCTTGCCGTGTTTCTTGAGCGCCCGCTCGCCCACATAGTCCTCGAACGTCCTCTTGCGGAAGGGGAGATGGCCGAGCTCGAGCGGCTCGACCGCGCCGTCGAGGATGAGTGCCGAACCAAGCCCGGTGCCGAGCCCGAGGAAGAGCATGCGGCCGCCGCGATAGCTGCCGACGGCCTGCATGACGGCGTCGTTGACAACCGTCGTCGGTTTCCCGAACGCTGCCCCGTAGTCGAAGCCGACCCAGCCTTTCCCGAGGTTGACCGGGTCGGCGATGACCTTGCCGCCGCGGACCGGCGCCGGGATGCCGACCGTTACGACTTCCCACGACCAGCCCGCGACGGCCTGGAGCGTGCCGGCGGCCATCTCCTCCGGGGTCAGCGTCGAGCCGGACGCGAAGCGGCGTCGCTCGGTCCGGTTCGACGCGAGCGCCTTGACATGCGATCCGCCGACGTCGACGGCGAGCACGACCTTCTCCACGTGCGAAACGGTAAACGACCCGCGCCCGCAGTCGCCAGGTCGATGGCAGACGTTCGATGTCATCCTCGGTTGCTGCTGTCCGTTCGGGGGCAGAGAACTCGGGCCGGCGGCGGCTGACTCCTCGGACGTCGGTCGGCGATCTTGCCGGTGGTCGCACCGTTGGGGACCGCTTGCCGTGCTCCGATCGGGGGCGTCCGTTGCCGCCTCGGCGCTCCCAAGCTGGACCGATTTTGCCGGCCCCGTGGGCGCCGCTTACGGGGCTGGCGAGACGTTCTCGTCGTTACGCGACTTCAACAACAGCCTCTACACCACCTCTGATGAGGCGCAGCGACTGGCGAACAACCTTCCTTAGCCAAACTTGGCCGACGTTGATCCGACTTCCGAGCACTCTCAAGGGGGCTCGTCTGGAATCGACTGCGGAGGTAAGTACACAGATTTCTCTCGAACGGTAAGTCTCTACTGCCCAGGGGGCCGGTCATCCCCTACGAACCTAACGCGTGCTTCCCGGGTTGCAGGCGTGCCGCGTAAACGCCTCGGTCTACTCGCCGGAGACGAGCCTCCGTACCGCGAGAGCGGTCGTGCAATGCCTTCCGTACGGATGCGGGATTGACGTCCACACCCCGCTCCTCGAGGATGGCGCAGACTTCGGCGATTCGAAGAGGTGCGTCGGCTGTGCGCACGATCTCCTCGGCAGCCGCCCCGACGAGTTCCCTGCGAGGCGGTAGCGTCCTCCGAGGGGGCGATATCTCTCTTTCCCGTAGATCGCGAACCAGCTTGCGGAGCCGCCTGAAGCCCGTTTTGCTCTTTTCAAGGGGGTTCCAGAGTGCTCCATATCAGTTCCATTCCGGGGAGTACTAATGTGGCAGGTACGAACCCTGGCAGTGGCCGCGGTCTAGGTACGCCGGTCCGACTCGGCCGCGTCGCTCGTCGTGGTGATGGCGTCGACCAAGTCGTCGGCGGCTGCGGCCGGGACGAGAACGGTGAGGCGGTCGCCTTGCTCGAGGCGGTCGGTCGGTTTCGGCTCGAAGGCGTGGTCGCCGCGGCGGATGGCGAGGATCGTGGAGCGTGGTGGCCAGGCGAGGTCGGCGATCGCACGGCCGACAGGTGGGTCGTCAGTTGCGAGCTCAAGGTCGACAATGCGATAGCCGCGGAGGCGAGCGAGCGTGCTGCTTATCGGGCCGGGCTCGTGGCGGGGGGTGGAAGCGGCGGGCTGTCGCTGGGCTTGCTCGATCCCCTGTTGCAGGCGGGCGCTGTAGGCGCGCAGGACGTCGACGTGGCTGAGCCAGCCGACGGGCTGTCGGCCGTCGCCGCCCACCACGGGCAGACCGGAACGGGCTCGGAGCAGAGCGCTCAGCGCCTGCTCGAGGGTCTCGCCTGCCTGGAGTGCTGGTACGTCCTGGGCGAGGTCGCCGGCGTCGGCGTCGAGCGCGTTCTCCCGCATTGCCTCTTCGACCTGTTGGGAACTGATGGTGCCTCGGTAGACGCCCTCGGCGTCTGTGACCGGTAGCCCATCGGTTGGAGCGTCGCTCAGCCGGTCGATGACCTCGTTGAGGCTGGTGTCGGCCGGGAGCGCGGCAGGCAGGGGTTGCATCGCGTCGGCGACGCGGAGGAGTTGCATCAGGTTGGCGCCGCGGCCGCGGAGGATGTCGATGCCGCGCCGGCGAAGCTTGAGCGTGTAGATGGTGTCGCGGCTAAGCAGGTTGGAGATGCCGGCGGCGACAACGATTGCGAACATGAGAGGCAGGATGATCCGGTAGTCGCCGGTGAGTTCGAAGATGATGATCACGGCGGTGATCGGGGCGCGGGCGGCGGCGGCAAAGACGGCGCCCATGCCGACCAGGCCGTAGGCGCCCGCCGGCCCGGTGAGGCCGGGCAGGAGGTGGTGGACTCCGATCCCGTAGGCGCTGCCGAGCATCGCCCCCATGAACAGTGAAGGGGCGAAGACGCCGCCGGAGCCGCCGATCGCGATCGTGAGGCTGGTGGCAAGGATTTTCCCGACGAGTAGGGCTAGAAGCAGCCAGAGGACGTAGTTGCCGCGGATCGCATGCTCGAGCGGCGGATAGCCGACCCCATACAGCTCCGGCAGGGCTAGCAGAACGAGTCCGAGCAGCAGCCCGCCGGCGGCTGGGCGAAGCCACTCGGGGCCGCGCCAGAGCCGATCCGCGGCGTCTTCCGCTCCGTAGAGCACGCGGATGAACGCGACCCCGACCAGGGCTGCGACCAGGCCGAGGCCGGCGTAGAGCGGGTACTCGATCGGCGAGTGGAGCTGGAAGCCAGGCAGGTGGAGAAAGGGGTGGGAGCCGAAGGCGGCACGGCCGATGATGTCGGCGACGAACGAGGAGAGGACGACGACGCCGAACGAGTCGGCCTCGAAGTCGCGCAGGATCAACTCCAACCCGAAGAAGACGCCGGCGATGGGAGCGTTGAAGGTAGCCGAGATGCCACCGGCCGCACCGCAGGCGACGAGGACGCGAAGGCGCGATTCGGGTACGCGGGTGAGCTGGCCGAGCGTGGAGCCGAGCGCGGAGCCGATCTGCACGATCGGCCCTTCACGACCGACCGAGCCGCCCGAGCCGATACACAGCGCCGAGGCGAGCGACTTGATCACGGCCACCTGCGGTCGGATCCGGCCACCTCGCTCGGCGACCGCCAGCATCACCTCGGGGACGCCGTGGCCGCGCGCCTCGCGGGCGAAGACGTGGATCAACGGTCCGTACAGCAATCCCCCGACCACTGGAGTGAAGACGACGAACCAGAAGCCGAGCCCGTGGAAATAGCCATAAGCGGCTCGCCCGGTGGCGCTGTAGTCACGGTGCCCCGTGAACGCGTAGGTGAAGCCGAGAATCAGGTAGCGAAAGACGACCGCTCCCGCCCCGGCGCCCCCTCCGACCACGAGCGCCAGCGCGACCAACCCTCCCGAGGTTCCGCGCAACCACTCGTGCGCGCGAGCAAGTCGCCCGGCAACCGGGGTCGTGAGGTGGGCGATCGTCATCGCGTGCTGCGCCTGCGGCGCGGCACGTCGGCTGCGGGGAGCAAGAGATCCTTCATGCGGCGCGTACCGACGTCATGCGGACGCTCGGGTCGCCGCCCCCGCCGCTGTCAAGGCGCAGTACGAAGTCGGGCCGGCCCACTGCGGGCGGCGCGCTCGACGAGGCGAGCCTTCTCGGCTCGCTTCACACGATCCGCCTCCGCCACAGTCACATCATGCCACGATGTAACGCCTCACAGGCGCCCTCACCATCGGCGGCGCAGGGCTCGTTGGCGAGATCACGCCTCGTGAGCCTAGGCTAGTTCTGGACGGCCGGTCGCGGTACGCTGAACCATGTCGCCGGAACAGGCTGCACCGGCGCCAGAGGCGTCGCGGGCGCTCGACCGGAGCCTGCTTAGCGGCCTCGTCGGCTTCGAGGCGTTCCTCTATGGCGCGGTCGCGGTCCTGCTCGCGGCCGCTGCGGTGCTCGTGCTTGTGGGGACAGTGCACGAGCTCACGCACGCGATCTCAGCAAGCGCAGGTGCAGTCGACACCGGCGTCACCCTACTCGACCGGATCCTGTTCCTGCTCATCATCGCCGAGCTCGCCTACACGCTCCGCTTCGTCTTGCGTACGCACAAGATCGCGGTCGAGCCGTTCCTCTTCATCGGCCTGATCGCCGTCGTGCGGCGAATCCTCATCGTCACCGCCCAGTTCGAACGACTCCCGTCAACCGGACGCCTGCTGACCAACTTCCTGCTCGAGCTAGGCCTACTCGGCTTCCTCGCCCTCGCACTCGCCATCGCCGTCAGACTCATCCGACGTCCCGAATCATCCGTCGACTAAACGCCCGCCAGGCAGCGGTATAGACAGTACGGGCGGCGCCGTGGCCACACGAAGCTGGCTGGTCCGGGTTCAGCACCCACGACATCGCCGCCCGCGCCAGCGTCACCGAAGGGATCGTCGACTACCACTGGCGCTTCAAGGAGGACATCGTTCGCGAGAGGCCCCTCACCGCCAACACGCAAACGCTCGCAACCCTCTTCGACCCGCCCGACCAAGCAGCGAGCGTGCGGGCGCGCCGGGACAGCTACTCGAACTCGAGGCCCCGGAACCAGCCCCAGCGAACCCCACTGCTCTTCGAGACAATGAATGCTCCAGGCCAGCGCGACTCGGCGCTTCGCGACGCGCTCGCCGAGCTGCTTAACGACTTCCTAGCCTGCTCCGAGGCGAAGCACAAACGCTCACGCCGCCGATGAACTCCCCGCACAAGCCCCCCGCCGCCATCGAGCGGCGGGACCGGCTCGGCGGCCTCATCCACGAGTACACCCTCGCCGCATGAAACCGAATTTGCGCACCTTTCAGGGGCATACATGTGTGCGACCCCGCGTCTGGCTAACTGCCACGCGCGACACGACAATGACCAGGCTGGCGAACGTCCCAGACAGACACCTCGCCGCGTCTTGACGCCCGCGACCGAGCAGATCTACGGCTGGGTTCGAGCGGGCAACGTCACTTGATGGTGGCTACGAAGTCGCCCCCGTTGGAGTACCCGTCGGCAAAGCACACAGTCGGAGTGCAGTAGGAACTAGTGATCTTGGCGGTCTTGAACGATCCTGTCGTTGCGGGGCGAGCGAGCGTCGACGTGCCGGTCCACTTCTTCGGATTGCCCGCTATGTACAACGGCGCAGAGTGTTTGTCACCCCCAACAGCAACGCAGTAGGTCGCTCCTCGGCAACTGATCGACGTCAGGAATCCTGAACCCTGTCCAGCGATGGCGGAAAACCCACCGACGGTGGTCGGCGCAGGGGCGGACACACGGAGATTGAAGGCGTTCGTTGCGCTCCAGGTCGATGGTTTTCCCCTCAGCACGAGTGGCTTCGCCTTGGCGGTGAGCTGTCCAACGCTCCCAGACTGTCCGACGCTCACGCAGTACGTGCTTGAGATGCAAGCGACAGACGAAAGGCTGCCCATGGAACTGAACGGGCTGCCAAGAGTGATCTGTCTGGCCTTTGTCGCGCTCCAGGTGCCCGGGTTGCCGGCCAGCATGAGCGGCTGGTTCTTCTTGTCTTGGCCAACTGCGACACAAGAAGTGGACGAAGCGCAGGCGATCGAGACGAGCCAGCCGCCGTGGCCGAAGGCCTTGCCAAGGGTGATCTGCTTGGCCTTCCTCGCGCTCCATGTGGATGGGTTGCCGGCTAGCACGAGAGGCTGGTTGTTCCCGTCCTCACCAACCGCGACGCAATAGGTGGACGACGTGCAGGCCACAGCCGAAAGACTGGAACCACCGTACGGGTGCGGGTTGAACGAGCTTCCGAGGGTGATCTCGTGCCCCTGTGCGGTGCCCCACGTGGACGGATCGCCTCTGAGCGCGAGCGGTTCTGTCTCCTGCAGGTTGCTATTCCAGGCATCACCGACGGCGACGCAATATGTGGGCGAGGCGCAGGCGGCGCCGGTGAGACTGCCATAGTTAGCTGTGACACCGCTCATGACCGTGGGCGTGACATGACTCCATGTCCTCGGGTTACCTCGGAGGATGAAGGGGCCTACGCTGCCCCCGGGGCCCCCGTCATAGCCGAGGTTGAAGCAAGCCGTGGCCGACGGGCATGTCAGCTGCGGATGAGCGTCTTGAGCGCCGAACGCCGTTCCCGTTAGCGTGATCTCCGCGGCCTGGGAAGCGCTCCAGGTTGACGGATCGCCGGCCAGTGTGAGCGGTTCGGACTTCCCGTCTGAGCCGGCCGCGACGCACGACGTCGCCGACAGACACGAGACCGACAAAAGGCCACCGAAAGAGCCGAACGTGCTCCCGAGGGCGATCTCCGCGGCCTGGGAGGCGCTCCAGGTCGACGGATCGCCGGCCAGCACGAGCGGCTGCCCGTGCCCGTCCTGGCCAACGGCGACGCACGAAGTGCCCGACAGACAGGAGACCGAGGAAAGAGAACCGAAAGAGCCGAACGTGCTCCCGAGGGTGATCTCGCGCGCCTGAGCGGCGCTCCAGGTCGACGGGTCGCCGGCCAGCACGAGCGGCTGCCCCTTCCAGTCGTAGCCGACCGCGACGCACGAAGTGGCCGACAGACAGGAGACCGAGGAAAGAGAACCGTGCGAGCCGAACGTGCTCCCGAGGGGGATTTCCTTGGCCTGGTTCTTGCTCCAGGTGGAAGGGGCGCCCGCGAGCACGAGGGGTTGCCCGTTCTCGTCCTGGCCAACGGCGACGCAGGAGCTCGACGAAGCACACCACGTGTCAGACAGGGGTCCGGCCGCCCGCAACTGACTGAGCGAGTTGACCGCCGGCGCGAAGGTGGAGGAACTCGCTGCGCTTGCAGCGAGAATGCCGATCGCGGCGAAGGCAAGCACCGCCGCGGTTGCGATTACCGTGACCGACCCCTTGAAGCGCATCGCTACCGCTCCTCCCTTAAGACGTGTTAGTCCTGTGAACGTAACAGGTTCTCAAGAGGCGGGAAAGGCCCGGCCGGAAAGAATGTCTTTCGAAGCCAAGGCACTGTGGTTACGAGGGCTCGGCCCGAAGTCGAGCCTGGTGAAGGCATGGTTTCGCGGCTTCTCGCTAGCGCCGTTTGTTGGCAAGGACCCCGTTGCCGCCGTCCTCGCCTTCGTGCTTTGTCTTGTGCTCGTTGTTGCGACGTGGTCCCACGGGGCCTTCTTCCAGCCGCAGGCCTCGATCTTCCTCGGGGTTTCGCTGGTGCTAGTCGCGGTCGTGATCTCCCGGTTCGGGGTAACCGTGCTGCGGAGAGAAGACGTCAGCCTCTTCGCGCTATCGATCTGGTGGCTGATAAGCGCGGAACTCCATCACGAACCGAGAAGCTTCCTCCCGCTCGGAGCAAGCCTCACGGGGATCCTCGCGGGATCGCTTGTGACGGGCGAGCTCGGAGTCGAGGCTCGACGCACCGTCACCGCCTGCGTCGTCGCAATCGGCTCCTTGACCGCGCTCGTCGGTCTGATCGCCTGTGATCTTCGCTGGTTCCCGCTGGCGATGAGGGGCCAGAACGTCTGGCGGCTGGCCGGTTCGCTGACCTATTCGAATGCGGCGGGCCTGCTGATCGCAATCGCGCTTGTGCTCTGCCTCGCCAGCAATTGGCGGCACTCGTGGCGAATCGCCTCACTCGAACTGTGCAGCGCTGGGCTGGTGGCCACGGAGAGTCGAGGGGCACTGCTGGCGATGACGCTAGCGGCTGCGATCTTCCTCCGCGCCAACGTCCGGCAAGCGCTCGTCCCTCTCGTCATGGGATTGTGCGCCGGGATTGTCACCATCGCGGGCGCACGCGGACACTCCCCCTCATTCGGTGCGCTCACCGGCAGCTGCCTGATTCTCGTAGCTGGTTACGTGTGGAGTCGTCGGCGTGCCTCGACACCCCCGCCGGGGAGCACGAACCGGACTCGGCGAATCGGGATCGCCATCGGGATCGCCATCGCCGTCGCGGCGACGGGCTTCCTCGCCCGACCGGAGCTGGAGAGGCGATTGAGCTCCGGAAGCGCTCTCGCTCGCCTCTCGGAGTGGCGTCTCGCTCTCCAGCAGTTCAGAACTTCGCCATGGCTCGGCGTCGGACCCGACAAAGTCCTCATCCCACGAACAGGCGGTGTCGCCTCCTACCTTGCCCACAACGAATACCTGCAAATACTCGCCGGGGCGGGACTCGTAGGCGCGACCCTGCTTCTTTCAACGCTCATCCTCGCAGGACACCGACTCTGGCATCACCCCAGAGACTCGAACGGGCCGCTAAGCGCAGTACTCATCTTCGCTCTCGGGGGAGCCTTCGACTACACCTGGCACGTGCCCGCTCTCGGCCTATGCGCCGGGATCGCTCTCGGTCTGGCGACCAATCCCAAGGAATTGAATGCAGCCTCCGCGGGAGGGTCTTCAGGGCCGCCTGTGATAGCCGTGTCCGCATCTCCGCCGGGACGGTCTGCAGACTCTCGCGCACCGTCTAAGGTCACCCTCAAAAGCGAGACCCCATCGACATAGGAGCTTCATTTCAGTCTGGCCCAGGGAGCGAGTCGTTTCCCTCACCCTGCATGGCGGGAGTCCCTTCCCCTCCGAATAGGGCCGGTGCCCGGCTGGCCGTCTTGCAGCGTGGCTCAGCGTGTGCTTCGCCTGAATTGGTTAGTGGAGTTAGACCTGGCGTCTCGTTACGACACCCACGTAGCAGCCGTGACCGGTGCGCCGGAACCCTTGGCTACTGCTGCGCGTGTGGGCGGACAGGGCTTCCTTCACCGATGAATACGCGATGGGCGCACCGAGAAGCTCCTCAGTAGCAGCGTGAATCTCGCTCACCCGCATCGGCGCATCCGCCAGTTCAAGCACTCTCCTGACCGCCGCCGAGACCGCCCCCTGACGGCGTGGAAGGCGTCGTGCGGGCCGATCAGGCGGCTGTTCACACGCAAGAAGCTTGGTCTTGGCCGCAACCAACCTCTCCATATGCAGGTGTTTATTACTTTGAAGGGGACTCGAGAGTGCCCCATATCAGTTCCATCGCCCTGATGTCCTGATTCCAACGTTTCCCTGCACAGGGGCATCTCCGAATGCCCGATCGCTCGCCAATGGAGTCGCTCGGCGACCGAGAGCTGGACGTCGAAGCCAGGTGTACGGTTCGGACGAGGCTCGACCTGTCAAGCGTGGTCAGTGAGGTGCAAGGTGGCGGAGTGGGAAAAGCAGATCGCCGCGATCAATCTGGTAGTCGGCGACGTGAGGCTCTCAGCGGAGTTCTATCGCGAAGTGTTCGGCCTGCAGCTCCAGCACGAGGACGAGGAGACGGCGATGTTCCGTTTCAAGGACACCTATGTCTTCTTGCAACGCGGCGAGTCCCACGGAGATTCGCCGTCAGCCGAGGTGCTCGAGCTGGCGACCCGGGGCGTTGGGCAGTTCGCGATCATCGTCGAGGACGTGGATGCCGTCCGTGGCGACTTCGATGAGCGTGGGGTCGCGATCATCAGTGGTCCCGAGGATCGCGATTGGGGTATGCGGACGATGACCTTCGCCGATCCCGGCGGCTACACGTGGGAGATCGCGCAAGAGATTCCCAGAGGTGTTGCATCGTGAGGCGGCTGCGCGGAAGGTGTGCGTGCGGCGCGACCGAGTTCGAGGTCGAGGACTCGTTCTCCTATGCCATGAACTGCCACTGTTCGAAGTGCCGGGCGGCCACGGGCGCGGCCTATAAGCCGATGGGCGGCATCGAGCGCGACAAGGTTCGCGTCACGCGTGAGGACGTTCCGATGTTTGTCTGGGGCGAGCCGGCGGCGAGCGACTTCCGTTGCGGTGTCTGCGGGTCGTTCCTGTACTCGGTCGTGCGCGACGGGAAGTGGGTGCACGTGACGCTCGGCTCCCTCGTAGATGTCCCGTCGCGGTTGCCGGATCACCACATCTTCGTCGGCTCCAAAGCCCCGTGGGAGGAGATCCGCGACGGGCTTCCCCAATTCGACGAGTACGCGACCCACGCCTGACTCGACCCTCTCCGCGGATCGGTCTGCTCTCGCGCCACGCTCGCGAGGATTCGCGAGCGCTAGAGCGAATTCGACGGCTGCCGATGCAGCACGTCATCCTCCGCGCCCCTCGACAGGACCGCGCACCCGCCCATGAGGTGCTTCCCCCTCACGGGGGGTGTGAGCGGTGTCCGAAAGTGACGATAAGATGCCAGCCGTTATGACACGCACACCCCCCTATCGGCTCATCCTCCTGGCGGCGCTCGCGCTGTTCGCCACGACGTGGGCGGGGACGGCGTCGGGCCACGTGGCTCGCGAGGCGCACGCCGTAAGCCCGACCCAGAAGGTGGCGTCATTGCTCAGCGCCCACATGGCGTACGCGAAGCCGAACGGTGAGTCAGCGCATGTGGGTTTGGTGTCGGCAGAGCGACCGATCACCGGCGAGCGAACAGTCCTGCCGGTTATCGCCACGAGAAGCACGTGGCTGCGGGTCAGGCTTCCCGGCCGCCCGAACGGGCACACGGGCTGGATCAGATCGGAAGGGACAGCCATCTCCACGACGCCCTGGCATCTCGTGGTCAAGACCTCTGCGCGGCACGTGATCGTCTATTACCACGGGCGCGCGATCCGAGTCTTCGAGGCGATCGTGGGTAATCCGTCGACGCCGACTCCGCGCGGCCAGTTCTTCGTCGAAGAGTCGATCCAGCTGCGACCGACCGACCCCGGAGCTCCGTACGCCCTCGCCTTGAGCGCTCGCTCCGACGTGTTCCAGGAGTTCGACGGCGGCCCGGGCCAGGTCGCGCTGCACGGACTGGACAACATCGGAGGCGTTCTCGGCACCGCGGTCTCCCACGGCTGCGTGCGCCTTGCCGACAGTTCGATGCGCTGGCTCGTGTACCGCGTCGGCCCGGGCGTGCCCGTCACCGTCGTCCGCTGAGTTCTGCACATCGCGCAGCGCGTAGTGGCAGACTGAGCTTCGCATGACGTCCACCGAACCGGAAGCACCCACGCCGGATCCCGAGCTCGAGTCGCCCGCGCCGGCACCGGGCGAGTCGCGGAAGGACCGAGCTCGCCGCTACGGGCGTGTGGCTCGTCTCTACACCGGGGCCTTCGCGTTTGTCGGCCTCGTGGCCGTCCTCGTCATTCTCGTCGCGAAGAACACGGGCGCGGTCAAGCTCGACTGGGCCGTCGGCTCGACCCGTGCGTCGCTCGTCTGGATCATCCTCGCCGCAGCCGTCCTCGGCTGGCTGATCGGCCTGGCGACCGCTGTCGTCTTCCATCACCGCACCCGCCGGCGATAGTTCTCCGCAAAGAGCGGCGTTTTCGTTCGGCGCCCTCTTGATTCGCTACCCGCGCGCGGGATAGGTTCCTCTTCGCCGAGTACGGGGCGCTGGAGGTTGAAGCCCCGCCGAGTGACACGAGAAGGCTTCGGCCAGATCGGGTTGGTTGGCGAGGTGGACGAAGGCGCAACCGGCTCGGCTTTTTCGTGCCCTCTTTTAGTGGGCGTGACGCCGTGAGCCGCCGATCGTCAGCAGCCCGCGGGCCGGCGCGTGATCGACCTGGAGTGTCGTGTGCGCGATGTCGAAGCGCTCGGCGAGCAGAAGCTCGAGCTCGCGGCGAATCCCGTGGCAGTCGTCGCCTTCGTGGACGAGGACGTGAGCCGACAGGGACGGGAAGCCGCTCGAGATCTCCCACACGTGCAGATCGTGCACGCTCTCGACGTGCGGGTGCGACGCGAGGGCGCGGCCGATCTCCTCGACGTCGAGTCCCGGCGGCGCCGCCTCGAGCAGGACGCGGCCGGAGTCGCGCAGGAGGCCCACGGCCGAGCGAGTCATCACGGCGGCGACGACGAGCGCCGCCACGCCGTCGGCGCGGGTCCACCCGGTCGCGAGGATGACGCCGCCGGCGATCGCGGTGACGATGAACGCGATCAGGTCGGTGAGGAGGTGCTGGAAGCTGCCCTCGATGTTCATCGACGCGCGGTTCGCGCCCGCGAGCTGCCGTGTGGCGAGCAGGTTGACGCCGATCCCGGCGACCGCGACGAGGAGGATCGCGAGCCCTCCCGCCGCCGGGGGCGAGACGAGGCGGTGGATCCCGCCGTAGACGACGAGCCCGGCGAGCACGAGCAGCGTGCCGCCGTTTGCCTGCGCGGAGAGGATCTCGGAACGCTTGAGCCCGAAGGTGAGGTTCCCGGCCGACGGCCGCTGCACGAGGCGGATCACGACGAGCGACATCACGAGCGCGCCGGCGTCGGTGAGCATGTGCGCCGCGTCGGAGAGCAGCGCGAGCGAATGGGCGAGGATGCCGACGACGACCTCGACCGCCATGAACCCGACGATCAGCGCGAGCGCAACGGAGAGGCGTTTCGGGTCGGCGTTCTCGTCGACGCCGTGCGCGTGACCGGCCATCGCCAAACCGTACTCCGCCCGCTTGCGCCCGCGTCTAGCGTCTGCGGCGGCGGCGCGGCTTCGGCGTGGCCGCCGGAGCGACCAATCCGGACGCCGCGAACGCCCGGCCGTGGCCGAGGGCGCCCGCGAGCTTGCTGACGTCGAGACGCTGCTCCGGCAGGACGAGGGTCACGCCGGTGCCGGTGCGGCCCGCGCGGCCGGTCCGGCCGACGCGGTGCACGTAGTCGTCGGCGGTGCGTGGCGGATCGAAGTTGATCACGTGCGTGATCTCGTCGACGTCGAGTCCGCGGGCCGCAATGTCGGTGGCGATCAGCGTGCCGACGCGGCCCGAGCCGAACTGCGCGAGCGACCGCTCGCGCGCGTTCTGCGACATGTTCCCGTGCAGCACCGCGGCGCGCATGTCGTGGAGGCGGTCGAGCTTGCGCGCGAGCTTGTCGGCGCCGTACTTCGTGCGGACGAAGACGAGGGCGAGGCCGCGCTCGCGGCGCAGGTGCTCAGCGAGCGTGTCGATCTTGTCGTCGGACGTGACGGCCACGAACTCGTGCCCGATCTCTCCAGGGGCGTTCTCGACCTGCGCACCGGTGGTGAACCGCGCTGCCTTGACGGTGTACGTCCGCGCGAGCTCCGCAACCGGCCCGTCGAGCGTCGCCGAGAACAGGAGCGTCTGCCGGTTCTGCGGGATCTCCCGGATGATCCGGTCGACCTGCGGCTGGAAGCCCATGTCGAGCATGCGATCGGCCTCGTCGAGGACGAGCACGCGGATCTCCCGCAGCGAGATGAGCCTCCGCTCGATCAGGTCGTTGAGCCGGCCCGGCGTGGCGACGAGCACGTCCGCGCCGCGTGCGGCCTTCGTCTGGCCGTGGATCGACGTGCCACCGTAGACGGCGGCGATCTTCAGCCCGCGCGCCCGGGCGAGCGACTGGAGCTCGTCGACGATCTGCGAGGCGAGCTCGCGCGTCGGGACGAGCACGAGCGCGCCCGGATGCGCGGTCGCGCCGGCGAGGCGCTCGATGAGCGGGATGCCGAAGGCGAGTGTCTTGCCCGAGCCGGTGGGCGACGCCGCGAGGACGTCGACGCCGGCGAGCGCGTCGGGCAAGACGAGAGTCTGGATGGCGAACGGCGTGTGGATGCCGCGCCGGGCGAGTGCCTCGGTCACGGGCGTGGACACGCCGAGATCGGCGAATGTTGTGCTCAAGTGAAGTTCCTTCCTGTGAAGCGGGTTCGAGATGCGAGAGACTCGAAACGCCTGCTGCCAGGGGGAACGAGAAGCTGAATCTCCTTAGGCCGAAGTGACGGCCGCGTTTGCACGGTAGCAGGGAAGGGAAGTTCCGCTACAACGGTTTCTGTGCTTTCACCCCAGCGCATGAGTGACACGGATTCTCCGCGTTCCTGGAGAGGCGTCCTCGATGTCTATGCACAGCCGCGGCTCGGCCGCAGCCTCGGCGATCTCGCCACCTCGGTCGTGCCGTACGTCGCCTTGCTCGTCGCGATGGCGTTCGCGCTGCGCGTATCGGTCTGGCTGTCGCTCGCGCTCGTTCTGCCGACGGCCGGCTTCCTCACGCGCACCTTCATCGTCTTCCACGACTGCACCCATGGCTCGTTCATGCGCTCGCGCCGCGCGAACGACGCGATCGGCGTCCTCACGGGCTTGCTCGTGTGGCTGCCGTACCGCGGCTGGCAGCATGAGCACGCCGTCCATCACGCGACGGCGGGGGATCTCGACCGGCGCGGGGTCGGCGACGTCGCGACGCTGACGGTTGCCGAGTACGAGGCGCTCTCGCGGCCGGGGCGGATCAAGTACCGGCTCTACCGCAGCCCGTTCGTCATGTTCGGGCTCGGCTGGCTCCTCGTCCTCGTCCTGAACCCGCGGATCGTGCCGCGCGGGGCGAAGCCGCGCATCCGCAACAGCGTGCTCCTCACCGATCTCCTGCTCGCGCTCATCGTCACCGCGGCCTGCCTGACGATCGGCTGGAGGGACTATCTCCTCGTGCAAGGCCCCGTCTTCCTCGTCGGCGGCGCGGTCGGCGTGTGGCTCTTCTACGTCCAGCACCAGTACGAGGACACGTACTGGCAGTCGCACGCCGACTGGCGGTACGACCACGCCGCGCTCGCCGGGAGCTCGTACCTGAAGCTGCCGGGCGTGCTGCGCTTCTTCACCGGCAACATCGGCTTCCACCACGTCCACCACCTGAGCGTCGGGATCCCGAACTACAACCTCCAGGCTGCCCACCGCGGGGACGACCGCCTGCAGGCCGTGCCGGAGCTGACGATTCGGCAGGGGCTCCACGCCACGCGGCTGAAGCTGTGGGACGAGCGGCGCGGCCGGCTCGTCACCTTCCGCGAGGCGCGCGCAGGTGCCGCCGGATGAGCTCTTTCCCGGTTTAGCTGCTAGGCTCCAGGGGCTAGCTGAGCGAGTACCGGGTTGCGCGTCGTGCGCTTCCTCTGCCCGTTCCTGAGTGGCAGAGGAGGTGTTTCATTTATGGCAACCGGAACCGTGAAGTGGTTCAACGCCGACAAGGGCTATGGCTTCATCAGCCCCGACGACGGCAGTGCAGACCTGTTCGTTCATCACAGCGCGATCTTGGGCGACGGCTACAAGACGCTCGCCGAGAGCGCGAAAGTGCAGTACGAGCCCGGACAGGGCGAGAAGGGCCCGCAGGCGACGAACGTCGCCTTGGTGTCCGCCTAGTTCGGAGTGACGCTCCGGCGCTCGTTCGGGCGCCGGAGCTGTTGCCCCATAGAAGAGGAAGGGAGCGGACGGATGGCGACAAGGGGACAGACGCACAACAAGCGGGCGCGCGAGATGGCCCTGCGCGAGAAGCGCGAGCGCAAGCAGTTGAAGAAGGATCAGCGCGCCGCCGGGCTTCTCCCCTACTACGACGACGAAGGCTTCCTCGTCGTGCCGACAGTCGAGCCGGAGACGGACGGCGAGGCGCCGACCGACGCCGAGCAGACCGAGACCGTGCCGGAGGCGATCCAGTGAGCTTCGAGCGTCGTTCCGAGGGCGGGCCCGGCGTCGCGCGCAAGGTCGTCTCGCTGCCCAAGCGGGCTCACATCGAGACCTGGGAGGGCGCCAATGAGGAAAAGGACGAGAAGCTGCGCGTCCGGAGCCTGCACCGCAAGGCGGACTCTGGTGGATTCCAGCTCCGCCATTCCGACCACGGGTGGTCGCTGATGGACGCGGAGCGGAAGCCGGTGGGCGGGCGCACCGACCACAGCCTCAAGGAGATCGAGTCGCTCCTCACCAGAGCGCTCAAGCAATGACCGCCGCCGGCGCAGCCGACCTCCGCTCGGCTGCGCTCGAGGAGTACATCGCAAAACGGGGTAAGCAGGGGTTCCGAATCGAGACACAGACGGGCACGCAGGCCGTGATCGTCCGCCGCCATCCTCTGTACTTCCTCTTGCGGCACATCGCGAGCGGGAAGGCGGAGCAGCGTCTTGTCGTCTCGGTCGACGAGCACGGCAAGATCGCCGCGCTGGCCGCGCAGCCGCTCCGCTGGTAGGTCGACGCACCGGCTGAGCCGCGGTCGATATATTGACTTCCGTCGATATGTCGAATGCGATGATCGATTGCTGTGCTCCGCTCGCCGCCGTGGAGCTCTCCGACGAGGAGGCTGCGGCGACGGCTGAGCTGTTCCGGGCGCTCGCCGACCCGGCGCGCGTGCGGATCGTCAACCTGCTCGCGTCCGCCGGGGAGCCCGTCTGCGCGTGCAATCTCAACGAGCCGGTCGGTCTCTCGCAGCCGACGGTGTCCCACCATCTGAAGACGCTCGTCGAGGTCGGCCTCCTCGAGCGCGAGCAGCGCGGCAGGTGGGCGTACTTCTCCCTGCGGCCGGAGGCGGTCGAGAAGCTCGCCCTCGTCGCGGATCTGAAAGGAGCGTGTTGCTGATGGCCGCCTCGACAACGGCGGAGGAACTGCGCGAGGAGGTGCGGCGCCGCTATGCGGAGTCCGCTCTGGCGGTCACCGAGCGAAGCGGCGGCTGCGGCTGTGGAAGCGGCTCGTGCTGCGACGACTCGAGTGCCGGCGAGAAGTTCGGTGACGTGTTGTACGACGCGGAGCAGCGCGGTGAGCTGCCGGAGGCGGCGACGCTCGCCAGCCTCGGCTGCGGGAATCCCACTGCGGTCGCCGAGTTACGGGAAGGCGAGGTTGTGCTCGACCTCGGCTCCGGCGGTGGAATCGACGTGATCCTCTCGGCCAAGCGAGTCGGCCCGGCCGGCACGGCCTACGGGCTCGACATGACCGACGAGATGCTGGCGCTCGCGCAGCAGAACGCGCGCGAGGCGGGCGTCACGAACGTTCACTTCCTCAAGGGCGTCATCGAGGAGATCCCGCTGCCGGCCGCAAGCGTCGACGTCGTCATCTCGAACTGCGTGATCAATCTCTCCGTCGACAAGCCGGCCGTCCTGACGGAGATGGCACGCGTCCTCAAGCCGGGCGGCCGGATCGGGATCAGCGATGTTGTCGCCGAGGATCGCCTGAGCGCGGCAGAGCGGGCTGCGCGCGGCTCCTACGTCGGCTGCATCGCGGGTGCGCTCTCGAAGAGCGAGTACGAGGCGGGACTCGAGGCGGCCGGCTTCGAGGAGGTGTCCGTCGAGTTCACGCACGAGGTCGCCGACGGGATGCACGGCGCGATCGTCAAGGCGATTCGGCGGTAATGGCGCCTTCGCTCCCTCGCGCGCTCGTCGCGGAGTTGATCGGCACGTTCGCGCTCGTCTTCGCCGGCTGCGGTGCAGTGATGGTCGACGCGAAGACGCACCAGCTCGGGCACGTCGGCGTGGCGATCAGCTTCGGGCTCGTGATCATGTTCGGGATCTACGCCGTCGGCCACATCAGCGGCGCGCACTTCAACCCGGCCGTGACCTTCGCGTTCGCGCTGACCCGCCATTTCCCGTGGTCGCGGGCGCTCGCCTACTGGGGAGCGCAGGTGGCCGGCGCGCTCATCGCGGCCGCACTGCTCCGCGGCTCGCTCGGCAACATCGCGCACACCGGCGCGACCCTCCCGTCTGGCTCGCAGGGGCAGTCGTTCCTCTGGGAGCTCGTCATGAGCGGCTTCCTCATGTTCGTGATCCTTGCCGTGGCGACTGACACGCGCGCGGTGGGGGAGGCGGCGGCCATAGCGATCGGCGGCACGATCGCCCTCGATGCGATGTTCGGCGGCCCGATCTCGGGAGCGTCGATGAATCCCGCTCGCTCGTTCGCTCCGGCATTCGTCTCCGGCGACCTGCACGCGCTCTGGCTCTACGTCGCCGCTCCCGTCCTCGGAACGTCTCTCGGCGGGCTCGCGTATCAGTTCGTTCGCGACGAGCCCCGCGCGGCCGAGGAGCCCGCATGAGCCGGGTGCTCTTCGTGTGCGTCGGGAACTCCGGCCGCAGTGTCATGGCGGAGTACCTGTTCCGCCGCGCCGCGGGCGAGCGCCACGAGGCACGCAGCGCGGGCAGCGACCCGGGCAGCGCTCCCCATCCGCAGGTCGTCGAGGCGCTGGCGGAGATCGGCATCGACGCCTCGGGTCACGTGCCGCACAAGCTCGACGCCGACGATCTCGCCTGGGCGGACGTCGCGGTCTCGACGTGCAGCGAAGAGGTCTGCCCCGTCACGCCCGGCGTGCGCCGGATCAGCTGGGTGTTCCCCGATCCGAAGTCCCTGCCCCTCGAGGACGTCCGCCCGATCCGGGACGAGATCGAGCGCCACATCGAGCGGCTACTCCGCGAGCTCGACGAGTGAGAGCAGCTGCGTTGCCGAGTCACGCAGCTGCCGCTCTCGGATACCTCTAGACAGGCGCGACGTTCGTCGCCTGCGGCCCCTTCGGGCCCTGCTCGGCCTCGAACTGCACCTTCGCGTTCTCAGCGAGGGTCTTGTAGCCCTCGCCGAGGATCGCGCTGTGATGGACGAAGAGATCCTCGCCGCCGTCGTCGGGGCTGATGAAGCCATAGCCCTTCTCGGCGTTGAACCACTTCACGGTTCCGGTTGCCATAGATGAAACACCTCCTCCGCCACTTCAGGAACGGGCAGAGGAAGCGCACCGTGCGCGACCCGGTACTCGCTCGCTAGACGGGCGCGAGCCTATCAGCAACGAGGGCGCTCGTCACTCGAGCTCGCTCGGCCGACCGGCCGGGGCTGCCGCGTACGATTCGCGCGATGCGGTACGCACGCGAGATTGAAGTTCCGAAGCCGGTGGACGAGACGTTCGCGTATCTCGCCGACTTCACGCACACCGCCGAGTGGGATCCGGGGATCGCCGAAGCGCGGCGGCTGACTCCGGCGCCGACCGCGGGCGGCAGCCGCTTCGAGGTCGTCGCGCTCTTCCGCGGCAAGCGCCAGCGGTTCGAGTACGTCGTCACCGCGTACGAGGAGGGCCGGCGCATCGCGCTGCGCGGCGAGGGCGAGAAGGCGATCTCGGACGACGTGATCGTCGTCTCCCCGAGC
>DATLQV010000014.1:0-23933 GCA_035534955.1 Gaiellaceae bacterium
AGCGCATCGCCGAGGCCGGCGAGGAAGCCGGCCGGTTTGATGCTCAGCGCCACCCCGAAGCCGCCCTGGACGGTGCCGCTGAAGAACCCGGTCGGCGGATTCGTGCTGGTGCACGCGCCGGTGCACTGGCCCGCTTTCGTCGAGTCGTAGAAGAACTCGCCGTTCGTGATCGCGTGGACGAGGGTGCCGAGGTCGAGCGTGTTCGCCTCGGCGTCCGTCGAGGCGACGTTCGGGTTCTTGAGCGAGAACGACGCCGCCAGGTGGAGCAGGAGGCCGTTCGTCTCGGTGCCGGTCGCCGTGGCGCTGATTCCCAGGAACCCGAGGGTCGCCGTCAGCCCGAGGTTCTGGATGGCGATGTCGGCCTGGCCGCCGAGGCTCACGTCCTTGAGGAAGAACGTGCCGGCCTTGGCGCGCTGCGTCGCGCCCGTGATCGCCTGGAACCCGAGCTCGGTGATCGCGCCGTTGACATCGCCGTTCGCGAGGAACGCAGGCACGTCGAGCGCGAGCGACGTGATCTTGCTCGAGCTGCCAGGGAGGACCTCGAACTGGATCCGGTTGCCGATGTGGTCGCACGGCTCGCCCTGCGGGTTGATGTTCGGCCGACAGACCGTGACCGCATAGCTCGCCGCCGTGATCCCGGTGCCGCTCGGCAGTTCGCCTCCGTTGAAAGCATCGGCGATGACGCTGTTGACCTGGCTCTGCAGGAAGGCGATGAGGTCGTCGATCGTGACGTGACCGCCCGTGCCGGTGCCGGTGATGCCGCTCAGATCGCTCCCCTTGATCGAGATCGGGATCGGCTGCTCGTTGACGTAGAAGGTGAGGTCGATCCCGGTGCTCGGCGGGGTCGAGAACACGAGCTGGGTCGGCGAGCTCGCGAGCCCGAGCTGCTGGAACGACGGGTCGGTGTAGCTCGCGACGCTCACGTCCACGTGGCGCTGCACCTGGACGGCCGCCTGATTCGGGTCGAACGTGTACTGCACCGGCGGCGCGCTGAGGGAGAGTCCGGTGGAGCTCCCCGTCGCGACGACCGGGGACGGGAACACGAGGGTGAAGGTGAACATCGAGCTGCCGGACGCGACCGAGATGTTGCCGCTGCTCTCGGTCACCGTCGGCTGGAACGACAGTCCGGCCGCCGCAACCGTCTGCCGTAGCGCCTTCTGAAGGTTCGAGCCGATGTCGGTGCAAGGCGTCGTACCCGTGCATGCGGTCCCCGTGACCGTATTGTCCGCGATCGTCGCCGTCCCGGTCAGAGCGACCTTCGCGCTCAGCTGATGGATCTGCGGTGCGCCGCCCCCGTTGAACGTCACGGTGTACGAGCTTCCGGTCTGGACGACGTTCGGCGTCGCGTTCGCGATGTTCAGCGCGGAGATGAGGACGCCGATTGCGGCCTGCACCAGTCCGGCGCCCGAGCCGACCGTGAGCGGCGAGGTCGTCGCCATCATGCTGCCGTTCGTCAGCGTCAGCGTGAAGTTGCCACTCGTCTCGTTGATGGTGAACGAGCCAGTCGACCCGCTCCCCGTGAGCGTGTTCTGCGGGGTGATGTCGATCTCGAACGCCTGGTCGTTCGGCGCCGCGCCGCCGCCGTAGGGCTGCACGCCGGAAGACGGGCTGTTCGTGATGGTCTGGGAGATGAAGCCGGGGGTCAGGCCGGCGGAGATCGCTGCATTGTCGAGAGCCGTCTGAAGCTGTCCCGCAACGACCTGCGGGCACGAGTTCGGATTTGTCGTCGCGCAGGCGCCACCGGTGGCGGAGAAGCTCGTGATCGTCAGCGTCTTCAGGACGGTCGAGTTCTCGAGGCCGCCGGGATCGCCGATGAGCTGGTCGACGTGCGCGGCGCCCAGGTTGAACGTGATGACGTAGTGGCCGGCGCTGCCGGTGACCGCGTACGTGCCGGCGCCGAGAACCGGCGAGAGCAGATCCTGAACGTTGCCCGTGCCGCTGCTCGCAGCCGCGCTGTCGGCAATGGCGGCGCTGGTCTTCCCGCCAACGCTGAGCGTGAACGTGCCGCCCGTCTCGTCGAGGAGATCGACGTGCTGGATCTCGGACTGCGTCGTGAGCGAGCTCGTCGCCACGATCGGCTTTTCGTTCGCGCCCGCGAGCGTTCCCTGGAAGGTGATCGTGTAGCCCGTGCCGCCGGTGATAGTGAGCGGTGCGACGCCGATGTTGCCCGGGCCGATCGAGGAGATTGCCGTCAACGCGTTCTGCACGTCGGACGCGGCGGCGTTGTACGCGATCGCCGCGGTCGTCGCGCCGCCGTAGCTCAGCGTGTACGAGCCGCCGGCCGCGCCCTTCACCGAGAGCTGCTGCACCTCGTTCACGGCGCCGAGGGTGGTCGAGACCGTCGGGACGAGCTGGTTGACGTTCGTCGCCGCGAGCGTGCCCTGGAAGGTGATCGAGTAGACCGTCCCGCCGACCGACGAGGCCTGAGTGACCGATACGTTGCCGCTGCCGATGCCGGCTAGTCCGGCGAGGTCGCCCTGGACGGTCGCCGCGTCTGCGTTGTAGGCGATCGACCCCGTCGTAGCGCTTCCGAAGCTGAGCGTGTATGCGCCCGCGTTGGCGCGCACGGTGATCGTCTGCACCTCGTTCGTGCCACTCGCGCCGTTCGTGGAGGTGTTCACGCCCAGCGACGAGCCGCCGTCGGCGACCGTCGTGACCCCGACCGACGAGACCGAGTTCTGGGCGATCTCGGTCTCGACTGCGGGCTCGTTCGTCACCGAGACGGAGAAGTTCGCGCCGCTCACGTTGCCGTCGCTCATAGCGCCCTTGAGCTGCGAGGAGTCGGTGGCGGTGATGTCGCCGACGTCCGTCCCGCCGAGGCCGCCGCCGAACGTGATCTTGTAGTGGCCTGCCACGCTGTTGTTGAGGTTCACGGCCACGGATCCGTGGCCGGTGATCGAGGGCAGGTTGTTGAGTGCGGTCGAGACCGTCGTTGCGTCCGGGGGATTGCCAACAGACGGGAAGCTCAGCTCCGACGTTGCTGCACCGCCGAAGCCGAGCGCGAACGAGCCGGAGTCGGCGTTCACGACGTCGACCTCCTGCACCTCGTCGCGGTTGGTGAGCCCGCTCCCGCTGACGGCGACGGGATCGTGCATAGGCGCCGTCCCGGCCCCCCAATTGACGGTGTAGACGTCGCCCACAGCGTTGGCGTCGTTCAGCGTGACTGAGGTAACGCCGTCCGCAGCAAGTCCACCTGACACCGTTGCGCCGTCGTCGCCCCAGTTGAACGATTGGCCGGCGATCGTGAACGTCCCGCCGGCGCCGTTCACGGTGACGATCTGTACCGGGCCGATCGAAGAGCCGTCGCCGGGCCGGACGACGATGGCGCTGATCGAGTGGCCGCCCTGGTTGAGCGTGGAGGTGTCGACGCGCGGGCCCGACTGGAACTGCGCCGGCGCGGCCGTCAGCGCGGTGCTCGGGGACGTGAGGTTGATCCCGAACGTCGCCTGCGCCGTCAGCTCGGCAAGCGGGATGATGTCGCCGGTCGTCTGGACGCCGGCGAGGCTGCCGAGGCTCGCGCCGAAACTGAGCGAGAACCCACCCGCGACGGCGATCGCGGCCGCGTTCGTCAGCCCGGTGAGCGGGACGATGAAATCGGTCGTGTCACCTGCGACCTCGAACACGCCCGCCGAGCCGATGTGCCCGTTCAGTGCGGTGAGACCTTCCAGCGCGTTCTGGACGTCCGTCGCGTTCGCGCCGGCCTGGATCTTGTCGCTCACCTGCAGAGCGCCGCCATTCTTGTACGCCGTCCAGAACGTGCCCGTGTTCGCGGGCAGGGACAACACCTGCAGGAGGTTGTTGGCGTCCGTGAGGTTTGTGCTGTTGAAGACGAGGGCGCTCTGCGCCTTCCCTTGCACCGCCGCGCCGTCGTAGGTGATCTGGAACGGCCCGCCGACGCACGACGTGGTGCCGTTGGCGCACGCAACCTCGACCACGGTGCCGCCAAGGCCGATGCCGGCGAGATCGGTCTTGAAGTTGGCGAGGGTGAGGGTGCCGTCGTTGGCGATGACGGCCGTCGTCTGCGACCCGTTCGTGATCCCGAACGAGCCGCCCGTGCCACCGACGATCACGTTCTGGACCTGGTTCGGGCTGACGATGACGTTCGTCCCGTCGTCGAACAGGACCTGGTACGGGCCGCCCGGGCAGTGCGCCGCGTTCGTGTCGCCGTTCGCGCACTCGACGACCGCGTCGCCCGGGAGACCATGACCGCTGAGGTCGCTCGAGAACGTCCCGAGAGTCGCCGAGTACGGGATCGTTGCGGCGCTGCCGCCGTTGTAGGAGATCGTGAAGTTGCCGCCCCCACTATCGGCGAGCGCGAACTTCGTGCCGCCGCCGAGCGGCGCGCTCGTGACAACGTCGACCCCCGACGGCAGGACACTGGCGCCGGTCCCGATGCCGAACACCTGGTCGAACGAGAACGGGAACGTCAGGTCGCCTGTGACCGGGTCGAAGTTGGCCGTCAGCGGCGTGCCCAGCCCCAAGGCATTCGTGAGGCGGTTCAACAGATCCTGGATCGACGAGAAATTGAAGTCGTTGATATCGACCTTGCCGTCGCCGTTCGCGTCCGGCTTGGTCGCGTCTCCGCTCTTGAAGAGCGGATCGAGGACGTTGTGCTGGAACTGCTTCGCGAAGTCGAGCACCTGCCCGAGCGTGAGCGAGGTGAACGGGATCTGCGTGCTGAGGAAGTTCTGACCCGCGATCGACGAGAAGAAGCTCGCGATCTGGCCGAGCATCGAGATGATGTCGTTCGGGCCCGCGTTGCTGAAGGTCGACGAGAAGTTGTTCGCGAACGTGTCCAGGAGGTTGCCGCCGCCGCCCTGCGTCACCTGGACGTTCACCTGGAGTGGCTGCGAGCCGTCGCCGAAGATCGACACGCTCTGGGCTGAGAAGTCGCTCGCGAAGGAGATATCGAGCTCGGCGCTGGCGAGCGGCGTCGACCCGCCGACGGTGACGCCGGCGCCCACGGTGAGATTCAGCTTGAGCGGGCTGCTGATGGTGCCGCTCAGGTTCTGAACCTGGATGGTGTCCGGCTCGGCGAGCTCGCTCGCGGTGATGCGGCCGTCGCTGTTCGGGTCGACGAGCTTCAGGGTGAGCGACCCCGCGACGTCGAAGGTGTTCGTGAAACCAGTTCCGCCGGTTGAGACGGTCGCCGAGAGGAGCCCCATCGAGACGGTGAGGTTGACGGCGCTGAGGGAGGCGTCGACGCTGAGGTCGAGCTCGCCGCCGTCCTGCAGGAACGGTCCCCCGGTGAACGACGTCGCATCGAATCCGAGCCCGACGTTCCCGCCGATCTGCGCCTGGACGGTGAACGACGGCGCCTGACCAGGATGGGCCGGATCGGTGAGGCCGATTCCGACCGAGTCGAGCCGCGAGCCGAATGCCAGCGGGATGCTCTTGGAAACGCACGCGAAGCCGGTCCCGCAGTTCGGGGTCAGAGTCGCGGTCAGATAGACGGCCAGATCCGTTCCAGTTGTCCCGAAGGTCGTGCCGAGCGTCAGGCCCTTGAACGGGTTGGGGAGGCCGTCCACGTTGGGGAGCGCTGCAAGCGCGCTGTTGAGCTGGGTGATCAAGCCTGAGAGAAGCGACGCCGGTGACGTCACGGCGCTCGTGATCTTGGCCGCGATTCCGTTGAGCGTGTCCGTCAGGCCGACGATCTTTGCGATCGTCCCCTGCGAGGGATCCATGAGAGGAAGCGCCGTCGAGAACGCGCTGGCGGCGCTCGCGGCCGCGTTCACCGCGGTTGCGACGTCGCCGATGAGGGTGGTGATGTCGGTGACCACGTCGGCCGCGTGCGTCCCGAGCGACGTGTCGATGCTCATCGTCGTTCCACCGGTCGTCGCCGAGTCGCCGCTGGTCGTGTCGGAGAAGTTCGTCCCGTCGTACTTCGGCGTGGTGTCGCCCGAGAGGTCGACCTTGTCGTTGGTCGCGCCGTCGATCGTGACGTTCCCGTAGCCGTCCTCGAGCTTGTACGTATCGGCGGCCGATCCACCCTTGACCGTGATCGGGTCGGTGAAGTGCGACTCGATGCTCTTGAGGTCGTAGGTCGTCGCGGCGGTGCTGGACGATCCGTCCACCGTGAGGTTCGAGACGTTGGCGACGTCGGCCGCGAGCACCGTGAAGTCGGTCCCCTGGCGCGTGACCTTCAGGTCGCCGCCGGAGTCGGTGGTCACGATCACCATCGTCTGGCTCGAGTCGACGGGGACGATCCACGGACCCGGAAGACCGGAAACGGTGAGCGTCGCGACGGCGGTGTTGCTCGTCGCGCCGTCGACGGTGGCCTGGATGAGGGTCGTTCCAACCGTTGACCCGGGAAGCGCGAAGAGCGGGCACAGTCCGCCGGCGTCAGTGCCGTAGTCCGCGGGGTTTGGCGTGCCGAACACGCAACCGGCCGAGAAGACCGTCGCGGTACCGGCGACCGTCACCGCGAGCGGGGCCCCCTCGGACTGTTGGCCCAGCGTGTCGTCGTGGACGGAGGCGGTGAGGAACACGGGCACGCCGCCGGCGGCCGCCGGCACCGTCCCGACGAACGACACGGTGAACGTGTCCGACGACGTATAGGGGCTGAAGTGCGGAAGCGTCGCCGTAATCGTGTGACCGGCCACGTCGACGGTCGAGGAGATCTGCTGCGGGCCGCCCTGTGCGTCGAGGTAGTCGATGCCCGTCGGCGGCGTCCCCGGATAGGTCAGCGTGAGCACGGGGTCGATCGAGAACGTGTGCACCTCGTTCCCCGACGCGTCGACGGCCTTCAGGTCGTACCCCATCCCAATCGAGCTCGGGATGGGCGTGATGGTCACGGTGACGTCGCTCGAGACCGCTCCCGGCGCAAACGACACGGTCGCCTTACCGTCGGCGCTCGTGATCGTGCCGCCCGACGCGGTGACAACACCAGAACCCGCCGGCGGCGAGAGGCCGCTGCTCGTGTTCGCGTTCGGGTCGAGGGCCGTTGCATCGCATGAAGCCGGCGCCGTCGTCGTCCCGCTCGTCTGCGTCGACGACGTCGTGCCGGTCGCCGTGCCTCCGGTGCCGCCAGAGGTCGTAGCCGCGGTGCCGGTTGCGCCGTCGACCGTTTGCGTGCTCGGGCACGACGTGATGCCCGTAGAACCGGTGCTGCTCGTTTCGCTCGTCGTCGCGGCGGAGCTGTCGGTGACACCGCTCGTCGGTGCCACGCTCGAGTCGATCGTTCCGCTCGTACCCGTCGTGCCGCTGCTCGTGGACGAGTCGGAGACGACGCTGCTCGAGACCGTGCCGGTATCCGACGTTCCAACCGTCGTCTGGACGGTCGCCGGCGTCGTCGAGGTGGTCGTGGTCCCGGAAGAGATCTGGTCGGGGGCGGAGCTCGAGACGTTTGCGCTGTCGCCGGTGGAGCTGGTCGTGCTCGCCGTCGACGTATCCGTCGACGAGCTCGTGGCCGAATCGGCCGACGTGCTCGTATCGGTTGACGTGCTCGTATCGGTCGACGACGAGGCCGGCGAGGACGTGCTGCTCGTGGATGCCGTGTCCGTCGACGACGTGTCAGTGGGCTGCGTCGCCGTCGGGTCAGACGAGGTGGAGAAGAACTGGTATGCGGCCTGGGTCGTCGACTGCGGAGTGCTCGGCGCTGCAGTCGGAGCCGGGGCGGGCGTGGGCGCAAGTGCAGTCGACGGCAAGGTTGCGAGCGAGCCGACGTCTTGTTCGACGACCGGCGTTTTCGCAAATGCATCGGGGGGAGTCTTCGAGGATTGCGGAGCCGACGGCGCGACCTGCGCGTGCTTGTCGCTGATGACCGGAACCTTGTGCGCCGCCCGGACGAGCTGCTTTGTCGGGACAGCAGCGGGAAGAGGAGTGCGCTTGACGGCAGGAAGTGGAGTGAGGACGTTCAGCTTCGGAACACGCAACAGCGGCGCTGCAACGTTCGGGAGCGACAACGCAGGAAGCGGCGTGACTGCTGCAGGAACGGCTGCTTGCCGGAAGACGAGAACAATCGGGCCGACGTACAGCGACACGAGCACGAGCAGCCCAATGGCCGTCCACACATATTTGACTCGTCGAAAACGTAACGCGACGAGCCCATATGGATTAGCCGCAGCTACTGACGCGTAACCTGCCGTCGCTTGCCTCCTGCCCGGTCACAGCTCTTCTACGAGGGCGGAATCTCGCACAGCCCTGTTGGAAATGCAATAGGCCGAACGTCTCTGAAACTCGACGTTTACCGGACGGTCACGAACCAACTTGCGTGGTTCGTGCGCGATGTCCAGAAGTCAGCGAATCGATTGCTGCAGCCGGGCGATCTCCTTTTGAATGGCTGCAGTGTCCGCTCCGAGACTCCGGACTCGAGCGTCATACGCCTTGACTGCGGCTATCTCCGCGCGTTGCGCCGCGAGTGTCTGGGAGCTGCGGGTTGCAATGGTGAACGCACGGGCGAGCACAGATACGTGCGACCGATTCTTCTGTCGAAGCGTGGCTGCAAGGCGCTCTCCGGCTCCAGCGGTCGCGACGAGCCCGTTCACCTCGCCCCGCAACGCGGGGGCGAGCACATGCGGCGCGGATAGCCGTCGCATCTGCGTCAGAACCTGAACGACGACTGTGTCGTATGCCGTCACCGCGTCTGCCTGGGCCGATGCAGCTTGATCGGATGCCGTTGCAAATACGGCCTGCGCCTTGGCGATCTGCTTCTTCGTCCCGCGAATGGAGTGCGGAGTCGGCGTCTGTACCGCCGAGAGCGTTCGCCCGAGCTTCGCGGCAGCCACGTGAAGCCGTGCGAGCAAGGCGGAAAACGAGGGGGAAAAATGTGCGAGGAGATTGACCTCGTGCGTGATCGCGGCCTCGCCGCCAACCAGGTGCAGCACGTCGGCCCGCAGTTGAGCTGCGTCTCGCGGTGCGGGCACCGCAGCGATCTGGTCGCGCAGCGTCTTGAGCGTCGTCTCGGCCTGCGCGAGCTGAGCGCGCGTCTGAGACGAGACCGTCTTGGCATGGGCGAACGCCTGATACGCAGCGAAGACTCTGGTGAGCGAATAGCTCATTCGAGCCTCGACCGCATCAACACTCTTGATGTATGCGACCACGGCCCGGTGTCGCGCGGACTGATGGTGCGGGAGCGAGACGATGATCGCGGCCGCGACAGCACCCGCCGCCGCGAGCCCGAGAGCGATCGTTCGCCTGCTACTTGATGAGCTGAACCGTTGAAACGCTGCCGTCGCCATGATGAAACACGAGCTTCACGAGACCTTTGTCGGGCGCGAACCAACACGTACGCGTTCCGCTACCGAATGGGAAGCCCGGTTGACTCAAGGTGCTCGTCACGACGAGCGCCTGGAACGTTCCCGCCGGGACCTTGACCTTCTGCACCCCGACGACGCGGGTGCTTCCGTTGACTCCGTAGATGGAGAAGTCGCGACTGTTCGGATCGGAAGCCCACGTCATGCCGACCGTGGGATACGCCGGAAGAACCGGATTGAAGCCGAACGTCATCAGATCGAACGGCGTGAAGAAGTGGCGGCGCTTCGCCGGAGGCAGCGAGCTGGGCCCGAGCGGCGGGAACTTCGCGAGTGACGCCGCCTTGACCGCGCTGGCCACGCTTGTCAAGCCGTCGTCGCGCAACGTGAATTGGTACGCCCCCGCGACCTTGAGCGGCCCGATCACGCTCGAAAACTTCGCGATCGCCGTGCCATTCGCCGCCTGATCGATACTGAACTGCTCGACCTCGGGTTGCTTGAGGTGCTTCGGATTCGTCCAGCGATAGGCGCCGTTCAACCCGACCGTCAACGGAAAGTACTGAGTGTCTCCCGGCGGAGCTGCCGGCGTCTGGTTCGTCGACTGCAGCATGACTGTGGTAACCGGCGCGTTCGTCCCGCCGGCATGCTGAAACACGACCTTCACAGGCCCGACGCCGTACACCCACCATGTCGTGCGCTCGCCGCTGCCGTACGGATCGCCGAGTGCGCCGGCCTGCGTGATCTGTGACTGCACCACCGCCGCCGTGACAGGCTGTGGAAACGCAGGCACCGTGACCTGCTGCGTGCCGATGTAGTCGTTCGTGCTCGTCACGTCGTTCGCAGCGCCACCCGTCGTCGACCAGCTCGTTCCCTTGAGCAGCGGCTCGAACAGCACCGGCGCGCGCGAGCCCCAGATGACGTTGTAGTACGCGCTCGCCAGGCTGTTGCCGCATGAGGCGAGCGACGAGCACAGGATCGGGAAGGTCGTCGGCGGCGGCGTGCTCGACCAGTCCGTATTGACGATGCCGTAGGTCGTCTGCTGGAAGGACACCGTTCCCGCACTCTGCGGCGCTGCGGTCGGATTCTTGGCGCCGTCCGTCGTCCAGGCGAGCACGAAGCTGTCCGCGGCGGTGCTCTTCACCGTGACGATCTCGTTCGTCGGCGTCGGGTTATAGGCGCTGTCCGTCCACTGGTACGTCCAGGTCGCATCGGAGGAATGCGGGAGCCAGCCGTCGGCGCGAGCGGGCGCGACAGCGAGCAGGGCAAGTACGACGGCAACGACCCCGACCCTCATCCGCCCTTCAGCCTAGGGCGGATTGCCGGAAATGCCAAGGGTGCTTGCGGCACGCGCCCCCGGCACTTACTCTGAGGGCGTGGTCTTCGTCTCCCGTATCCGCTGGGCCTGGCGCTTCGAGCGGTGCGGGAGCGTGCGCTAAGCGACTGCGCGTGACATCCCCTCCGCTCGACCGGCTCCGGAAGGAGCCTTTTTCATGCCCGTGAACACGATCGCCACCGACCTCGTCACCCCGCTCGGGGCATACCTTCGCCTGCGCGAGGGCGCGCGCGGAGCGTTCTTGCTGGAATCGGTCGAGCGCGGCCGCCTCGGCCGGTACTCGTTCGTCGGCCGCGGTGCGCGGATCGTCTCGTTCGAGGAGGCGGAGCTCCTCGGCGAGCCCGTCGTCGGCTACCTCGGCTACGACGCGGTCGCCATGCTCGAACCAACCGTGCCGCTCCCAGCCGACGGGCCCGACTTCCCGGAGAGCCGGTTCCTCGTGCCGGATACCCTCGTCCGCTTCGACCATGCACGCGGCGTCGCAGAAGTTCTCGTCGGCAACGCGTCCGCGCTCGACGGGCCGCAGCCTGAGCCGCCGCGCGGCACGGGGAGACCTGGTGCGCTTCAGCGCTACCCCGACCGGGACGAGCACCTCCGCCGGGTCGAGCGCGCGAAGGAATACATCCGCGAGGGCGACGTCTTCCAGGTCGTCGTCGCGCAGCGCGCCGTCCGCCCCACGTCGGCGTCGCCGGCCGAGCTGTATCGCGCGCTCCGACGCGTCAATCCGTCGCCGTATCTGTTCCTCCTCGAGCTCGACGACATCGCGCTCGTCGGCAGCTCGCCCGAGACGGTGGTGAAGTGCGAGGGCTCGCACGCCACGCTGAATCCGATCGCGGGGACGATCGCGCCGGGCGAGGGCGATGCCGAAGCGCTGCTCTCGTCGGAGAAGGATCGCGCCGAGCACGTCATGCTCGTCGACCTCGGCCGAAACGACCTGTCGCGCGTCTGCGTCCCCGGCTCGGTGCACGTCGAGCGCTTCATGGAGCCCGAGCGCTACTCGCACGTGACCCACCTCGTCTCGGAAGTCGCAGGCGAGCTGCGCGACGACCAGACACCGTTCTCGCTGCTGCGCGCGTGCTTCCCCGCCGGCACCGTGTCGGGCGCGCCGAAGGTGCGCGCGATGCAGATCATCTCCGAGCTGGAGGGCTATCGCCGCGGGATCTACGCCGGCGCCGTGGGCTACGTCTTTCCGGCTGAGCGCGCGATGGACACCTGCATCGCCATCAGAACGATCGTCTTTCGTGACGGGACCTGTTACCTGCAGGCCGGCGGCGGCATCGTTGCCGACTCGATACCGGAGGACGAGCACCAGGAGTGTCTCAACAAGCTCGCAGCCCTTGAAGCTGCGATCGAATTGGCCGAACGATGATGCTCCTGATCGACAACTACGACTCGTTCACGTACAACCTCGCGCATCTGTTCGGCGCGCTCGGCGTCGACGTACAGGTGTTTCGCAACGACGAGATCGATGCGGATGAGGCGGAGCGGATGGCACCCGCGCAACTCGTCATCTCCCCCGGTCCCGGCCGGCCGGCCGGTGCGGGCGCATCGGAGGAGATCATCCGCCGGCTCGGCCCGACGACGCCGACGCTCGGCGTCTGCCTCGGCCACCAGGCGATCGTCGAGGTCTTCGGCGGCGAGGTCGGCTACGCACGCGAGCTCCTGCACGGCAAAGCGAGCCCGGTGCAGCACGACGGCACCGGACTCTTCGCCGGCCTGCCGCAGCCGTTCGACGCCGGCCGCTACCACTCGCTCGCGGCGACGCGCTTGCCTGACGTGCTCGAGCCGACGGCATACGCGGACGACGGCGAAGTCATGGCGGTGCGCCACGCGACGTTGCCGATCGTCGGCGTCCAGTTCCACCCCGAGTCGGTGCTCACGCCCGACGGCCCCGCGCTCGCGCGCAACTTCCTCGAGGTGCGACGGTGATCCAGCTCACGATTGCGAAGCTGCTGGATGGCCGCGACCTGACGCGCAACGAGGCGTGCGAGACGATGCGGACGATCATGCGCGGCGAGGCGACGCCTGCGCAGATTGCCGGCTTCCTCGTCGCGTTGCGCGCGAAGGGCGAGACGGCGGACGAGATCGCCGGCTGCGCAGAGGCCATGCGCGAGCACGTCCTGCGCGTCAACCCGAAGCGCGGCGACCTCGTCGACATCGTCGGCACGGGCGGCGACGGCGCAAACACGTACAACATCTCCACCGCGGCCGCGCTGGTCGCGGCGGGCGCAGGGGCGGCGATCGCGAAGCACGGCAACCGCGCCGCCTCGTCGGCGAGCGGCGCCGCCGACGTCCTCGAGGCGCTCGGCTTCCGCCTCGAGCTGCCGCCGGAGCAGATCGAACGGTCGATCGACGAGCTCGGCTTCGGCTTCCTGTTCGCACAGGCGCACCATCCGGCGATGAAGCACGCAGCCCCCGTCCGCCGCGAGCTGGCGACGCGTACCGTGTTCAACGTGCTCGGCCCGTTGACGAACCCCGCCGGTGCGCGCGCGCTCATGCTCGGCGTCTACTCGCCCGAACTGACCCGCACCCTCGCCGACGCGCTCGTCCAGCTCGGAGCGGCGCGCGCCTACGTGGTCCACGGCGCGGGCGGCATCGACGAGCTCTCGCCCTGCGGCCCCAACCTCGTCTGCGAGGTCGAGAACGGATCCGTGCGCGAGTACGAGCTCGACCCGCTCGACCTCGGGATCGAACGCTGCGACCCGGCAGAGCTGCGCGGCGGCGACCCGCAGTCGAACGCGACCGCGCTGCGCGCGGTGCTCGCCGGGCAGTCCGGCGGCCATCGCTCCGCGGTCATCCTCAACGCCGCCGGCGGCATCGCCGCAGCCGGGCACGCGGAGAACCTGCGCGAGGGCATCGCACTTGCCCGCGAGGCGATCGACTCCGGCGCGGCTACAGCGCGGCTGCAGGAGCTCGTGGAGTTCTCCCAGGCATGAGACTCAGAGACGCACTGCGCGGACCGGGACTCGCGGCGGTCGCGGAGTTCAAGCGGCGCTCGCCTTCGATGGGCGACATCCGCCCGGACGCGCGCGTCGAGGACATCGTGCGCGCGTACTCGCAGAACGGTGCGAACGCGATCTCCGTGCTCGTCGACGAGCGCTTCGCGGGCACGATCGACGACCTGCGTGCGGCGCGCGCTGTCACCGGCGTGCCGCTGCTCGCGAAGGGCTTCTTCTCGACCGAAGAGCGCCTGCGCGAGCTACGCGAGGCAGGCGCCGACGCGGCGCTTCTCATCCTGCGCGACCTCGACGACGACAGGACGGCGCAGCTCATGCGCTATGCGGAGAGCATCGGACTCGACACGCTCGTCGAGGCGCATGACATGGACGAGCTCCAGCGGGCACACCGCCTCGAGGCTCGCATCGTCGGTGTGAACGCACGCGACCTGTCGACGTTCGCGATCGACCGCAACGCGCAGCTCACGCTCGTCGCGCGGGCGAAGGCCGACGTCGTGATCGCAGAGAGCGCGATCCATTCGCGCGCACAAGGAGCTGCAGCGGAGCTCGCCGGCGCGGACGCCGTGCTCGTCGGGACGTCGCTCATGCAAGCGACCGACCCGGGCGCGAAGCTGCGCGACCTCGTCTCGCGTCCGCTCGTGAAGGTGTGCGGGCTGACCCGGCAGGAGGACGTCGACGCCGCCGTCGACGCGGGAGCCGACCTCACCGGCTTCATCTTCGCGGAGGGCTCGCCGCGCCGCGCACCGGCCGTCCTCTCGGTGCCCGATACCGTGCTCTCCGTCGCCGTCTTCGTCGGTAAGCCGGAAGAACGCGGCGCCGACCTCGTCCAGCTGTACGAGCACGAGGAGGGGCAGGTGCGCGGCCGCGACGCCGTCCTGCTCCGGGACGGCGAGCGCGTCGCGAGCGTCGCCGATCTGCCGTGGGACGGCTGCGACCCGGAGCACCTCCAGCACGCAGCCGCGGTGAGCGGCCGCCTCGTGCTCGCGGGCAAGCTCGGCCCCGACAACGTCCGCGCCGCGATCGACGCGGTGCATCCGTGGGCCGTCGACGCCGCGTCGCGGCTCGAGACGGCGCCGGGGATCAAGGATCACGCCAAGGTGAAGGCATTCGTGGAGGAGGCGCACGCATGACGACGACATTCGGTGCGTACGGCGGGCGCTACGTCCCCGAGACGCTCATCCCCGCGCTCGACGAGCTGACCGCGGGCTGGGAGGCCGCGAAGGAGGACGACGCCTTTCACGCGGAGCTCAATCACCTTCTCACCTCGTACGCCGGCCGGCCGACGCCGCTGACGCTGATCGAGCGCTTCGCGCCCGGCAAGAGCATCTACCTCAAGCGCGAGGACCTGCTGCACACGGGCGCGCACAAGCTGAACAACGCGCTCGGCCAGGCGGTGCTTGCGCGCCGGCTCGGCAAGCACCGCATCGTCGCCGAGACGGGCGCGGGCCAGCACGGCGTCGCCACTGCGACCGTGTGCGCGCGCTTCGGGCTCGAGTGCGTCGTCTACATGGGCGAGGAGGACATGCGCCGCCAGCAGCCCAACGTGGAGCGCATGGGCCTGCTCGGCGCGGAGGTGCGCCCCGTCGACTTCGGCACGAAGACGCTGAAGGAAGCGACGAGCGAGGCGATCCGCGACTGGATCACGAACGTCGACACGACGCACTATCTCATCGGCTCGTGCGTCGGCCCGGCGCCGTACCCCGAGATCGTGCGCGACCTCCAGCGGGTCATCGGCAACGAGGCGCGCGAGCAGATCCTTGCCGCGGAGGGACGGCTCCCCGAAGCGGTCGTCGCGTGCGTCGGCGGCGGCTCGAACGCGATCGGCCTCTTCTACGGGTTCCTCGAGGACGCGGACGTGAAGATCGTCGGCGTGGAGGCGGCCGGCGCAGCGTCGCTCGGGACGGGCCGCACCGGCGTGCTGCACGGCGCGCTCTCCTCCGTGCTCGCCGACGAGGACGGCCAGATCACCGACGCACACTCGATCTCCGCCGGCCTCGACTACCCCGGTGTCGGCCCCGAGCACGCGTACCTTCGGGACATCGGCCGAGTGGAGTACGTGGGCGCAACGGACGCGGAGGCGCTCGCCTCTTTCCGCGACCTCGCCCGCACGGAGGGGATCATCCCGGCACTCGAGCCGTCCCATGCTCTCGCGCGCGCGCGCGAGATAAAGGGGGAGCTGATCCTCGTCGGGCTCTCCGGACGGGGCGACAAGGACCTCGCCGAAGTCCTGCGGCAGTGAAGACGCTCGTCATCTACGTGATGGCCGAGCCGGAGACACCGGAGCTGGCCCGCGCCGCCGTCGAGGGCGGAGCCGACATCATCGAGATCGGGTTCCCGTTCTCGGACCCGCTGGCCGACGGGCCCGTCGTCCGGCGCGCCGGTGAGCGGGCGCTCGCGCGCGGCATGCGCACGCGGCAGTGCCTCGACGTGCTCGCACGCACGCGCGAGCTCCTGCCCGACACTGCGCTCGTCCCGATGACCTACGCGTCCATCCTCGAGGCGTACGGCTGGGAGCGCTTCGCCACCGACGTCGAAGCCGCCGGAGGCACCAGCATGATCGTCGTCGACGTGCCCGCCGGCGACCGGCCCGACCTGCGGCGCGTGCAGCTCGTTGCACCGACGTCGACCGACGAGCGCATCGCGCTCGCGGGAGCGCAGACGGACGGCTGGCTCTATCTCGTCACGGTTGCGGGCACGACCGGCGCGCGCGGCGAGGTCTCCCCCGCGCTCCCGGGTCTCGTCGAGCGCGCGCGGCGTCTCGTCGACGTTCCGCTCTATGCCGGCTTCGGCATCTCCACCCCCGAGCACGCGCAGGCGGCAGCCTCACTTGCGGACGGGATCGTAGTCGGCTCGCGTGCGCTCCAGGAAGCCGAAGGCGGCCCCGACGCGCTGCGCGAGTACGTCGCCTCGCTGCGCGCGGCGATCTAGTTGCCGGTGTTCGACGTCGGCGGCGCGAGCAGCTCGTACGTCGGCGGAAGCGTCTGAGCAGCCGGTTCGGCAGCCGGTTCGGGTTCGGGAACCTGATACGGAGCCGGGTACGCCATCGGGGCAGGCTCCGAGACCGGAACGGTCATCGGGACGCGCATCGGCATCGGAGTCGGCGCGGGCGCAGGTGCCGGCTCGAGCGCCGGCGAAGGAGCAGGCGGCAGGGAGACCACCGGGGTCGGCGCCGGCGCCGGCGGAGGCGGCGGGGCGACGGCTGCCGCAGCAGGCTCAAGCGCCGGTGCCGATGTGGGGAGGGATGCCGCACCTGGAAGAGGGAGGCGCATCGCTTCGATGCGGTGCAGGGCCCGGCCGATCTCGACCTGGTGCACGGCGACGTTCGCCTGCAGGCGAAGCGCGACCGCGCGCGACTGGCCCGTGAGGTACCCGAGATAGGCACCCGCGGCCGCCCCCATGACGACCGCCGCGTAGGCATAGCGATGCGGCAGGAGGCTGTGCACGCTGGACACGAGCGGGGCGATGATGGCCGAGGCGCCGAGCGCGGTCCCGATCAGAACGCCGAAGACCGTGAAGCGCGCCACGCGGGATCCCGCCTTCTGGTGGAGGGCGAGGGCGTGCCGCTCGATGGAAGTCGGGTCGAAGGCCATCACTCACCCTCCCAATCGGCTGATCGAGGGGCTGACTTGAGGGCGTTTCATCAACTCCTTAGAGGCCTCTCACCCGACTCCTAAGGAGTTCAGCTTCCATGGGCGATGGAAAAGAACGAACCCAGGAGCCCAAACGTGAGCAAACACACAATCCTCCACCGCATCGCCCCCCTCGTCGGCGCCCTCGCGCTCGGCGGCGGCGTCGGCGCCGGCGTCTATGCCGGGGTCAGCGGCGGGTCGTCGAGCCACACGACGACGACGACCGTGGCCGGGACCACGTCGACCATCCAGCCGGCCGCCGCGACGACCACGGTGTCGAGCCTGACTCAGCTGTACAAGCAGGCCGCTCCCGGCGTCGTCGACATCACCGTCACCGAGGCGCCCACCGGCAACGCCTTCGGCTTCGGCGGCCAGCAGACGACGCAGGCCGAAGGAACCGGCTTCGTGTACGACGCGAAGGGCGACATCATCACCGCGGCGCACGTCGTCGACGGCGCGTCCTCCATCAAGGTGCGCTTCCAGGACGGCAAGACGGTGACCGCCACCCTCGTCGGCAAGGACGACTCGACCGACACCGCCGTCATCAAGGTGAACGTCGACCCCTCCGAGCTCCACCCGCTGACGATCGGGTCGTCGGCGTCGGTGCTGCCCGGCGACGCGGTCGTCGCCATCGGCAGCCCGTTCGGGCTGACCGAGTCGATGACCTCCGGCATCGTGAGCGCGATCGACCGGACGATCACCGCGCCGAACAACTACTCCATCTCGGGCGCGATCCAGACGGACGCGCCGATCAACCACGGCAACTCCGGCGGCCCGCTCCTGACGACCGGCGGGGCCGTCATCGGCGTCAACGTCCAGATCGACAGCAACTCGAACGGCAGCGAGGGCGTCGGCTTCTCGACGCCGATCGACACCGTCAAGAGCGTCGCCGACACGCTCATCTCCGGCGGCAAGGTGCAGCACGCCTACCTCGGAATCCAGGTGAGCGACGCGGCCAACAACGGCGGCGCGAAGGTCAACAGCGTCGTCTCGAATTCCCCCGCCGACAACGCCGGGCTTAAGGCCGGCGACGTGATCACAAAGATCGACGGCAAGCAGATCACGAACGCGGACGATCTGACTGCAGCCGTGAACGTCTACAAGCCGGGCGACAAGGCGACCATCACGCTCGACCGCGGCGGATCGACCCAGTCGGTCTCCGTCACCTTCGGCACCAGGCCCTCCTAACGCGCAGATCGGGTGTCAGGCACCTTCTCGGTGTCTGACACCCACTGCGGGTAGTGCACGCGGGCCCAGTCCTCACGCACGTTCCCGAGCGTCATCCCGCGCAGCGAGTGGCGCGTTGCCGGATGGAGGACGGCGAGATACAGGTGGCCGACGAAGAGCGCAAGTGCGGCGAACAACAAACCGTCGTGCAGCACGACCGTGCTCGCGAAGCGGAAGCGCGTGTCGCGCTCGCCGAACCAGAGCAGCATGCCGGAGGCGAAGAAGAGGATCGTGAACGCGACCGTGAGAATCGCGTTGATCTTCTGGCCGACGTTCAGGCGGTCGTGATCGAAGCGTTCGAGCTCACGTGCATCACGCAGCAGGCCGCGGCGGTCGCCGAGCACCGCGACGAGCCCGAGCAGCACGACCCAGCTGACGCCGCCCCAGAAATGCATGTCCTTCAAGAGCGGCCGGCGGCCGACGGCGACGGACAGGCTCGGTAGATAGAGCACGAGGCCGGTCGCGAGCAGGAACAGGAAGCACAGCGCGTTCACCCAGTGCAACGTGCGCTCCGTCCGCGAGAAGCGCGCGATGTACTTGATCACGAGCTGTAGCCGTTGGAGCGGCCGACCCAGGCGTCGCGGTCGTAGCCGAGCTGCTCCCAGTACCCATCCTCGGGATGCGGCACGAGATTGATCCCGGCGAGCCACTTCACGTTCTTGTAGCCGTACATGTCGGGGATGATCAGCCGCAGCGGCGCACCGTGCTCGCGCGGCAGCGGCTTCCCGTCCATCTCGTACGCGAGCATCACGTCGTGCAGCATCGCCTCCGGCATGCTGAGGTAGTCGACGTACGGAATCTCGGCGGACACGAACTGCAGCGCGCCCGCCTCGGGCAGCGGCCGCACGAGGTCGAAGACGTCCTTGAGGCGGACGCCGCCCCAGTGCACATTCGGCACCGTCCAGCCCGTGACGCAATGGAACGTGGAGATCTGGTCGACGCGCGGGAGCGCACGCAGGTGCGCATACGTCACCGTCGTCGGCGTTTCGACGAGGCCGCCGACTTTCAGCTGCCACGTTGCCGGATCGAAGGTCGGCATGTGGTCCGACACGGTGTAGATGCGCCAGCCCTGCGTGGGCAGGATCGGCGCGATAGCGCCGGCGATGGGAGAGACGACGCCGGTCACGTGGCTCCAGGCCGCTTTCCCCCAGGCGAGGGACGAAAGGCCCCCGGCGACGGTCGCGAGGAAGAGGCCGCGACCGTAGCGGCGCGGCTCGTGCTGGTCGGCCATACAGGGAGGGTACGCCCTGCCCTGTTACGGGTTCCTTAAATTGCCCCTGTGGACCGGGTCAAGAGGTGGACGCTCGTCGCCAGCGTGCTCGGCTCGTCGATGGCCTTCATCGACGGCTCGGTCGTCAACGTGGCCCTCCACGCGATCGAGAAGGACCTCGGCGGTGGGCTCGCCTCGCAGCAGTGGATCGTCGATGCGTACCTGCTCACGCTCGGCTCGCTCATCCTCGTCGGCGGGTCGCTCGGGGACATCTTCGGGGGGTTGCGGGTGTTCATGCTCGGCGTTGCGAGCTTCGGCGTCGCGTCGGTGCTGTGCGCCGTTGCGCCCGACTCGACGTCGCTGATCGTCTTCCGTGGGATCCAGGGAGTCGCGGGCGCGCTGCTGACTCCGGCGTCTCTCGCGATGATCACGTCGACGTTCTCCGGCGTCGAGCGCGGAGCCGCGATCGGGACCTGGACCGCGTGGAGCGGGATCTCATTCGTCATCGGGCCGCTCCTCGGCGGCTGGCTCATCGGCATCTCGAGTTGGCGCGTGATCTTCCTCATCAACGTTCCGATCGCGATCGTCACCGTCCTGCTCACGCTCAGGCTCGGCAGCCGCACCCAGAAACGGAGGGAGGATCTCCGGGTCGACTTCGTGGGAGCGGTGCTCGGCGCGGCCGGGCTCGGCCTGCTCGTCGCAGGGTTCATCGAGCAGCCGCACCTCGGCTGGGGCAGCCCGTTCGTGCCGGGCGCGCTCGCCGGCGGGCTCGTCTTGCTCGGCATCTTCGTCGCATACGAGCTGCGGACGCCGTTCCCCATGCTGCCGCTGCGCCTCTTCCGCCTGCGCAATTTCTCCGTGACCAACGTCGAGACGTTCGCGGTGTACGGAGCGCTGTCCGGACTGAGCGTCTTCCTGTCGCTCTTCCTGCTCGAGTTCTCGGGCTATTCGCCGTTCCGCGCCGGGCTCGCGACGCTGCCGATCACGATCGTCATGTTCTTCCTGTCCCGCTACACCGGCCGTCTCTCCATGCAGTATGGGCCGCGCCTCTTCATGGCCGTGGGGCCGATCGTCGCGGGCGCCTCGCTCATTGCGCTCGCGCGCATGCCGGCGCACCTGGACTACTGGACCGATCTCCTCCCCGCGCTGCTCGGGTTCTCGGTCGGCCTCTCGCTCACGGTCGCGCCACTCACGACGACGGTGCTCTCTGACGCAGGGCCTGGGGATGCAGGCGTCGCGTCGGGCGTGAACAACGCGGTCGCGCGCGTCGCAGGGCTGATCGCGGTCGCCGTCCTCGGCATCGCGGCCGCGGGCGGCGGCGACAACCTCACGGCGCGTGGATTCCACCATTCGATGCTCGCGGTGTGCGCGCTCCTCGTCGCCGGCGGGCTCATTGGCGCTGTCGGCATCCGGAATCCGCACCTCACCTAGGTATTGCCTATGCAGTAGGATCGGACCGTGGCGAAGAACGTGTACACGGCCCGCGAGGCGGCGGAGGCTCTCGGCATCAGCATCGACACGCTGCGCCGGTGGGATCGCGACGGCCGCATCCGGACGCGCCGCGACCAGGCGAACCGCCGCGTCGTGCCGGCGCGTGAGATCGCACGCCTGCGCGGCGACGAGACGAGCCATATGAGCGCACGCAACCGGTTCCGCGGCACTGTGCGCTCCGTCGAGGTGGACGGCCTCCTCGCCCAGGTCGAGATCGTCGTCACCGAGCCGACGCGCGTCGTCGCAATCGTCACGCGTGACGCGGTCGCGGAGCTCGGCCTGGAGGTGGGCTCCCCCGCCACCGCGATCGTCAAGGCGACGTCCGTGATGGTGGAGCGGTGATCCCGAGCGCGATCCTGACCGTGTTCGCGGCGGCATCGCTCACGAATGTCTTCCCGCAGATCGCGCCCCACGACCATTTCTCGTTCTCCGGCTCGAACATGCTTGCTGCACAGATTCAGCAGGGCGCGCCGGCCGACGTCTTTGCGTCCGCGAACACGAAGCTGCCCGACCAGCTATACGCGCAGGGTCTCGTCGAGAAGCCGGTGGTCTTCACGCGGAACGAGCTCATCCTCATCGTCCCGAAGTCGAACCCGGCCCGGATCCACAGCGTGTTCGACCTGCAGAAGCCTGGGGTGAAGCTCGTCATCGGCGCTGTCGGCGTGCCGGTTGGGGACTACACCCGCGTCGTGCTGCACAACCTCGGGCTCGACGATGTGCTCGGGAACGTTGTCAGCCAGGAGACCGACGTGCGCGAAGTGCTGGCGAAGGTCTCCCTCGGTGAGGCCGATGCGGGATTCGTCTATGTCACGGACGCGCAGAGCGTGCGCGGGCAGGTGGCGACGATCGGCATTCGCTGGAGCGCGCAGCCGATCGTGCAATACGCCGTCGCGGTCGTGAAGTCCAGTCACCATCTCGCGGCCGCGCGTGCGTTCGTCCATCACCTTCTCGGCAAGGCGGCCCAGGCGAAGCTGCGCGCGGCCGGGTTCCTCGCGCCGCGATGATCAGGCGCGCGCCCGTCTTCGCGGCGGCGCTCGTCGCGCTCGCGTTCCTCGCGTTGCCGATCGTCGCCATCTTCGCGCGACTGTCGTGGGGAAACCTGGCGCACGAGCTCTCGAGCTCGCTCGTCACCGACGCGCTCGTCGTCAGCCTGAAGACGACCGTCGTCGCGCAAGTGCTGGTGCTGGCGTTCGGCACGCCCGCCGCGTACGTTCTGGCGACGCACCGCTTCCGCGGGCGGTCGCTCGTCGTGACGCTCGTCGAACTGCCGATCGTGCTGCCGCCGGCAGTCGCGGGCATCGGCCTCCTCGCCGCCTTCGGCCGCTTCGGACTGCTGCACACGAACCTCCCGTTCACGCAGGCCGCGGTCGTGCTCGCGGTCGTGTTCGTGTCCGGCCCGCTGTACGTGCGCCAGGCCATCGCCGCCTTCGAGGCGGTGGACGAGACGCTCGTCGCGGCGTCGCGCACGCTCGGCGCACGGCCGCTGAAGACGTTCTTCCGCGTTGTCGTGCCGCTTGCGAGCGGCGGCCTCGGCGCCGGCGAGGCGCTCGCGTTCGCCCGCGGTCTGGGCGAGTTCGGCGCGACGATCATGTTCGCCGGGAGCCTCCAGGGCGTCACGCAGACCCTGCCGCTGGCGGTCTATGCGGAGTTCGATGTCGACTTCCACACCGCCGTCGCCCTCGGTGGACTGCTCGTCCTCGTGAGCGCCGTCCTCCTCGTCACCCTCAAATGGCTCGCCTCCTCCTCCACTTCAGCGTTCCGCTTCGCGCCTTCGACCTCGAGCTGACGCTGCCCGTCGAGCGCACGGTCGCGCTCGTGGGGCCGTCTGGCGCGGGCAAGACGTCGGTGCTGCGCGTGGTCGCGGGGCTGCTGCGGCCGGCACGCGGCGACGTCTCGCTCGACGGTGTCTCGTGGAACGAGCTGCAGCCGGAGGAGCGTCGCGTTGGCTTCGTCTTCCAGGACTACGCGCTGTTCCCGCATATGAGCGTGTGCGCGAACGTCGCGTATGCGGGGCCGGTCGGCGACCTGCTCGAGCGGTTTCGCATCGCCCATCTCGCGGAGGCGCGGCCGCGCGAGCTCTCCGGCGGCGAGCGACAGCGGGTCGCGCTCGCTCGGGCGCTTGCGCGGAAGCCGGCGGTGCTGCTCCTGGACGAGCCGCTCGCCGCGCTCGACGCGCACACGAAGGCCGAGGTGCGGAGCGAGTTGCACGAGCTGTTACGCGAGCTCGCCCTCCCCACACTGCTCGTAACGCATGACTACGAGGACGCCGCGTCGCTCGCGGACGAGGTCGGCGTGCTCGTCGACGGGCAGCTGCGGCAGATCGCGTCGCCGGCGGAGCTCGTCGCGCGGCCGGCCGACGCATTCGTCGCGTCGTTCACCGGGGCGAACCTGTTGCGCGGGCGTGCGCGTCGCGGCGACCTGACCGAAGTCGTCCTCGAGAGCGGCGAGCGGCTGTTCTCCACCGACGACGGGGACGGCGAGGTCGGCGTGGTTGTCTATCCGTGGGAGATCTCGCTCTCGCGAGCGCATGCGGACGACTCGGCGCTGAACGTCATCCGCGGCGAGATCGGTTCGCTGGTCGAGGTCGGGAACCGGGTCCGAGTCTGCATCGGCCCCGTGACGGCAGAGGTGACGGCGTCCTCAGCGGAGCGACTCGGCCTCGCCGGCGGCGGCGTCGCCTATGCGACGTTCAAGGCCACCGGAACACGGCTCGTGCCCCTGTGACACTTCGGTAACACCAACGACGGGGTACTTAGTAACTATCTCGAAAGAGGGTCCCGTGCTCTGATCGCGAACTCGGTGGCGTCTGTCGTCGACTCGAGGGGGTGAGCGTGGTGGCGGTTGCAGCTGCTGTGTTCGAGAGGTCGTTGCCGACGATGTGGGTGCTGCCGGATG
>DATLQV010000015.1:0-28799 GCA_035534955.1 Gaiellaceae bacterium
GTCCGCATCCGGTCGAGCGTCGAACGGCTGCGTGAGATCGTCGAGACCCAGAAGGAGATCTCGGCGCTCGAGCTCGACCCGGGCGCGATCACCGCGAAGATCCTGGAGCGAACGCAGGGTCTCACCGGAGCGGACGGCGCCGCGGTCGCGTGGTTCGACGGGTCCGAGTGCGTTCTCGAGCACGGCTCCGGGATCGCCGCGCCGCATGTGGGCATGCGCCTCCGCCGCGACTCGAGCCTCTCCGGCGTCGTCTCGGCGAGCGGCGAGGCCGCCTACGCCGAGGACACGCACGCCGACGCCCGCGTCGACCAGCAGGCCTGCGACGCCGTCGGTGCACGATCGTTGATCTGCGCACCGCTCTACCGCGACGGCCGGGTGGACGGCGTGCTGTCGGTCTTCGGCGTCCGCGAAGCCGCCTTCGACGACCTTGCAGTCGAAACAACCCGGCTGATGGCCGAGTTCGTATCCGGCGCGATGCGCAATTCGAACGAGCTCGAGGAGCGCCGGCGGCTCGTCGAGCAGTTGCGCACCCAGGGTGACGTCGTGCAGCACATGCAAACCGGACTCTGGGTGTGGGCGCAGGACGGCGACACCTACCGGCTCGAGTACGCCAACGCGGCCGGCGAATCTGCCTTGGGGCTGGCCGCAGCGGACATCGTCGGTCGCACGTTCGAAGAGGTACTCCCGGGCGCAACCGGCTCTGCGCGCGCGCTCTTTCGCCGGGTGGCGGAAACCCATGAGCACATCGACGCGGGTGAGGTCGCCTACGGCGACGAACGCGTGCCGCCGAGCATCTTTTCGATGAGGCTCTTCCCGCTCCCGGAGGACCGCATCGCAATTGCGTTCGACAACGTGACGGAGGTCGCCGAAGCACGGCAGGCCCTGGAGCAGAGCGAGGCGCGCTTTCGCGGCGCCTTCTACTCGTCATCGCTCGGTATGGCCCTGGGCACGCTCGACCTCGCACTCCTACAGGTCAACGATGCGCTCACCCAGATGCTGGGCTACACGGCGGATGAGCTCTGCTCTCTCGGCGTGCGCGGGATCACACACCCGGCCGACCTCGAGGAGGACCTCGAGCAGTTCGAGAGGTTCCGCACCGGCGAGAGCGACTCCTACCAGCGAGAGAAGCGCTACGTGCGCAAGAACGGCTCCACCTTCTGGGGAGAGTTGACCGTATCGCTCGTGCGGACCTCCGACGGGCAGCCGGCTCACACCGTCTCGCACGTGCGTGACATCTCTTCACAGAAGGAGGCGAACCTCCTCTTCGAAGCGACGTTCTCGCGCTCGGTCGTCGCAAAGCTCATCGCCGACGACAACCGCCGGCTCGTTGACCTGAACTCGGCCGCCGAAGGTCTGCTTGGTGTTCAGCACGACGAGGCACTCGACCTGACCATCGATCAGTTGCTGGCCGACGAGTCCGTCGAGGACGCCTGGGAAGTGTTCCTGCAGATCGGCGCAATCGAGGCCGAGGTGACGCTGCACCGTCCCGACGGCGCCAAGCGGCGCGTCGAGTTCGCAGCGACGGCGAACGTCCGGCCCGGCCGCCACGTCGCGGTCGTCCGCGATCTGACACGCCAGAAGGAGCTCGAGGAGCAGCTGCGGCAGGCCCAGAAGATGGAGGCCGTCGGGCGGCTGGCCGGCGGCATCGCGCACGATTTCAACAACCTGCTCACCGCGATCACGGGTTACAGCGAGTTCCTGATCGCCGGGCAGACCGACGAGCGGCTCCGCCGGTATGCCGAGGAGATCAGGAAGGCAGCCGCGCGCGCCGCGTCCCTCACCGCGCAGCTGCTTGCATTCAGCCGCCGCCAGGTACTGCAACCACGCGTGCTCGACCTGAATGGCGTCGTCTCCGACATGGACATGATGCTCCGCCGCTTGATCGGCGAGGACGTCGAGCTCGTGACGGTGCTCGAGCCGGAGCTCGGCTCGATCCGGGCCGATCCGACTCAGCTCGAGCAGGTGATCGTCAACCTCGCCGTGAACGCGCGGGACGCGATGCCGCACGGAGGGGCGGTCACGATCGAGACGACGAACATCGTGATCGACGACGATGCCCTCGTCGAGCTGAGGCTCACCGATACCGGGATCGGCATGACGGTTGCCGAGCGCCGGCAGCTGTTCGAGCCGTTCTTCACGACGAAGGACGGTGGCACCGGCCTCGGCCTCGCAACGGTCTACGGTGTCGTCGAGCAGAGCGGCGGAGCGATCGAGGTCGATTCCGCGCCGGGAATGGGCTCCTCATTCCGCATTCTCTTCCCACGCGTCGAAGAGCCCGCCGAAGAGCCGGCGGCGGCGGCGAACGGCGAAGAGCTGCAGCGCGGCGACGAGACGATCCTGCTCGTGGAGGACGAACTGGTCGTACGCCAGCTGGTGGCCGAGATCCTCGAGGACAGCGGCTACAGCGTGCTTCAGGCAAGCGACGGACCCTCCGCGCTCGAGCTCGTGCGCCGCCACACCGGCGCCCTCGACGCGCTCGTCACCGACGTCGTCATGCCGGGGATGAGCGGCCCCGAGGTCGCCCAGGCGATCACGTCGATGCGGCCCGGCACCCAGATCCTCTACATGTCGGGGTACACCGACTCTGCGATCGGGCACCACGGTGTGCTCGCGCCAGGCATCGCGTTCCTGCAGAAGCCGTTCAGCGCGGACGACCTGACGCGCAAGGTCCGCACGCTCCTCGACGAAGCCGAATCCAAGCCCGGCTGAACCTGGAAGCTCTCACAGAATGAGGTTCGTCGATCCGGGTGCGATCGGCGAGTGCGAGGCAAGGACGCAGGGAGCCCCGATAGCCAAGGCTATCGGGGCGACCGAGGACACAGCGTCGCGCCGCCGAGCGCGGCCGGGCGACACAACCGCTCATTCTGTGAGAGCTTCCTGGTTCCCTTCGGGGAACCAGGTTGAATGCCCGGGTGCTTCCGGCGCTCCTGCGCGAAAACCGAGACTTCCGCCGCTACTTCATCGGTCAGTCGGTATCGCTGATCGGCGACCAGGTGTCGCTGATCGCTCTGCCGCTGACCGCGGTGCTCGCGCTCCACGCGACCGCCGGGCAGATGGGCGCCCTGACGACGGCGGCGCTGCTTCCGAACCTGATCTTCGCGCTGCACGCGGGTGTCTGGGTCGACCGGCGCGGCAGCCGCCGTCGCGTGATGCTCGCCGCCGACGTGGCCCGCGGCCTGCTCGTCGCCGTCGTTCCGATCGCCTTCGCCCTCGGCCAGCTCACGTGGACGCTGCTGTATCTCGTCGCCTTCGGATCCGGCACGCTCGGAGTCTTCTTCTTCGTGGCGTACGGCGGCTTCTTCCAGACCGTCGTGGAACGGCAGGACTACGTCGCCGCCAACTCCCTGATCCACGGCAGCCGTGCGTTTTCGTTCATCGCCGGGACGAGCATCGGCGGCGTGCTCGTGCAACTGCTCCGTGGCCCCTATGCCCTGGCGCTCGATGCCGCCTCGTTCCTCTGGTCGGCGTTCTTCCTCGGACGAATCGACGCGGCGGAACCGTCCCCGAGAGCTCTGGACACATCGGCTGGGCTACTGGCCGGGGCGAGCTGGATCCGTCGTAACGCGGTGATCCGGGCAGAACTGCTCGGCGTCGCCACGCTCAACCTCTTCAACTTCATGTTCTTCGCCCTGTTTCTCCTCTACGCAACCCGCGACCTGGGCATCCGGCCCGCGGTGCTCGGGATCGTGCTCGGCAGCGCCTCGGTCGGCACGCTGCTCGGCTCGTTCGTGACCGCGCGCGTCGCCCGCCGCCTCGGAGTCGGGCCGACGTTCCTGATCGGCTGCGTGCTCTTTCCGGCGCCGCTCATCCTCGTTCCGGCGGCCGGGGGACCACACTGGCTCGTGCTGGCCTTCCTGTTCGTCGCCGAGTTCCTCTCCGGGATCGGCCTGATGTTGCTCGACATCATGGCGGGGACGATCAGCGCGGCGACGGTTCCGGCCCAGCTGCGCTCGCGCGTGTCGGGCGCATTCATGGTCGTCAACAACGGCGTCCGGCCGCTCGGCACGACGATCGGCGGCATCCTCGGCGCCACGGCCGGTGTCCGTCCCACGTTGTGGATCGCGACGGTCGGCTCGCTCCTCGGCATGGCGTTCCTCTGGCCCTCGCCGATCCGGAGCATGCGAGACGTGCCGGAGGAGGAGGCGGCGGCGTGACTCCGGCGGCGCCTACCGTGCGGGCACCGAAGGTTCCGGGCCGGCGGCCCGCACCCGGTCGAGCTGCGCGCGCAGCTCGACGGTGAACGTCGTGCCTCCGGCGCCGCTCTCGACCCGCACGTCACCTCGCATCGCGGTCACGAGTTGCTTGACGATCGCGAGCCCGAGCCCGCTGCCCACGGGCCGGTCCTTGCCGATCTTGTCGTAGAGGTAGAAGCGCTCGAAGGCGTGCGGCACGTCGCCGACCGGAATCCCGGGCCCGGTGTCGGCAACCACCAGCCGGCCCGGCTCGGCGCTGACCGTGACCGCGCCTCCTGCCGGGGTCTCGCGCAACGCGTTCTCGACGAGATTCGACGCCACCTGCAGCACCCGGTCCTGGTCGGCCTCGACCCACGTCTCCGTTCCCTCGACGTGCAGCTCGACCCCGAATGCCCGCGCGGCGCCCTCGTGCCGGAGCACGGCGTCGCGCGCCACCGCGGCCAGGTCGACCGGCTCGCTGCGTACGGCGAACTCGACCCGGTTCATCCGTGCGAGGTCGAGCAGGTCGCGGACGAGCCGCTCGAGCCTGCCCGCCTCGACGCCGATCGTGCGCGCGGCCTCGTCCGGGCCGAATGCCCCGTCGGCAAGTCCCTCCGCATAGCCGCGAATCGCGGTGAGCGGTGTCTTCAGCTCGTGGCTGACCGAGAGGAGGAAGGCTCGCTCGGCCTCGCGCGAGGCCGCAAGCTGTTCGGCCATCCGGTTGAACGCAGCTGCAAGCGCGGCCAGTTCGCGCGAGCCGGTGGTGGGCAGAGGGTCGTGCTCGTCGCCTGCGGCGATCGAGTGGGTGGCGTCGGCGACGCGACGAATCGGCCGGACGATCGACCGTGCGAGCACGAACGACACGACGGCGGCGAAGAGCGCACCCGCCAGTGCAGCCAGCAAGAGATCGCCGAGAAACGGGCGCCACGCGGCAGACTGCACGCTGGCAGGGCGAATCAGCAAGAGACCGAGGTGCGGCAGCGTGCGGTACGAGTACAGCTGGCGCTCGCCGACGTAGGTCACCGTGCCGTCACTTGAACGGTTCACGTTCGGCACGATGGAGGCGAAACTCGCGCGCGACTGGATCATGATCCGCACGCTTCCCGCGACCACGTCCTCGATCGTGTAGCTGACATGCTGGCGCCGCTGAAGCGCGAGGTCGTCCGCGCGACGCGCGACATCGGCCGCCTGGGAGCGATCGACCTGACGGCGCGTCAGCACGGCGCCGATCGCGATCGTCAGCGCAAGCGTCAGAGCGAGCGCGGCCAGCGTTGCCGCGAAGAGCCGCGCTCGCAAGCTGATGCCCGCTCCGGCGCCGGCCGAGCCGGCCCCTCCGCTCCCGGCCGGCTCCGTCGACGCTACGCCGGTTCCCGCTCCGGCGCCGGCCGAGCCGGCCGTCATTGCCCGATGGCCTTGTAGCCCGTGCCGCGCAGCGTCCGGATCAACTCCGGCCGGGCGAGCTTGCGGCGCAGCTGGGCGACATGCACGTCGACGGTGCGCGTGCCGCCCGGATACTCCTGCCCCCACACACGATCGAGCAGTACGTCGCGTGACACCACGATGCCGACGTTCGCCATGAAGAACGCGAGCAGGTCGAACTCCTTTGCTGTCAGCTCCACCGGCTTGCCGCCGACGGTCACGTCGTGCGATTCGTGGTCGAGCGTGACATCGCCGAGCGAAAGAGCGTCATGCCGCTCCTGCGGCTCCGTCCGGCGGAAGATCGCCTTCATCCGCGCGACGAGCTCGCGCGGCGAGAACGGCTTGGTCAGGTAGTCGTCGGCGCCGACCTCGAGACCGACTATGCGATCCGGCTCCTCGTCGCGTGCGGTGAGCATCAGGATCGGCACCTGCGAGCTCTGACGGATCTCGCGGCAGATGTCGAAGCCGTCCTTGCCGGGCAGGCCGACGTCGAGCAGCACCATCCGGATCTGATGGCGGTCGAGCTCGACGAGTGCGTCCTCGCCGGACCGCACCCAGATGACCCGGTAGCCGTTGCGGGTGAGATAGCCGCGGACGAGCTCCCCGACGGAAGGCTCGTCTTCGACGAGGAGAATCGTCCCCGCCATCGCTTGCGAAGGCTAGTGCACCGACGCGAGGACGCGCACTGCGGCGCCCCCGTCGATTCGCATCGTCTCGGCGGTCATCTTTCGCCGCAGGTCGGAGGGGGCGCCCTTGCGCCGGCCGATGATGATGCGCGTCTCGGCCGTCAGCGGTACGACGACGATGCTGCCGTCGAACTCGCGGAGCGTGATCTGCGTGGCCGACGCCTGAACGATCTGGCCATGGTCGAGAATCAGCGTGTGCGGCTGCCGGCGGATGCGGACGTTGATCTCCGCATGCGACCAGGCGCCGGCGAAGTGAGGAATCGGAGGAACGCCGCCGCCGTTGCTGTTGCCGTTGCCGCCTTTGCCGTGGCCCCCGGATGCGAACGTGGCGCCGGCGCCTGCCAGCAGGCAGAGGACGGCGAGCGTCAGGGTGAACCTCGACATGCTCGAACTATCCCTCGATCCGGTGACGGTCACGTTGCCCGATGGTAAGCCACAGGTAAAACGGAGAGCCGCCGGATTGCACCGGCGGCTCTCGCTCATCTCACCGAGTCCTGGCGCCGACGGTCGGTGGGTCAGTTGGCACCTCGGCCCGACCTCACCCGTCAATGTGCCTTCGACCTGCGCCTGCGGATCCGGGAATCCTCGTCGCCGGCCCGGACGGAGCGGTCCAGCCGAACAGGCGTACGTGCTACTGTGCTGTCACTGAGCGCCGTCCGGTGCTCGTGAGATCTGGCTTCTCGTTCCTCCTTTTCAGGCGATTCGAGTCTCTGCATCTCGAACCCCTGCTTGACAAGGAGTCGAAACAGCATGTCCCAGTCGTTCCAAGCGCTCGGCGTGAGCGCACCCGTTGTGCGTGCGCTTGCCGCACGCTCCATCCACGAGCCGTTCGCGGTCCAGGAGCTCGTGCTCCCGGACGCCCTCGGCGGCCTCGACATCCTCGCCGAGGCGCCGACCGGCTCCGGCAAGACGCTCGCGTTCGGCATCCCGCTCGTCGAGCGCACGGCCGGCACGGGCGCCCAGCCCGCCGCGCTCGTGCTCGTCCCGACCCGCGAGCTCGCAACCCAGGTCGCAGCCGACCTGCGCCCGCTCGCCGAGGTGAAGGGCCTACGCGTGGCAACCGTCTACGGCGGCGTGGCCCTCGGCCCGCAGGCGAAGAAGGCCCGCGGCGCGCACGTGGTCGTCGCGACGCCCGGTCGCCTGAACGACCTGCTCGAACAGCGTCTGATCAAGCTCGATGCGGTGCGGACACTCGTGCTCGACGAAGCCGACCGGATGCTCGACATGGGCTTCAAGCCCCAGGTCGACCGCATCCTCCGCACAGTGCCCACGAACCGTCAGACGATGCTCTTCTCCGCGACCCTCGACGGCGGCGTCGCCGAGCTCGCCCGCGCCTACACGTCGAACGCATCACGCTTCCGTGCCGAACTGCCGAGCGACCGCAGGCCGGGCACGATCGAGCACACCTTCGTACCGGTCACCCTCGAGGGAAAACTCGACCGTTTGGTCGAGCACCTGAACGCGGAGCGTGGCCTCGCCCTCGTCTTCGTACGCACCAAACACGGCGCCGACAAGCTCGTGCGCAAGCTCGCCCGCGAGGACGTGGCAGCGGTGGCTATGCACGGCAACCTCTCGCAGAACCAGCGCGAGCGCGCCCTCGCCCGCTTCGAGTCCGGCAAGGTTCCGACACTCGTCGCAACCGACGTCGCAGCCCGCGGCCTCGACATCGACGACATCACGCACGTGATCAACTTCGATCCGCCGCACGGCGACGAGGACTACGTGCACCGCGTCGGCCGGACCGGCCGCGCGGGCAGAAGCGGCACCGGTGTCACCTTCGTGCTGCCTGAGCAGCAGGGTGATGTCGGCCGGCTCGCAGCACGCCTCGGTCACGCCGAGCAGTTCTCCGCGGCGGGCCTCAGCGCACCTGCGGCGGCGCCACGGCCCGCGCGGCAGCGCCGCCGCGGCAGGCGCTAGCGTTCGCGGGGCTTTGCCCGAATTTCAGCGGCAGGTCCAGGAGGCGCTCGACTCACTCCCCGCAGATCTGCAGGAGCGTCTGTCGAACGTCGAGTTCGTGGTCGAGGGCGAACCGCCGCCCGGGCAGCGGCTGCTCGGCCTCTACCAGGGCGTGCCGCTGACGCGCCGAGGGAGCAACTACAGCGGCGCCCTCCCGGACAAGATCACGATCTACCGCGGTCCGCTCGAGCGGCTCTACGGCCATGAGCCGGAGCTGCTCGGCCGGCAGATCAGGCGCGTCGTGCTCCACGAGGTCGCACATCACTTCGGCATCAGCGACGCGCGGCTCGTCGAGCTCGACCGGTATTAAGGATGGTCTTAGCCCGCGGGCGCATACTCGAAGGTCACGAATGAGCCCCGTCGTACTGATCCTCGTCATCGTCGGAGCCGACCGCCTGCTCAGCGGCGGACGGCCCCGTGTGCTCCAGCCGGTCACGCGACGGTGGCTCGCCACCCGGCCCCGCCTGCTCGCCTGGATCCGCTCGGCGCCGGTCACCTACGGCTATCTGGCGATTCTCTTCGTGACGAGCTGGGTGCTCGCGAGCGCGAGCGGACGGCTCGGCGACAGACTGCTGCTCGCGCAGAGCACGAACCTCCATCAGCTTGCGCGAGATCCCGTCCGCGTCCTGCTCAGTAGCGCCTTCTGGCTCTCGGACGCGGGCGGCCTGCTCCTCTGGGCGGCGCTGCTGAGCATGGTGCTCGCGCCCGTCGAGCGCAGGGTCGGTTCTTGGCGGCTCGGCATCGTCTTCGCGATCGGGCACATCGGCGCGACGCTGCTGACGGCCGCCGGCCTCTGGACGGTTCTCCGCTTCGACCCAAGTGAGCTGAGCGTCGTCAACGCGCGCGACGTCGGCGCGAGCTACGGCTTCTTCGCCGTCGCGGCGGCGATGACCTACTGCCTCGCGCCGCGCCTGCGTTTCGCGTACGCCTCGGTGCTGCTCATCTCCGTCGCCACGGTCGCGGCGATCTCACACACGTTCACCGACTTCGGCCACCTGATCGCGGTGCTGCTCGGCTTCGGCTGCTACGGGCTCGTGCGCGGACACTCGGCGCTGCCGCCGATCGACCTGCGTTACCCGTCGAGTGGCGGCGTCGCCTGGACTGGTGCGCGGGACTGACGCTCGCGCGGGACTTGCGACCCTGGTTGCCGGCGCAGCCGACCGGTCTAGTGGACGAGCGAGAGCATCTTGAACATCGGCAGGTACATGGCAATGATGATCACGCCGACCATCATTCCGACGCCGATCATCATCAGCGGCTCGATGATGCTTGTGAGGGTCGAAATCGATGCGTCGACTTCTTCCTCGTAGAAGTCGGCGATCTTTGCGAGCATCTTGTCGAGCTCTCCGGTCTCCTCGCCGACCTTGATCATCTGCGACACCATCGGCGGAAAGACGGGATCGTCGATCAGCGGCTGAGAGATCGGAACGCCCTCATGGACCTTCTGCTTCGCCTCCAGCAGTGCCCGCTCGACCTTCCAGTTCCCTGCGGTCTGCGCCGTGATCTCGATCGCCCGGATGATGTCGACGCCGGCCGAGATGAGCGTCGAGAACGTCCGCGAGAAACGCGCCATCGTGATCTTCAGAACGACGTCGCCGACCTGCATCGGCAAGGCGAGCTTGAAGGTGTCCCAGTTGCGCCTGCCGTGCTCGGTCTTGCGCCAACGCTTGAAGCCGACCGTCGTGCCGACGCCCACGATCATGATCAGCCACCAGTCGGCCTTGATGAAGTTCGAGACGGCGACCACCCAAAGAGTCAGTGTCGGCAACTTCCCGCCGAGCGTCGTGAAGACCTTGGTGAAGAACGGGACGAGGAAGAGCAGCATCCCGGTGAGCACGAGGGTCGCGAAGACCAGGACCATCGTCGGGTACATCATTGCGCTCTTGACCCGGCGCTTGAGCTTCGTTTCGCGCTCGATCTGGAACGCCATCCGGTCGAGAACCTGGTCGAGGATTCCGGCTGCCTCACCAGCCTCGACCATCGAGACGAAGAGGCGCGTGAAGACCTTCGGGTGACGGGACATCGCCTGGCTGAGCAGCAAGCCTCCCTCGACGTCGCCACGCAGCTCGCGGATGATGACGGCCAGGTACTTGTCGTCGGTCTGCCCCTCGAGGATGACGAGCGCTGCCACGACGCTCAGGCCGGCCTCGATCATCGTTGCGAACTGGCGCGAGAAGATCTGCAGCGATTTGGGCTCGATCTTCTTGAACACGTTCTTGACGCCCGACTCGCCCGCGGACGGCATCTCCTCGAGCCGCTCCGCGAGCAGGCCGCGAATCCGAAGCTGCTCGCGCGCGGCATCGCGCGTGGGTGCGTGCACCTCGCCGTCAGAGAGAAAGCCCTGCGCGTTGATCGCGCTGTAGGAGTACGCCGCCATTCGTAACCCTGATATCGACAGGTGCACCCGCGTCCGTTAGCAGGGCGCGGTGTTCGCCGGGTTGCCGGTCGAACAGTCGAAGGTCGTCACCTCCTTCGCAAGCTCGGTGGCACTGGTCTTGTCGCGAACGACCACGGAGACCTGCTTCGTCGGACGCTGGCCTGAGGCGCCCGTCGCCCACTTGATGTACGTGTCCACGGCGTATGTGTGACCGTCGGGCGACCCCGAGCCGGAGACGGTGCGATGGGCGACACATGGGTTCACGCCGTTCGCCGTGAAGTACAGCGGGACGCTCGTTGAGGTCGTGCAGCTCCAAGCGCCTCCGCCGCTGTTGTTCGTCGGCGCGATGTTCGAGCAGACAGGGGACTGCCCGCTCGTGCAGACGGAGGTGTCGCCGACGTACGTGCCCGAGGTGGGGGCGCTGCCGGTGTCGAGGCCGATCGCGTCGTACGGCATCGTGCGATACAGCTCCATTTGCTGGTCGGCCAGCACGGCCGCCGTATTCACGTGGCTTGCCCGGCCGATGGCCGCCGCGCCGGCACCGAACACGCCGACGAGCGCAAGCAGAGCGACCTGAAGAACGACCATCGCGATCAACAGCTCGATCAGGCCGAACCCGTCGGCCGCGCTCGGTCTCGGTGCCGCCATCTCAGTGCGTCGCAATCAGCTCGAGTTTGTAGGTCTTCTGATCGGTGGTGTTTTCCAGCGTCAGAGGCTGGCCGAGCTTCAGCGTGAGCGACTGGTCACCTGTCGCGTACGACCCGCCGACGATCCCGACCTGCGCGCTGCCGGCGGTGTACGACATCAGACGAAAGACGGGCGATCCGGACGGAAATGTTCCCTGGAGGCCGACACGCGAGACGGCGCCGTTGACCGAGATCGCGACGGTGGGCGGCGGAGCCGCGGTCGTCGTGCTCGGAGTGGTCGACGTCGGCGGACCGGGCGTCCCCGGCACAACGGTCGCGGTCGTCGACATCGGGCTGGTCGCCGTGGCCGACGTGCCGGTCCCCGGCAGCGGCGGCGAACTCGACCGAGACGTCGTCGTCATCGTGGTAGTCGTCGTCCCCTGGGGCGTGAACGGATTCTTCGTCTGGAAGAGGCTGAACGCGACGAGCTGCGTCCCCGTTGGCTTCGGCGGTAGGTCCGTGTCGGCGAGCTGCCCGCTGGAGGTGGACGGCGCCGGTGTACCGGCCACGTTCGGCAGCGAGCTCGAGACGCCGGCGGTCGCGCTCGCCGACGGTGCCGAGGTCGAGGCCGAGGTCGAGGCCGAAGTCGAGGTCGAGGTCGAGGTTGCAGGAGGCGGCTTCTGGTTCAACGAGCTCATGATCGTCGGCACCTCGTACGCGGCGACCGCGATGAAGAGCACGCCGCCGATCGCGGCGGCGATCTTCGCGCGCTTCTCGCGCTGCTTGATCGGATCGACACGCTTCTTCCCGGCCACGGCTAGCCCGTTGCTCCTGTGGCCGACGCGCTGCCGGGCAGCGACGTGGCCGAGGCCGTGGTCGTCGGCGCGACCGGGGCCGGGGCCGACGGCGTGCTCGCGTACACGTACGCGTTGAGGAAGAGGTCTGCCGAGATCTGCGGGAACGCGTTCACCCCGGCGCTGAACGTGACCGTGTCGACGTTGAACAGCCGCCCACTCGCATCGAGTTGGCCGTTGTGCACGACCACGAGATTGCGCAGACGGTAGAGAAAGTCACTCAGTCCGTAGAAGTCGCCGCTGAATTGAAGGTGCATGCGCTGCACCTCGTACGATCCGGTGGGCGCCGACGCGCCGGAGACCACCGGCGCGATCAGATTGAACGTGATCCCGGCTGCACGCGCGACATCGCTCAGGGTCAGGATGATGCCGGGCATGTCGGTGCGGTCGGGCATCGCCCGCGCCAGCCGATACAGGTCGGCCGTCTGGATCGTGGGCGGATGCAGACCCGCCTTCAGCTGCTCGCGGCGCTTGTAGACCTGCAACTGCTCGGCGTTGACCTGCTTCACCAGCTGCGCGCTTTCTGCGTTCTGCGGCGAGACCACGAACGAGTAGCCGGCGAAAGCCAGGAGCACGAGCCCGAGAGCGACGAGACCGAACTGCAGCCTCGGATCGAGCTTGGCGAGCTGCTGCTTCTTGGTCTTCACGACGTGGCCCCTGCGGCACGAACGTCGCCCTGCAGCGTGAATGCGACAAACCCCGTCGGGCACTGATTTCCGCTGCCCGAGACCGAGCCGCTGCTCGCGGAGGCCTGCCCAAGCGTCATGTTCGAGAGATCCGGGACGACGTCGAGGCGCGAGAGGAACTGCGCGACGGAGTCCTGCGAGTACGTGCAGCCGGTCAGGACAAAGCCAAGCGGTAGCGCAGCACCGACCGTGGAACCGGTCGGTGCCGGAGCGATCGTCGGCGACTGCGCGTTCAACGTGACGAGGAAGACATCGCTCGGCACAACCTGCGACACCTCACGCAGGAGGCGATCCCAGTCGACGCGCTGACCGAGGACAGTGGCGAGCGCGGTCACCCTCGACTGGCGCTGCTGTGGAAGCTGTGAGTCGACGGCCGGCAGCACCGGCGGGGCGGGAACCGCCGCGTAGGCCGCCCGGGCCTGGTCGAGCGCCAGCCGCTGCTGGGCGACCGCTGAGCTCGCAGAGAGGAACATGACGGCCAGAAGCGCGGTGACGAGCACCACCCCAACGCAGCCGGCGAGCACGGGAAGCGGCGGGCGCTTCCGTTTTTCGGCTCCCTCATCCTTCGGCAACAGGTTGACGGCGCGCATCAGTCCTCGATCCCCAGGCCGATCGCAACCGTCAACGAGCCGACCGGGTAGTCGTCCGGCTCACGGAACTTCTTCGGCACCGCAACCCGGTTCAGCGGATCGCCGACCCGCACCGGCACGCCGATCAGGGTGTGCAACTCGCCGGCGAAGCCGGGGAGGTGCGCCGTGCCCCCCGTCAGCACGACTTCGCCGATGCCGAGCGATCCCGGCTGGTTCTGGTAGAAGCGCAGGCTCGAAACGAGCTCGCGGGCAAAGACCTGGAGCTCGCGGATCACCGCCTCGCGCGCGGTGCCGAGCGTTTCGGGGCTGAAGTCCTCGGACGGTTCGGACTGTGCGACGAGCGAGAGAGCATGCTTGATGGGGGTCGCCTGCGACGGCACGAGGTCGAGCGCGCGCGCGATCGCGACGGACAGGTTCTGCCCGCCCCAGCCAAGCACACGCGTGAACTCACAGACGCGGCCGTTCGAGACGGCGAACGTCGAGCGGTCGTGACCGACGTTCACCATGACCCGAGCCCCCGCGGCGCCGGTAGCGTTCGGCTCGGCCGGCGCCTCGAGCGCGCGCAGCATCGCAAACGCTTCGAGGTCGATGCCCGAAAGGCGGATGCCGGCCTTCCGGCACGCGGAGATGTAGCGGTCGACGAGCTCGCGGTAGGCAACGACGAGCAGGACGTTGTGGATCTTCTCACCCGTCTCCGCGTTGTTCGACTCCGAGAGCACCTGCCAATCGAGCACGGCTTCCTCGAGCGGGATCGGCAGCGTCTCCTGTGCGCGAAAGCGAATCGCATTCGCCAGTTGGCGCGGATCGTCGATGCCGCTGATCTCGAACGTGCGCACACCGATGCGGTTGTTGGCGATGCCGAGACGGACGTTGCGCTTCGGCAGCTTGTTGGCTGCGAAGAGCTCCTTCAGCGCCTCGGCAAGGCCTTCGACGTCGCGCAGTTCGCCGCCGACGACCACGCCGTCGGGCAGTGCGACGCGGGCTACCTGGAGCAGCTGCGGCCCGCCGCTGTTCGAGACCCGTGCGGCCGCAACCTGCGAGGCGCCGATCTTGAGCCCGATGACAGCGCCCTTGCCGGCTCCGCCCTTCGAGCGCTGTTGCCGGCGCTCTCTCGGCAGCTTCGGCAGCTTCGACTGCTTGGGCTGCTTCGACAGCTTGGGCTGCTTCGGCTGCTTGGGCTGCTTGGGCTGCTTGGCCTGCTTCGGCCCACGCTCGAGCTTGGGCAGCGAGAGCTTCAGCTCGCGCTTCCAGAACGGCGCACTCGGCTCCTTCGGCTCCTTCGGTTGCTTCGCCTTCGGTTGCTTCGGCTCCTTTGGCCCGCTCTTGCGGAGCGAGAGCTTCAGCTCGCGCTTCCAGAACGGCAAGCTCGGCTCCTTCGGCTGCGCTGCTTGCTCGCGGTGCTCTGGTTGACCGGGCTGTTCGGGCCACGCGGCCGCAGGTGCCGGCGCGGGCGCCGCGACCTCGACGTCGGGCGCGCTGACCGCCGGCATCTTGTCGGGAATCGCGGTCGGGTCGAAGTCGGCCGTCAGCCAGCCGTAGTCGCCGGCCGGAAGCGGCGGAGCCTCACCGCTCGGCGGCACCGCGGGGGCGGGCGCGGTCACGGCTGCCGGCTCAGGCGAGGCGAGATCGGGTATGTGCACGGGCATCGCCTGCGCCGGGAGCTCAGACTGGGCCTCGAGGCGCGGCGCAACCTCGGGCCGCTCCGGCTTTGGCTTGCGCCGCAGGGAGATCTCCTTCTTCCAGATCGAGTCCGCCATGGCCGCTTTACTCGGTGCCCGCGACCCGCAGGCCGCCGAACGCCGGGTCGAGCGGCGGCGAGACGGCATGGCCGTTCTCCTCTGCCGCGGGTGCGTCAGGATCTTCGAAGCCCGCCCGCTCCAGGAGGCCACTCAGCTGCTCGGGCCGCGACGAACGTGTGAGGCCCGCTTCCTTGGTCACGATGCCGCGCAGGATCAGCTCGGCGAGCGACTGCTCCATCGTCTGCATCCCCTTCGCGGTGCCGGTCTGCATGACCGAGTAGATCTGCTCCACCTTTCCCTGGCGGATCAGGTTCCGCACCGCGTCGTCGGGCAACAGAATCTCGAGCGCCGGCACACGGCCGGTGCCGTCCGCCGTCGGGAGGAGCGCCTGCGTAACGACACCCTGCAGCGTGCCTGCGATCTGCACGCGCACCTGCTCCTGCTGCTCGGGCGGGAAAACGTCGATGATGCGATCGATCGTTCCGGGCGCGCTCTGCGTGTGCAGCGTGCCGAACACGAGGTGGCCGGTCTCGGCGGCGGTCATCGCGGTCGAGATCGTCTCGAGGTCGCGCATCTCGCCGACGAGGATCACGTCGGGGTCCTGGCGCAGGGCGCCGCGAAGCCCCTCGGCAAACGACACCGCATCGACCCCGATCTCGCGTTGGTTGACGATGCACCCCTTGTGGCGGTGCAGGAACTCGATCGGGTCCTCGATCGTGAGTATGTGGTCGTGCCGCGTACGGTTGATCTCATCGATGACGGATGCGAGCGTCGTCGACTTGCCCGAGCCGGTCGGACCGGTGACGAGCACGAGACCGCGCGGCTTCTCCGACAGCTGGTGCAGGGACCCCGACAGACCAAGCTCCTCGAGCGACTTGATCTCGTTCGGGATCAGACGGAACGCCGCACCCAGGGTCTCCCGCTGAAAGAAGACGTTGACGCGAAAGCGGGCGAGGCCGGGAATCGAGTGTGCGAAGTCGAGCTGACGATTGATCTCGAGCCGCTTCTGCTGGTCGCTCGACAGGACCCTGTACAGCAGGTCGCGCGTGTCGTCGGCGCTCATCGCGGCGACGCCCTCAAAGCGCTGCAAGTGTCCGCGCAGGCGCACGACAGGAGGGGCGCCTACCGTCACGTGCAGGTCTGACGCGTCAAGCTGCACCATCTGAGTGAGCAGCTGGTCGATGGAGGATACGTCGGCCATCCGCGTGCTCCATCGGCACGCCGCTTCGCTGACTTGAGGGATTTGCGCACGACGTCGCCGCGCGTCGCTCCCTCGGTCGGGGTGCCTCGTTCGAGCTAACTCACGGTGGGTGAGCGCAAATCCCTCAAAAGGGGGCGTATGTCGTGACGGTCGCGGTCGATATCGGCCAAGCCACCGGTAACCTCACACGCTTTTGGAAGGGAGCTACGAGGACATGTTGAACACGCTGCGCAAGCGGCTGAAGAGTGACGAGGGCTTCACGCTCATCGAACTCCTGGTCGTCATCATCATTCTCGGGATTCTGCTCGCAATCGCGATCCCGTCGTACCTGAAGTTCAAGGACCGCGCAAACGTCGCGGCGGCCCAGGCGAACGTCCAGTCCGCTGTCCCCGGCATGGAGGCCTACAACGCCGACAACGGCACCTATGCAGGTGCCACGTCCGCGATCCTCCGGTCGAACTACGACCAGGGCATCAAGCACATCGTCGTCCAGTCCGCTACTTCGACGACGTACTGCATCCAGTCGACCGTCGGTTCGGCGGTCTACAAGAAGGCTGGGCCCGGAGCCGACATCGTGTCGGGCGCCTGCCCGTAAAGACGCAACTCGTCTGACCTGTCTGGGGCGAAGGGCGCGGGAAACCGCGCCCTTCGCCGTTCTGTGGGCGCATGCGTTTCGGAACCCTCATCGATGGGTTCAAGCTGCGGCCATTCCTGCCGATAGGGAACGTGTGACCAACTCTGCGCACCTGCGTGGGATCTTGATCGCCGGCGGCCTGGCCGCCCTGGCAATCGTGCTCGCCTTCGTGACGCTGGCGATGAACCAGGCGCCGCCGACTGCCGCAGCACACACGGTGCTGTCGCTCAAGCAACGGCATCTGGCCTCGGCGACGAGGCAAAAGGCCCAGGCGGCGAAACCGGCGTCGGCGAAGCACGCGGCGACGGTGAAGGCAAAGGTCGCCGTGAAGCCGAAGCCGGTCGATTCCAACCTGCTGGCCGCTCTGAAGGCCGGGCTACCACGGGTGATCGCCCAGGCGCTCGCCGCCGCACCGGTTGCGGTGGTCGAGCTGACGTCCCCGCAGGATCCCGTCGCGGCGCTCGCGCTCGCAGAGGCACGGGCCGGCGCCGGGCTCGGCGGCGCATCGTTCGTGCAGATCGATGTCGACCGGAGCGGCGGCGCCGTCCAGGTGCTGACGCGGTTGCTGGGACAGCTTCCGGTCGCGCCCGCAACGCTCGTCTATCAGCGCCCGGCAACGCTGTACATGACGCTCCAGGGATTCAACGACCGGACGGTCGTGCAGCAGGCTGTGGCCAACGCCGCGCAGCCGGCGGCCGGCGCGGCGTGACACAGCCTGCCGAGGCCGGCACCGGGACGGGCCACGAGCTCTTCGTCCGCGTCGCACGCCGAGACGGCCGCTCGATCGCGGTGCTTCGGGCCGTCGACTACGGCGTCGAGTGCGTGGTCGAGACCGAAGTGTTCCCGCCGAACGCCGCCACGGCGCTGCGCGCGGGCCCCTACACGTTCGCCGATGTCCGCCAGGCAACAGCGTTCGTCACCGAAGCCGTCGAGGCGCTCATGTACCTCGGCTGCGACGTGCAGGCCGCGTAAACCGGGTCGCTTAAACCGGGGTCAGACCCCTACTGGGCCAGATAAGGCTCGTCCGACAAGGGCCGGCCAATCGCCTCGCCGACGAATTGTGCGTACCTCACGTGCGCAGATCGGCCGCCGCCGAGTACGTCGAGAAGCCCGGCGCTCAGAAAAGCCGGCCGTGCCTCAAGGCCTATCGTTGCCGCATAGCTGCTCCACATCCACTCGTCCGGTGAGCGGACAAGGCCCGCCCTAACCGGATTGAGCGCGACGTACCGGGCGAGCTCGATCACGTACGCCTCGCTCAGGGCGATTCGCGACCAGAAGCGCCGTTCGAACAGTGCACCTTCCCGACCGATCACGGCGTTGAGCCATTGCGCGTACTCGCCCTTGAGGTAACGCATCCCGTCGGAGAGGTTCGCTCCCGGTGTATCGAGGACGAGATGGAAATGGTTTCCCATCAAGCAGTACGCATGCACCTGCCAACCGAACCGACGCACGACGTAGGCAAGCAATGCAAGGAACTGTTCGCGGTCACTGGGACCGCGATCGAAGATCGGACGCTTCTCCACCCCACGGGACCCGACGTGGTAGAGGACATTCGCCGCCTGGAGACGAGGAGTGCGAGGCACGCGAACGACGCTAGCGCGGCATGAAGGGTCGCGCCGCGAACACGAGCACGAATTGTCGAAGTTGTCACCAACGACACGCCACTTGGGGACGCGGCCGGGGTCAGACCCCGTCGTGTCTCGGGAGGGCGTGTACGGTCCGGATATGCGGGTGATGCTGCTCGCCCGGCACGGGCAGTCGGTCTTCAACGTCGACGGGATCGTCAACGGCGACCCCCGGCTCGACCGCGGCCTGTCGGCCCTCGGCGTCGCCGAGGGCGAAGAACTGCAGCGCCGGCTGGCGGCCGTCACGATCGATCTCTGCGCCACCTCGGAGTTCCCGCGCGCGCAGCAGACGGCAAGGCTCGCGCTCGGCCCCCGCGCCGGTGCGACCCCGACACTGGTCGACCCCGGCCTGAACGACATCCGGATCGGCTCGCTCGAGGGTGAGACGCTCGACACCTACCGGGCGTGGAAGCGCAGCCACGCCCGCGCCGATTCGTTTCCGGCCGGCGAGAGCCTCGACGACGCCGCCTGCCGCTACGCCGACGCCTTCGATCGTCTCCTCGGATACACCGAGGAGACGATCCTCTGTATCTGCCACGAGATCCCGGTGCGCTATGCCGTCAACGCAGCCGCCGGCTCGACCAGCCTCGACGCTCCCGTTCACGACGTCGCAAACGCCACGCCGTACGTCTTCGACGCCGACGGCCTCCGCCGCGCGATCGACCGCATGCGCGACCTCGCGCGAAGCTAGACGGACACGCGCGCGAGCTCTTCGACCGACGTGAGGCCGGCGGCGACCTTCGCGAGCCCGTCGTCCCAGAGGGTGCGCATGCCCACCGACATCGCGCAGCGCTCGATCTCCTCACGCGACGCCTTCTGCGCGGCCAGCGTCTCGAGGTCCTCGTTCATCATCATCAGCTGGAAGATGCCGACTCGCCCGCGGTACCCGCTCTGGCTGCAGCGGGGACAGCCGCGCTTGCGGTACAGCGCCATGCCGTCGGTCATCGCTGCGACGTCCGGGGACACCTTCGCCTTGATCAAGTCATCGACCGACGGCGTGTACATCTCGGCGCAGTGCGTGCACAGCTTGCGTGCGAGCCGCTGTGCGAGCACGGCGGTGACGGCCGAGCCCGTCAAGAACGGCTCGACGCCCATCTCGTTCAGCCGCGTCAGCGCGCCCGGGGCGTCGTTCGTGTGCAGCGTCGAGAGGACCAGGTGGCCTGTCAGGGCAGCCTCGATCGCCATCTGCGCCGTTTCGGAATCGCGGATCTCGCCGACCATCACCACGTCGGGGTCGGAACGGAGGATCGAGCGCAGCGCACCACCGAACGTCAGGCCGGCGCGCACGTTGATCTGAACCTGGTTGACGCCGGGCACGCGGAATTCGACCGGGTCCTCGACGGTGATGATGTTGATCTCGGGCCGGTTGATCTGAGTGAGGCCGGCGTACAGCGTCGTCGACTTGCCCGAACCGGTCGGCCCCGTCACGAGCAGTGCGCCAGTCGGGCGCATGAACATGTCCATCAGCTTCTCCTGCATGTCGTCCGAGAGTCCGAGCTCGGCGAGCGTCGGGACCTTCTTCGACTTGTCGACGAGGCGCATGACGATCTGCTCGCCCTCGACCGTCGGCAGGACGGCAACACGAATGTCCATCGTCCGGCCTGCTGCGGCCGCATTGAGCGCGATGCGCCCGTCCTGCGGCTTGCGCCGCTCGGCGATGTCGAGCTTGGCGAGCACTTTCAGGCGCGTGGTCACACCATTGGCGAGACGCTTCGGAATCCGCTGCACCTCGTGCAGCACGCCGTCGATGCGCAGCCGCACCACGAGCGACTCGTCCTGCGGCTCCCAGTGGATGTCCGAGGCTCCGTCTTCGGCCGCCTGGAAGATCACGGAGTTGACGAGCCGCACCAGCGGCGCGTCGGAGATGCCGTCGTCGACCTCCAGGTCGTCGGTCTCGTCTTCCTGTTCGAACGCCGCCTGTTCTTCGTCGAGCGCGGCCTGCGCGCCGAACGCCTCGGAGGCGCGGATGAGACGGCGGAACTCTGCTTCCACGTCGTCGCGCGTCGCAACCCCAAGCTCCACCGTGAGCCGCGTCGCGAGACGCAACTCGTCGATCGCATGGACGTTGCTCGGGTCGTAGATCGCAACACGCAGCAGGTCGCCTTCGATTGCGTACGGAATGGCTCCGATGCGCTCGAGCACGTGCACCGGAACGCTCTTGGCAGCCGCTGCTTCGACACCCGTTGCGGCGAGGTCGATCAGCGGCAGCTGGTAGCGCGCCGCAAGTGTTCTCGCGATTCCTTCCGGCGTGGCGACGCCCTCGTCGACGAGCGCCTGAGCAAGCGAACCTGATGTGCCGGCGCGGCCACGCGCCAGCGCGAGCTTGTCCTCCGGGATCAGCCCCGTTGCCGCGAGCAGGTCGGCAAGCAGCTCCGCGGCGGGATTGACGGCGGAGGCGCCGGCACGGCGAAGCCCACCGCCTTCGATCGGCGGTGTCTGGCTCCCCATGCCGGGGACGGTCCGGAGGGTGAAGTCGTCTGTCATATCCCTCGTTCGAGGCATCGGCAAATACGCCCGGACACTTGAGGTTGTGCACCCGCGCGCGGCCTCCTTCCCCAATCCCTCGGAGGAGGGACGGATGCGCTAGAGCAGGTGCAGGTAGGCGTGCAGCAGCGGCGGCCCGGCAAACAGGGCGAGCAGGCCGCCGAGCGCGAGGAAGGGCGCAAACGGAATCGTCATCTTCCGCGCCGCGAACCCGTGGCGGGCGAACAACACCGCCGAGGGAACGAGCGCGAACACCATGCCCGCAAACAGTGCAATCGGCACTGTCCGCCCCACTGCGAAGCCGAGCAACAGCGCAAGCTTCACGTCGCCCATCCCCATTCCCTTCGGGTATGCGAGCGCGGCGAGGAACAGAAACATCGAGGCTCCGAGGCCCGCCGCGAACCATTCCACCGACGGATGAACGAGCGTCTGGGCCACGAGCACGACGGCTGCGGCGGGCAGCACGATCGCGTTCGGGACCACGCGGCGCTCGACGTCGATCGCCGACAAGACGACGAGCACGGCTGCGAAGAACGAAGCGATCGCGGCATCCCACGAGACACCGAACTTCCAGAAGCAGGAGCCGACGAGCAGAGCGGTCGAGAGCTCGACCGCCGGGTAGCGCCAGGAGATCGCGACGCCACACGAGCGGCAGCGCCCGCGCAGGAGGAGCCAGGAGAACACGGGGACGTTGTCGTACCACGCGATCGGGGTGGCGCACGCCATGCACGCCGACCCCGGGCTTGCGATCGAGCGGCGAAGGGGCACCCGGGCGGCGACGACGTTGAGAAACGATCCGACGGCGAGGGCGGGGAAGAAGGCGATTCCGGCGGCGGCGAGGCCCATGCGCCCTCTATCGGCAGCAGCGGCTAGCCGCTGTAGCCGCCGGGCGGGTTCGGCTGCGCGTAGACGTTCGGGTTGCCCGGCGCGCCGAGCGGCACGGTGGTGATGACCGGGAACGGCTTCGCGACGACGTTGTTGCTGAAGACTGCGGTGCCGCCGATGATCGGCCCCTCGACCGTGCCGTTGTTCGACAGGTCGATCCCGTTGGTCGCGTAGAAGCCGCCTTCCCAGGTGGCGTTGTTCGGCATCACGATCGAGTAGCCGCTGCCGTTGTTGCCGTGGGCGGCGAGGATCCACATCTCGGTGTTCGGGTTCCAGTTGGTGAAGTCGCAGGCGGTGCCGTCGGCTGTGCGCTTGCCGCACATCGTCCCGCTGACCGTGATGTAGCCGGACGCATAGAGGGTCGCCTGGCCGTTGTACTCGTCGATGCTGCCGTCCCCGATCGAGACATTGCCGTCGATGTAGACGACGCCGTTGACCGTCATGGTGTGCGTGGTGTGGTTCCAGGAGAGCTCGCCGATCGACGTCTTGCACGTGTAGTCCGCGTTCGGTGTGAGGTTCTGCGTCGACGGGAGGCTGCCGTTTGCGTAGGGCGAGGCGAGGTTCTGCTGCGTGTTGTAGGGCGCCGGGCCGCCGTCGAAGCTCGGCGGCGTGCCGGATACCGTCGTACATGGATGCGCCGGGCCCGGGCTCGAGTTGCCGTACCAGCCGTCGTTGACCCAGTCGACGACCGGCGCCCCGACCGCCGGCGTCGTTGTGCTGAAGCCCCCGCTACCGACATAGAGGCGGTCGTAACCCGAGGCCGGGTACGGCTTGCACGTGTGCACGTTCGAGAGCGACGAGCCGCACCCGCCGGCGATGTAGACCGCGGTGACGGTGTTGGTCGAGCTGATCCCGACCGACGAGCCGTTTGCGAACGAGACCTTGCCCTTCACGACGAGCGTGATCGGGATCTTCGGTGTCGCCAGGTCCTCGCGGATCGTCGCGTTGTTGCTGAGGCAGAGGTTGCCGTCCAGGTAGAGCGGTGCGTCGAGGGCGACGTTCTGGGCCAGCGTCGTGTCACAGACGTTCGCACCACCCGTGTTCGTCAGGTAGATGTAGTTCCAAGCCTGCGCGTTGACCGGCTGGTTGTACGAGTACGTCACCTGCATCGTCGCGGTGAGCGTGCGCGTCACCGCCGCAGTGCTCGCGATCGGGCTCGCGACGATCCCCTTGCCGTAGACCGTCCAGATCTTCGAGCTCGTGTTGAGCGTGCCCCACCATTCGGCCGTGCCGGTCGTGTAGGTCTTGGTTGCCGCAGCGCCCTCGGACCCCGGGAGCGCCGACGTCGAGAGCGCATTCGTCTGGTTGTAACCGAGGGTCGCCATCGCGTTGTTGATGCCGCTCTCTGCGAGGCGGTACGCCGTGTCGGAAGCCTTCGAGTACGACGACTCGTGCTCGCTCGTCGTCGAGTAGTAGACGGTCGTCGTTGCGACGATCGTGAGCACGATCATGGTCATGAGCGCGAGCACGAGCGCGATTCCACTCTCCTCGCGGAGCCGCCTCAGCACGAGGCTACTCCTGCCGAGCAGGCGCGCGGCCCGTTGCGGAAGGCGATGTCGTCGACGACACGGTAGGCGTCGGTCGGCCGCGACGCCTTCAGGTTCACCGTCAGGTCGACGTGCAGGCGCGGCAGGGCGCTGCCGCCATCCTGCGTCGTGATTGCGGACGCGCCCGTCCCGCCGCCGAGCGTCGTCGCGTGCGAGTTCGGCGGCAGGTACGTGAAGATGTTGGCGCTCGTCAGGTAGTCGGCGAACTTCGCCGTAGCGCCCGCGCAACTCGTCGCGACAATGCGGTAGAGCCCGTAGCGCTGGCCGCTGCCCACCGTGCACCACGTGACGGTGTGCGATCCGGAGGCGCAGCTGTCGGTGGAGAAGTACAGCGTGGCCGACGATTCGGGGGTGTTGTAGGTCGACGGGTTGGAAACGGTGCAGGCCGCATGGATCTCGCGGCGCATCTTGTCGAGGGCAAGCCGCGCGTTCTGCTGCGCCTGGAAGCGCCGGGTCTGGTCCGCGCTCGCGTTGATCCCGGTCGAGAAGAGCGTGACGATGCCTCCCACGACGACGCTGAGGATCACGAGCACCGTCAGCAACTCGACCAGCGTGTAGCCCTCCTCACGCCCGATCACGACGATCTCGCTTCAACCTCCGCCAGCGCCTTCCGGGCATCCGCTTCGCTCAGGGCGCCGATCCCCCAGAGCTTCCACACATGCTCGTCGGCTGTGATCAGCGTGCGGATGGCCGCAGCGCCGTGCCACCAGCCCATCTCGGCCCCGGTGACGATCCACGCGCTCTGGTAGAGCCAGTGCCGGACGTTGGCGTCGGTCGGCTTCGGTCTCGCGGCGACCCAGCGCAGCAGCAGTGCGGCGCGGCTCGTGAGCGGGATCTCGTCGAGCGGTTCCCGCTTGACACCCGGTACGACGAACGCGGGCGGGCGCCGCCTGGGGAGCTTGGGCGCGGGAGCGGTGGCCCGCTTGGCCAGTGCCGTCTTGGCCAGCGCCGTCTTGGCCTGCGCCGTCTTGATTTGGGCGGGCACGGAGGCGGCGGTGCGCGTCACCGGGCGCGGAGCGGCCGGCGTGACGATCGCCGCCAGCGTGGCGAGCTTCACGGCGGTCGCGGGGATGCTCGAAGCCTGTTCCGGAATACCTTCCTGCTTGCCGCTCCGCGTGAGGTTCAGGACGACGAGCGGCGCCCCGGTGTCGATCACGCGCGTTCCGGCCGCCGGGGTCTGGGCGACGACGGTATTCGCGGCGTACCCCTCCACCGAGCCGGCGACGCGCCAGGCGAAGCCGGCATCCCCGAGCGTGCCCTTTGCGAACACGTAGGCCTGCCGGCGCACATCGGGGACGACGAGAACACGCGGCGCCGACGCAGCCGACGAAGCGGACGTCGTCGTCGTCGGCGTCGGACGGACCGTGCCGATCCGCTGTGCCGCGGCAAACGTCAACGCCGCCGTGGCGAGCAGCCAGACGAGCGTCAGCGCGAGCAGACGAGGGACGAACGAGCCCATCAGAAGGTCTTTCGGCAGCAGAAGCCGCCGGCTCAACCCCCCGTTGCGGTAAAGAAGATGACGCCCGCCGAGGCGCTGTCGAGCGCCCGTGCCTGGGCCGGATCGCCGCCGACGACCGTGAAGACGGGCGCCGACGCCGGATTCGCCTGAACGGCGTCCGACCAGGTGAACGCGGTGCCCGCGAACGACTGGAACCACGCCTCGTCCTGCGGATAGGCGGTCGCCGGGTCGAGCTGCAGGTGGAGGTGCGGACCGGTCGCATCACCGGTCTGCCCGACGAGCCCGACCGGCTGGCCGGCGCCGAGCGGCGCGCCCGCGACGACGGCCGGCTCGAGGTAGCTCAGGTGGCAGTAGGTCCACTTGAGCCCGTCGGTGGTCGCGATCTCGAAGCCGATCCCGCAGGCCCCCTGCGGCGTCGGCCAGGCCTGGTCGACGGTTCCGGCCGAGAGCGCGTAGAGCTGCGTGCCTTCGGGTGCAGCGATGTCGGCGGCAGGAAAGTCGTGATGGGTACGGCCCACGCTGACGACGCCGGCTCCTCCGGCGACCGGGAAGACGTACCCGTCGGAGTAGCTGGGTGCGCCCAGCAGCGAACCGGCTGCAAACGTGGCGCCGGCGGCGCTGTCACGAGCTGAGGCAAGCGCGCTCTGAGCGTTCACGAGCGCGAGGCGGCTCGCGTCGAGGTCGGCCTGCGCCCCCTGCAGCTGGATGTCGAGCAGCACCGCCTGCCGCTGAGCTGCGAGCCGGCCGGGGAACGTCGTCGCGTTCTGGGCGTTCTGGAGCAGCCGGTCCTCGCGCGGCTGCAGGTCCGAGATACGGGCCTGCGCGTCGAGCACGCGGGCATTCGCAGCGACGACCGCCTGCCTGGCGGTGTCCAGCCCGAGCTGAGCGCCGCCGACCGCCGACGCGAAGGCGGCGCCGCCGGTTTCGAACTCGTTTGCCAGCTGCAGCACCTCGTCGACGTACCACTGCGCATGGTTGTACGAATAGACAGCACCCGCGATGTCCGTGGCGCCGCCGCTCGCGGCCAGATAGCGCGCCGCCGAGTAGATCGCGTCCTCTGCGTTCCAGGGATCGGCGATGCCGTCACCATTCGCGTCGACGCCCCAGCGGGCCCACGTGTCCGGCATGAACTGCATCCAGCCGATCGCGCCTGCGGAGCTCGGGCCCATGTTCTGGCCGAAATTCGACTCGACCTTGTTGATCGCCGCAAGCACCGACCACGGCACACCGTATGCCTGCCCCGCCGCCTGCCAGATCGGCTGCAGCTGGCTGAACGACATCGCCTGCGGCGCAAGCGGCGGCGTCAGGAGCTGCGGCAGCAGAACCGTCGTCGAGTTCGGTGTGGCTGCGCTCGGAAGCGGGCCGGCGGACGCAGCGCCCGCAGCGACCAGCGCAAGCAGGGCGATGGCCAGAAGGCGCGTCATCAGTCCCCCAGCGGGGCGAGCCGGAGCGACAGCTCCGGCTCGGGCTCCGGCTCCGGTTCGGGCTCCGGCTCGGCGACGGTCGCGCGGTTCGGGGAGCCGCGTTCGAGCCCGGCCGCCTGCGCCTTCTCGGCGTACTCGAGCGCGACCATGAAGTCGTGCCGGTTCGACGAGGCGTTGGCTGCCACCTCGCGGTCGACGGCACCCGAAAGCACGTGGTCGATCAACGCTTTCTGGAACGTCTGCATTCTTGCGAACTCGCCGTCGGCGATCGCGTCGGTGATCTCATCCGGCTTGTTCTCGCGGATCAGGTCGGCGATCCGCGCGTTGGTGATCATCAGCTCGATCGCGGCGACGCGACCACCGTCATGCCGCGGCAGGAGGCGCTGCGAGATCACGCCGCGCAGCACGCCCGCCATGATCGAGCGGATCTGCTGCTGCTTCGCCGGCGGGAAGAACTCGATCATGCGGCCGACGGTCTCGGCTGCGTCGATCGTGTGCAGAGTCGAAAAGACCAGGTGACCCGACTCGGCGGCCTGCAGCGCGGTCTGCGCGGTCTCGGCGTCGCGCAGCTCGCCGATCAGAATCGTGTCCGGGTCCTGGCGGAGCGCACGCCGGAGGGCCTGCCCGAAGTTCTCGGTGTCGAGGCCGACCTCGCGCTGATTGACGATCGACGCCTTGTCGGAGTGGATGATCTCGATCGGATCCTCGACGGTGACGATGTGCGACCGCCGCGTGCGGTTGATGTAGTCGATGATCGCGGCCAGGGTGGTCGTCTTGCCGGATCCGGTGGCACCGGTGACGAGGACAAGCCCGCGATGCTCCTTGGCGAGCTGCTCGATGCCGGCCGGAAGCCCGAGCGCCTCGAAGGTGGGAACGTCGATCGGGATCACGCGCATCGCAAACGACACGGCACCGCGCTGCCGGAACGCGTTGACGCGGAAGCGCGGCAGGCCTTCGGTGGTGTAGGCGATGTCGAGGTCGCCGACCTCCTGAAACTGGTCGTAGCGCTCCGGCTTGATCGCAGTCACCGCGCGCAGGACCGCGTCGAGGTCCTGCTCGGTCAGCGGGGGCTCTTCGAGCGAGATGATCTCGCCGTCATGCCGGATCGTCGGCGGCCGGTCGATCTTCAGATGGATGTCGGACGCGCCGAGCTCGACGGCGCGCGCGAGGAGCGCATTGATGTCCATGCCGATCCCTGTTTCGGCACAAAGCGGGGCGTGCTTTAGGTGCGGCTGAGGACGTCCAGGGCGCGAAGCGGGATCCGGGCAAGGCCGTGCTGCTCACCGGGGGCCTGGAGCTCACCCAGGAGGAGCCGCTCGACGCTACGCCACAGAAGCGGCGTCCGCGCCAGCTGCCAGGAGGTTCGAGGCCAGCGATCGAGCGCCTGCTTGAGCTTCCAGGAGGCGCGATGGAGCGGCGCAAGCGACGCGTCGACCGCCGCCTCGTACGGCTCGAGCGTCGACGCGCGCCCCGCCAGCACGTCGAGGATCGCTGCCGCCGCGTGCCTGGACGAGACGAAGCACTCATACATCCCGTCGCCGGAAACGGGGTCGACGAGCCCCGCGGCGTCACCGACGAGCAGCGCCCGCTCGCTCGCGATCCGCACGCCGGGCCGGCGCAACGGCAGCCGGTGCCCGCGCACGGCCTCGAGCTGGCCGATCTGCAGCCCGTGCGCCTCGCAGACGCGCGCGAGGTGCTCGCGGATCCGCGGGCCCTCGCTCTGCCAGGCGCCGACGCCGACGTTGACGTGGTCGCCCTTCGCGAACACCCAGCCGTAGCCGCCCGGGATGTCGGCCAGCTCGACGACGGCGCGCCGCTCGTAGCGGCTGCGGTCGACGACGCCGTAGGGCGCGTTCCCCTCGTAGGCGACGCCGTAGACGATGCCGGCGCCGAGGCCAAGCGCGCGAGCCGTCGTGCCGTTCGCGCCGTCGGCGGCAACGATCAGGTCGGCAGGCGCATGCGTGACATCGATCGTCGTCCCCTCGCGCACCTCGACGCCCTGCTCGCGCGCCGCGTCGAGCAGGAAGGCATCGAGGCGCCGCCGCTGGGTCATCCGGATCACGGGGGCTTGCGACTGCCGGACGACGGCGTCGCCGTAACGGAAGCGCAGCTCGACCAGGTCGACCTCCTCCTCGACGACGGGCGAGGGATCGACCGGGCACTGCCGGACAGCCCTCATCGTCAGGCCGCCGCCGCAGGGCTTGTCGCGGGGAAACGTCGCCCGGTCGACGAGCAGGACCGCCGCGCCGGCCTCGGCGAGGTGGTACGCGGTGGTCGAGCCGGCGGGGCCGCCGCCGACCACGATGGCGTCGAAGCGCTTCACCGGCATCAGGCTACAATCCGGCGCGCCAGGGGGTGTGCCCGAGCGGCCAAAGGGAACGGGCTGTAAACCCGTCGGCTCAGCCTACGGAGGTTCGAATCCTCCCGCCCCCATT
>DATLQV010000016.1:0-2987 GCA_035534955.1 Gaiellaceae bacterium
CGTCAGCGGTGCCGTGCTGCTGGTGTTCGTGCTGCTGACGATCACGTTCGTGCTGCTCGCGATCGGCGACAGCGGCGCGCACACGGGAGTCACGCACTGGGGCGGCTACATCGGTGTTGCGACCGCGATCGCCGCGTGGTATGCCTCGTTCGCGGCGGTCATCAACAGCACATTCGGGAAGACGGTCGCACCACTCTTCCCGCTCAACAAGTAGGGACGCGAGAACGCTCTGGGTGTCGCGGCGGCACCGCCGCGACACCCAGAGCACCCGCGACTATCAATGAGGTGTCTTCAGCAGGAGGTTGAGCGATGGCAGAAGTAGGCGACGCATCCGACTTGGCGCAGGATGGTTCTGAGGCCGAGGTCTCTGAGGCGCAGATCGCGGTTCACTGGCGCGAGGAGGAGTACTTCAACCCGCCTGCCAAGTTCATCGAGCAGGCAAACGCGAGCGACCCCGCGATCCGCGATCGGTTCAGCGAGGAGCACTTCCCGGAGTGCTTCAAGGAGTACGCGGACCTGCTCACGTGGGACCAGGAGTGGCACACGACGCTTGACACGAGCAATCCTCCGTTCTGGAAGTGGTTCGTGGGCGGCCGCCTGAACGCCTCATTTAACTGCGTCGACCGCCACCTGGAGTCGAGTGCCGACAAGGCGGCGATCGTCTGGGTTCCCGAGCCGGAGACCGAGAAGACCGAGGCGGTCAGCTACCAGGATCTCTACCGCCGTGTGAACGAGTTCGCGGCGTTGCTGCGGGACTTTGCGGGCGTCAAGGTCGGCGACCGGGTCACCTTCCATTTGCCGATGGTTCCTGACCTGCCGGTGTCGATGCTCGCCTGCGCGCGCCTCGGGGTGATCCACTCGGAGGTGTTCGGCGGGTTCAGCGGCGCTGCGTGCGGCCACCGGATCGCCGATTCGCAGAGTTCGATCCTCGTGACGATCGACTCCTACTACCGAAATGGGGAGCTGATCGACCACAAGGCGAAGGCCGACGAGGCGATCGCGGCGGCGAGCAAGGAGGGCTTCGAGATCGACAAGGTGCTCGTCTGGCGGCGGCACGAGCGGGAATACGGCTCGCAGAGCCCGATGATCGAGGGCCGCGATTTCTTCATCGACGAGCTGATGGCCGACTATCGCGGCAAGCTCGTCGAGCCCGTCTCGATGCCCGCCGAGGCGCCGCTGTTTTTGATGTACACGAGCGGCACGACCGGCCATCCGAAGGGCGCTCAGCACTCAACCGGCGGCTATCTGTCCTACGTCGCCGGGACGTCGAAGTACTACCAGGACATCCACCCCGACGACACCTACTGGTGCTTTGCCGACATCGGCTGGATCACCGGTCACTCCTACATCGTTTACGGCCCGCTGGCGCTCGGGACGACGAGCGTCATGTACGAGGGCGTGCCGACGTATCCGGATCCGGGTCGACCGTGGCGGATCGCCGAGCAGCTCGGCGTGAACATCTTCCACACCGCGCCGACGACGATCCGGATGCTACGTAAGTTGGGGCCCGACGAGCCCGCCAAGTACGACTACCACTTCAAGCACATGACGACCGTCGGTGAGCCGATCGAGCCGGACGTCTGGCGCTGGTATCACGAGGTCGTGGGCAAGGGCGAGGCGGTCATCGTCGACACCTGGTGGCAGACCGAGAACGGCGGCTTCCTGGGCGCCACGCTGCCGGCGCTGGAGCCGATGAAGCCCGGCAGCTGCGGGCCCGGCGTGCTCGGCATCTACCCCGTGATCTACGACGAGAACAAGGACGTCGTGGCGGCGGGAAGCGGGAAGGCGGGCAACATCTGCATCCGCAACCCGTGGCCGGGCATCTTCCAGACGATCTGGGGGCAGCCCGAACGATTCGTCGACACCTACTACGCGAAGTACTGCAAGGACAAGGACAGCAAGGACTGGCACGACTGGCCCTACCTCGCGGGCGACGGCGCCGTGCAAGCCGCTGACGGCTACTACCGGATCCTCGGCCGGATCGACGACGTGATCAACGTCGCCGGACACCGGCTCGGGACCAAGGAGCTCGAGTCGGCGGCGATCACCGTCGAGGAGATCGCCGAGGCCGCCGCGGTCCCGGTGATCGACGAGCTCCGCGGCCGCGCGGTCGAGATGTACGTCTCGGTCAAGCCCGGAACCACAGCGAGCAACCAGGAGATCGCAGATAAGGTGTCAAAGGCGATCGATACCGAGATCGGCAAGATCGCACGGCCGAAGAACGTCTGGGTCGTCGCCGACATGCCCAAGACCCGCTCGGGCAAAATCATGCGCCGCGTGATCGCCGGCATCTCCAACTTCGCCGACGTCGGCGACGTCACGACCCTGGCAAACCCCGAGATCGTCGACGACATCCGCCACCACGTACAAAGCGAGAAGGTCGCCGCCGGCGAAAGCCCGCGCGAACTCACGGAAGAGGAACGGAAGGAGATCGAAGCATTCGGCCACGCCGAGTAGCCAGCCTGGTAACACGCGGCGTCGAGGACCTCACGCGCGTCCATCCCGGATTCGCCGGCAAAGCGAGCGCGTCGAAAGCCGGACGCCACACGCTCGCACCGGACGAGCTGCGGGCGTCTTGGCCGCGCATCGCTGCGCGCCCGCTGTTGGGCGAAAGCGGGCGTGCGCCTGGGAGCACGAAGGGCGGCTACAGCTCGTCCCAGGCGGCCGACGGCCGACGACAGCAGAGATGGCTTTCGAGACGGATGCAGACACGCGCGACCATCAGACCTACCGAACGCGGTGCCGGCTCAGGATTGCGGCCGGCCGAGCGACAGCTTGAGTCGCGACCACGGCGAACCAGGGTCCGGTAAGTACCTGTGGCGGAAGTACGTGGACGTTGGTGTCCGAGGGTGTTGGCGTTCGCGCGTTCGAAACCGGTGTGCCGTAACGCGAAGGCGCGAGTGCCTTGGCGTCCGTAGCGCGAATCGAGGGTTACACAAACGCGGGAGCACTTTCGCCGAGCGGTTGGTCGAGCCCGAATGCTGTGT
>DATLQV010000017.1:0-7840 GCA_035534955.1 Gaiellaceae bacterium
TGCTCGCCGTCAGCAGTGACGATCCTCCGCCGCTTGATGAGCTCGTGCACCTCATCGTCATCGATCGGGATCACCGCCACCTGGTACGGGCACAGCAGCTCGCGGGCAATCGCGTCCGCAAAGGACAAGTGGTGGATCACCAGCCCGAACAGCCCGTGGTCGTCCATCGAGGCCAGGCGCACGTTCTTGCTTGCGGCACGGCTCTTGTCGCGCGTCCCGTACACGGTCGGCGTCGCCGTGAAGAACAGCCGTCGCGTGGCGCGAATCGCGTGCTCATCAAGGATCGTCTTGTGCCGTGACCCCTCGAGCCCAGCACACCGATGGGCCTCATCGGCGATCGCCAAGTCGAACGAGAACCCCGGCACCAACCGCATCGCCTCGGCGAGCTGCGGCGAGGAGTCATAGGTGCAGAGCGCGAGGACCGGAGAGCCCTCACGCAGCGCGTCAGCGATCTCTGCGGGATCAGTCGTTCGCGCGGTTCCGAGCTCGTCGCCGCGAATGATGTCCTCGGCCTCCGCGGCGGCCTTGTCGCTGCAGATCCGAAGGAGCCGGCGCGACGTGGCCGCATGACGTGGCCATTCGCGGGCGCACTGACGCAGCAGCGGGATCGTCGGCACGAGCACCAGCACATGCCGCGCTTGCAAGCGCTCAGCGGCCCAGATCTCGACAAGGCTCTTCCCGGTACCGCACGCCATGATGACCTGCCCCCGAGAAGCATCACCTCGCGCCCATCGATCGATGTCGTCGAGCGCCGCCAACTGGTGTTCGCGCGGTTGAGCCGGCGCCGGAACCGCTGGCGCCAGCTGGGCGATGCTCGTCGGCCACTGCACCGCGCTCTCGCGCATGCGTGAGAGAAGGCAGGTGCTTACCGGCTTTTCCTGCTCGGCCATCACCTCTCGCGCCGAACGGGCGAGCTTGTCTGTCGAGGCGATCAGCAGACGGGCACCGACTCCGGCGCGGTTGGACTCGCTCAGGAACGTATCGATATCGCGCTTCGTGACGCTGTGCTCCGAGCCGTAGTTCTTGGCCTGCACGGCGTCGATCCGGCCGCTAACCGTCCTTGCTACGAGGTCGATCCCCCGGTCCGGCCCCCAGCGCCCCGGCCACTCCGCCCACAACCACACCTGGTCGTACTCGGCCCTGAACTCCGGATCGTTCTGCAAGAACCAGCGACACAGCAACTCAAACCCCCGCCCGTCGCGATCGAGCCCAGCAAGCAGATCATCGAGAGGCGAGAGTTGTTGCATGACGCCCACAATACGAACACTAGTTCGCCAACGAGACAGCATCCGCGGATCACGGATCATCGTCCTACACGCGCGCGGAGCTAGGCGGCGGTGAGAGCGCGCTGGTCTGGGGCCATCGAGGGAGTCTCTCGATCGGGGGTTCGCGAATCGTGTTCGTCAGGTCATGGCGATATGGCAACTTGGCCGTCATTCGCGAGGGCAGCGTTTCTATCGGGCGCGTCCTCGTCGAGTGTTAGCTGCCGTTCGCGTTCAGCGACCGTGATGCGCTGCTCGGCGACTCCGATGTATGTCTCGCTGATGTCGTAGCCCAGGCAGCGACGGCCGAGCTCCGTTGCCGCAACTGCCGTCGTGCCGGAGCCGATGAACGGATCGAGTACGAGGTCGCCTGTCTTGCTGGTGAGCGCGATGCACCGTCCGGCGAGGGCGAGCGGGAACTCCGCGCCGTGACCGTTCTTGCCGGTCGAGGTCGGCAGGCACCAGACGTCGGTGATCTTCTCGGCTGACTCGAACAGCATGTTCGGGCCGCCGAGTCGCGGCGCCAGCCTCTGCCAACCCGGCTTATCGAAGAAGGGTGTTCTCTCGACGGACAGATGCAGCAGGTACTCGGCTTGGCGCGAGACCCGGCTCTTGGCTGGCTCGGGCGTTGACGAGTGTTTGCGCCACGTGATGAAGCTCTTGAGCTTGTACCCGACGCGGGATGCGCGCTCGGCGATCCGAGGCGGGATCGAGCTCAGTTCGGTGTCGTCGAGGTACATGTGCCCCGCGCTGTGTCGGCAGGCACCGTGCTCGGTCCATCCCTTGCGGCTCCCCGGAGCGTCGCTCATGGCGTCGAGTCGTTCGCGTGCGTTGCCGCGGATCGGCGTACGCGTGTTGTAGGTGTCCATGATGTTCCACCACACCGAGCCCGCGTTCGTGATCGCGGGCTTGATCAGCACGAGCAACTCGATCGTGTGGCGAATGAACCCCTCTGGGGTCTGCTCGAAGCCGTACGGGCAGCTCTCGCCGTCGGCCCATCGGACGTTCCGCTCGTTGTCATACACACGCATGCCCCAGTACGGCGACGACGTCGTGACGCATTGGACCGAGCCGCGTTCGAGTCTCGGGAGCAGGTCGCGCGCGTTGCCGACAACGAGTTCGACATCGCCAATTGTCCGCGAGGATCTCTGGAGCGCTGGGATCTCGCTGGGGGGCGCCGCTGAATCCTCGAGCAGATACTTCGGGATCTTGCTTCGTGGGATGAACGTCTCTTGGAACCCGTCGACGTCAAGCAACACGAGAACCTCGGCCAGCGTGAAGGTCTTCGGACGCGTGCCGGGCCGGTCCAACGCGCGGGCGATGAACGCACGACTCATCCCGACGACCGCGGCCACCAACTCGGCGTCGAACTCGCGCTGCAGGTCCTTCTTGCTGTAGTCCCGCTTGAGCCTGTCGACCGGTGATCTGGGTGTGATGTCGCCGATCACAACGGCCTCCGCCGAGTCATCGGCCCAACGATACCCGTGGCCGCGGCCGTTGGCCCTCCGCCCCGCTAGACCACCGGCGCGGCCGATCTCGCTGGCATCACTCCTGGTCGGAATGGAAGGTCGCCAGGAGCCAATCCCGGATCTGGTCCCACTCCGGGTCGACCTTGAGGTTCCGCGCTCGACGCTCCTGCTGCATCGTGGCGATCCCGGAGATCAGGTCATCGGCTCGCGCAAATACGGCTTTTCGGCCGGCGCTATGCCCGCTTCGGGCTCGCTCGGTTGGGACGTAGTCTTCGAGCAGGTTGATCTTGTAGTTCGACAGGCCGCCGGCCTCGATCAGCGATCGGAGCATGACCTTGTTGTCCGCGGTCACCTGGATCTTGGCCTCGCCGCCCAGGCGGAACGCGAGCTTGTCGACCTCGAACTGCGGCGAGTATTCGGGAGGCATCGAGCGCCGCCAGGGGGCTGTGAGCGCGAGGTCGGCGGATGTCTCATCCCAGGGTCGACGCGTGACTGCAGCAACCGCTTTGTGCACGGCTTCAACGGTGTCTGGGCCGAGTCGAGCGAGGTTGCTCTGCAGGGCGATCATGACGCGGTTCAGGGGGGTGTCGCGGCGGCGGGCCGCCGTTCGCTCACGTTCTGATCCGTATTTCACGTACTCGACGTTGAGTTCGAGAATGGCGGCGGCTCTTTTCCTGGCGCGACCGTCGATGACCACATCGTCGTCCTGGGCGGCGATCCAGAACTGCTTGAGGAAGCCGTGCTCGCGCATGGATTCGAGCAGGGCTTGGAACTCCTGGCCATCTGGTGCGTCCGCGGAGCTCGGGATTAGCGTTCGCACGTCCAAGCCGGCGGCGCGCAGGCGGGCATTGTCGCCGTCAAGCCGTTCCCGCGCCAGCTCCAGGCCGGGTGTGTAGTCGCGGATCTCTCCGTCGGGGTAGCGGACGGAGGGCATCTTCCCGGTAAGGGCCAGGATGGCCTCCCCCTCCAGTGAACCGATTGAGATCAACCCCGCCTCCGCGCAGGCCTTCAGCTTGTCGTGCAGGTACGGGCGCTCGCCGGCGACGTGCAGCTCACGAGGTACCAGCACGCGCAGGCGACCGATGACACGCTCGAACAGCTCGCTCTCGGTGAGCGCCAGCGGGCCGCCCACCCCGCTACTGTCGTGCAGGACATCGAAGATTGCCAGTCGAGCTGCGTTATCCGGCGGGAGGTCCAGTGCTTTTTCGGCCTCTGCTGTCGCCATGCTCATCCCACCTCCGCGAGGACTCGCGACACTCCCGGACCGGCAGCGTCATGCTCGGTGAGATCCCATTCGTTGCCCGCTCGCGCAAGCGCCCCGTCGAGTCGATCGCGGAGCAAGCTCATGCGCTGGAACATCTCGCCCTGCCTCTCTCGTGGGACGTCAAGCAGGTCCGACACCTCGAAGCGCAACAAGCCGCCGATATGGAGTGCAGAGCCGATGCCCTTGCGCGTGACGCTCTTGAATCCCGCCGCGATCGCCTTGATCTCGTCGTTGCGTGCCTCCCGGGCGCGCGCCACTACCTCACGGGCGTCAGCCTCAGATGCGGCGGCGTTCGCCTCGGTGATGATCGTCTTGAGCTGCGCGGCAGGGACGCGTGCGTCAGCCGCGAGCTCCGTGGCTGTCACAAACACGGCACTGAGCTTCGCGACGTGCAGAGCAGCACGGACACTGTCGGAGAGCCCGTCGAGTCGTTGCACCGGGATGCTCTCACGGGCCGCGCGCATGTCGAAGTGCTTGGCGGCAACCCACCGCGCCAACGTCGACGGTTTGACGCCGGTCATCCGCGAGTACGCCTTGGCGTCCAGCACCTTCCCTTCCTCGACGGCACCCGTGACGAACGCGTGGAGCTCCTCCCCGGTCATCGAGAGGCCGTGCGACTGGTTAAGCTCGACCGACAGAGATCGGGCTTGCAGCGCCGAGAGGTCCGCGCACACATACGCCGGGATCGTCTCCTTGCGGTTACGGCGCACCGCCACCCAGCGGGTGTTGCCATCCACGATCTCGTACCGGTCGTTGACGACGATCGCCGGGAAGCTGGCCCCGCCTTTCATCTGCTCGGCGTAGCGCTCTACCATCTCCTTCGGTGCCCTGTGCTTGCTCAGGCGCACCTGGTTGCCCTCGACATCGCGAATCTGATCGATGTGGAGGTTGGGCTCAAATGTGAAGCTGACTTGCCGTGCTGAGAGCTTGCTCTCGATCTGGGTTGACGCGGACGGGTGCATGGAGCGTCCGCCGTCGTGAGTTCCGGGTGACATCAGACCGGACCTCAGCCAGCGAGGACCGCGGAAGCGGTCTCCGGGTCGCTGTCTACCTGCTCGTCGAACGCATCGTCAGTCGGCTCGGACGGCGGCGTAAGGTCCCACTCCCGCTCGGCGCGGACGACGACCTCGTCGAGGCGGTCGCGCAGCAGCCTCATGCGCTGGTAGGTATCGAACTGCTTCTCCGGCGCCACGTCGAGCAGTTGCTCAACCTCGAAGCGAACCAGCCCGCCGATGTGCTGGGCTGATCCCTTCGAGCGACGATCGTCCTTCGGGCTGAACCCCGAAGCGACGGCGCGGATCTCGTCGGCCCTCATGTCGCGCTCGGTCTCGACGACGGCCAGCGCGTCGGACTCGGAGGACGCGGCGTTGGTCTGTGCGACGAGCTTCTTGACGTCGACAACCTTGATGCGGGCGTCTGCGGCGAGCCGCGTGAGCGCACTGAACACCGCGGCCAGACGTGTCGCCTGCAGGGCAGCCCGAGTGCTGGCGGGAAGCACGTTGATCTGACGCTCGTCAATCCCCTCGCGCTCGGCACGAGCCTTGAACTGAGTCTCGGCCACCCAACGAGCGATCTTGCTGTCACGGACACCCGTCATCCGCGAAAGCGTCCGAAGGTCCGCGTGCTGACCCTCGAGGACCGCGCCGTCGACGAACCGGCGGATTTCCTCCTCGGTCATCGCCAACCCGTTGGACTGGTTGAGCTCCACCGATAGCGAGCGAGCGTCGAGCGGTGTGAGTCCGTGGCAGATGTACGCAGGGACCGTCTCGTCCCCGTTCTTGATCCGCGCCTCCAGACGCGTGTTGCCATCGATCCGCTCCAATCGGTCGTTCAAGACGATCGCGGGGAACGTCGCGCCGTGCTTCATCGCGACGGCGTATTTCGCGACCTGCTCCTTCGGAGCCTGATGCTCGAGGAGGCGAACCTGGTTGCCCTCCACATCACGGATCTCGGAGATCACAACGTTGGCCTCGAAGTCGAAGTCGATGCTCCGGGCCGCGAGCATCTGTTCGATCTGCGGGGACATCGCGGGATGGGCCGTCCTTGAATTGCGTGGTGCCATTCGGCGCCGCCTTTCGGTTGAAGTTGCGCTCAGCCTAGCAGATTATGAAATCAGAACGTAAATGACTTCGGCACATTCAGACCAGAAAGGCCCATCATCTGGTCGAAAGGCGTGGATTTACAGGGATATTGTCCTAGCTAGAGCCTTGGATAGCTGCGTTCGCGGAGTCCGAGGCCTATGTCTTGTCAAATAGCTAGTCGATGCGAACTAGACTGATGGAGACATAATCCGCTAGGAAATCGGCAGACACAGGGACGCATCGCGGAGCGCCCGGTCGGCGCCCAATGGGCCATCAGACAACTGCCTCGGCTCGGGGCCGTCGCATCCTTGTAGAGCCGCGACATCTCGCGGGAATCATCAGCGGGCTGAAGCCCGCCGCAACGACGGCGTATGGGTACGCGGTCGTGTTCGGGTTCTCCGACGACGACACCACCATCAACCTGCACACCGAGCGGGCGAAGCAATGCGGACCGTCGAAGATCAACACGGACAACAGAGTTGTACGCCGTGCCAGGGGGCCTCCCATGCTCGCGAACCGAGGCGAACACGCGCGGTATTTGATGCCAACGGGCGACTCCGTCGTCACGTCCAAAAGCCCTCCTTGGACCCCGCGGAGACACGCTGCTCGAGAGCCGGCTCGCGCTCGCTCGCACCGGGCAATGCAGAAGCGCCCTCGTCGTAGGCCGCCGGATCTGCTGGTCGTCCTTTGCGCTCGTCTCGGGCGGGCTGGGCGAGAGTGCTCGTTCTCTCGCGCTAACCAGCAGCAACGCGAGCTGCTTGCGTGAGGTGCTGCTTTCCTGGTTGAGCGGCACCAGCACAACTTCTGTCCGCGGGGATCCGGGTGCGGGCGGACGAGCGTCGAGGGGGCTTTAGCGGGTCAGGTGCAGGTGGTTGGTGGTGGTTTGTCGGCGAAGCGGTCGTTGATCCATTTCAGGACGGCGGGGGCGGCGTCGTGGCCGGTCGCGAGGTGGCTGACGCCTGGGTAGAGGCGGAGGTCGACGGTGTCGCCTTCGGTGCAGAGCTTGTGTGCGAGGCGCTCGGTGACGTCGGGGGTGATGATCGTGTCGGCGCCGCCTTGGACGATCAGGATCGGCGCCTTGGTCGGCGCGCCTCCGGGAGTGTTGGTCGCGGCGATCGTCTTCCACGGCTCGGTTTCCCAGGGAGGGGCGTGTAGGAAGGTGAGTCCGAGCGCGAGCGCGCGGGGCACTGAGCCGAGGATCTGGTTGGGCGTGTAGAGACAGTTGCGCGCGATCCGGGCGACGATCGGGCGGGCGGCCGGGGTGACGATCTGATCGAGGTGTGCGTCGTGGTAGACGCGCTCCCATGATTGCAGCGCCATTGAGATCAGGACCTTGCCGATCGTGGTCTTGACGTTGACCTTGAACATATCGACGAGGTTCGGCGCGGGGCCGCCCGCGGCGACGCCGACGAGGTGCAGCTCGGGCGCGTAGCTCGCGACGAGCTGGCCGGTGAACAGGGCCGCGTGGCCGCCCTGGGAGTGCCCCCACACGGCGAACCGGGTGCCCGCGTGAGCGGCGGCGAGGTTGTGGGCGGCGCGCACGATGTCGAGCTCGTTCATCGCTTCGGAGTTGCCGACGAGGTAGGGGTGTGGGCCGGGTGTGCCGAGGCCCTGGTAGTCGCTGGCGGCGATCACGTACCCGGCCGCGAGGAACGCCGCGCCACCCTCGAGGAACAGCGGCTGCTCATCCGAGCGCGTCAGCAGCGAGGGAGCGCAGTTCGACGCGACGCCGACGGTCCCGTGCGTGTACGCGAGCACCCTGCG
>DATLQV010000018.1:0-27248 GCA_035534955.1 Gaiellaceae bacterium
CCTGATCGCCTGCGGGCGCGGCAGCCCGCTCACGGTCGGGCTGACCGGCGGCAACCGCAACGACATCACGCAGATGATCCCGCTCGTCGACGCGATCCCGCCTGTGCATGGCCGCCGCGGCCGTCCCCGCCGCCGGCCGAAACGGCTCTACGGCGACCGCGCCTACCACTCGCGCGAGGGCCGGCGCGAGCTGCGCCGGCGCGGCATCCAGGCGAGGATCGCCGCTCCCCAGACGCCGCACGGCTCCGGGCTCGGCAAGCAGCGCTGGGTCGTCGAGCGCACGATCGCCTGGCTGCATCAGTACCGCCGCCTGCGCGTCCGCTACGAACGCCGCGACGACATCCACGAAGCGTTCCTCGCGATCGGCTGCAGCCTCATCTGCCTCAAGCTCCTCCACCCCGAGAACGCATTTTGAAAGGCGCTCTTAGGGGGCCTCGCCCTCGGCAGCGGCATCGCGCTCGCAGGACTGCTCGGGTTCATCCTGATTCGCCGTCGCCCTTCCGGGCGACGCCTGCAGCTCGCAATCAAGCTCGCCTGCACACTGGCCGTCCTCTCAGGCGCGATCACCGCAGCCGACTCCTTCCGAGCACTGTGACCATCGAACCTCAGTAGATCCAGCGCGAATCTGTCCGCCAAGTACCGTCGCTCGACAGTCGAGGCCGCACCGTCGCCGGGCCCGACCGTCGAGGGCCGGGCCTGGCGACGGTTGCTGCGGCTAGTGCAGCGACACCGGGAACGAGACAAGCAGGCGCGTCGAGATGCCCCCGGTGATCGGGTCGCTCGGCTTGCGCGCGCGCAGGAAGACAACGAAGAGCTCCTGCGTGCGGGCTGCCGGGAACCCGCTCAGCCGGCTCATCGTCAGCGTCGCGCTCCCGTCTGTCCCGGTCGTGCCTTCGGGCGGGATGGAGTACTGGTTGTAGGGGACGCCCGTCGCGTACAGGAGGGCTCCCTGCACCGGCCGGCCGTTGCATGCGGTGACACGCGCGCGTAGCTGGATCGTCGCCGCCGCTCGGGTCACGACGCCGGGACTGAGCGATTGCTGGTCGATGACGAGGCGGGCCGGCGGGTTGACGTCGGCGATCTGGATGGTCCCGGTTCCGGTCGTTGGGCAGCCGTTTGCGACCGTCGGGGGCGGGGACTGGATGACCGCGGTCGGCACCGAGGTCGCGGAGGTCGAGCCGGCGCTGTTCGTCGCTGTGATGCGCACGCGCAGCGTGTTCCCGGCGTCGACCTGCGCGAGGGTGTACGTCGTTGCGGTCGCGCCGGCGATGTCGGCGCAGCTGGAGCCGGTCTGATCGCAGCGGCTCCATGCGTATGCGTAGCTCGTCGGGCTTCCGCTCCATGAGCCCTTATTGGCCGCCAGCGTCGATCCGACCTGTGGCGTGCCCGAGATGGTCGGAGCCCCGGTGTTGCCGGGTGCGGATGCACTCGAGACGACTGCCGTCGGAGCTGATGTCGCCGGCGTCGATCCGTCCGCGTTTGTCGCCGTCACCGTCACGCGTAGCGTGTGGCCGACATCCGCCGACTGCGCCTGGTAGGTCTGCGCCGCTGCGCCGGTGATCGCCGCGCAGGTGTCGCCGTTCTGGTCGCACCGGCTCCATGCGTACGCGTAGCCGGTGGGACTGCCGCTCCATGTGCCGGTGGAGGCGGTGAGCGTCGCGCCCTCCTGCGGCGTTCCGGAGATGCTCGGTGTTGCGGTGTTCGCCGGCGCGGCCTGCGCCGCGGCCTCTCCGCTGCGCGGCGATCCGAAGACCGCGCCGATCGCAACTGCGGCGACGGCGATCGTGACCGCCGTTAGCCAACGACGTCTGGTAGTGCTCCGTGACATCCGTGCTACCCCCTTGTCGACTGGACGAGATGCTTTCGCCGTCACTCCTACCCAGTGTCTGAGGGCCCTCTGTTAACCCTGCGTCACGTGCACGTAAAACGCGCACCGCGCGTCGCGGTCGCCGTACTACGAGTTTTCGCGCGTAGAACCGCGCAGAGAGCTGAGGCGACTTATGAACGTGGTGGCGTGCGTTCCGAGGCGAGCGTCGAGGTCGCGCCTCCCCGGCGATGGGCCAAGACCAGTTCTACTGCCCAACGTCCCACCGGATCGCCGGCCGAGCCTCTGGCGATCAGTGGGTAACAGGCGAGTCCTAGCGCAACCGCTAGCAGGTGTCCGAAATCGGTGAACGTCGCTGAGACCGCCGCCAGCGCGACAACGAACCCGACCAGCGCAGCAAGATAGCCGGTTCGCAGCCGCCGATCGACGAGGAAGCCGAGACAGCCGGCAAGCGCGAAGAACCCGTAGCTCGCGCCAACATCGCGCGCATTAACGACCGAGTGCTCGACCGCATCGACACGAAGCGCGACCCACAATCCGAGAGCGGTCAGGAGCGTGGCAAACACGTGGCCGACCGCGAAGACGGCGATCGTCCGCCTCGCACCCAGTCGGCGCTCGAACGGGGCCGCGACGAGCGAGAGCAGCAGCAGCCAAAGGAAGAATTGGCCGCCGCTCGGCAGCCAGAAGGCGCTCGCAAACAGGACGCGTACCGGGTCGCGCGCAAGATGGTGGAGATTCGTGCTCCGCTCCAGCAACAGCCGGTTCGCAACCGCCGCGCTGGACGTCTGCAACACCCAGCTGGTGATCAACAAGACGAACAGATAGGCGTACGTCGCCGGGGCAGAACGCACATACCCGAACGCGATAGCCCTCGCTCGCAACCAGCGCGGACGTACGCGACTGAGCGAGGCCAGCCGCTCGGATGCCATCAGCCGATCGACAGCGACAAGCAGGATCAGAAGCGCGAACGGAGCCACAAGGCCTTGGTACGTCCGAAGTCTACGTCGTCAACCTAAGGAGCCGATGAACTCTGCGCGCGCGTCGTGACGAGTGTCCTCCGCGGCCGCAAAGGTGTGGCACTACACGCCGATCGGCACCCTGGTCACGATTGAGAACTAGCCCAGCTCGAGCTCGAAACGATCCGCGGCACATCATCGCCTACCGCCGCGAAACGCCGCCACCCTCGAACCCGTGGACGCAAGCGGCGATCCACGCCGCACGCCAACGCAGGCTTTACCTTCTTTGGGATCGAAGCGCAGGTTCGATCCCTGCCCGGCCCACTCAGGAAAAGAGCCGCTTTTCGGCGCTGAGCTCGGCCGCCCACTCGATGCGGTCCGCCTTCGCGAAGCGCACGTAGGCGCCGAGCGCGTCGCGCATCGCGTCGACGAACCCCTCTGCTTGGCGCGGCTCGAAGCCGTCCTCCCACCAGACGGCGAGCACCTCGACGCGGGCTCCGTCCCGGTCGATCCGCGGCTCGATCCTGCCGACCAGACGGTCGCCGAAGACCATCGGGAGCACGTAGTAGCCCCAACGTCGCTTGTCCGTCTTGAAGAAGCCCTCCCAGACGTAGTCGAAATCGAACAGGCTCGCGAGCAGCGCGGTGTCCCATAGCAGCGAGTCGAACGGGCCGATGAACGCGACGGACGGCGCCGGCTCGGGCGGCGCCTGCAGGAGCTCGAGCTCTTCGGCAAGGACGAAGCGCTTGCCGCGCACGCCCTCGACGTCGACAGGCACGAGCGCGCCCTGCTCGACCAGCTCCTTCTGCACCGCCTTGCGTGCTTCGGGCGGAGCAATGCGGTCGAACGTGCCGCCGGCGCCGCCGGCGCCGAGCAGTCCGTGCGCGCGGTACCGGGAGAGGAGCTTGTGCAAGAGCTGTTCACGCTCGGGCATCGTCTGCGCGAGCACCTCCGCCGGCAGCAGGCGCTCGAGGAGGTCGTAGTACCGGCGGTTGCCGTCGCGCCGCGCGAGGCCGATCACGCCTGTAACCGTGTATGCCTCGAGCACGACGCGCACGGCGTTCTCCGGCATCCCGAACCAGTTCTTCGTCGGCCCCGCCTCACGCTCGAAGTCCGCCGATGACAGCGGCCCTTCCGCGCGGATCCGCTCGAGGACCTTCGCGGCCACCGCGGCGTTGTCGGCGAGAGCCGTGTTGTGGAATCGCGGCCCCTTGCGGCCGATCGCATGCCGGAACCAGGGGAACTCGCTCGTCGGAACAAACGACAGCGCTTTGTTCGTCGCCTCGAAGATCTCACGGCGTTCGTAGAGCTCGTCGCACCAGGCGGGCTCATAGCCGGCGACGCGCGCGTGCAGCACGAGGTCATGGTTTCGGCCGGCCACCGAGATCGGGTCGAACTGGATCGACCCGAGCTTCCGGAAGACCTCGAGGACCGCATCCGGGCCGCCTTCGAGCGACCGCGCCGGCGCGAGGAAATGCCGGGTGGCGAGAAAGCGGCGCGCGTCCTCTTTGGTGACCGTCACACCCGCCGCCGCAGCTGCTCCGTCGTCGGGCACCAGGCGGATGCGAATGCGGCGATATCCCAGCCGGCGAGCCTCGCCGCCGCCTCGTACGCCGATTGCAGGAAGGCGAGCACCAACGTCCGCGGGTCGCGCGCGCTGCGCACCGCCTCCCACGGGAGCACTGTCAACCCGATGGACGTCCACTCGCCGCCGACGATCGATGCGTCTCGCCATCCCGCGGGCTCCGGAGACATGAAGGCATAGAACGACGCATCCGGGAACGTCTGCTCGTCGCCCATCCAGAAGCCGAAGAGCATCACCTCGTGCGTGTACGCCTCTCGATTGACGGCGTCGCTTGTGACTTCAACGCCAGGGCGGCCGGAGAAGCGCGTCAGCGACAGGTCGAAGCTCTGCCAGAAGAGCTGGACGGGACTCGTCTTGCCGACGAACCAGCCGCTGAACTCCTCGAAGACCGAGCTCGACCACTCGAGGGCGTGGTGGAAGCGCTCCACCGCATCGCGATCCCACGACGCATGCTCGTCGTCCTCACGGAACGGTGTCTTCATCGGCACGCCGAACGGCTGCTCTCGGATTGCGACGTCGACACCGAGCTCGGCGAGCGCCGCGTGAAGACGCGCGTCGAAGTCTGCGACGGAGAGACCGTCTGCGAGCGGGCACGCGCGGCTGTCTCCGCCGCTCGTCCGAACGACGAGATCGTGCTCGACGAAATCCAAGGCAATGTCGAACGTCGTGTCGCCGCGATGAAGCGGGCCGGTGGTCAGCCCGCGCACGTCGACGTACAAGGGGGCGTGCCACCAGTGGTTGCGCGGCGGAGCCGTCGCGAGGCGCACCTTCCCGACGATCTGCGCGTACAGGTGCAGCGTGTCCTTCGTCCGGCGCCAGTCGGCGATACGAAGCTCGGGGAGACTCACCGAGCGGAAGACTGCCTGACTCAGCGCGTGATCGTCACGGGCACGCCCGGGCCGACGCGCGCGACGAGCCAGCGCATGGCCTGGTCGGAGAGGCGCACGCAGCCGTGCGAGACGGCCGCGCCCGGCACACCGCCGACGTTGTCGAGCCCGTGCAGGGCGATCTGGCCCGGACCACCGTCGAACTCCTGCAGCACGTTCGAACGGGCGCTCAGTGCGAGCGCGAACGGCGCCCCGACGTCGGTTGCGCGGAGCGCGACCGATTCCTCGATGAAGAATTCGCCGGTCGGCGTCGGCGTCGACGGCTTGCCCACTACGGCCTCGAGGACGCGCACGCGCTTGCCGGCCAGGTACAGCGTCACGTGTCGCTGCGACGTGTCGACGACGATGTGCCAGTCAGTGACGCTGCTTCTCGTCGCCCCTTGCAAGATCCACCCTTCATGTCCGTTCGGGCGGCCGGGGAGCATGACCTTCAGCCAATGCCCGCGCCGGGCGAGGACGGGAAGCGTGGTTTGCTCTCCGGTGATCGGCGTCGTCGCCGGCACGAGGTCGAGCGCCGGCGTCCGGGCACCGGGGCCCGAGCGGGCCTCGTGCGAACGGAGGAGCGTCACGAGGGGCTGACTCGGTTTGACGGATAGCACCGCGGCGCCGGCCGGCGCTGCGCTGCAGGCCAACGTCAGTGCGACGAGCAGCGCGGGCAGGCGCCAGTGGCGCCCGCCCGCGATTCCGGAGTAGATCCTGCTCAACCGGTGAATCCGCTCGTGTGCTTCGCCGGCTGGGGAGCGACGTGCTTGGCGCGCACGGTCGTCGCAGCCTTGACACCGGCCTTCGCCTTCGGTGTAGACGCCTTCTTCGGCGTCGGCGAAGGTGCGACCGGCGGGGGTGGCGGTGTCGCGGCTGTCGTCGTAGTCGTGGCCGCCGCCGTCGTCGTGGCCGCCGATGTTGTGGTCGTCACGACCTGCGGGGAGCAGGACTCGGAGCCCGTGACCGGGTCGACGTGGGCCGGTACGAGATTGAGTGCGTCGTACGGCGGGAGCTTGTCCTCTCCGGCGACCAGGTCGTATGTCTGGCCGTTCGGGGCACAGTAGATAGCGCGCCCGGGCGGCTGCTGCGTCGGCGACGACGCTGCCGCTACTCCGCATCCGGACGCGTTGATCGTGTTGCTCTGGAGGCTCACGAGACCGTTCTCTGCGAGCAGCCGGCCGTCGATGCTGGCGCCAGTATTGGCAGTGATGCTCGACAGGGCGAGGATCGTCCCGCTGATGCTGGCGCCCGTGCCGATCGTCGCGGAGCTATTGACCTGCCAGAAGACGTTGCAGGCCGACGCGCCGCCGGTCATCGTCACGGTGCTCCCGCTCCCGAAGACGAGGTCGGACGTGGCCTGGAAGATCCAGACCGAGCTGGCGCTGCCGCTGAGGGTCAAGGAGGTCGACAGGTTGGCGCTTGCGGCGCCGCCTACCTGGTAGACACCAGGGGCGAGCGTCAGGCCGTCGAGCTGCTTGTCTCCTGCGCTGAACACGTTGGGCAGCGGCACGGTCCGCCCGGCGGCGTCGTTGTATGCGGTGCTCAGGTCGTTCTTCACCGTGACGAGCGCAGCGCCGTTGATCCTGCGACAGGCTGGGCCAGAGGCGTTGTTCGTGTAGATCGTGCCGTGGACTTCGGCACAGGTCAGTCCGGTGATGAAGCTGCCGGCAGCCGGGTCGAGCCCGACGTTGCCGGTGATGGACGACGTCGGCACATCGCTGATGCCGCTGCCGGCGAGGATCGCGAAGTCGTTGGCGCTTCCGAGCCCGACGGCCGTGGGCGGCGCAGCTGCGCTGCTGCCTGCGAGCACCAGGATCGCTCCCAGCGCCGCAAACGCGGACAGACTCGCTACCGCGACGGCGGCGCGCGAGCACTGCTTGACGAGTTCGCGAGCTCGGGCCTGCCGCGCAATAACCACTCGAACAAACTCGAATCGTCACACGTAGCCTGCTCGGGCATGGTGTACCTCGTCAGCTTCACCGTTAGCAACACCAACGCGGCGGCGCAATACATTCAGCTACACGACGCTACAACGGTGGTAGCGGACGCGTCTCATGCGCGCCGAGATGAAAATACTCATGTGCGGATCTCCTCTTTGAACTGCAACGCCGACCAGACGTCGCGTCAGTCGGCTTGCTCCGACCTGTTCGCATGAGGGCGGATCCTTCGCGATGGCCAACGTCGACGGCCATCACTGCGAGATCGCAGCACCAGTCATTGAGGCGCTGACCACAGAAGTCTAGCACGAGAACTTGCGCTACGCTGTCCCCGAGAGCCGTATGCATCGGCTCACGCTTGCAGGTCCACCCTCAGCAACTGGGTCGGGTACTCATCGACCGAGGGAGGATCGCAATGAAAGCAGCGCGCTACCTGGCTCCCGAGCTGACGCTGTTCATGCCGATCTTCATGACGGCGCCGCTGTTCGGGCTCATGTGCGGGCTCCTGCTCGGCCAACTCTGGCAGTGAGCCGACGGAGAGGAGACCGCCGAGGCGGCCTCCTCTCCACAAGACGGCGTTACGCGCTGACGAGAGCGCCGTTCGCGGGGGCGGCGGCCGGCCGTCCCTGCACGATCAGCGGCCCAGCTGTGATCTTCGGCGTGTTCGGAAGCGCGCCAACGAGGTCGTTCTCGCGCACCCAGGTGGCAGCGAGACGCGTCGACTCGTGCGCCTGGTCGGACGTCTCGAACAGGCTGACCGAGGTGAGCACGCTCTCACCGGCGTCGATCATGAAGTAGCCGGCAAAGCCGGGAAGCCTGCTGATGCTCGGGAGCAAGCTGTCCTTCGCCTTGCGGGTGATCTCTTCCGAGCGCACCTTGTCGATGCCCTCGTAGCGGCGGACGGTCGCGTACATATGAACTCCTACTCGTCGACGTGCGATGACGACACCCGTGACGGGTTCGCCTGATGCACTCAGGCCAGCAAGGCAAGTCGGAGAGCGGAGCAAGTGGAGCCTCGGCGGCTACCGCGCCAGGTCTACGCGCTCCTGCACCATAGCCGCGGACCGCCGCCGATCTCGGGATTTGCTGTACGGTCCCTGGCGCAGCGTCGTAACGATCGACCGCTGCCAGACGACTGCCGGGTCCCACGTTTGCGCGACCCGACGTCACGTCCCCCCACATGTGCCGCGGGTTGGAGCAAGTGCTTGCCGACCCGCCTGAGCGCGGTCAGCCTCCGCAACGAGTTAGGAGAAACGACCATGCACGTAAAACCACGCACGATCCTCGTGCTCGTGGGGGCCGCCTTCGCGGCGCTCGCGTTCACCGCGGTCGGACCGGCGGCAGGGAACGCAGCCGCCGCGCCGCAGAACACCTCGCTTCCGTCCATCTCCGGCGCAGCCCGTGACGGCTCGACCCTGACAGCGTCCAAGGGCGGCTGGGCGAACAACCCGACGTCGTACTCGTACCAGTGGGAGCGGTGCGACTCGAGCGGCGGCACGTGCAATGCGATCGCGAGCGCGACCGGGACGCGCTACACCGTCGTCGCTCTAGACGTCAAGCAGCGGCTCAAGGTCGCCGTCACGGCGACGAACAGCGCCGGGTCGGGGACAGCCACTTCCCGCGCCACCGATGCGGTCACGGCGACGGGCAGCACACCTGCCAATACGTCGGCGCCCGCAATCTCGGGCACGTTCAAGGAAGGCAACACGCTGACGGTCGCCCCCGGCGGCTGGTCCGGCTCACCGACACCCACATTCACCTACCAGTGGCAACGCTGTGACGCCATGGGCGGCACGTGCGCCGACCTCAGTGGCTCGTCCGCAACCACCTATGCGGCGATCGGGCTGGACGTGGGCAACACGCTGCGCGTCAAGGTGATCGCGACGAACACGCACGGGGCGACGCTCGCAACGACGCCGGAGACCGTGATGATCGTTCCCGCAGCTGCAGGCGGCGGCAAGGCGATCGCAATCGCGCAGGTCTCGCTGCCGAACCGGCTGGTCGTCGACAACCTGAAGTTCTCGCCCAGTCATCTGAGCTCACGCGGCGCGTTCGTCGTCCGATTCCACGTCTCGGACACGCGTGGCTTCTCGGTCCAGGGCGCGATGGTCTATGCGCTCGTCGTGCCGTACAGCTGGTCGAACAGCGCTCCGGAAGCGACGACCGACGCAACCGGCTGGGTGAGCATCACCATGCATCCGACCGCGTCGATGCCGCTCACCCGCGGAGGCTCGCTCGTGCTCTTCGTCAGGGCGCGCAAGGCCGGTGACAACCTGCTCGCAGGCGTCTCGACGAGACGGCTCGTGCAGGTCACCATCCGCCCGTAATCACTCGCTTGTAAGCGGCGTGCGGTCGGCGATCCACATCGCCGGCCGCACCTGCTGCTCGACGACGAAGAACCGGTCCGCCGCTGCGACGACCGTCTCGCCGGCGAGATGGTCCGGCGTGATGATGAACCGCTCGGGGCGGCGCCGATGCACTTCGGCTCCTGCGGGGAACGTGGCCTCGCAGTCGGGCCGCGCGCACTCGCACTTGAGGTCGTCGAGGAACGCGCCGTCCCCGAGGTTTTCCGCCCGGCGTGCATTCCGGACGGCAAACGCGGACCGCGGGCCGATCGCTGCGGAGCGGGCACGGACACGGCCGCGTTCGCGCGGCTCGACTCTCTGTGATGCGGTCATAGTCCCTCCGGTCGTCGAGGCGAGATATCCGCCCGCGTCACCTGTGGGAGGGCCATGTCGCCGGGCCACACATCCTTGAGGCCCGGCGAGTGCTGGCGTTGCGTCGACCTTTACGACGCGACGGAGCGGACGCTACCATTTTGGTTTGCCCCATGCCCGATTCCGAGCATCTCCACCTCCGCGTCCTCATCGCGAACGAGAAGCGCGATCGGCTCGAGCTGCTCGCCAACGTCGTCATCGGGCTCGGACACGATGTGATCGCGCGCGAGATCTACGTCAAGGAGGTCGGCACCGCGACGGCCAGGGAGCGCCCGGACGTCGCCCTCGTCGGTCTCGGGTCGAGCTCGGAGCACGCGCTGGAGCTGATCTCCGAGATCGTGCGCGAGGCCTCCTGCCCGGTGATCGCCATCCTCCACGCCGACGATCCCGCCTATATCCACGAGGCTGCGAAGCGCGGAGTCTTCGCCTACATCATCGACGGCAGTCCGGAAGAGCTGCAGAGCGCGATCGACATCACGCTCCAGCGCTTTGCCGAGTACCAGAGCCTCCAGGGAGCATTCGGGCGCCGTGCGCTCATCGAGCAGGCCAAGGGCATTCTGATGGCTCGCCACGCGACCACCGCCGACCGGGCGTTCGAGATGCTGCGCGACCACTCTCAGCACAACGGCCGCAAGTTGAGCGACGTCGCCGCCGCTGTCGTCGAGAGCCACCTCCTCCTGCTTCCCCCGCCCGCTGCACAACCGCCACCGGCCCCGGCCGGCGAAGTCGCAGTCCTCTAGGCGGGAGCACCGCGCGACGCGCATTCGTCGCAGATGGAGTGCGAGAGCGTATTTCGCGCGTCGATCGCGTCGAGGGCGGCGGGCGGCGGCACGACCCACGAGTCGTCGATCCGTACGCGGCCACACCAGGCGCAGACCGGCACGACGCCGCCGTTCTCGTAGATCTCGACGATGCGCGAAAAGACGTCGCTCGTTTCTATTGCCGTTTCTCCCTAGGTGAGAATGTTAACCGCGCGCGCCGCGACGAGCAAAACGGTCAATGCCGACAGCGTGGACTGCGCCGCCATCAGCGCCTTCGCCCGGCGCGTGAGCGGCATCGCGTCGGTCGGGCTGAACGCGGTCGCGTTCGTCAACGCCACGTAGAAGTAGTCCCACAGGCGCGGCGACCAGCCTGGGCGTGCGAGCTGCGGATTCTCGTCCTGGGGGAACTGAAAGTCGGGCTTGCGCGGCGTCGCATCGAGCGCGCGGGCAACGGGGCCTCCGCAGTCCAGCTCCCAGAACGCGAGCCCGAACGCGACCGCGCTCGTGAGCCACACGACGCCGGCGCTGAACAACAACTGCCGCCCGGTGATCTGCCCTCCGGAATGGAAGACCAATGAAGCAACGAGAACGACGACGCCGAGGACGTTTCCGATCCAGACGAACGTGAGGAGCCCGATGACGATTTCCCGTCGCCGGTCATGCCGAACGAGTCGAGCCATGCCGAAGAGCAGCGTCGCCGACAGGAGGACATAAGGAACCGCGTCGACGAGCCACATCCACCACAGGCTGTGCCCGAGCAAGCGCCAGTGGGCATGCATGCCAACGAGCGCGAGTGCAATGAGGAGGCCGGCGGCTCCAAGAGCGAAGGGCGACGCGTCGTCACGCGCGTCGAGCACAGCCGCGTGCAGGCGCTTCGAATCCGCTTCTGCCATCGACTCCTAGTGTCTCACGCTGCTGCCGGCCGGCCCGGGGTGTCCGGACACGCCGGGCCGCGCATCGTGTACGAGCGATCGCCGACGGACAGGGTCACCCACTCCGGGCCGTCCGTCGCGAGCCACGACTCGACCAGATCGATCACCTGGGCGACGGAGCGCGACTCCCACTCCGAGCGGACGCGCACCTCGCCGCGGGCCGGATCGAAGGAGACCGCCGGCGCGTCGAAGAGCCCGGCCAGGCGTTGCACGAGCCCGTGCACCGTCGTCGGGTCGACGACTGCGACACTGATTTCCACCATCGGGTCCTCCCGAGTCGAAGCCTCACCTGCCTGGGTGCTGCTCCAACCCGCTCTGCTGGGGGCGGACCTTCTTGCCGGCGCCGCCTGTCTGCAGCGCAGCGAACGCGAGCATAGCAACAGCGGTTGCTAGCCTCCGGATACGACAGCCTGGAACCCAGCGCAGGATGCAGACATCCGCCGCATCCTCGACCAGGCGGCCGGGGGCGGCCAGCTCGCCTTCCTCGTCGTCTACGGGTCGGTGAGCCGTGGGGAGGACCGTGCCGACTCCGACCTCGACGTCTACTACGAGACTCGCGACGAGGCGGTCGAGCTCGAGGAGACGGACCCGGACGCGCGGGCGCACGTCTTCGGCGCGCGGTGCGGCGCTCTCCTGGAAAGCCTGCGCCGCGGCGACCAGATGGCGTTCGCGATCGTGTCCGACGCGGTCGTCGTCTACGACGACGGCACGTTCAGCTCAGTCCTCGACGCAGCGCAACGGGAAGGGCTCGAGCCCGCGATCCTCTAGTGCTCTTTGGCACAGTCGTGCTATGCTCGGCCTAGTCGTGCCTCATTGAAGCGGCGCGACCGTCGTTTGGATCCGCCCTCAGCACAGCAGGTCGGAGCAAGCCGGCAGACGGTTTGTCTCGTCGGCATTGAACTCGAGCTGAGGGAGTCTCATGGGTATCAGCGTCAGTCTCATGCTTGTCGCCGCCGGTGCGGTGTTGACCTGGGCCGTTAGCGCAACGGTGTCCGGTCTGAACATCCAGACAGTCGGCGTGATCCTGTTGATCGTCGGTGCGATCGGCTTCATCTCATCGTGTTTCTTCTGGTCGAGTTGGGGCGGATTCGGCGGGCGCGAGACGACCGTCCGCGAACGCGTCGTCGAGCGTCCCTAGAGCGATGAGGACATCTTGGAGAACAAGAATCGCGCTGACCGCGCTGGTCGTCATCGCTGCGCTCTTCGCCACAGCGGAGGCCCAAGCCATGCGGAACGCCGTTCCGGTCAATACGGCGCCGCCGGCGATCTCCGGAACGCCGAAGGTCGGCCAGACGCTGACGGCGAGCAACGGAACGTGGAGCAACGCTCCGACGTCGTTCGTCTATCAGTGGCTTCGTTGTAACGCCAGCGGCACCAGCTGCGTCGACGTCGCGAACGGAACGCAGAAGACGTACACGCTCGTGGGCGCAGACGCCGGCCACACGATGCGTGTCCGCGTGACCGCGACCAACGTGGACGGGTCCAGTTCCTCGGAGTCCGCCCAGACAGCCGCCGTCGCAGCCGCAACAACAACCACCCCGGCGCCCAAGAACACGGCGGTGCCGACGATCTCCGGAACCGCGAAGGTCGGCGAGACGTTGACAGCCACACCCGGCTCATGGAGCGGGAGCCCGACCTCGTACGCGTATCAGTGGCAGCGCTGTGACGCCGACGTCGCTTCCTGCTTCAACGTCGTCGGCTCCACTGCGACGACCTACGGTGTCCAGGCCGGGGATCTCGGCTATCGACTACGCGTCGTGGTGACTGCGAAAAACGCGGGCGGCTCGAGCGCCGCAAACTCTGAGATCACGACGATCGTGGCACCGGTGACGCCGATCACGAACCACCGTCCCAGCGTGACCATCGTCGGCATCCAGTTCATCGGGTCGACGGTCTACGCTCGCTTCCGCATCTGCGACGACTCGTACAAGAACCTCGCGATCCGCGAGACCGATTCGCGGCCCGGGAAGGCTGCGTACACGCGTCACTTCGCCACCCTCGTCGCACCACGGCCGTGCGGTGTCTATACGCGGCATTGGCTCCCGGTCGCCCGCTTCCGCGGCGCCGGCCGTTACACGGTGACCCTGCGCGCAACGGACAAGTCGGGCCTGACGAGCCTGCCGGCGCGACGCACGCTCACGCACGGATAGAAGCCCAAGCGTCTCGAGCAGGAGGCGGACTCCGTTCCGCCTCCTGCTCGCGCTAGGCTCGTGGCCGTGCTGCGCTCGCTCGTTCTCATCACTGCGGTCGCGCTCGTCGCCGCTGTGCCGGCGTCCGCGAAGCACACACCCTCGGCCGCGCAGAAGGCAGGCGTCGAGTCCGCGTTCCACGCGTATCTGCACATGCTGCACTCGCCGGCTGCGGCCGACAACCGCATCGTCACCCTCGCGATCTCGTCCGTCGATCCCCGCTATGCGGCCGCCCGCCTCGAGTCCCCGAGCGCCGGCCCGTCCGACATGGTCTTCCACCGCAGCGGGCCGGGCTGGTGGGTGGTCGGCTTCGGATCGTCGCTCGGCTGCGACACCGCTCCGAAGTCAGTGCTCACGGACCTCGCGGTCGGCTGCACACCTCCGGGCAGCAACGCGTGGATCAACAACTGCGGCCCACTCGTGCATGCGCCAAAGACGCTCGTCATCGCGTGCGCGGATGCGAACTACTCACTCGGCGGTTTGAAGTGGCGCGGCTGGGGCGCCTCGCTCGCATCGGCAACAGGCACGGCGCACGCGAACGACTGCAAGCCGTACTGCGCCGCCGGCCACTTCCACGCGTATCCCGTCACCGTCGATGCCGACAAGCTGACGAAGTGCGGCAGCGCCCACTACTACGCGCGCGTCACCATCGTCTATTCAGGCGCGCGCCCGGCAGGTATCGCGAAGCGCGACGTTCACACCGTCGGCTGCTAGATGGTCGCCCCACTCGCTGCACTCCTTGCGGCGCTCACGGTCACGCTCGGGCCCAACGGCGTCGGGAAGGTGCACTTTGGTCTGACGAAGACGAAGGCGGTCGCAGCCCTGACGCAGCTCTTCGGGCCCCCGACAAGTCGCGGCCCGAACACCGGCTGCCGGCCGCGATATACCGAGGTCGTCTGGGGCGGTCTCTCCGCTGAGTTTCGCGTGAACGTCTTCTCTGGATACCGCTACCGCGGCGTGAAGCCGAAGCTCGCGACCGCGACCGGAATCTCGCTCGGGAACACGCTCGCCCAGGTGCGTGCCGCGTACGGGAAGCTCGTCTTCGTCGGCACCGACCGCTGGCGAGCACCCAACGGCCTCGTGTTCTACGACAACGCGATGCACGACCCGGAGCCGCCGTCGAGCCGCATCGTCGAGATCAAGATCGGCACCTGCGGCGACTTCTGACTCCCGCTCGATTACTGCGCCGTGGAGAAGGGAATCGAGTACCCGACGGCTCGTACATCTCGTCAACAACCAACGGCCAAGGGGAGATTCGGATGCATCACTTGCCCAGACCATCGCCGGCGCTGGTCGTTTCGCTCGTCGCCCTGTTCTTCGCACTCGGCGGCACGGCGTTCGCAGTCGGCTCCAAGGAACTCGCCTCGCAACCGCGCTGCGCCACCGGTGCGATCCGTGGCGTCGCGGTCATCAATGCAGGCCCGACGGGCCTCGACGCCCTGACAGCCACCTACTCGAGCGCGCCGGGCTTGTTCGGCTATCACTGGAGCTGCGGCGGCGGCAAGATCATGGTGAGGAAGCCGACCGACTTTCCGGGCGTCGAGATCAAGTTCGTGGGGAACTCGTCGTCGACCGCCATCGTGTCGTCGGTCGCGCTCGGAGTTCCCTATTCGGGCTCGGTGAGCCGGATGCCGGACGGCTCCTTCCGCGTCACCATGGGCGGTTCCAACGCTGCGGCGGGCGGCCCGTGGCAGCCCCAGATCGACGTCCCGTTCATGATCGTCCTGCTGTAGGTCGCTTGCGCAGAAGCGGAGGGGGACCCGCGCGGATCCCCCTCCGCACACACGTGATCAGCGCTTGACGGCGCAGCCGTTGCCGGTCGCGTCGAACGCCTCGTTACTCCACAGCGGCTGCACGGCGAATGAGTGGCCGCCGAGCGAGATGTTCTGCGTGTTCATCCAGGCGCACTTGTCGCCGTTCTCGTTTCCCTGCGCGTCATTCCAGCCGTCCTGATTCGACGCGACGTTGTCCGGATCGGTCACCGCTTCCGCGTACTCGTGGCCGGTGACGATTGTCCAGCCGTCGAAGATGCCGTTGCCGAACGCGTCGCTCGTCGCGTTCACGTTGTGCATCCCGCACCCTGTCGTGCCGACGCCGGGCCAGTTCGTGTTCAGCCACGGAATGAACGCGTACTGGATGCGGTACGGGTTGCCGACTCCGTCCACGCTCGTCGTCTGCGTGTGGTACCCGCAGTAGACGGGCTGGCCGGTTGCGATCGTCGACGGGGGCGTGAGGATGATGTACGTCGCCTGCGCGTCGTACTTGAAGTGCGCGGACGCGCGGATCGCCTCTTGCGCGATCGGGTCATCGACGAGGTTCTGCGCGAGGCCGGCGGCGATGATGTCGTCGGGCACGGGCGTCGGGTCGGTCCACACACCCTTGAGCTGGTGCAGCGGGTTGGTGATGAATCCCGTGCCGCCGACGCACGACGTCGCCCCGGCAAGCACGCCGCTGCAGTACTGCGTCTGCACGTTCGCCCAGCCGCTGCCGCCGACGTTCGTGAAGAACGAGTTGAGATACGTCTGCAGCGTCGTGCTCGAATAGAGCTTCCCGTTCGTGTCCGAGGTCATGAAGCCCTTGGCCCACTGCAGGCCCCAGTAGACGAGGTAGACGGCCGGCTGCTGCTCGACGCCGATGGCGCCGGCGCCGGCATTGCCGCCGTGGTAGATGAGGTCGTTGGAGGCCGAGTCAGCCACGGTCCCGGCCGGGTTCTGGCCGGGAGCCCAGAAGAAGTGCTTCGGGTTCGTGAGGTCCTTGGTGCGAGACGACGCCGTCGACGCTCCGAGCATCACGGCGAGGACGACGAGCACGGCGAGCGCACCTGCGCGCCGGGCGAAGGACAGGGCCGAGTTCATGGTCCCCCCAATGGGCGAGGTCGACAGTTGCCCGAAATGGATGACCGAAACAGGCCGATTACAAACTTGGATCCCACAATGGACAGAAGCGTCCGGCCGACGTCCAACATCGTGGATCTTGGATCCATCTCTGTGTGGAATCTTGTGGCGAACCCCCCGAACGGGGGAGTGACGCTCGGGGGATACCGGGTTTCAATGGGGCAGCCCAACGACAGGCGGCCGCCAGGTGAGTGGCCGCACCCGTGCCGAAGGGACTCCCATCTTGCGGACATCACGCCTCATCCTCCTGTTGCTTCTCGTCACACTCGCGCTGGCGGTGTCGCTCGTCTGGCCGATCTCCGGCCGGGCCGACAACGGCGACCAGCAGGGCACGGCGCTCGACCCAACGCCGGTGCCGGCGCCCGCGGCGAATCCGATCCCGCTCCTGCGCACGCCGGCCGCGGTTCGGAAGCACTTGAAGAGCAAGCGTGAGGCGCCGCCCGCGCTCGGGGAGCGCGTCGTCGGCTTCGCCAAGCACCTGATCGGCGTGCGGTACTCGTGGGGCGGCTCGTCTCCGCGCACCGGCTTCGACTGCTCCGGCTTCGTCCGGTACGTCTACGGCCACTTCGGGATCTCTCTCGCCCATTCGAGCTTCGCCGACTACTGGCGCGGCCGGCAGGTCGGCCGCTGGGCCATGAAGCCGGGCGACCTCGTCTTCTTCGATGGAGAGGGCCACGTCGGCATCTATGTCGGCCACGGCCGCTTCATTCATGCCCCGCACACCGGCACGGTCGTCCGCATCTCGACCATGTCGGGCTGGTACTCGAGCCGGTTCGACGGCGCTCGCCGTCTCTTGGCCAACTCCTGATTCGGGCTACCATCGGCCGGTGGGTCTGAGCGGCAGCGTGCGGGCGTTCGCGCTCGCGCTGGGGATGGCGTTCGTGCTGACGGCGTCCTCGGGGGCCGGCGCCGCGGCGGCAGCCGGTGCGCCCTGCGGCACGACCCAGGGACTCTTGTGCTCGACGGTCGTCGTCCCGCTCGACCGCACAGGGACGGTGCCGGGCACCATCAGCCTGGCGGTCCAGGAGTTGCCGGCCATCGGCGCACCGCGCGGCGCGGTGTTCCTCATCGCCGGCGGCCCCGGCCAGGGCTCGGCCCACACCTTCGGCCTCGGCACGCCGGAGGATGCGGCCCTCTTCCGCTTTCTCTTCCCGGGCTACACGCTCGTCGCCTACGACGACCGCGGCACGGGCGATTCAGGCCTCCTGAACTGCCCCGCCCTCCAGGTCTCGACGTCGCCGACCGGCCAGGATCTGCTGGCCTCGGCGTGCGCGTCGTCGATCGGGCCCGGAGCAGACTTCTACGGCACCGCCGACCACGTCGAGGACCTCGACGCCGTCCGTGCCTCCCTCGGCCTCGACAAGATCGCCCTCTTCGGCGTGTCGTACGGGACGAAGCTCGCACTCGCCTACGCCTACGCGCATCCCGACCACATCGACCGCCTCGTGCTCGACTCGGTGCTGCCGACCGATCTCCCCGATCCCTACAGCGCCAACGTCGCCCGCGCGATGCCGGCGACGCTGGCCGCGTTTTGCGCCAACAACGTCTGTCGAGCCGCGACGCCCGACTTCGCCGGCGACGTCGTCGCGGTCGCGAACCGGCTGGCGGCGAAGCCTGCAACCGGGCTCGTGCTCGAGACCAACGGGAAGACGAAGAAGGACACCCTCTCCGGCGTCGAGATGCTCTCGCTCGTCGTCGACGCGGATCTCAACCCTGGCCTCGCGGCCGAGCTGCCGGCGGCGGCGCATGCAGCCCGGCTCGGGAACATGGCCCCGCTCCTGCGGTTACACGTCATGGACACGGTGGCGTCCGAGCTCTCCGCGCCGGATCTGAGCGCGGCCCTGTACGCCGCGACGGATTGCCGCGACGGCCCCTTCCCGTGGCCTGCGAACTCCGATCCGTCGGCTCGCCCGGCGCTCCTGCGTAGCGCGATCGCCGCGCTCCCGGCCGGAACCTTCGGCCCGTTCGGGACCTGGGCCTCCGACCTCGGCAACGCGAGCCTGTGCGACACGTGGCCGGCGCCGGCCGGTGGCGTGAACCTCGCAGCCGGCCCGCTGCCGAACGTGCCGGTGCTCGCGCTCAGCGGCGGCTTCGACATGCGGACGCCGACCGCCGGCGCGCAGTCGGTCATCGCGCAGTTCCCGCAGGGCAAGCTGCTGATCGTCCCCGGCATCGGCCACAGCGTCACCTCCACCGATCCGTCGGGCTGCGCCGCGCTCGCAGTCCACGACTGGATGCTCGATCCGACGAGCAACGACTCGTGCCCGCGCCCGCCGTTCCTCGTCGCACCGATCGGCGTGTTCCCACACCTGGCGAAATCGACCCGGCGGGCGACACCGGCCGCGACCTTCGCGGTCGTCTCCAAGACGATCGCCGAGGCCGAGGCCGCATGGCTCTTCGGCAACGGATCCTCCGACCCCGTCCCCGGCCTCACGAGCGGCAAGCTCGTTCCGATCGGCCAGGACGCGTTCCGGCTCGCCGCGTACGGGCTCGTTCCCGGCGTGACCGTGAGCGGAACGGTGAAGCTCGCCGAGCGCGGAGGCGTGACGCTGAAGTTCCAGGGCCAGCTCGAGGTCGCCGGCCGCTCGGCCGCTGCGGGAACGTTGCAGCTCCTTGCCACGGGCCTGTGCGGCACCCTGGGCGGAAAGTCCGTTTAGAGGCTCTCTTAGCGGAGCTTCTGGGCCATCGCCGTGAGGAGCTTCCAGGCGATGGTCGAGTTGGACTCGACCAGCGGCTTGAACTCCCACGGCGTCATGCCGTAACAGACCATGTCTGTGCGGGCGGTGACGGTGGCGGTGCGATCCGAGCCCGTGAGCAGAGCGATCTCGCCGAAGTAGTCGCCCGGGCCGACCGAGCCGACCGAGTTTCCGTCCACGGTCACGTCCGCCTCGCCCGACTCGACGACGAAGAATCCGGCGCCGCCGGCTCCCTGCTCGAGAACGACGTCGCCCGCGGAGACGCTGCGCTCGCGCATCGACGCTGCGATCTGCTCCAGCTCGCGGCGGTCGAGCCCGGCGAAGAGGGGGACCGTCTTCAGCATGTCGGGAGAGGCACCGGCCACGGCGGAGTTATACATGGCCCCGCGTGGTCGCGACGATCCGCAAGGATGTGCAGATGAAGGTGATCGTCATCGGCTGCTCGCCCGCCTGGCCCAACGCCGGCGGCGCCCAGTCGGGATATCTCGTCGAGGGCGCAAGCGGCCGGTTGCTGCTCGATTGCGGGCCCGGGGTTCTCGCCCGGCTGCGCAACGGCAACGGTGCGTGGCCCGAAGTGGACGCGATTGCGATCACGCACTTCCATCTCGATCACTGGGGCGACCTCGTCCCGTGGACGTTCGGCGCCGCCTTCGGTCCGGGCCGCCGGTCTCCGAAGCCCGAACTGTGGCTGCCGCCGGGCGGCAGCGGCCGCCTGCGCGCGCTCGGCGGACAGCTCGCGTTCACGGATCAGATCGAGCAGGCGTTCGAGCTGCGCGAGTACCGCGCCGAGGAAGTGTTCACCGCCGCCGGATTCGAGGTGACGCCCGTGCAGCTCGCGCACTACGAGGAGCTGACGTTCGGCCTGCGCGTGAGCGACGGCAGTCGCACGATGGCGTACTCCGGCGACACGGCTCCGACGCCGAGGCTCGCCGACCTCGCTCGCGACGCGGACGTGTTCCTGTGCGAGGCAACGCTCTCCGACCCCGAGCCGGCCGAGCGCGGCCACCTGACCGCCGGCGAAGCGTCCGACGCCTTCGAAGCCTCCGGTGCACGGCGGCTCGTCGTCATCCACCGCCCGGACGAGCTGCCGCTCGACGCGAAGCTCGAGCGCGCGTACGACGGACTCGAGCTAGAGCTCTGAGAGCAGCGTGGCGGCCCGTTCGCCGAGGAGCCGGTGGCCCTCGACGGACGGATGGTCGCCGTCGTCGCTCCACCGGTCAAACGGTGCGAGGGTGTCGTGGAACGGAAGCAGCGTCACGCGTTCGAACGCGTGGATCAGCTCGTTGAGACGCGCGATCTCGCGCGCGGCGCGCTCGTCGCCGTTCGGCCACGGCAGGACGTCGGCGAGTGCGACGGGCAGCCCGAGCCGGCGGCCGCGCTCGACTATGTCGGCGAGATTCCGCGCCGCGTCCTCGACCGACCGCCGCTGCGCGATGTCGTTGATGCCGCCCTGCACGACGAGAACGTCTGCAGCAGCGACGACGTCGTCGAGGAACCCTGCGATCTCATCCGTGCGTTTCCCGTACGCGGCACGCGTGCGGAACTCGAGCCGCGGATCGCCGGCCGCCGCCCACCACTGCCACTGGCTGCGCTCGTCCGGATGCGCGATCGCTGCTCGCGCAGCGGGGTCGGGATCCCAGAGCGGCGAGCCGGCGCTGATCGAGTCGCCGACGACGGCGACCACGATGGTCATCTACGCGCGCGGATGCAGCTCGACGACGAGGTCGCAGTCGAGCGCCTCGGCGATACGCAGCAGCGTGTCGATCCGTGGCGGCCGACCGCCGCGCTCGAGCCGCGCGATCGCCGACTGCGTCGTGCCGCACAGCTCAGCGAGCTCACGCTGCGACATGTTCATCTGCACACGCCGCTCGGCCACCTTCTCTGCAATCGCCGCGAAGAAGTATCCGCGGTCGCCTGTGACGATCCGCTCGCGCAGACGGTCGAGCGGACGCTTCAGCTCGGTACGGCTGCGGGCTGCTGCCATTCAGACGAGTATAGCCGTTGTGCTATGTCTCCCACGCGGACGCGGCCCCGGACGAGCACCGCTCCGTAGACGCCGAACGGGAGCGGCTCCGAGACGCCGTCCCGCCGGTAGGACGCGAGCGTCACGAGCGTCGGGAGATCGACAACGCCGCTGTCGGGATCGCGCGAGGTGATGACGCAGCGGCCGACGTCGCCGTTGAAGACCATGGTCGCCTCGCCGATCCGCACCTCGGCTCCGATCCACGAGTCCTCTTCGTGCGCGTCCACCCCGTCGATCTCGAACAGCATGCGGAAGCGGCGCCCGTCGACTGCGTCGTCGACGCCCACCTCTTCGCGCAGCCGTTCGAGGGATGCGCGCGAGATGAGCGACACCGTCCCGCCCCGCGGTGTCCGGTCGACCGCGCCCTCGTCTGCCCAGAGGAGCTCCAGCGGCCGGCCCACGTACTCCGAGATCGCCGCCTCCCACGGCCCGAGAACCTTGCGTGACCGCAAGCGGTTCCACGAATACAGATTCGCCTCGATCTCGTCGCCGAGCTCCACGACGCCTTCGATGCAATCGCCGTCGGGGAATGTGAGCGCGAGGCGTCGCGTCGACTCGTCCCACTCGGGACGGATGCGCAACATCGAGCCGTCGCGCTTGCCCGCGTACAGGGCACCCTGCTCGTCGCGGAGCCAGAAGCGCCGGTTGCCGGTCACGCCGCCGGGCTCGAGCATCACCTCTTCCGGATGCACGAGGCCGAACGACTTGACCGGTGCAACGGAGATGCGTACGACGCGCGGCGCCATGCGTCGAGTCTAGAAGTAGAACGCCGACCAGGCTTGCCACCAGTCGTCTCCGCGGGAGACGAGCGAGGCGGGCCCGGTCACTTCGACGCCGCGCCGATGGCGGTACTCGTCCAGTCGGTCGGGCGTCGTGAACTCGACCGCGATCTCGCACGGACGCCCCGGATCGTATGGCTGCACGGCCTTCAGGTCTTGCAGCGCGCGCTTCGCGCCCTCCTCGATCAGGCGTCGCGCCTCGATCGGTGTCTTCGAGCGTGCGCTGAACCGGCCGAGCCCTTCCTTCACCTCGACAGTCGTCAGGCCGTCGCCGAGCAAGTCGACCGCCTCGCGGCAGACGGCGCGGTCGCCCGTGACGAGTACGGCCGGGCAGCCCCACTGACCACACAGCGCGGCGTTGATGCCCGTTTCGCCGACGAGCGTCCCGTTGAACCGGAGGCTCTGCCACGCCTGACCGGAGACGGTGTGCGAGAGCACGCCGTCCGCCGTTCCCGCCATCGCGTGCATGCCGACGAAGAGCGCAGCGTCACAGCCCTCCTCGAGGAAGGCCGTGTACTCCGTCCACTCGCTCTGGATGACGAACTCGCAGTCCGGATCGAGCATGTCGGCGACGAGCGAGTTGAACGTGTAGTCGCCGCCCGCGCCGTGGCAGTCCATGACGACGATCTCGGTCGCGCCCGCAGCCTTCGCGCCCCGAACGGCCGCGTTGATCTCCTCGGTATAGAGCTTGCGGCCTTCCTGGTACAGCGGCAAGTCGCCCCCGGCCTGGCCTCGCTTGACGATGCCCGCGACGCCCTCGATGTCGCTGATGACGTGGACGCGCACGGCGGGAGACTACTCTGCGGCGATGGACACGGGTCTCGCGGGAAAGGTCGTGCTCGTCACCGGCGGCGCCGGCGGCATCGGCTCCGAATGCGTGCGCGCCTTCGCGGCCGAGGGCGCGCGCGTCGTCGTCCACTACAACACGAGCCGCGAGCGGGCTGAGGCGCTAGCCACGGAAAGCGGCGGCATCGCGATCGGCGCCGACCTCACCGCTGAGGCGGCGGTGGAGTATTTGTTCACGCGCGCGCGCGAGGAGCTCGGTGCCGTGGACGTCTGCGCCGCGGTGGCCGGCGTCTGGCCGCGCGACGACGAGCCGGTGTGGAAGCTCCCGCTCGACCGCTGGGAGGACGTGCTGCGCGCCAATCTGACCGCGACGTTCCTCACCGCGAAGTGGTTCCTGCACGAGGTGGAGCGCGCCGGCCACGGCAACCTCGTCCTCGTGGGCTCGACCGCCGGCCGCTTCGGCGAGGCGGGGCACGCCGACTACGCCGCCGCGAAGTCCGCCATCCAGGTCGGGCTGCTCCTGAGCCTGAAGAACGAGATCGTCCGGATCGCGCCCCTCGGTCGCGTGAACGCCGTGGCGCCGGGATGGACGTACTCGCCGATGACGCGAGGCGCGCTCGATCCGGAGGTGGTCGAGCGGCTGACGCGCACGATGCCGCTGCGTAAGGTCGCGATGGCCGAGGACATCGCACGTGCCGTAGTCGTCCTCGCCTCCGACGAGCTCTCCGGTCACATCAGCGGCGAGTTGGTCACCGTCGCCGGCGGCATGGAAGGCCGGACGCTCCACTCCTGAGAAAAAACGCAGCGGCGCTCGAAGCGCCGCCACGTCCCCCCTGCCGCAGAGATGATTGCCGTCAGTCCCCGGGAGGAGTTTCCCCCGTATCGGCAGGAAAAGCGATCTCCTTGAGCGCCTAGACTTGGCTTGGATGAGCCGATTTCTCGAGCGGCTGGCCGAGGGGCCGCCAATCGTCGCCGACGGCGGCATGGGCGCCCTCCTCGCGAGCGCCGTGCCGCGGCTGCGCTGCCCCGAGGAGGCGAACCTCCGCGCGCCGGAGAGCGTCGTCGACGTCCACCTCGGCTACATCCGCGCCGGCGCGGAGCTGATCGAGACGAACACCTTTGGCGCCAACCGGTCGAAGCTCGCGCAGCACTTCCTGGAGGACGAGTTCGACTCCATCAACAGCGCAGGCGTACGCCTCGCGCGCGAGGCTCGCGACGTCTCCGGCCGCGACGTTTTCATCGCCGGCTCCATCGGCCCCGACTCGAAGCGGGCCTACGCGGAGCAGGCGCGCCTACTCGAGGGCCGCGGCGCCGACCTGTTCATGGTCGAGACGTTCCTCGACCTCGACGACCTCGAGGCGGCAGTCGCAGCCATCCGCAGCGTGTCGAGTCTGCCGATCGTCGGGCTGATGTCCTTCGACGCGGAAGGCGAGACGCTCGCGGGCGTTTCCGCCCAGGTCGCCGGCGAACGACTGCGCGCGCTCGGCCTGGCGGCGTTCGGCGCGAATCACGGCGCCGGGCCTTCGGCTGCGCTGCGCGCGCTCGGCGACATGGCCGGCGAAAGCGGAGTGCTCGCTGCCCTGCCGAACGTCGGGCTCGCGAGCATGTCCGGACAGCGGATCGTGTTCCCGCACGCGACACCGGCGTACTTCGGCGAGTTCGCAGCGCAGGCGCGCGTGCTTGGCGCCGGCATCATCGGCGGCTGCTGCGGGACGACGCCCGCGCAGATCGCCGCCATTCGCGCCGCCGTGGACGACAACCTCGCGCCGACTGCGCCGCTGCTCGTGCGCGAGCGTGCGCAGGCGAACCGACCGTCGACGACGAGCGGTCGCACTGAGCTCGGGCGGCTCCTCGACGACGGGACGTTCGTCGTCTCCGTCCAGCTCGACCCGCCGCTCGGCGCGAACCCCGAGGCGCTGATCGAAACGGCCCGCGCCGTGCGCGACACGAACAAGGCGCAGTTCGTCGACGTCAACGACAACCCGCGTGCGCGTGCGCGAATGAGCGGCATCATGGCGTCGGTCGCGATCGAGCGCTTCACCGGCGTCGAGACGATCCCGCACCTGACGCCGCGCGACATGACCGTCACCGGGCTCGAATCGATCCTGCTCGGCGCGCATGCAGAAGGCGTGCGCAACATCCTCGCTGTCACCGGCGACCCGCCGGAGGCGGGCGACTACCCGGGACGCGGCGGCGTGTACGAGGTCGACGCGATCGGGCTCGTCGAGCTGCTGGCGGGCCTGAACCGCGGCGAGGATCACCACGGCCGCGCCATCGACGCGCCGACGTCGTTCTTCCCGGGCGTCGCCGTCAACCCGACCGCGGACGACCTCGGCCTCGAAGCGGAGCGCTTCCACCGCAAGGTGGCGGCGGGCGCCCGCTTTGCGATGACGCAGTTCCTCTTCGACCTCGAGCCGCTGTCGGCGTTTCGGGATCGGATCGGCGGCTGGCCGATCCCGGTCCTCGTCGGCGTCTGGCCGATCAGAACGATGGAGCTGCTCGTCCGCGTGCACAACGAGGTCCCGGGCGCGATCGTCCCCGAACACGTGCAGGAGCGCTACCGTCGCGCCGGCGCAGATGCGCGCGAGGTCGGCGGGGAGATCGGACACGAGCTGATCGACGCGGCGCGCGAGCTTGCTCACGGCGTGTACGTGATCGCGCCGTTCCGGTCGCCGATGAACGTCGTCGATTTCCTGCCCGAGCTTCAGCCCGAGGCGCAGGACCCGGTCGACACGGATGTCGTCCCGGCCGAATCGAGCACGCGGCGCACGACGGAGGCCGGCACGCCGTAACCGCCGGGCGCGCCGAGGCGGGCGGCGAAGATCGTCGACTCCACCGCGCCGTTCGCATCGATCGCCGGACCGCCCGAGTCGCCGTGCTTGATGTCGCCGCCGAGCGCCGTGATCGTCCGCGTCACAGGCCCGTTGCCGTACGCGTCCTGCGTCAATGCGACGGCGGTGCGGCCGATCCGTCCGGGGGCCCCCTGCAGCCGCCCGTCCTCCGGATAGCCGACGATATCGACCGCGGCGCCGGGCTGCGGGTCGGCGAGCGGCAGCGGCGATTGCGTCCCGAGTCCGCGCACGCTCAGGATGGCGATGTCGTTGTGCGAGTCGAAGCCGACGACGTCGACCGCCTGCAGAACCGCGGAGCCTGGGATCTGGATGCCGGTGTCGTGCTCACCCGCAACGACGTGAGCCGCAGTGACGACGAGGTCGCGGGTGGCGAACCAGCCGCTGCCCTCGATGCCGACGCCGCACGCGGTCCCGAGCACGCGCACGACGTCGTGCGCGGCGCGCTGGACGTTTGCGTTGCCGGCGATCTGTCCCGTCGGCGGCGTGCTCGGCGGCGCCGGTCCGGCAATCGAGGGGAACGGATCGATGCGCGCGAGCAGGTTCAGCAACCGCCGCGGCGGAATCGCCTGGTCGAGCCGGCGGACGATCGCCGACCGCAGCACGTCGCGGCGCAGGCTCGACTGGCCGGGAACGAGCAGCGCGGTCGCGCTCAGCACCCAGACGAAGACGACGCCCCCCGCGGCGCCGAGCAGGAGGCCGCCGAACGAGTCGAGGAAGCGGAACGGCGTGAGGCGCAGGCCGCCGCGCACGAATGAGCCTCCGATGCCAGCGAGCGTCTGGAGAAGCACGGCGCCGAGCACCGCGCCGATCAGCCCTGCAACGGGCGTCCACGCCGAGCCGGCGCCGCCGTGGAGCAGGTGCGGCGCGACCCGGGAGCCGCCGTACGCACCGGCGACGAGCCCCGCGAGCGAGAGCGCCGTCACGACCAGGCCGCGGCGCATGCCGCCGAGTGCGGTCACGACGACGAGCGCGAGCGCGATCCAGTCGATGACGTTCGGCTTCACCGAGGCAGTGTCGCGGACGGGCTGGACGGGGCCTGGCTACAATGCGCCGTCCCGGGGGCGTAGTTCAGCTGGTTAGAACGCCGGCCTGTCACGCCGGAGGTCGCGGGTTCGAGTCCCGTCGCTCCCGCTAATGACCGCGCGATTACGGGCTCGCCGTTTGGCGAGTTCGTCGGCGGCTCGGAAGTACCGCAGGAAGGGCTCACGTGGCGTCACAGCCACGATGTGGCCCTGGTCCTGCGACACGCTCTCGACGAGCGAGGCAACCAGCCGACGCCGCTCGGCGGCCTCCGTTTCGTTGTCCCAGAACTTCTGGGCGAACTCGCCCAGAATCTCTTCGGCCTTGTCGATGCGCGGATCGAGCGGTATTCCTGTTCGCTCGAGCTGCTCCCTCGATCGCCTGTCGCCGGACGAGGTACTCGCTCTTGCTGAGGTCTTCCATGACG
>DATLQV010000019.1:0-3141 GCA_035534955.1 Gaiellaceae bacterium
CGGAGCGCTGCACGAACACGCGATCGAAGTGCGCTTGCGCGTGGGAGGCGGCCGGCGGCGAGTGCAGCCAGGCCACGACGTCTCGCGCCAGCGCGCGCTTGGCGTCGCGCGGGGAGAGCTCGGGATCGGGCTCGCGATCCAGCAGCAGCCGGTGGTAGTCGCCGAGCAGCTCGTCGGGGATGCTCATCACCTTCCCGTACATCTCCTGCGGCTCCTCGACGATCCCGATGTGGTTGCCGAGCGACTTGGACATCTTCTGCTTGCCGTCCGTGCCGGCGAGGATCGGCATCGTGAGGATCGCCTGCTCGGGCTGACCGTAGGCGCGCTGGACATCGCGGCCGAGGAGCAGGTTGAACGTCTGGTCGGTGCCGCCGAGCTCGACATCCGAGCGGACCGCGACCGAGTCATAGCCCTGGAGCAGCGGATAGAGCAGCTCGAGCAATGAGATTGGCTGCGAGGATGACCAGCGTTGCGCGAAGTCTTCGCGCTCGAGCAGCTGCGCGACCGTGGTGGTGCGCACGAGCGCCAGTAGATCGGCCATCGGCATGTCGAGCCACTCGCCGTTGCTGCGAACCTCCAGACGCTCGGGACTCGGGTCGAGGATCTTCAGCGCCTGCTCCTTGAAGGTGGCGGCGTTCTGCTCGATCTGCTCCGCTGAGAGCATCGGGCGCAGCGTGGAGCGTCCGGATGGATCCCCGACGCGCGCCGTGTAGTCCCCGACGATCAGGACGACGAGATGGCCGGCGTCCTGGAACGCTCGCAGCTTGCGCAGCACGACGGCATGGCCCAGATGAATATCCGGCGCCGTGGGATCGATCCCGAGCTTGACCCTCAGTGGACGGCCTTCCCTACGCGCCTTGGCCAGCTTGACCGCGAGCGCTCCGTCGGGCAGGCAATCGACGGCATTCGCGCTCAGCCGACCGGCCTCGCGAACGTCCCCCTCGTCCGGTTCTGAGCTGACTTCGCGCACAAACCCCAATGCTAGACTCTCGCCTCCCGGTGGAGCTGGCCGCATCGCCTGCCCGCAGCCGGCCGCGCTTGAAGAGGCTTCGTTTCCTCTTGATTCTGTTCGCGGTCCTGCTGCTCGGCCTCATCTCGTTCGTGTTCGGCATGTTCATGGCCGTTGCGTCCGACCTGCCTTCGCTGGCGAAGTTCTCGGAGCTCGAGGAAGCGCGCAGCTCGGAACTGCTCGACGACCAGGGCCGGCCGCTCGGGATCATCAGCCGGCAGAGCCAGGTGCTCGTGACTCCCTCGCAGATCCCACAGGTCGTCAAGGAGGCCGTGATCTCGATCGAGGACAAGCGCTTTCGCGACAACAGCGGCATAGACGTCCGCGGGATCGCACGCGCCTTCTTCCAGGATCTGCTGCACAAAGGCGCCATCCAGGGCGCCTCGACGATCGAGCAGCAGTTCGTCAAGAACGCCCTGCAGGCCCAGGCCCACCGCACGATCTTCGAGAAGCTGCGCGAGGCCGGCCTCGCCTACCAGCTGGCGCACAAATGGTCGAAGGAACGCATCATCACCGCCTATCTCAATACGATCTACTTCGGCAACGGCGCCTACGGGATCGAGTCGGCGGCGAGAACCTACTTCGGCTCGGACGTCAACCATCTCGGCTGCGGCACGCTGAGGCACAAGCTCTGCGTCGAAGAGCTCGAGCCGTGGGAGGCGGCGCTGCTGGCGGGCGTGATTCAGTCTCCCACCTACTACGACCCGGTCACCAAACCGCTCGCCGCGCGAGACCGCCGCAATCTCGTCTTGAGGCAGATGCTCGAACAGGGCTATCTGACCCGGCCTGAGTACGAAGAAAGCGTCAGCCAGTCGCTGCCCGCGCCGAGGGACGTCACCTTGCCCCACCAGACGCTCGTGGAAGGCGTCGACGCCGGCTATTTCACGAACTGGGTGCAGCAGCAGATCATCGAACGCTACGGGCCGACGCGCACGTTCGACGGAGGGCTGCGGATCAAGACGACGCTCGATCTCAACCTGCAGCGCGCCGCCGAACAGGCGGTCAACGGATACCTGCCCGGCCCGGAAGGGCCCGCCGCCTCGATGGTGGTTATCGAAAACTCGACGGGTGACGTGCGTGCGATGGTGGGCGGGCGCAACTACAACACGACCCCTTTCAATCTCGCCACGGAGGGCGAGCGTCAGCCGGGGTCGTCGTTCAAGGCGTTCGACCTGGCCGCGGCCCTCGAGGATGGCATCTCGCCCGACTCGACGTGGAGCTCACGGGTAAAGGTCTTCAACGTGCACGGACCGAACGGCGACGAACGGTTCGTCGTGCACAACGACGAAGCCTCGTATACGGGGACCGACACCCTCACGGGCGCGACGGCGTACTCCGACAACTCGATATACGCCGAAGTCGGCCTCAAGGTCGGCACGGGCCGGATCGCTCATCTCGCGCACCGGATGGGCATCACGACCCCGATCTCGACGAACCCGGCGATGACGATCGGGGGATTGAACGTCGGTGTGACGCCGCTGGACATGGCCCATGCATATGAGACGATCGCCCACGGGGGCGAGCGCGTCAGTGGCACGCTCGTGTCCGACCTGCAGCCGGTCGGCATCCAGGAAGTGAACGCCGGCTCGGGCGCGCTCCCGGACGGACACCGGCGCGACGTCAATCAGGTGATCGCCAAGCGCGTGCTGCCGCCGGGTGTGGCTTCCACGGAGACGTCGATGCTCGAGACCGTCCTCCAGTACGGGACGGCGAAAGCCGCCGCGATCGGCCAGTTCGCGGCGGGCAAGACCGGAACGACCGAGAACTACGGCGACGCGTGGTTCGTGGGCTGGGACAGCAAGTACACGGTCGCCGTGTGGGTCGGCTACCCCAACAAGCTCATCCCGATGACAACCGACTTCGGAGGCAAGCCCGTGTTCGGTGGCACCTATCCCGCCCTCATCTGGCACGACTTCATGCTCGCGGCGATGCAGCTCGAACAGAACCGAGCCAACCAGAAGGCGGCGCGCTCGAGCGCCGGCGAACCCTCGGCGGGGGGGCAGGGCGAAGTCGTAAACCACACCGAACCGAGCTTGGGTCGCAAGACGGGCCCGGCACCTACCGGGCCCGGCAAGCACGAAAGCCCAGCTGAAGCTCCCACGGGAGGCCGTAGCGGCGAAAGCGGCGCGGCG
>DATLQV010000020.1:0-37227 GCA_035534955.1 Gaiellaceae bacterium
GATTCCGTTCTCGGTGTAGCTACCGCGACGCGGCGGTGAAGCCGCTCGGGCGCAGCGCAAGCCGGTAGCCCGGGTCATGCAGGACGCGCGCGAGGTCGAAGGCACGCCAGCCGCTTCCGTACCCCGACTCCAGCGCAAGCCGTGAAAAGTCGAACCCGTAGCGGTTGCAGTTCCCGGCCACGCCTCCGTCCCAGCTTTCGGTGGTGGCGATCGGTGCGAAGGTGCCGTGGCTGCCCGGAAGCACCACGGGAGCCCCGGTGCGCACGCCGTCGATCGTCACGCTCCACGAGTCGCGCAGTCCGCTGCGTTCGAACAGCGCGAGCGAATGGGGCTCACCCGGGACGACGACGCCAAGCTGGACGTACGTCGCGTGGGCATCGCCCGGACGCTTGAGCTCGTAGTAGAGGTGCGCACCGCCGTTCGACTCGTAGACGATCCCGGCCTGGAGCCACTCGTCACTCCCACCGGGCCCGAGACCGGCGCCGCCGACGCCGATCCAGGCCGCGACGTGGCCCGAGCCGACCGCCGGCACGGCTGTGACCGAGAGGACGGCCGACACACCGAACGCCGGTGTCGCGCTCTGCACGCCCACGTACGAGTAGCCGCTCCAGCACGGGGCCCGGCCCGGCGAGGCCGCCGCAGGCTGTGCGGCGACCACGGCCAGGACGGCAACGAGACCAGCGAGGAACGGCCGAAGGAGAACCATCTGCTGGAGTCATCGGGCAGCGTCCCGGCGCGAGGAGTGCGGTTTCGGGGCGGTTGGGTGGGAAGTTCGGGTGACGGGTCGCGCTCGAATAGCGCCGGCACGCCCTGAAAGGGTGACGGCACCGGTGGGCCGGACGGCAGAGATTAGATCTAGAGTTATTTCGCTATAGCGAAACAACTGCTACGCTAATGTGATGCCGCCCCTGCGCGACGCCCAGATCATCGAGTTCTTCCACCTGGCGTTTCTCCAGGTCCTACAGGTGCGCCTCGACCAGAGCAGCTACGTGCTCAAGGGCGGCGTCAACCTCCGCTACTTCTTCGAGAGCGCGCGCTACTCCGAGGACATCGACCTGGACGTGGACGGGATCGAATCGTGGGCACTGGCCGAGAAGGTCGACGGCGTTCTCACCTCTCCGGCGATTGAGAGGCTGCTCCGTAGCGGCGGCCTGGCGGTCGAGGCCTTCACCAAACCGAAGCAGACAGAGACGACCCAGCGCTGGAAGGTGTCGATCGTCGCCGGCGGCCGGCGTGACCCGGTCCGCACGAAGATCGAGTTCAGCCGCCGCAACGGCGACGAGCGCCACGTGCTGGAGGTCGTGCCGGGCGACGTCGCCGCCCCTTACGCTCTGCGCGCCCCGGCGCTCATGCACTACACGGCGGAGGCAGCTCTCGAACAGAAAGTCGAGGCGCTCGCCGCACGTTCGGAGACGCAGGCGCGAGACGTCTTCGACCTCGACCTGCTCCTGCGCCGCCGGCCGCCGACGCCGATCACGGTCAAGGCTCACGTGCTGGAGCGGGCGGCCGGGCGTGCGCTCGATCTGCCCGCATCCGCCTTCCGCGCTCAGGTGCTGCCGTTCCTCGACTCGGAGATCGCCGAGCTCTACGCCGACGCTTCGGCCTGGGAGCAGCTGCAGAGCTTCGTCGTCACGCGGCTGTCGGAGGCGCGGTGAAAGCGACCGAGTCCTACGGCGAACTGCTCCGGATCGGGAGGCCGGTCATCGAGACCCGCGACGCAGCGGCTCGCCTGACGCTTTCACTCCCCCGCGCGAGCAACCTGTTGCGCTCGCTCGCAGAAGCCGGGCTTGCACGCCGGCTCCGCCGCGGGCTCTGGGCGCTCGGACCCGACGAGGTCGAGCCCTTCCAACTGGCCCCGTACCTGACTGCACCCGACCCGGCCTACGTCTCCTTCTGGTCTGCGCTCGCGCGGCACGGCATGATCGAGCAGATTCCCCGCCAGGTCTTTGTCGCCTCCCTACATGAGGCCGCACAGATCGAGACCACCCTCGGCACCTTCTCGATCCATCAGCTCGCCCCGGAACTCTTCGACGGCTATCGCGGCACGGAAGAAACCGGCTACCTGGCGACCGCCGAGAAAGCGCTCTTCGACACGGTCTACCTCCACGCACCCCAGAGTGGGCGCGCCTACCTCCCCGAGCTCACTCTGCCCGAGGGTTTCGACCGGCGCCGGTCGGACGACTGGGTCGGCCGGATCAAGCGCTCGGGTCTACGGACACTCGTCACCCGCAAGCTCGAAGCAGCGCTGGCGGCGGCAACCTGGGAGTGAGCGCGGCGCAATGGCCGTCGCTCGCTCGAAGCGGTGGCGCTCCGACGTAGAATCGGTCACTCGTGGCCCGGGTCCTGTCGACGGCGGTCGTCCTCGCCCTGCTCGCGGCGACTGCTGCGGCGTTCGCGCTGACCGAGCGGGCCAAGCTCGAGCGCTCGCCGATCTACGGCACGCACGTCGACTCCGTCTTCTCGCCGGCCGGCACCGCCGCGCCGGTCGCGCGCATCGACTTCCGCGTCCGAACGCGTGAGAGCGTCGATGTCTGGATCGAGGACAGCCATGGCGCGAGCGTCGATACGCTGCTCGCCGGCCGCTCGGTCAGGCCGGGGACGAAGCTCGACCTCGTCTGGAACGGTCTCGCCGGCTCGGGGCTGCTCCTGCCCGACGGCATCTACCGGCCCGTCGTCAAGCTGCTGCGCTCACACCGCACGATCACGCTGCCGAACAACATCCAGCTCGACACGAAGCCGCCGAAGATCGCCGTCAAGCACCCGCAGCACCCGATCATCTCGCCCGACGGCGACGGCCACCACGATGTGTTCGTGACGCACTACACGACCGACGAGCCCGCCCACGCGATCATGCTCGTCGGCGGCACCCAGGTGCTCTTCACACGCACGAGCAAACAGCGCGGCGAGCTGACCTGGAACGGCAGGCTGCCGGACGGCACGCGCGCCCGGCCCGGACGCTACGTGCTCTCGGTCTCGGCGCAGGACGTCGCCGGGAACGTCGCCAAGGCCTACCCGTTCGCGATCGTGCAGGTGCGCTACATCGTGCTCGCACGGAAGCGGGTCGTCGTCGCGCCCGGCGCGACATTTGCACTTCGGGTCTCGACCGACGCACCGCGGGTGCGCTGGACGCTGCACGGCCGCTCGGGCATGCTGCCGCGCGGGACGCTGAGCCTGCGCGCGCCGAAGTCGAAGGGAGTCTTCCAGCTCTACGTGTTCGCGGCGGGGCACGCTGCCAGGTGCACGGTGGTGGTGGCGTGAGCGCCGGGGTCGCACAGGCGGCCGGCGCGGTCGGGGCGATCGGGCTCGCGCTGCTCGTCGTTGCGCCTCGGCGCGACCTGCGCGTCGCGGGACTCGCCGGCTGGGCGCTCGGGTGCGCCGGTCTCACCGTCTACCTTGCGCCGCACGGGCACCACCGTCTGCTTGCAGCCGCCGCCGTCGTCGGTGTGATCGCCGCGGCGGTCGGAACCTACGCCGTGCTGCGGCTGCCCTGGCTGCTCGCACTCGCGACGCTCGCCTGCGTGCCCGCGCGCATCCCGGTGCACGTCGGCTCGACGCAGGCGAACCTGCTGCTGCCGATCTACGCCGTCGTCGCGGTCGCGGCGCTCGCGCTCGCCTGGGAGCTCTACGGCGACGGGTCGAACCGTTCGCGTGAGCTCGGCCCGCTCGCCTGGCCCGTCGCCGCCTTCGTCGCGTGGGACGGCGTGTCGCTCCTCTGGTCGAAGGACGTGCGGCAGGGCGCGATCGAGCTGCTCTTCTTCGTCCTGCCGTTCGGTCTGCTCGCCGTCGCGCTCGCACGGCTCGTCTGGTCGCGCAGCTGGGTGCTTGCGCTCTACGTGCAGCTTGCGCTGATGGCGCTCGTCTTCGCCGTGATCGGGATCGTGCAGTACGAGACGCGCAACATCTTCTGGAACCCCAAGGTTCGCGTCGACAACGCCTACGCGCCGAGCGGCTGGTTCTACCGGGTCAACTCGGTGTTCTACGACCCGTCGATCTACGGGCGCTTCCTCGTGCTCGCGATCCTCGCGAGCCTTGTCGTGGTGCTGTGGCGGCGCGGCGGCGACCCGCTCTGGGCGATCGCAGCGACGCTGACGATCGGGATCACGTGGGCCGGCCTGCTGCCCTCGTTCTCGCAGTCGAGCTTCGTCGCGCTCGGAGCCGGCGTCACGGTTGCCGCCGTGCTCGCCTGGCGCCGGCGCAGCCTCTACCTCGTCGCCGCCGGTGCGGTCGTGCTTGTCGTGGCCGTCGCCGCCTCGCCCGCGATCCGCCACAAGGCCTCGCTCTCGCACGTGACGAGCGGTCGCTCGACGCTCGTCTCGACTGGGCTGAAGGTGGCCCTGCACCATCCGCTGATCGGCGTCGGGGTCGGCGGTTTCAAGCGCGCCTACGCCGAGGTCGCGCACCTGCGCGGCAAGGAGCCGAAGGCCGCCGCCTCGCACACCGCGCCGATCACCGTCGCGGCCGAGCTCGGCCTTCCCGGGGTGCTGGCGTTCCTCTGGCTTGTCTTCGTGGCGCTGCGGCTCGCGTTTCGCCGGCTCGGCAGCGACTTCGACGGTGCAGCGCGACTTGCGTTCGGGCTCGCCCTGGTCGCGATCCTCGTGCACTGCCTCTTCTACGACGCGCTCTTCGAAGACCCCACGTTCTGGGCCCTGCTCGCGCTGATCGCGGTCGGCGCCCGGTCGTGGATGCCCTCCGTGGAGCAGAGCGCTTGAACCAGCTAGTATGCACGTATGAAGCGCACCACCGTCTCACTTCCCGATGACCTTGCAGCGGCGGTTGCCCGCACCGCCGACCGGCGCCGCGTCTCGGTGTCGCAGGTAGCCCGCGAGGCGCTTGCCGCTCATCTCGGCCTCGCCGGCTCGGGCTCTCGCGCACTCCCGTTCGCTTCGCTTGGGTCGAGCGGGTACCGCTCGACCGCCCGGGACCTCGAGGATCTTCTGGCGGCGGAGTGGGATCGTGATCGGGGTCGTTGATTCCGGCCCGCTCTACGCCGTCACCGATACCGCCGACGACGACCATCAGCGCTCCCTCGACCTTCTCCAACGGGGAGACATCCAGCTTGTCATCCCAGCGCTCGTCGTTGCCGAGGTCACGTACATCGTCGGGCGCCGACTTGGTGCTGCTGCCGAGGCGGCGTTCCTGCGCGGTTTGGGCTTCCTCGACGTCGAGGCGCCGTCACCCGAGGACTGGGCTCGGATCGCCGAGCTCGTGGAGCAGTATCGTGATTTCCCGCTCGGCGGTACGGACGCCAGCGTGGTCGCGCTTGCGGAGCGTCTTGGCACCGACCTGGTCATAACCCTTGATCACCGCCACTTCGGTGCGATCCAACCGCGACACTGCGCTGCCTTCCGGATCCTGCCGGCGTGATCGTCCGGCATGATCCTCGGATGAGCACAACACTCCGCTGTCGGCTGGAGCAGCCCACGTGATCGACGGGATCGAGCGTGCGCTCGTGCTGGCGCCGCACACCGACGACGGCGAGTTCGGCTGCGGTGGCACGATGGCGCGGCTCGTCGAGGCAGGCGCCGACGTCCGCTACGTCGCCTTCTCGATCGCCACCCGCTCGCTGCCCGAGGGCTTCGCGCCCGACACGCTCGCACTCGAGGTGCGCGAGGCGACCGCCGAGATCGGCATCCCGCCCGAGAACCTCACCGTGCACGACTTCGACGTGCGCACGTTCCCCGACCACCGCCAGGCGATCCTCGAGCTCCTGATCGAGATCTGGACCGACTGGAAGCCCGACTGCGTCTTCATGCCGTCGCTGCACGACGTGCACCAGGACCACCAGACGATCGCGAACGAGGGCCTGCGCGCCTTCAAGCGCACGACGATCCTCGGCTACGAGATCCCCTGGAACAACTTCGACTTCAGCTACCAGGCCTACCTGGCGCTCGAGCAGCGCCACGTCGAGCGGAAGGTGGCGGCGCTCGAGCGCTACGCCTCGCAGCAGCACCGCCGCTACGCAAACTCCGAGTACGTCTGGAACGTCGCCCGCACCCACGGCACGAACGTGAACCGCGAGTACGCCGAGGTGTTCCAGGTGTACCGCGTCGTCGCCTGACAGCTACTCAGGTTGGCGAAAGAGCTTCTAAGCCGAGGAACCTGGTTTCGGCGGATCGCCCTTTTTGGGGATTGCCCTGCCGGCCTTGGCAAACGTAGGCTTCCCGACTCAAGGCAGCTTGCGGCCCGGGAGAAACGTGAAGGGGCGGCCGAACGGCCGCCCCTTCGTCTTCACTCTGGCCCGGGAGAGGGTCAGGCGGTGAAGTCTGTCGCGCGGGCGTACTGCACTAGATACCCGCGGTCGAGCCAAAACCCTTACTCGGATCGTGCTGCTCGTCCGGGCCCAAGTCGGCCGCGAGCTCCGTGCGCAGCTTGGCGTGCAGGCGGTGCAGCGCGACCTCGACGGCGTTCGTCTGCAGGCCGAGGGTCTCGGCGATCTGCCGTGCCGTGAGATCGGCGCCGTAGCGGAGCGCCACGAGCTCGCGATCGCGTTTCGGCAGGCGTGCAACGGCGGCGCGAACCGTCAGCACATCGGCCCGCGACTCATGGACGTCGACGGACTCGCGATCGACGAGGTCGGTCGGCTCCGGAGGGCGGGGGCGGTCTGCGATGCAGCGGCGCGCGATCCCGACGAGCCACGTCGCAGGCGAGCCCTTCGACGGGTCGTAGCTCTGCCGGTAACGCGTTGCGCGGACGAACGCCTCGCTCGTGATGTCTTCGGCGTCGGGGCCGTCACCGACGACGTACGCGACGTACGCGTAGACGCGCCGGATCAGTTCATCCGGACGCGCAAGCGGATCGCGGCGCATTACGACGCTGCGGGTGAAAGAAAGAGGGTTTGTGCCATGGGCCCGCGCCGTGGCGCTGCTCCATCGTGACCGATAGCGATCTGGTCTTCAACAGAGATGTGGCGCGAGGCTGGCTTCCAGACGGACGATCACCTCTGCGGGGGTCAACGTTCTCTGGCAGCCAAGCAGCAGGCCCGCCGCACCCGAGACGTACGCGGCCGAGGCGGACGTTCCGATCGCCGGTACGAGACGCCCGTCGATCGAGCGGGCGGTCAGCGATCCGGGCGCGACGACGTCGACCCAGGGGCCGTAGTTCGACCAGCCGAACAGCTTTCCGGCGGAGTCGACGGACCCGACTGTCAGTGCGCCGGGCGCCATCGCGCCCGGATAGCCGATCGGCGCACCGCGGTTGCCGGCGGCCAGCACCGTCGTGACGCCGCGCCCGACGGCCCATTCGATCGCGGCGGTCAGGTCGGGGTTGTCCGACAGGGTCGTCATCGACAGATTGATCACGTTGGCGCCGTTCTCGACCGCCCAGTGGATTCCGAGGATCACCGTCGCAACGGTGCCAAGGCCTCCCTGGCCGAGGACGCGCACCGGCAAGATCGCGCAGCCTGGGCACTGCGTTGCGACGATGCTCGCGAGCTCCGTGCCGTGGCCGTTCTGGTCGGCTGTGTTCGAGTCGTTGCCGACGAAGTCCCAGCCCTTGAGCAGACGGCCGGTGAACTGCCGCGCCGGCGAGACGCCCGTGTCGACCACCGCGACGACGATGCGAACCGGCGTCGCGCCGAGCGCCGTCTGCGCCGACAACGCGCAGGCGGTCGCGACCAGGCCGATGAGGACGAAGAAACGCACCGCAGGGTCGATCGGGCCTCGCAAGAGGCGCAGAGATCGCCGCGCGTGCGCGCCCGCACCCCCCGGAACGGGTTGCGGCGAGTGCCCGGTGACTAGGCTAGGGGCATGCCGATCGCCGCAGCCACCACCGTCGGCGCCGTCCAGCTGACGGTCGCGGAGCTCGCTCGCTCACTGGCCTACTACCGCGAGGCGATCGGCCTCGACGTGCTCGCCGAGGGCGGCGGCGAGGCGAGCCTCGGCGCCGGCGGCCGCGAGCTGTTGCATCTGCTCGAAGAGCCGGGCGCGCGGCCCGCCGACGGCTTTGCCGGCCTGTTCCATTTCGCGCTCCTGGTGCCGGAACGCGCCGACCTCGCGGCCTGGCTGCAGCATGCGATCCGCGACCGCGTGCTGCTGACCGGTGCGTCCGATCACTTCGTCAGCGAGGCGCTCTACCTGCGCGACCCCGACCACCACGGGATCGAGATCTACGCCGACCGTCCGCGCGAGCTGTGGGACGGGCAGGCGAATCGCATCGGCACCTGGCCGCTCGACGTCGACGACCTGCTCGCGGCGGCTTCCGAGCCCGTCGTCGCGTTGCCGGCAGGCACGCGGATGGGGCACGTGCACCTGCGCGTGGCCGACGTCGCCGAGAGCGTGCGCTTCTACCGCGACCTGGTCGGGTTCGACCTGATCGCGCAGCTCGGAAGCGAGGCGGCGTTCCTGAGTGCCGGCGGCTACCACCACCACCTCGGCGCGAACACCTGGGAGAGCCGCGGCGCGGCGGCGGCGCCCGAGGGCACCGCGCGCCTGCTCGGCTACACGATCGTCGTGCCGGACGAGGCCGAGCGCGACCGCGTGCTCGCACGCCTCGACGGCGCCTCGCGCGACCCGTCAGGCAACCGCTTCGAACTCGTCGCGGGCGGTGTCTGACACCCGAGGGTGTCAGACACCGGTTTCGTGCGCCTGGCCGCGTCTTTTCAGGGAGGCGGGATGCCGAGCTGTCGGCAGATCGCGCGCACGAGTCCCGGGCCGACCTCGGCGTGGCGCGGAACCGCCGTCGCCTTCGCTCCGTTCTCGCTTCGCCACTTTGTGTGCCGGGCGCCCTCGGCGACTTTCCGGGCGCCGTGAGCCCGGAGGTGTCGCTCGAGCTCCCGGAGCTTCACGCCGTCAGCGTGAGCTCGAGCGGTTCGCTACGGCCATCGAGTACGCGATGGTCGTCGACGTCCGGAGACAGCATCAGGCGAAGCGCGTCGATGAGGTTCTCCCGCGCCTCGGCTCGAGTCCGGCCCTGGCTCATCGCCCCTGGCACCTCGATGACCGAAGCGACGATCCACCCTTCCTCGTCGGCTTCCTCGAAGATGATCGTCAACCTGAGGCGTTCGCCCATGGTTAGAGAATAGCTCTCGCAACCCGAGACCCATGCGCCACCTCGTCGGCCCGGCAGCGCTCAGAAGATCCGCCATTCGCCCTCGTAAGATAACGTGACATTTGCCACGAGTTGCGGCAGAATGTGGCATGACCTCACTCGTGCAGAAGGCGATCGCCGAGGAGCACCATCTCGCGGAGATCGCCAGGGACGGCTATGCGCCCGCGACGCTGCCGATCGTGCTCGGCGGCATCGTGCTCGCGCTCCTCGGGATCGTCGGGCTCGCGCTCGGCATCACGATGGCCGTCTACTACCTGTCCTAACGACCGCCGATCACCCAAAACCGGGAAGCCGCGCGCCCCTGCACGGTGACCAAGGTCAGCGGACCGCGCGCCGATACGAAAGAGCATGGCGCGCGCGAAATCGCTCAGGGCAGCACTCGGAACGCTTGTCGTCGCCGCCTTCGTGAGCGGCGGGGCGCTTGCCTCCTCGAACCACGTCTCCGCACCGCACTTCGGCGGCGCCGACGGCTTCGGCAGCACGGTGCCCTCGAGCGCCTTCGCCGGCTACGTGGCCAAGCCGCTCTACCGCGAGCGAACGGTCGCGACGAGGTTCAGGCTGAAGCGCGTCCCCTGCGCGTCGGCCGCGGAGGGCGACACCTCACTCTGCTTCGCCGCCGGCTGAGAAGCTCTCACAGAGCTCGCGCGGGTTTACGAAAGCCTTACCGCTCTCGACGTTGAAGTTGAGATCGGACGGCGAACATGGCCACGAGTGAAGCGCCTCGTCCTCGTAGCCGTGCTTGCCGTCGTCGTGCTTCCGGCGACTGCGCGTGCGGCCGCTCCCTGTCGCGACAAGGTCTTCAACGACTGGTACGCCGACGGCAAGATCGCTTCCACATATCCGCACGCCTGTTACGTCGATGCCCTGCATCACCTCCCCACGGACGCTGCCGTCTACTCGAGCCTCGGTGACGACATCACGATGGCGATGCGCGCAGCGCTCGCCCGCGCAGCCGGCAAGAAGGAGCCCGCGCAAGTCGGGCACGGCTTCCCGAAGACCGCGCAGAACGTGCTCGTATCGGCGCAGACAGCCGCGCACAACCCGGCGCTGGGCGAGAAGAGCGCAAGCGGCGGTCTCGTCGCCTCGGCGAGCAATGCTCCGCTGCCGATCCTCGTGCTGGGCGGGCTTGCCCTGGCGCTCGTCGCCGCCGGCGCGATCGGCAGCGGCCTCAAGTACGTGCGCTCGCGTCGAGGCTAGGCGGGTCGCGTGAGCAGCCGCCTGAGCCGGGCGCGCTCGGCCGGCAAGTAGAAGCCGAGTAGCGCCAGCGCGACCGGATAGGCGGCGACGAGGAGCAGCGAGGGCACGAGCGACAGCCCCGTCGCCCGCGCGAGCACGTTGAGCCCGACGGCGACGCCCACAGCGGTCGCGACGCGTCGCCACTGGTAGGCCACCGGGTACACGCTCTGCGCGTACCACGTCATGCCGGCGAAGAGCACGACGTACGCGGCGGCCGTCGAGATCGACGCCCCCACCATTCCGTAGGCGGGGATCAGCCAGAAGTTCAGGCCCACGTTGACGGCGGCGCCCACGCCGGTCACGACCCAGTTCAGCTGCGTGCGCCGCGCACGGCCGCTGCCGATCGCGAGCACGGTGTAGCCGGCGTACACCGCCCCGGCGAACGCGAGCAGCGCGATTCCCTTCTCGGCCCGGTGGTAGTGCGGCGCCGTCAGCAGGTTCGTCCACCACGGTGCCAGCGCACCGAGCGCGAGCGCCGCCCACGACGCGAACGCAAGCAGGTACGTGAGGACGAACGCGTACGCCCGCCTCGCCTCGCGGTCGTCCTCGATCGAGTAGGCGAACGCGGGCCACGCCGTGCGGAACGCGATCATCACGAAGGTGATCACCGACGCGATCTTCACGGCGGCCGAGTAGATGCCGGCCTCGCGCAGGCCCTTGTACCAGACCACGAACTCGCGATCGACGAAGTTGATCGTCCAGAGCGCGAGCGCTGCCGGGACGAGCGGCAACCCGAAATGCTGCATGCGCCGGAAGAGCGCGCGGTCGAACTCGAGCCCGAGCTGCTCGGTGCGGTAGGCGACGAGTGCGAGGTAGACGACGAGCGTGCCGGTGAAGTTGCCGACGACGAGCCCGATCGCGCCCCAGTGGAAGACCGCGACGAAGACGACCATCGCGGACACGGTGACGAGCACGTTCGCGATGCTTGCGATCGCGTACGCCGTCGAGCGCTCCTCGACCCGGAAGAGCGCCGTCAACTGCTGGTAGTTCGTCTGCGCCCAGAGGCCGACGGCGCCGGCACGAACGAGCCACGGGGCGTGACCGAGCCCGATCCAGTGGCCGATCGGTCCTGCGAATGCGAGGCCGAGCACCAGCCCGACGGTCGCCATGATCATCGTGAACCAGAACGAGGTGCGGACGACGGTGAGTTTCTCGGCGTGCTCCTTCGCGTCGAAGTAGAAGCGGAAGAACGCGCTCGCGATCCCCATCTGCAGCACGATCGCGAGCACCGCCGTGGCAGCCGTGACGATCTCGACCTGACCGAACGAGTTCGGCGGCAGGTAGTGCGTGTACAGCGGCAGCAGGATCGTCGCGAGGATCCGCGACACGAGACCGCCGATGCCGTAGATCGCCGAGTGGCGCACGAGGCGCCGCATCTGGAAGGCGAGACCGGGCACGACTAGAGCGAACGGTAGAGGTCGAGCAGGCGGTCGGCCACGCGGTCGATGTCGTGCACCTGCTCGACGTAGGCCCGGCTCTGGGCGCCGATCTCCCGGCGCAGGGCGGGATCGGCGACGAGCGGGCGCAGGGCCTCGACGAGCGTGTCGCTGGTCGCGGGGACGATCGGGATGCGCATTCCGAAGCCGGCGGCGCTCTGCTCGACGACGTCGGGCTTCAGGTAGGTGACGACCGGCTTGCCGAGCGCCATCGACTCGAGCGCGAAGACGCCGTGCCAGCCGGCGTACAGCTGGTCGACCACGATGTCGGCGCGTGCGTAGTGGGCGCGGGCCTCTTCGTGCGGGACGCCTTCGACGATCTCGAGCTCCACGTCGAGCTCGTTGCACGCGTCGATCACGACGTGCGTGCCCTTCTTCTCGCGGTCCGACGGCGCGTGCACGACGAGCGGCCGCGGGCTGTCGGACGGCGGCACCGGGGTGAACTCGCGCAGGTCGAGCCCGGGCGGCACGACGTGCGCCTCCGGCACCCAGCGGAGCGCATCGTAGGAGCCGACGATCTCGGCGTCGGCCCGCTTGCCGTAGGCGAGCTCGGCGGGTGTCTTGCCGCGGATGTCGGAGCCGAGGTAGTGGTAGACGCTCTTCTTGCCCAGCGCGCGCAGCGCGGGGAACTGCAGCGACTTCGGAATCAGCGTCAGCCCGAAGTAGAAGTGGAAGATGTCGGTGCGCGGTGCGAGCCGGGCGAACGCCGCGAACTGCTGCGCGAGCTTCACCGGCAGGGGGCCGCGACGCTCGAGCGACCAGTCGGCCTCGTGATGCAGCGTGCCGCGCTCGAAGACGACGAGCCGCGCGTCGAGCCCCTTCCGCCGCAGCGCCTGCACGTTCTCCCAGGGGATCCCGGCGATGTTGACCGGGCAGTGCGTCACCCGCAAGCCCCGAGGCGGTGGACTCTTCGTCACGCGCGCGTCACCTTGGTCTGACACGGTCACGCGCGCATCACCTTGGTCTGACCACGGTCACGACGACGGTCACGACCTGCCGCGCGGCTTGCCTTCGGTGTCGGCGGCAGGCTGTGGATTGTTTGTGACACTTCGGTAACCCTGGTCTGACCACGGGACACGACCTGCCAGGACGCGTCCGGAGGTGCTCACTGGTCGAACTCGAGCTGGTTGAAGTAGCGCAGCGCAGTCCTGCCGGGGCGGATGCGTGAGGCGTACGACCGGAGCTCGTCCTCGGAGATCTCGCCGAGCGCGCGCTTCACGCCGAGGTACGGCAGGTTCAGGTCCTCCTGGTAGACGATCGTCGAAATGCGCGGGTTGATCTCGATCACGCTCTCGCCGACGAGCTGGATGTTGAAGAAGTGCTCGATCCCGAGCTCGGCGACGATCAGGTTGGCGGTGCGCATCAGCTCGCCGTCGTCGAGCGTCACGAAGTACATCGCGAGGCCGGCGCGCATCGCCTCGCGTGTCTTCGGATGGCCGAGCACGATCTCGCGCCCGTTGGCGATGCCGTCGACCGTCCGCTCGCCGCCCGTCGCGAGCTCCATCACCAACAGGTCGGGGCCGCCCTCGGCGGGCAGCAGCTCCACCGCCTCCTCGAGCCGCATCGCGACCGAGCCCGGCCGCTCGTTCAGCAGCTGGTGCGCGCGGTCGACGGTCGAGTCGAGGATGCGGAACCCGCGCGAGCCGGACGAGAACACCGGCTTGAAGCACACCGCGCGCTCGGGATAGCCGAGCTCGCGCGCGGCCGCCTCGACCTCGCCCGCGCCGTTGACGCGCCGGAACTCCGGTGTGCGCACACCGATGCGATGCAGAAACGCGTACGTCTCAGCCTTGTCGTTCGAGCGGTGGATCGCGTCGGGGCTCGACACGAGCACCGGCATCGGAAACATGCCGACGTGCTCCGCGAGCGCAGCCAGGTCGAATGACGATTGAGGGAGGATCGCGTCGACCCTCTCGCGCTCTGCGATTGCGAGCATCGTGTCGGGAAACGCCGGGTCGGCGCCGCCGGGGACGATGTGGAACGCGTCGCAGAGGTGCCGTCCGACCGCGCAGTCGCCCATGTCGGTGCCGACGAGCCGCACCTCGCGCTCACCGTTTTCGCGGAGCGCGCGCAGGAGCGCCGCGGTGCCGGGCGCGCCCGACGCCGTCACCATCACCGTGATCGCCTTCACGAGAGGTCGATCTTGTCGCAGCGCATGTGCTGGATGCGCGCGGCGCGGTCGGCATCGAGCATCGATTCCATCGACTCGCGCATCGTCTGCCCGTCGAAGACCCAGATCTCCGGGTGGGTCAGAAGCTGCAGCCAGTCGTACGCGCCGCCCTCGAGCCCGACGTGGGGGCAGCCGTGGCGCCAAACCTGGTTCGAGTCCGAGCGGTAGTGCTCGGGGTCGAAGAACGGCGCCGCCATCGCGTTGATGGCGCCCGGAATCGGGGCCTCCATGTACTCCGGGTCGGGGTTGTGCCAGGCGACGACCGGATCGAACCGCTCGTCGAGGTCGACGTCGGGCCACATGGAGTGATGGGCCACGCGGTGCCCGAGCTCGAGCAGGCGCGCGATCGCGCTTGCGCCCTCGGACGAGGCGAGGTTGTAGAAGACCGACCGCCTCATCACGAAGAACGTCGACCACGCGTCTTCGGCGGCGTCCACCTCGGCGACGGCGAGCGCCGCCACGAGCGAGAGGTCGACGTCGTGGCGCAGGATCAGGTCGCCGTCTTGCGGCGGTCGGTCGAACCCGGCGTAGCGGTAGCCGCCCGTCCTCGCTGCGCGCAGCAGCTCGCGGTAGTGCGCCAGTGAGAAGTCGCAGCTCATTGCACCTCCACGTCGAGCAGGCGCGCCGCCGCCTCCGCGCGTTCGAGCGCTTCCAGGTTCGTGTCAGCGGTCGCGATCACATAACCGCGCCTGTCGCCGTCGAGCCGCACGGGCCGGATTGTCTCACCGACCTCCAGGTACACGCCCGCCTGTACGACGCCGGGGAACGCAAGCACCTTGTCGAGCGTGCCGATCCGCCGCACGCGGCCGGTGGGCAGCGGCCCCGGCTTCGCCGTCAGGAAGCGGATCGCGAGCGGCTGCATGAACCGGGGCAGAACGACCTCGTCGGGCAGGTCCTCGCCGAGCGCCATCCGGATCTGCACGTCAACGAGGTCGACGCCGGTTGCCACCCGCACGAGGTCGGCCATCTGCCCGCCCGGGATGCGCGCGGCGCACTCGACCACGACCACGCGGCCGTCCGGCGTCGCGATCAGCTGCGGGAAGCCGATCCCGGTTCGTAGGCCGAGTGCGTGCACGGCGTGCACGGCGACGCGCTCTGCCTCGTCGAGCTGCGAACCGTAGATCGTCGTGGGGTAGACGTGGATCCAGCCGACGCCGAAGCCGACGCCCGGCGGCCGCAGCCGGTCGGAGAGCGTCAGCGGCACCGCCACGCCGCCGCGCGCGATCACGATCCCGTTCAGCTCGAGCCCGTCGACGTACTCCTCGAGGATCGCCTCGCCGGTCGGTGACGCGACAAGCGCCTCGTGCAGGTGGGCATGGATGTCGTCGAGCGACTCGACGCGGAAGATGCCGCGCTGCCCGCCCGAGTCGACCGGCTTGAGCACCGACGGGAACCCGACCTCGTCGGCAGCGCGGCGGGTCTCCGAGATCGTGCGCAGCGCGGCATAACGCGGTTGAGGCACGCCGGCGTCGGCGAGCCGGCCGCGCATCGCGATCTTGTTCGTCATCAGGTGCGCTGTTTCGGGCCCGATCCCCGGCAGCCCGCGCGCCTGCGCCACGGCCGCGACGACCGGTACCGCCCGGTCAGAGCTCACGGTCATCGCGCCGTCGAGCGAGATGCGGGAGGTCACCTTGATCACCGCCTCCGCGTCGGCGAAGTCGACCACTTTGGCGATGTCGGCCTCGGCGAGCCCGGGCGCGTCCGGGTTGCCGTCGACCGCCACCACACGGACGCCGAAGGCCCTGGCTTGCCGGATCGCCTGGAGCTGATGGCGTCCGGCGCCCACGAAGAGAAGGGTCTTCACCCGCCCAGGCTAACCTTCCCTGGATGCTCGAGGGCAAGCGGATCTTCATCACCGGCGGCGCCGGGTTCATCGGGACCACGCTGGCGCGCGAGCTCGTCGAGCAGAACACCGTGATCGCGTTCGACAACCTCCACCGCGACGTCTTGAGCGGGCTCGAGCTCGCCGACCACCAGAACTTCGAGCTGATCCAGGGCGACGTGCTCGACGCGGATGCGCTGCGCAAGGCCGCGAGCGGCGCGACCCACTTCGTCCACTGCGCGGCGATCGCCGGTGTCGACACCGTGCTCGCGAGCCCGGTGCGCACGATGCGCGTGAACGTGATCGGCACCTACAACGCGCTCGAGGCCGCGATCGCAACGCTTCCCTCGCTCGAGCGGTTCGTCGACTTCTCGACCAGCGAGGTCTTCGGGACCCACGCCCTGAACGTCGAGGAGGGCCAGGTGTCGACGATCGGCTCCGTCGGCGAGGCGCGCTGGACCTATGCCGTCTCGAAGCTCGCGGGCGAGCACATGGCGCACGCCTACCACGACGAGCTCGGCCTGCCGACCGTGACCGTGCACCCCTTCAACATCTTCGGCCCCGGCCAGATCGGCGGCGGCGCCATTCGCGCCTTCATCGAGGCGGCGCTCGCCGGCCGCGACCTGACGATCCACGGCGACGGCTCGCAGATTCGCGCCTGGACCTACGTCACCGACATGGTGGCCGGCGTTCTTCTGTGCCTCGAGCATCCGGCGGCGGTCGGGCAGGCGTTCAACATCGGCAACCCTCGTGCCGCGGTGACGATCTTCGACCTCGCCCAGCGCATCAAACGGCTGTCCGGGGCGGTCGGCGAGATCGTGTTCCAGCCGCTCCACTACGCCGACGTCGAGCTGCGGATCCCGAACGTGAAGAAGGCGCGCGAGGTGCTCGGCTGGGAGCCCGCCGTGGAGCTCGACGAAGGCCTCGAGAAGACGATCGCGTGGTACAGGGCGAGAGCGCTCGCATCCGCTTAGGCTGGCCCGACGTCGGGGAGCGCGAGCTCGCCGAGGTGGCGGAGGTCCTGGAGACCGGGATGCTCACCATGGGCCCCAAGGTGGCGGAGTTCGAGGCGGAGATCGCCCGAATCTGCGAGGTCGAGCATGCGCTCGCGGTCACCTCGGGCACGGCGGCGCTGCACCTCGCGGTGCTCGCGCTCGGCCTCGAGCCGGGCGACGAGGTGCTCGTGCCGGCCTACACGTTCCCCGCGACCGCCAACGTCGTCGCGCTCGCCGGCCTGCAGCCGGTGCTCGTCGACGTCGACCCGGAGACGATGAACCTCGACCCGGCCAAGATCGACGTGGGCCCGCGCACGAAGCTCCTGCTCGGGGTGCACCTCTTCGGGCGGCCGCTGCCGCTGCACGAGCTGCCCGACCTGCCGCTGCTCGAGGACGCGGCCGGCGCCCTCGGCGCCCGTTACCGCGGCCGCGCCTGCGGCGGGCTCGGCGTCGCCGGCTGCCTGAGCTTCCACCCGCGCAAGATCGTCACGACCGGCGAGGGGGGCGCGGTCACGACCGGCGACGATGCCTTGGCGGACGCGGTGCGCCGGCTGCGAAACCACGGGTGGCGCTCGCTCGTGCCGCCCGACATGCCGGCGCCCGGCTTCAACTACCGCCTCTCCGACATTCTCTGCGCCGTCGGTATCCCGCAGGCCCGGCGCATCGACGAGCTGCTCGCGGCCCGCACGCGGATCGCCGAGGGGTACACCGACCGTCTGCGCGACCTGCCCGTGCGGCTGCCGCGCGCCGACGAGGGCGACGTGCACGGCTGGCAGGCCTACGTCGTGCAGGTCGCCGAGCGCGACCGGGTGCTCGCCGCGCTGCGCGCCCAGGGGATCGAGGCGCAGATCGGCACCTACTCGCTGCCGCTCCTTTCGGCCTACGCCGGCCGGGGCGAGTTCCCGGGCGCCCGGTCGGTCTTCGAGCGGGCGCTCGCGCTGCCCTTCCACACCCGGCTCACGGGGAGCGATCTCGACCGGGTGGCGGCGGCGCTCGCGGCGAGTCTGTAGCCGGCCGAGGCAGCAGCATGGTGAGGTCAGAAGCTCGGGCAGAGCGCTTGACAAACTAGTAAGTCATCACTAACCTAGGCGGATGGTCGTGTCGGAACGAAAGTCGAAGGAGGAGCGGCGCGAGGAGATCCTCGACGCCGCCGTCGCCGAGTTCGCCGAGAAAGGGCTGCACGGCGCCTCGACCGAGGAGATCGCCCGCCTGGCGGGCATCTCGCAGCCGTATGTCTTCCGCCTGTTCGGCACGAAGAAGGAGCTGTACCTGGCCGGCGTCGCGCGCTGCTTCCGCCAGACGCTCGAGATCTTCCAGCGGGCGGCCGAGGGCAAGCGGGGCGAGGAGGCCCTGCACGCGATCGGCGAGGCCTACGGCGTGCTGCTCGAATCCGACCGGATCTACCTGCGGGCCCAGATGCAGGCCTACGCCGCCTGCGAGGACCCGGAGATCTGCGCCGTCGTCCGGGCGGGTTACGGCGACCTCGTCAGCTACGTCGAGCGTGTCTCGGGCCTCCCGTCGAAGGAGCTTGCGCAGTTCTTCTCGCACGGGATGCTGATGAACGTGCTCTCCTCGATGGACGCTCCGGCCGAGGACTGGGGCCGCCGGCTCGTCGAGGGCTGCAAGTCCGGCTAGTCCCTGTCTCTTTTTTTCGCACGGAGGTTAGTAATGACTCACAAAGTGAATATGTGGTGGACGTTCGCGATCACGTCGGCGGCGCTCTTCATGGTCACGCTCGACAACCTCGTCGTCACGACCGCGATCCCGGTGATCCGCCGCGACCTGCATGCGGGCCTCTCCGGGCTCGAGTGGACCGTGAACGCCTACACGCTCGTCTTCGCCGTGCTGCTCCTCACCGGCGCCGCGCTCGGCGACCGGTTCGGGCGCAGGCTCATGTTCTCGATCGGGATCGGCATCTTCACCGTCGCCTCCGCCGCGGCGGCGCTCGCGCCGACGATCGGCGCGCTCGACGCGGCCCGTGCCGTGCAGGGCCTCGGCGGCGCGATCGTGCTGCCCCTGACGCTGACGATCCTCTCGGCGGGCGTGCCCGAGCAGCGCCGCGGTGTCTTCCTCGGCGCGTGGGGCGGCATCAGCGGTCTCGCCGTCGCGTTCGGCCCGCTCGTCGGCGGCGCCGTCGTCAACGGCATCTCCTGGCACTGGATCTTCTGGATCAACGTGCCGCTCGGCCTCGTGCTCTTCCCGCTCGCCCTGCTGCGGCTCGACGAGACGAAGGGCCCGTTCGGGCGCGTCGACTTGCCGGGCCTCGGGCTTGCGAGCGCCGGCCTCTTCGGGATCGTCTGGGGCCTCGTGCGCGGCAACTCCGTCGGCTGGAGCTCGCCGGAGATCGTCGGCGCGCTCGTTGCCGGCGCCGTGCTCGTCGCCGCCTTCGTCGCCTGGGAGCTCCGGGCGAAGCATCCGATGTTGCCGATGCGCTTCTTCCACAGCCGCACGTTCACGCTCGCCAACATCGGAGCGATGCTGATGAGCTTCGGCATGTTCGGCTCGGTGTTCCTGCTCGCGCAGTTCTTCCAGACCGTGCAGGGCTACTCGCCGCTCGGCTCCGGGCTGCGGATCCTCCCCTGGACCGCGATGCCGATGATCGTGGCGCCGATCGCGGGTGCGCTGTCCGACCGGATCCCGGCCCACCGCATCATCGGCACGGGCCTCGCCCTGCAGGCGACCGGGCTCGCGTGGATCGCGGCCGTCTCGACGCCCACCACCCCGTACATCGACCTGGTGGTGCCGTTCGCCCTGTCGGGGATCGGCATGGGCCTGTTCTTCGCGCCGATCGCGAACCTGATCCTCTCGTCGGTGCGCGGCGAGGAAGAGGGGCAGGCTTCCGGCGCGAACAATGCCGTGCGGGAGCTCGGCGGCGTCTTCGGCGTCGCGATTCTCGCCTCGGTGTTCTCGCACTACGGCGGCTACTCCAGTGGCACGGCGTTCGTCGACGGCATGACGCCGGCGGTCTACGCAGGCGCTGCCGTGGTCGCGGTCGGGTCGCTTGCCGTGTTCGCGATCAAGCGGCGGCCGCGCGGCGAGGTGCTCGAGCCCTCGTTCGAAGCGGCGGCGTAGCGGTGAAGGTGCGCGCCTACGTGCGTGCGTCGAGCGTCTCGACGTCGTACTTCATGATCTCGGGGTCCATCGTCACGAGCGTCAGTTCTTCGATGCTCGCTTGAGCGACAAGCAGGCGATCGAACGGGTCGCGATGGTGATCGGGGAGCTCAGCGCTCAGAACAGCATGGTCGATCTCGACTGCGATCTCGGCGAACCCGTCTTGACGCACCCACTCGGCAATGTCGCCGGGCGCATCCAACTTGCCGGCCGCACGTTTTGTGGCGATCTCCCAGGCGGTGGCAGCGCTGACGAAGACGATGTTTTCGCCATCGGCGATTGCGGCGCGGGCGATCGGCCCGAGAGCCGCATCGTCGTTGTTCCACCACAGGAAGGCGTGCGTGTCGAGCAGGAGCAGCACTACTCGGCGAACACTTCGAAGCCCGTAGGCAGCTCGTCGAAGCCCGGCTTGATGGTGATCTGGCCGGCGAGCAGGCCGGGCTTGCGATCGGTCTTGGCCAGGGTGTATGGAACGAGCTTCGCCACCGGCTTGTCGAAGTTCTTGACGATCACCTCTTGACCGGCCTCGACCCGCTTGACGAGCTTCGAGAAGTTCGTCTTGGCCTCGTGGATCCCGACAACCAGCGGCTTCATCACCGTCTCCTAGTTAGACTTAGTCCAGTCATGCTACCGATCTTAGTCCAGCTGCAGCCGGGTCGCGGCCGCCGCAACGGCGGCCGCGACCACGGCGAGCACGACGAACGACACGCGCAGCGACGAGGCCTGGGCGACGAGCCCCACGAGCGGCGGGCCGACGAGCAGCCCGACGTAGCCGATCGTCGTGACCGTTGCGACCGCCGTCGCCGCGTCGGGGTGGCGGCCGGCCACACCGAACACGATCGGTGCGTTCAGCGCGATCCCGGCGCCCGCGAGGGCGAAGCCGACGAGCCCGACCGCGGCGTTGGGCGCCGAGGCGGCGACCAGGCACCCGACGGCCGCAAGTGCGGCACCGCCGGAGAGCAGCGCGCGGTTCGAGAAGCGGCTGGCCGCCTGGCCGAGGAACCGCCCCGACGCCATCGAGGCGGCGAACACGCCGGGCCCGAGGCCGCTCACGGCCGGATGCGCGTGCAGTTGCCGCTCGAGAAAGAGCGCGCTCCAGTTCTCGGTGCCGCCCTCGACCACGAATGCGACCGCGCCCACGACGCCGATCAGCACGAGCCCCGGCGCGAAGCGGAGGCCGTGCGAGCGCTCCGTGTGCACGGAGGCGTGGTCGCCGGAGACCACGAGGGCCGTCAGCGCGATGACGATCGAGACGGCGATCAGGATCGGCTCCCGGCCCGAGCCGGCTCCGCGTGCCAGTCCGGCGCCGACGGCTCCGACGAGCACGCCGGTCGAGTACGTGCCGTGGGCGAGCGGCTGCAGCCGCTTCCCGGTTGCGTTCTCGATCCGGCCGATGTTCGCGTTGATCGCGACGTCGACGAGGCCGGAGGCCATCCCGCAGGCGGCGAGCGCGAGCACGAGCGCGGGCAGCGACGTCGCAAGCCCGGGCAGGAGCGTCGCGACCGCGAAGGCGGTACAGCCGACCGCGACCGCCCGTGCGCCGAACCGTTCGATCGTGCGCGGCGCGATGAAGAACATCACGGGGATCGACCCGACCGAGACGAACAGCAGCGCGACGCCCAGCGCGCCCTTCGAGGTCCCGGTTGCGTGCTGCACGCTCGGAAGCACGGCCGCCCACGCGCCCCAGAAGAGGCCGAGCGCGAAGAAGCCGGCGAGCGTCGGTGCGCGCCGCGGGACCGTAACGGTGTCCGACGAGGTGTCAGACACCGTTACGGAACTCGTACACCGTCAGTTGCACACCCGGGAGCACGGCCGCCCAGGCGCCCCAGAAGAGGCCGAGCGCGAAGAACCCCGACGAGGTGTCAGACACCGTTACGGAACTCGTACAGACGAGGTGTCAGACACCGTTACGGAACTCGTATACCGTCATTGGCTCGCCCGAGCGGCCCCGGCCCGGGCCGCGCACGACGAACCCGAGCTTGGCGGCTACGCGGTGTGACGGCTCGTTCTCGGCGTCGATATACGCCGTGACGTGCTCGGTGCGCGTGCGCGTCCAGAGATCGTCGATCGCTGCACGCATCGCCTCGGTCGCGATGCCCTCACCACGTTTCGACTCGGTCACCCACCAGCCGGCTTCGACCTCGTCCGCAGCGATTCCTTCGATCCCTACGCCGGCAAAGTGGAGCTCGGCGACTCCGAGGAAGCTTCCGTTTTCGCGGTCGCGGAGCGACCACGGACCGAAGCCGTGGTCGCTCCAGTGCGCGTCGGCCGACCGCGTGTCCCGCTGGGCGTCCTCGGGTCGCCCCGATGCCTGGACGTGTTCGCCTTCGTCCGCGAGGCGCAGCGGCGCGAGCACCAGGCGTAACGTGTGGAGAACGGGCTCCCCGCCGCCGATGGAATCCACGAGCACGCGCGCATCCTTCCATTCGACGAGCGCTCGCGAACGGCGGTCGATCGTGGCGGCGCTCCTCCGTGCCCCGCCTTTCGACTCAGGTGCCGTCGGTATCGGCTTCTTCCGACATGCCGAGGACGTCGTCGCGGCTGAGCTTTCCGACGAGTTCGGGATGGTGGCGGTCGACGTGCGCGGTGACATTTTCGACCAGTTGGTCGTCGCTGTCGCCCCGGACGATCTCGCCGCATTCGCAGTTGACCAGCTTTGCCATGAGTGGCTCCTTCGATTCGGTTGCCGCCGATTGTGAGCCGGCCGCGTTGCGATTACCTTGCAGAAACGTTGGAACACGAGACACGACTGCAACTGTGTGGCCGTCTGGTCGTTCGGATCGACGGGCACCGCTTGGAGCAGGACTTCCCCTCCCGCCAGGGGCGACTTCTTTTCGTCTATCTGGCCGTAAACCGGCTGCGGCCGATCGAACGCGACGAGCTGGCGGAGGCGATCTGGCCGGATCGGCCGCCGGCGGCGCCCGACGCGTCCCTGAACGCGCTGCTCTCCAAGCTCCGCCACGTCCTCGGCCCCACGCGGATCCCGCAGCGCGGCGAAATACGGCTCGTACTGCCGCCCGATGCGTTCGTCGATCTCGAAGCTGCGGCCGAGGCGATCCATCGCGCCGAGAGCGCGGTCCGTCGAGAATCCTGGGTCGAGGCGTGGGGGCCCGCCCGCGTCGCCCTGCACACCGCACTCCGCGGTTTCTGCCCCGGCGAGCACACACCCTGGATCGTCGAACAGCGCCGCCAACTCGAGGAAGTTGCGCTGCGCGCCTACGAGTGCATCGCCTCCTCCGGACTCGCGCTCGCCGGCAGCGAGCTCGACGCCGCCAAACGGGCGGCGCACGCCCTGATCAAGCAGATGCCCTACCGCGAAAGCGGTTACCGCCATCTGATCGAGATACTCCGCCTCGAAGGAAACGACGCCGAAGCGCTGACCGTCTACGACCGTCTGCGCACGCTCCTGCGCAGCGAGCTGGGCGCGACCCCGAGCCCGGCGACACAGGAGCTGCACCGGCGCCTGCTCGGATCGGCCGGCGAGTAACCGAAGCGGCTATCACCTAGCCAGCCTGCGCTCACGCCGGGTCGGGCTCCCAGAGCGCCCAACACGCGGCCGACTCTAGGAACATCGGGTTAGGGTCTTGTGAGATGGACGTATCGGTTGTTGTCACGCTGCTGAACGAGGAGGGCTCGGTCGACGAGCTCTACCGCCGCGTCGCTCGGTCGCTCGAGGGCTCGGAGTGGGAGGCGATCTTCGTCGACGACGGGTCGACGGACGGCACGTTTGCGCACCTCAAGGCGCTGCACGAGGCCGACCCGCGTGTGCGCGTCGTTCGCTTCAAGCGCAACTTCGGCCAGCATCCCGCGATGCACGCGGGCCTCGCCCGCGCCCGTGGTGCGCTGATCGTGACCATGGACGGCGACCTCCAGAACGAGCCGGAGGACATTCCGAAGCTGCTCGCGGCGCTCGGCCGGGCCGACGTCGCGTCGGGCCGCCGGGTGGTGCGGCGCGACTCACCCGGACGCACGGTGCCGAGCCGCCTGATCAACGGTTTGCTGAGACGGTTCACCGGCGTTCAGATCTCCGACTTCGGCTGCGCGTTCAACGGCTACCGCCGGGGCGCGATCGAGCCGATGCTCGGGTCGATCGGCCGGCAGAAGTTCACGAAGGCGCTCGTGCTCTCGAGCGGCGTCTCGGTGGAGGAGGTCGACGTGTCGCATGTCGCGTCGGCATCAGGCTCGCGCTACTCCCCGATTCGGCTCGTACGGCTCGCCCTGCACGTCGTGGCCGGCTTTTGGCCCCAACCGGTGCAGTGGATCGGTGTCTCGCTCGGCCTCGTTTGCACGCTCGCCGCGGGCGCGCTCGGCGTCTACGGCGTCGCCTACTGGATCGTGCAGGCGAACTTTCCCGGCCCGCTTTTTGCCGGAGCAGGCATTGTTCTCGTTCTCGGCATCCAGGGATTCGTGCTGGCGCTGATCGGGGAGTCGCTCGGTCGCGTCCAGCGGGACGTCGAGGGCAGGCCGCTGTACACGATCGAAGAGGAGCTCTGAGTTGTCGAAGCGCGTGCTCGTGACCGGCGGTGCCGGGTTCATCTCGTCGAACTTCATCCGGCACCTGCTCGAGGCGACCCCGTACGAGGTCGTCACGCTCGACGCCCTCACCTACGCCGGCAACCTCGAGAACCTCGCCGACGTGCTGAGCCACGAGCGGCTCTCGTTCGTGCACGGCGACATCCGCGACTCAGCGCTTGTGCGCGAGCTCGTCGAAGGCGTCGACGTGATCGTCAACGCCGCGGCCGAGTCGCACGTCGAGAAGTCGATCGAAGACGGTGCGTCGGAGTTCGTGACCACGAACGTCGAGGGCACGCAGATCCTCCTCGATGCGATCCGTGTCACGCCGGTCGAGCGCTTCATCCTGATCTCCTCGAGCGAGGTGTACGGCACCGCCGAGTCGGCGCCGATGGACGAGGAGCATCCGCTGAACCCGCGCTCCCCGTACGCCGCGACGAAGGCCGGCGCCGACCGGCTCGCGTACTCGTACTGGACGACGTACGACCTGCCGATCGTGATCGTGCGGCCGTTCAACAACTACGGCCCGCGGCAGCATCCCGAGAAGGTCGTGCCGCGCTTCATCACCCAGGCGCTCGCCGACGAGCCGCTGACGATTCACGGCGACGGGCACGCCACGCGCGACTGGCTCTACGTGCTCGACGACGCGGAGGCGATCGAGCGCGTGATCGAGACGCCGATCGCGGAGATCGCCGGCGAGGTGATCAACGTCGCGACCGGGGTCGACATCTCGGTCGCCGACATCGCCGCGATGGTGCTCGACGTGCTCGGCAAGCCGGGCGAGCTGACGTGCAACGTTCCCGAGCGGCCCGGTCAGGTCGACCGCCACATCGGCTCCACCGACAAGGCCGCGAGGCTGCTCGGCTGGCAGGCGCGCACGTCCTTCGAGGAGGGACTGGAGCGCACCGTCGCGTGGTATCGCGACAATGAAGCGTGGTGGAGAGCGATCCTCGCTCGGGAAACCCGCGCCTTCTCGTCCTAGGCGCCGGTCCCGCTCAACTCGGGCTGCTCGAAGCCGCGCGGGAACGTGGCCTCTGGCTCGCCGTCGTCGACCGCGATCCGCGGGCGCCCGGCTTCCGGTTCGCCGACCGGCGCTGCATCCTCTCGACCGAGGACGAGCCCGCGATCGAGCGGCTCGTCGGCGCGTTACGCATCGACGGGATCATCGCGCCCGGCACCGACTGGCCCGTCGGGGTCGCGGCGCGCATCGCCGAACGGGCGGGCCTGCCGCACCCGATCTCGCCGCAGACGGCGGTGCTCGCCACGAACAAGCTGCGCCAGCGCGAGCGGCTCGCCGAGGCGGGCGTGCCCCAGCCGCGCTCGTGGGTGGTCGGCGGCGACGAAGCTCCGCCGGCGGTCGAGGGACCCGTCGTCGTGAAGGCGCCCGACCGGCAGGGCCAGAAGGGCCTGACGCTCGTCGAGTCGCCCGCCGATCTGGCGGAGGCGCTCGAGCTCGCACGTGCCGAGGCCCGCAGCGGCGTCGCGCTCGTCGAGGAGCTCGTCGAGGGGCCCGAGGTGACGGTGGTCGGCTTCTCCGCCGGCGGCGTCTTCACGGCGCTCGCCGTCACCGACCGGATCGTGGCGGAGCCGCCGGCCTTCGGTGTGGCACTCGCACATGTCTGGCCGAGCCACGTCCGGTGCCAGGCACCGGACGTGGCTGAACGGGCCGTGGCCGCGCTCGGCATCACCGACGGCCCCTCGTACACACAGCTGCGGGTCGGCCTCGCCGGGCCGCAGGTAATCGAGGTCGCCGCCCGCCTCGGCGGCGGCCACGACGCCGAGCTCGTGCTCGCGGCGGTCGGCGTCGACCTGAACGGGCTCGCGATCGACGCCGCGCTCGGCGTCCCGCTGCGTCCGCCGGAGCCCCGGCCGCTCGTCGGCGGCGCCGTCACGCGCTTCCTCCTCGCGCCGCCGGGCGTCCTCCAGCGCGTCGAAGTGCCCGACGGCGTGCAGGCGCGCATCTACCGCGAGCCGGGGTATGTCTTTGCCCCGCTGCGGCGGGGCGCCGACCGGGCGGGGGCCGTGCTGGCCACCGGGGAAAGCCCCGGCGAGGCCGTCGCCCGCGCGGACGCGGCCGCGCAACGCATACGCTTCGTCGTCGCGGATGCCGGTCTCCTCGAAGCGCTCTGAGTTCCTCTCGTTCCAGCCCCCTGCGATCTCCGAAGCGGAGATCGAGGCCGTCGCGGAGACGCTCCGGTCGGGCTGGCTGACGACAGGCCCCCGCACGGCCGAGCTCGAGGCGCGCATGCGCGACTACCTCGAGGCGAAGCACGTGCTCGCAGTCTCGTCGTGCACCGCGGCGCTGCACCTCTCGCTGGTCGCGCTCGGCGTCGGGCCCGGCGACGAGGTGATCACCACCTCGATCACCTGGCCGGCCACCGCCAACGTGATCGTGCACGCCGGGGCGACGCCTGTGTTCGCCGATGTCCGCGACGACACGCTCAACATCGATCCCGCGCGGGTGCGCGAGCTTGTCAACGAGCGCACGAAGGCGATCGTCCCGGTCGACCTGTACGGGCAGCCTGCCGACCTCGACGAGCTCGCGGCGATCGGCCTGCCGATCGTCGAGGACGCCGCACATGCGGTGGAGTCGCGCTACCGGGGGCGCAAGGTCGGCGCGATCGCCGACCTCACGTGCTTCTCGCTCTACGCGACGAAGAACATCGCGGCCGGCGAAGGCGGGCTGATCTCCACCGACCGGGACGACCTTGCCGATGCGCTCGACGACCTGCGCGTGATGCGCCGTGGGCACGGCGCGCGTTACGACATCGCGGTTCCCGGCTACAAGGCCAACCTGAGCGACGTGCTCTCGTCGATCGCGCTCGTGCAGCTCGACAAGGTTGAGCAGCACGCGGAGATCCGCCGCCGCCACGTCGCGATCTACGACGAAGGGCTCGCGGGTCTCGAGGGCGTCAAGCCGGTCGCGCGCGACGAACGCGATGTGCATGCAAATCATCTGTATGTCGTTCGCGTCACCTTCGCGGACCGTGACGCCGTGCAGCAGGCGCTGACGAGCGAGAACATCGGCACCTCGATCCACTTCCTGCCGGTGCACCAGCTGAGCGCCTACCGTGACCGGCTTGCGCCGCATCAGCCCCCACTGCCGGTGACCGAGCGGGCCGGCGCCGAGGTGCTGTCGCTGCCGCTTTCGCCTGCGCATTCCGACGACGACGTGCGCGACGCGGTCGCCGCGTTCCGGCGCGTGCACGCGTCCCTGGCCGGATGAAGCGTTTCCTCCGGGCTCTCGCCACCGTCCTCGTTTCGGGAGCAGCGGCGGCGTACATCCTGCTGAAGATCGACCTTGGGAAGACGGCACACATCATCGGGTCGGCGAGCGTCCCGTGGCTTGCGCTCTCCGCCCTTCTCACCGTCGTCACCGTCCCGCCGATGGCGTGGCGGTGGCAGCAGTTGCTCGCTGTCCGCGGCATCCACGAGCGTGTGCCGTGGCTGATGCGCGCGTACTTCGTGTCGTACGCCGTCGGCCAGGTGCTGCCCACATCTGTCGGCGGCGACGCATCGCGGATCTTCGAGACCTCGCGCCGCCATCCGGGACAGATCACCCCGGTGACCGGCTCCGTGCTGCTCGAACGCGCGCTCGGCGGAGCCGTCACGCTCCTGCTCGCGGGCGTCGGGCTCGTGCTCGCGATCGGCCGGTACTCGATCGGCCCGTACCTGTGGGTGGAGGCGCTCTTCGTCGTGGCGACGATCGCCGCCGGTGTCGTCTTCTTCTCGAGGCGTGTGCGCACGCGTCTTGCCTTTGCCGTGCCGATCGCCCGGCGCCTGCGCGTCGAAGGTCTGCTGCGCGCCGTCTACGAAGGCATCCACGGCTACCGCGAGCACACCGGGACGCTGGTCGTCGTCTCGTCGGTGACGCTGGTGATGCAGCTTTCGCGGATCTTCGCGATCTACGCGTCGGCGCGGGCGGTGGGGATCGGGCTTTCTCCGCTTCCGTACATCGTGCTCGGCCCGCTGCTCTTCCTCGTCATGCTCGTGCCGTTCACCGTCAACGGCATCGGTGTGCGCGAGGCGTTCTTCGTCAGCTTCCTCGGCAAGCTGGGCGTCGCGGCGGACCCGGCGTTCGCCGCCGGTTTCATCTTCTTCATCATGACCATCCTGCTCGCGTTGCCGGGGCTCGCCGTGATCCTGTGGGAGAACTTGCGGCGCGCGCCCGTGGTCGATGAGCCGGCCTGACGTCAGCGTCGTCGTCGTCACGTGGAACGCGCTGCCGTGGCTCGAGCAGTGTCTCGACTCGGTGCGCGGGCGCGATGTGATCGTGGTCGACAACGGCTCGTCCGACGCCACCCTCGAGCTCGTGCACGAGCGCTACCCGGACGTGCGCGTGATCGCGCAGGCCAACAAGGGGATGGGTGGAGGCAACAACGCCGGTATGCGGGTGGCGGAGGGTCGCTACTTCTTCCTGCTCAACTCCGACGCGTGGGTCGTGGACGACGGGCTCGACCGGCTGGTCGAGTTCGCGGACGCGCACCCCGAGGCGGCCGTCGTGGGGCCCCGGCTCCTCAACACCGACGGCACGCTGCAACGCTCGGCGCGCGGAGAGCCGACGCTCTGGCGCCTTGCCACCGAGTACCTCTTCATCCGCAAGCTCGCGCCGCGCACGCGCCTGCTGAACCCGCTCTACCGCGGCGACCTCGCCCATGACCGGACCGCGGAGGTCGACTGGCTCTACGGTCCCGCGCTGCTCGTGCGCAGCGAGGCGGTGGACGCGGTCGGCCTATTCGACGAGGACTTCTTCATGTTCAGCGAAGAGGTCGACTGGATGACGCGCTTCCGTCGCGCCGGGTGGAAGGTGCTGTTCTTTCCCGGCGCCGAGGTCGTGCACGTGGGTGGCGCGTCGCACGGCGGGCGCATGTACGTCGAGAACTTGCGCGGCCAGCTGCGCTTTCTCGCCAAGCACCACGGCATCAAGGAGGCCGAGCGCGCGCGGCGCCTCCTGCTCTGGTCGTTGCGTGCGAGGGCGCTCGTGCTCCGCCGCGAGGAGTATCGCGAAGGCATTCGCTTCCTGTCCTCCGGCGACGCACGCTCTCTGCTGCAGTGATCGAGTACCTCCGGCTCGCCTTCGGCACGCTCGCCGTGCTCGCTCCCGGCGTCGCCGTGTCGCGCGCGTTCGGCACGCGTTCCGCCTCTGCCACGTTCGCGTGGTCGCTTGCCAGCGTGTTCGTCGCCTGGGCCGCCGTGTTCACGCTGCATCGTTCGATTCACCTGGCGGTGTTCGTGCTCGCGCTGATCACGGTGTCGGCGCTCGTCGTGCGCCGGCGTGGAGGAATCGAGTCGATCGCCCGGGCGCCGGTGTGGCTTCTCGGCATCGTGCTCGGCATCTTCCTCTGGCACGTCGAGGGCGCTGTCGTCGGCGACGGCCTCTTCCACGAGGCGCGTGTCCGCAAGCTCGTCGACCTGACGAGCTTGCACCTGCGCAGCGTCGACGAGTTCAAGAACGGCGGCCTGCACCCCGGGTACGCGTTCCCGCTCTGGCACGGGTTCCTGGCGCTCGTCTCGTGGTTCTCGGGACTCGACCCGGAGCAGGTCGTGCGGCACGAGTCGTCGCTGCTCGCCCCGCTCGCCTGCGTGCTCGTCTTCGAGGCGGGCACGGCGGTCTTCGGGTCGCGCTGGCTCGGGCTTGCGACCCTCGTGGCGCAGCTCGCCGTCTCATGTTTCGGGCCGGGCCACGGAGGCTCGTTCTCCGTGCTCGACCTGCCCGCGACCGTCTCGCGTCAGATGATGGTGCCGGCGGCGATCGCCCTGTTCTTCGTCGCGCGATCATGGCGCGGCTACGCCGCCGTGGCGGCGATCTTCGGCACGCTCACCCTGACGCACCCGACGTACGGCGTGTTCGCGCTCGTGCCGCTGGCCGCCCTCGCGGTGTGGCGGTGGCGCGCCTGGCTCGTCGCGGCGGTCCCGACGGGGCTCGTGCTCCTGTGGCTGCTGCCGATCGTCCGCGAGACGGTCTCGCACGACCCGGGCCCCGGCGAGCAGGCCCGGGGCATCATCCACTACGGCTCGCAGCTCGTCGTCTCGAGCCCCCGTCACTTCAGGCTGGCCGCCGAAGTGTTCGGGCGCAGCGGGGCGGTTTCCGTGGCTGCGCTCCTGCTGCTGCCGCTGGCCGGGCTCGCGCTGCGTCGCCGCTGGGCCGTCTTCGTGCTCGGTGGCTCGCTGATCGTGCTGGTCCTGACGCTCGTGCCGTGGCTCTTCGTGCACGTCTCGGACACCGTCTCGCTCTCCCAGTCGAGGCGGCTCGCGGGGTTCGCGCCCCTGCCGTTCGCGCTTGCGGGGGTCGCGGCGCTGCTGGCCCGGCGGGCGCTGGCCCTCCCGGTGGCGCTCGTCGCCGGGATCGTGCTGCAGCGTCTCTGGCCTGGTGACTTCGCGTATGAGCTGCACCACGGCGGGCCTGCGCTTGCGACCTGGATCGCGCTCGGCGGCGGCGCCGCCGCGCTCGTCGCCGGGCTCGCGCTTCGCCGGCCTCCCTGGCGCGAGCATCACGCACTCGGCCTGGCGGCGGTGTGCGCCTTTTCGCTGCCGATCTTCGTGCACGGCGTCTGGCACTGGAGCCCGGACCCGAAGACGGACAAGTTCGCGCTCTCGCCGCGGCTCGTCCACAACCTGCGCACGAAGGTGCCGAAGGGCGCGATCGTCATCGCACCGTTGCAGGTCAGCTACGAAGTCGCTGCGAGCGCGCCCGTCTACATCGTCGGCGCGCCGGTCGCCCACGTCGCGAACACGAGGGCGAACGACCCGTACGGCCGGGCGCGGGCGATCCACCACTGGGTGCTCACGAACGACCCTGCGGTCGCCAAGCGCTACGGCGCCACCTGGGCGATCCGCAACGGCCGCCTGTACCGGCTGCCGTAGGCGTCGGCTTCAACCGGGGTCAGACCCCGGACGTGTGGCACCCGGACGCGTCCTCTTGAGGCCGAACGCGCTCCCAACCGAGGCGCCCGCAGAGCCGACTGCAACGCGCGTCGCGGATTCGAGCGGCGTGACGTGGCTTCTTCGGACACGGCTGGGGTCAGACCCCGTCGTGTCCCGCAGCGACGTGTCCACGGCTCTCCCTGGACACGTCTTTCCGGGAGGTGTCTACGCGACGGCGTCGAGCGCGAGTTGGGCGAGGTGCCGGGCGATCGCGAGCGACGAGGTGGCGGCCGGTGAGGGGGCGTTGACGACGTGGATCACGCGGCCGCTGCCCCCGAGCACGAAGTCGTCGGCGAGGCGGCCGCCGGGGCCGAGCGCCTGGCCGCGGATACCGGTGGGCCCGAACGTCACGTCGGCCGCGCCGACCCGTGGCACGTACCGCTGCAGGTCGCGCACGAACGCGCGCTTGGAGACGTCGCGCCAGGCCTCGGCAGCCCCGGTGGCGAAGTGCCGTGCCGCAAAGCGCCAGAAGCCGGGGTACGTGACGGTCGCAAGGGTGTCGCGGGCAGAGAAGCCCAGGCGGCCGTAGCGCTCGCGCGCGAGCGCGAGCACCGCGTTCGGCCCGGCCACGACCGTTCCGTCGACCTGCTTCGTGAAGTGGACGCCGAGGAACGGAAAGGCGGGGTCGGGTACCGGGTAGACGAGACCGTTCACGAGTGACGCCGCAGCGGGCGAGAGGGTGTAGTAGTCGCCGCGGAACGGAACGATCCGGACTTCGGCCCGGCGCGCCAGGCGATCCGACTGGAGCCCCGCGCACGAGACCACGAGCCGGGCCTCGACCGGGCCGCCGGAGGTGTCCACCTCGACGAGTTGTGCGCGCTCCGTGATGCCGGTCACGGCACGTCCGAGAGCCACCTCGCCGCCTGCCTGCGCGATGTCCTCGGCGAAGGCGTTCGCCACCGCCGCAAAGTCGATCACGCCCGTGTGCGGCGCGTGCAGCGCCCGGACGCCCTGCACGTTTGGCTCGATCTCCCGCAGTTCCGCGCCCTCGAGGACGCGCAGCCCCGGCACACCGTTTGCGCGGCCGCGCCGCTCGAGCTCGGCCAGGCGCTCGAGCTCGGACGCGTCGAGCGCGACGATCAGCTTCCCGCGCTCGATGCGCTGCACTCCGCGCTCGTCGGCGTAGCGCTCGAGCTCGCGCTTCCCCTCGCTGCAGAGCCGCGCCTTCAGCGAGCCCGGGGTGTAGTAGACCCCGGAGTGGATGACCCCGGAGGTTCGACCCGTCTGGTGCATCGCCAGGCGCTGCTCCTTCTCGAGCACGAGCACACGCCACCCGGGCCGCTCGAGCAGCAGCCGGCGTGCGGTCGCAAGGCCGAGAATCCCGCCGCCGATCACCACCGCGTCGTAAGGGTCTGCCACCCGGGCATTCTCGCGGTCCAGTCGAGCAAGGTGAACGGCTAGATTCAACGCCGTGGGCGTCGTGATCGTCACCGGCTCGTGCGGCTTGATCGGCTTCGAGTCGTCGTCCCATTTTGCTGGGAACGGACTCGAGATCGTTGGGATCGACAACGACATGCGAGCCACGTTCTTCGGGCCCGAGGCATCTACGGGGCCAAGCCGTGAGCGCCTCGAGCGCCGCCTCGGCGATGCGTACACGCATGTCGACATGGACATTCGGGATCGCCAGGGAGTGCTGGGGCTGTTCGCCCGCTACGGCCAGGAGATCGAGCTCGTCGTGCACACGGCGGCGCAGCCGTCGCACGACTGGGCGGCGCGCGAGCCGTTCACCGATTTCGACATCAACGCCGTCGGAACGCTGAACGTCCTCGAGGCGACGCGGCTCCACGCGCCCGAGGCGGTCTTCATCTTCACCTCGACGAACAAGGTCTACGGCGACACCCCGAACGCGCTTCCGTATGTCGAGCTCGACCAGCGCTGGGAGCTCGAGCCGGGGCACCGGTACGAGGGTGGCATCGACGAGTCGATGTCGATCGACGCGTCACTGCACAGCCTCTTCGGCGCATCGAAGGTTGCAGCCGACGTGCTCGTGCAGGAGTACGGCCGCTATTTCGGCTTGCGCAGCGCCGTCTTTCGCGGCGGCACGCTCACGGGCCCGAACCACGCGGCGGCAGAGCTCCACGGGTTCCTCGCCTACGTCGTGCGCTGTGCGATGACGCACACGCCGTACACCGTGTTCGGCTACGGCGGCAAACAGGTCCGCGACGCAATCCACTCCACTGACCTGATCAACGCGTTCGACGAGTTCTTCCGCACCCCGAGGGTCGCCGAGGTCTACAACATCGGCGGGGGGCGCTTCAGCAACGTTTCCGTGCTCGAGGCGATCGAGCTCGTGCAGGAGGTGACCGGCGAAGCGATGAGTTGGACGGTGAGTGGTGAGGCGCGCCGCGGCGACCACATTTGGTGGATCGGCGACAACGGCCGCTTTGCCACGCACTACCCCGGCTGGTCGCAGGAGTACGACGTTCCGGCGATCGCAACTGAGCTCTTCGAGCTCAATCGTGAGCACTGGGCGCCCAGGAGCTCGTGAAGGTCCTGATCGTGAGCATGTACTTCCCGCCGTCGGGAGGCGGTGGGGTGCAGCGGCCGCTCAAGTTTGCGACGCACCTTCCCGAGCTCGGGATCGAGACCCACGTGCTCGCGCCCGACGATTCCAAGTGGATCCACCGCGACGACGAGCCGCCGCCACCGACGCTCGCCTGGGTCCACCGTGCGCGCTACCTGGGCCCGAAGGGCCGCAAGCCCGCCGAGGAGCTGCACGGCACGACCGGCCTCGAGCGCGCCTCCAAGCAGCTGCAGCTCGCCGGGCGGCGCCTGCTCGTTCCGGACGAGAACGTCAGCTGGAACCTGACGGCGATCCCGGCGGCGATCCGGATCGCCAAGCGCGAGGGCATCGACGTCGTCGTCACCACGTCGCCACCGTCGTCGGTGCACCTCGTGGGGGCCGCCGTGAAACGGGCGGCCGGCATCCCCTGGGTCGCCGACCTGCGCGACTCGATCGTCGCGAACCCGCACCGCCATGCCGAGCGGCTGCTCGTGCGGGCGAAGGAGCAGGGCGAGCACGCGGTCGCGAAGCTCGTCGCCCGCTCCGCGGATGCGATCGTGTGCGTCTCGGACGCGATCGCCGACGAGTTGCGCGAGCGGGGGCCCAAAGGCGAGGTCGTGACGATCGCGAACGGCTCGGACTTCGACGACTTCGCCGGGCTGGAGCATCACCCGTCGGAGCGCTTCCGGATCACCCACACCGGCTCGTTCTTCGGCAAGCGCGACCCGCGCCCGTTCCTCACCGCGTTGCAGGCGAGCGGGCTCGACATCGTGTCGCGGTTCGTCGGCGATTTTCGTTCGGCCGATCGCGAGTGGGCCGAGCAGCTCGACCTCGGCGACCGGCTCGAGCTGATCCCCTACGCGCCGCGCCGCCGTTCGCTCGAGCTGCAGCGCGACTCGGAGGCGCTCCTGCTCCTGATCCCCGAGGCCGGCGGGCGGGGCAAGGGGGTGCTCAGCGGCAAGGTGTTCGAGTACCTCGCGGCCGAGCGGCCGATCCTGGCGGTCGTGCCGCCCGACGGCGCGGCGGCGGAGCTGCTCCGCGAGGCCGGTGTGGGGGTTGTCGTCGCACCCGACGACGTCGGCGGGATCACCGCTGCGCTGTGCGACCTGCATGCGCGCTGGCAGGAGGGCTCGCTCGACGATGCGCCTCTCTCCGACGACTGGCGTGTCCGCGTCTCGCGCCGCACACGCGTCGCGGAGTTCGCCGCTCTGCTCGAGGGGCTCGCATGAGGCGTCTCGCAAGCTTCTTCTTCCTCGCGACGCTCTTCGTCGCGACGTTCGAGAAGATCCACTGGAACGTCGCAGGCAATGTCGGCATCTCGGACGTGCTCGCTCTGCTCTTTCTCGCGTCGTTCGTCGTGACCACGAGGCGCGCGCGCGTGCCGAGGACGACCGTCGTACTGCTCGGCTTCGCCGGTCTGTTCCTGCTGGTGTACCTGGCCGGCTACTTCGACCTGTCGAACTCCGACGCGCTCGGGCAGTGGGCGAAGGGCCTGACGAAGTGGGCGATCCACTTTGCGTTCCTGGCAGCTGCGGTCGTGTGGCTGTCGCGGCGCGGACGTGACTACTACTGGCGGGCGCTCGGCTGGTTCAGCGCCGGAATCGTCACAAACGGCGTGTACGGCATCCTGCAGTTGCTCGATGCCCGGCGAGGCGGCAACCTCGACGCGTCGCTCCTCTCGCCGATCACCGGCGGTGCGAGCCAGATCAATCTCTACGGGATCGTCAACGGCGCCAGCGTGTTTCGGCCGAACGCGATGACCGGCGACCCGAACCACCTCGGGATCATGCTGATCGTTCCGCTGCTCGTCCTGACTCCGGTCTACCTTCGCCTCGAGAAGGGGCACCGCATGCGCAGGTGGCTGATGCCGACTATCGGCTTCCTGTTCCTCGTCGAGGCGACGACGCTGTCGCGCAGCGGCCTGCTCGGTCTCGGCGTCGGCGCGCTCGTCCTGGCGGCGCCGTATCGGAGCTATCTCCGTTCGCGCGCGCTGCTCGTGCCGTTCGGCCTCGTGTGCGCGATTCTCCTCGGGATCGTTCTGACGCGGCGCCACTTCTTCAGCGTCGTGCTCGCATCGCGCATTCAGACCGGCGGCTCGTCCGAGAGCGCCCACTTCTCGGTGTACGGCTTCATCCCGCAGGTACTGCGCATCGACCCGCTGTTCGGGCTGGGGCTGAACACGTTCTCCGTCTACTACCAGTTCATTACCGGCAAATCGAACTGGGGGCCGCACTCGTACTACGTCGCGCTGATCGTCGAGACCGGCATCGTCGGCGCGGCGCTCTTCGCGGCGTTCCTCTGGTGGGTGTTCCGCCGGTTGCGCGCCGCGCGCATGCTCGGGCGGGTGCTCGCAGCTGCGAACGACCCGTTGGCCGCCCGCGTCCGGCCGCTCGCCTGGGGTTGCACGGCGGCGCTCGCCGGCACGCTCGCCTCGAACGTGTTCTACCTGACGATGCAGTTCTATTACTTCTACGCGTTCGTGGCGCTGGCGCTCGCGATCCCCGTCGTGTTCTCGCGCCAGGAATGAAGATCGTCGTGCTGACGACGTCGTACCCGCGTGATGCAGATGACGTTGCGGGGACGTTTGTCGCAAGCGCCGTCGAGGGCGTGCGGGGGCTGGGCGTCGAGGTGGACGTGGTGTCGCCGGCGTCGTTTCCGCACTTTGGCATCGCCTACGGCGGCGGGATCGCGCAGAACCTGCGCGCGGCGCCGTGGAGGCTCGCGCTCGTGCCGGCGTTCCTCGCCGCCTACGCGCGTGCGGCGCGCAGCGCTGCGCGCGACGCCGACCTCGTGCACGCGCACTGGATCCCCTCGGCGATTGCGGCCCGGGCGACGGGCAAGCCGTACGTGCTTCAGGTGTGGGGGACGGATGTGGCGCTCGCCCACCGCGCGTCCGCGCTCGTGCGGCCGCTACTGCGCGGCGCGCGGCTCGTGATCGCTGCATCGACGTTCCTCGCCGACGAGGCGCGGTCGCTCGGAGCGCGCGAGGTGCGCGTCGTGCCCTTCGGCGTCGAGATCCCGGAGCAGGTCGGCGAGCCGGCCGAGCCGCCGCACGTCCTCTACGCGGGCCGTCTGAGCGAGGAGAAGGGCATCCTCGAGTTCCTCGAGGCGACGGAGGGCCTCCCGCGCGTGATCGTCGGCGACGGGCCGCTCCGCGACCGGGTCCCGGAGGCGGTCGGCTTCGTGCCGCCCTCGGAGCTGGGCGCCTACTCCCAGCGCGCAGCGGTCGTGTGTGTCCCGTCGCGCCGCGAGGGCTACGGGTTCTCGGCGCGCGAGGCGATGGCCTATGGGCGGCCGGTGGTCGCGACCCGGGTCGGCGGCCTGCTCGACCTCGACGCAGGCGCGCGGCTCGTCGCGCCGGGTGAGCTCCGTGGGGCGATCGCCGGGCTGCTCGCCGACGCGCAGGCCCGCGCCGAGTTGGGTGCGGCGGCTCGAGGGCTCGCGGAGGGCCGGCTCTCGCGCGCTGCCGCAGC
>DATLQV010000021.1:0-14743 GCA_035534955.1 Gaiellaceae bacterium
AGCCAATTCTTCGAGCGGGATGCTGAGCGCGCCGGGTAGGTGGCCGGCCTCGAACTCCACCCGCGGGCGCACGTCGACCACGACGACCTCGCCGGCCTTGGAGCGTGCGAGCAACTCGTCCACCCCGACCGGTTCCGCGCCATCCACCCGGCCGAAGAACGCCTCCGCCAGGTGGCCGACCTCGCCCACCCGCGACTCGGCCAGCGCCCGCAGTCCGCGGTACCCGGCCACCACCGCGTCGTCTGCGACTCGATACACCACATGCAGGCCTTCCCGGCGGGAGCTCACCATCCCGGCCCGGCGCAGAATCTGCAGGTGCCTCGACGTATTGGCCACGGTCATCGCCGTCGCTTTGGCGATCGACTCCACGCTGCGATCCGCCTGGGCGAGCAGGTCGATGATCTCCACCCGCTTCGGGCTGCCGAACGCGGCTGCTACTTGAGCGAACTGCTCGAAGATCGCGTCCTTGAACTCCCGGCCGTCCACCCGGACATTCTATCAAGGATTCAATTGAATCCAATAACACAAGTGGCGAACGTCCCGGCTGCTCGACCACGCGCATGAACCTGGTTCTCGCCGCAGGCAAAAACCAGGTTCACGTCGTACACCTTCGCCGAAGCGCGTCAGACACGACCCTGGTTCCGGCTGCGCCGGCAACCAGGGTCGATCGGCCGACCGCGAGCGCCTCGTGTTCAGAACAACGCATGGCCCCGGGTGGAATCGAACCACCGCACGGAGCTTCGAAGGCTCCCGCTCTGTCCTCTGAGCTACGGGGCCGAGCCGTACCAGCCTAGCGCCCGGCCCGGTGGACCACGCCGGGCCCGGCGTGGCATCGAGGGGTGGCGGACGGGGCTCGAACCCGCGACCACCGGGACCACAACCCGGGGCTCTACCAACTGAGCTACCGCCACCGTGCAGCGCCATGGTATCGGCGTTCGCGCAAACTGGTCTCGATGATCCTCGCGCTCAAGCTGATCCTGACACCGGCCGTGATCGCCCTGGCGACACTTGCGGGCCGGCGGTTCGGCCGCGCCGCGTCCGGCTGGCTCGTCGGGCTGCCGCTGACGTCGGGCCCGATCACGGCGTTCCTGGCCGTCGAGCACGGCCGCCCGTTCGCAGCGCGGGCGGCGACCGGCTCCCTCGGCGGCGCGATCGGCGAGGTCGGCTTCTGCGTGGCGTACGCGACGGCGGCACGCCGTACCGGCTGGCGGGGCGCCGTCCTCGCCGGGTCGAGTGCCTTCGTGGTTGTCGCGCTCGTGCTCGAAGCCCTGCCCCTCTCCACACGCGTCGGCGTCGTCGCGCCTCTCGCCGTCGTTGCCGCAGGCTGCCTGCTCGCCGGCCTCGCACTCGTCCCCCGTGTGCGCGTGGCCGTCGAGGCGCCGGTCCGGCTGCCGTCGCGGTGGGACATCCCGGCGCGCGCCGTCGCGGCGACGGCGTTCCTGCTCGCGCTCACGAGCCTCGCCACCACCTTCGGGCCGAGGCTGAGTGGACTGATCGCGGTCTACCCGCTCTACACCGTCGTGCTCGCCGCATTCGCGCACGCTCACGACGGGAGGGCAGGTGGCGTGCAGGTGCTGCGCGGCCTGCTCGTCGGCCTCTTTTCGTTCGTCGGCTTCTACGCGCTGCTTGCAGTCCTGCTCACGCGCCTGAGCACCGCGGAGTCGTTCGCAGTCGCTGCCGTCGCCGCGCTCGCCGTGCAGGCGGCGACGCTCGTGCCCCTGCTATGCGCCCGGGAGGATTCGAACCTCCGACCAACGGCTTAGAAGGCCGACGCTCTGTCCACTGAGCTACGGGCGCGCCCGTCTGAGGGTACCGCCGACCGTGGCCGGCTACCGGCGGACGCCGAAATCCGTGGTGATGATCGTCACCTCGAGCCCTCGGTAGACGCCGGGAGCGGCCGGGAGGCGCAGCGCCGACACGCCGATCTGGCGCCAGCGAGGGTCGAGGATGTTCGCGCGGTGGTCGGGCGAGCCCATCCAGAGCTGCACGGCAGCCGCGGCGTCGACAGCGGGCGACGACCAGAGCAGGTTCTCGCCGACCGCCCAGTACCGGTCCCCGTGCCAGCCGTACCAGCGGGCGATCCGCTTCCAGAAAACGGTGCCGTCGGCCGAGGCGTGCTCGAAGTAGCCGTCGGTGGCCATCTCGCGCGAGTGCTGCGCCGCCGACGCCGTCAGGAGGGCGCTCGTCTGCAGCGGGACAAGGCCGTGGCCGGCACGGATCGCGTTCAACTGCACGAGCACGCCCGCGTCGAGCGCGACGAGGTTGACGCGGGCGGCGGGAACGGCCGCCGGTGCGGCAACTGCCACGCACAACGCGGCGAGCGCGCCGGCGACGACGATTCTGCCTGCCATGGCTCGAGTATCGGCCCGCCGCCGAGGGGCAGCAACAGCCGAACGGGGCATCTTTGACCTATCCGGGCGCGGCAGGCGGCGGCTCCGGCTCGAGCCGGCTGCCGCGCCGGTGGGCGAGCTGGTCGCGCACGATCACCTGGAGCGTTCCCGCGACCGGGATCGCTGCGAGAGCGCCGATGATGCCCGCGAGCTCCGCACCGACCAGCACCGAGACGAGCACGACGAGCGGCGAGAGCTGCACCGTCCGGCCGTAGATCACGGGCTGCAGGAAGTGATTCTCGAGCTGCTGGTAGACGACGAAGAAGAGCACGGCCACGATCCCCGCCGGCACCGAGTGCAGGAACGCCACCACCGTCACGATCACACCGGCGACCGTCGCGCCCGCCAGCGGGATCAGGTCGAGGAACGCCACGAGGAGCCCCAGCGCGACCGCGTAGGGAACGCCCATCACGAGCAGCACGACCGTGATCGACGCGCCGGCGATCAGGCTGATCAGGATGTTGCCGGTGACGTAGCCGCCGACGGTCTTGTAGACGTCGCCGCCGACGCGCCGCCAGCGCGCCTGCGAGCGCTCCGGGAGGAGCGAGAACACGCGATCGACCCAGCTCTGGCCCTCGAGGAGCATGAAGAAGGTCAGGAAGACGATGGTCACGGTGGCAGCGATGATCGTGATCACGCTCTTCGTCACGCTCAAGGCAGCGCCCGAGAGGCCGAGCACCTTCGTCGCGCCGCCGGTCGTGACTTGCTGCCGCACCTTCTCGACCACGTGGTAGCGGCGCTCGAGGAAGCCGAGACGGCCGCGCCCATGCGTCAGGTCGTGCACGTAGTTCGGAAGCGCCTGCACGAACCCGTTGACCTCGTCGACGAGCTTGGGGATGAACGTAGCCCCGACGGCGGCGATCACGACCAGCACGACCAGATAGGCGATCGCGATCGCGGGGCCACGGCCGATGCGCCCCCGCCGTTCGATCCAGCGAACGAACGGGTCGAGCGCGAGCGCGAGGAACAGCGCGATCACCATCCACGCGATCACGTGGCGGGCGATCCACACGACCTCGAGCGTGACCGCGACCCCGATGGCGATCGCCAGCACACGCAGGATCGTGCGCGGGCGCAGTTCCACAACGCGCTCGAGCGTCATGGCCAGAGAATCGCGGCGACGTCGGACGTCGGCCGTGAGTCAAAGCGCTCTCAGAGCGAGAGCCGCATGTTCGTCGTCTGAAGGTCGGCCCGGCTGCCGTTGCCCGTCGCGACGAAGCCGCAGCGTTCGTAGAGCGCACGGGCGGCTTCATTTCCCTGCGCCACCTCGAGGAAGAGCTCGCTCGAGCCCGCCGACCGCGCGAAGGCGACGACGGCGCCGACGAGCGCCCGCCCCACCCCTCGAGCGCGAAACGCCGGCTCGGTCCACATCGAGATCAGCCAGCGCTGCCCGTCGTCCTCGAGATAGGTGCCGGCGATCCCGACCGGGTCCTCGTCGTCCCACGCGACGAAGAACGCCTGCCCGTCGCCCTCGCACGACCGCGCCGCCCACTCGATCCACCACCGCTCGGGCCGCTCGCGCGCCTCGTCGTACCGCGTCCCGAAGGCGTACGGGGCCTCTGCGAGCGCGCGCAGGCGCACGTCGCGAAGCGCGCTCCACTCGTCGGCCAGCACGCGCCGGATCTCCACCGGTCCGCCTACCGCCGCGTCACGCGGGGGCCGGCGCCCGGGGCGTGTTGGCCGCAAGTCGCTCGAGCCACGGCGCCGCCTGGAGCCGCTCGAAGATCTCACGCGCCTCGTCGAGCGACTCACTTCTCCCGGCCGCGCCGATGAGCTCGGACTGCTCGAGCTCCGAGACGGCGGCCCAGAAGGGCATGCCGAGCTCCCGGAACCGTGCGGCGGCCGCGGCAAAGCCGGCCGCGTCGCCCTCGAGCCGCGCCCGCAGACGAAGCACCTGCGCCTCGAGATACGGAGGCCGGAGCCCGCCCGGCAGCTCGTCGACCTGCGCGAGCAGCTCCTCCGCCTGCTCGCGCCTGCCCAGGGCGAGCGCGGCCTCGACGGCGTGCAGAAAGCCCTGCTTGGCGTGCTGATAGGAGAACTTCGAGCCCAGCCCGCCCTGGAACGCCGCGAGCGACTCGACGCCCGTCGCGAGCGCCTCCTCGAACCTCCCCTCCCCGTACAAAACGGCCGCGCGCGCAGCGACGTACGAGCTCTCCTCCTGCACGTCGACCGACGTCGCCGGATACAGCGAGAGCACCCGGCGCGCCTCCTGCGGGTCACCACGGTGGACGTGGATCTCGGTCACCGCGCTGAGCACGCTCAGCGTGACCGTGTCCTGCAGCCGGTCCTCCGGAATGCCCGTAAACGCCGTCAGCGCCTCGTCCCAGCGCCCGACCATGTAGAGCGGGTACGTCATCTCCGCGAGGACTCCCCATTCGCTCGGTCGCGAGCCGCGCCGGCGCGCAACCTCGAGCCCGGACTGCAGGTATTCGAGCGCGTCCACGTAGCGGTCGCGATGGAACTCGCGATCGGAGAGGTTGAAGTAGATCGAGCCGAGCGACTCGTGGTCGTGCTCGAGGGCGATCGCAAGCGCCTGTCCGAGGTACGCGAACGCCTCGTGCGGACGGCCGGTGGCCTGCGAGATCATCGAGCGCGCAGTGAACGCCGGCGCCAGCACGACGGATGAGCCCAGCGCCTCGGCGATCTCGATCGCCTGCTCGATTCGTTCGAGCGCCCGGTCGAGGTCGCCGGTGAACACGTAGGCGGAGCCGAGACGCCCGACGAGCTGCGCGAAGTCCTCGTCGGGCTTGTCGGCCGAAAGCACCTCGAACGCGCGCTCCATCCGCGCGACCGCCGCGTCGAAGTGCCCCTGCCAGCGCTCGACGAACGCGAGCCGGCTCGACACCCGGGCCGCGGCATGCGTGTTGCCCTCGCCCTCGTACAACGCAACCGACTCGCCGAGCAAAGCTGCCGCGGTGTCGAGATCGGCTGCGTAGTAGGCGAGCCAGCCGGCGCGGTCGAGCAGCTCAGCGCGCCCGAGCACATCGCCGGTCAACGCCGCCGCCTGGGCGAAATACCGCTGCGCCTCGCCGGCGGCCGCGAGCGACTGCGCGCGCTCGCCGGCGCGAATCAGCGCTTCGCGCGCCTTGGCGCGAACCTCGTCTGCATCCGCGGCATTCGGATTCGCCTCGTGCGCATCGAGGTAGTGCGCGGCGACCACCTCGGCGATCTCGTCCTCTTCGGCGAATGTCGCCAGGAGGTAGTCGGCCGCCGCCAAATGGCGAGCACGCCGCTCGTGCTTCGACAGCGTCTCGTAGGCGACGTGGCGGACGAGGTCCTGCAGGAACCCGTACTGGCCGTGCTCGGGCGATCGGGCATCGGCCTGCAGGCTCAGTACCTCCTTGCGCACGAGCGACCCGAGCAGCGGTTCGAGCTCATCCGCCGCGAGGCCCGAGAGCGCCGCGAGGCCGTCACGCGTGAACATCTTCCCGAGCACGGCGCCGTCCTGCAGCAACCGCCGCTCGTCGGTCGAGAGACCGTCGAGCCGTGCCGCGATCAGCGCATGCAGCGTCTCCGGCACGTCGAGCTCGCCGATCTCCCCCACCGGACGGTAGACGGAGCCTTCCTGCGCGATCAGACCCCGGTCGAGCAGCATCCGCACGGTCTCGACCGCGTACAGCGGAACGCCCTCGGCGCGAGCGAGAATCTGCGCGCGCGTCCGTTCCGGCAGCCCGGGCACGAGGCCCGAGAGCAGCTCGTCCATCGCGCCCGCAGGCAGCGGCTCGAGGTAGAGCGAGGTGAAGTTGCGATGGCCCGCTCCCCAGGTCGGACGCCGATCGGCCAGCTCTGGCCGCGCCAGCGTGATCACGTACAGCGCCGAGTTGCGCGACCACTCGAGCAGGTACTCGACGAAGTCCAGCAGGCTTGCGTCGCCCCACTGCATGTCCTCGAACGCGAGCACGGTCGGGTACACGTCGGCGAGGCGCTCGAAGAAGAGGCGCCAGGCCGCAAAGAGGTCCTGCTTTTCGTGCGTGTGCTCGGCGAGGCCGAGCAGGTGGGCGAGCCGGGGCTCGACGAAGGCGCGCTCACCCGCGTCGGGGACGTACTCCTCCAGCGCAACGCGCAGCTTCTCGAGCGCAACCGCCGCCTCGTCCTCCTCGCCGATCCGGCAGCGCATCCGCACCATGTCGGCGAGCGCCCAGTAGGTCACTCCCTCGCCGTACGAGAGACAACGGCCGCGATGCCAGTACGTGAGCTGCGGCAGTCCGTCGAAGTACTTGTAGAACTCCCAGGCGAGGCGCGACTTGCCGATGCCTGCGATCCCGGTGACCGACACGAGATGCGCCTTTCTGCCTTCGGCGCACGCGTGGAAGAGATCCTTGATCTGCCGCAGCTCGCGGTCGCGGCCCACGAACGGAGCCTCGAGCCCCTGCGACTTGAGCGAGCCGCGGGCGCCCGAGACGACACGGAGCGCGCGCCAGAGCGGCACCGGCTCTTCCTTGCCCTTGAGCTCGTGCGAGCCCGCGTCCTCGTAGACGACCGTCTGCTCGGTCGCACGGCGGGTCGCCTCGCCGATCAGGACCGTTCCCGGCTCGGCGACAGCCTGCACACGCGCCGCGGTGTTGACGAGATCACCCGCAACCATTCCTTGCCCTTCTGCGCCGATCGTCACCGCCGCCTCGCCGGTGAGCACGCCGGCCCGGGCGCGCAGCTCCGGCTCGCCGAGCTCGTCACCGAGGGCCGAGACGGCGGCAACCAGATCGAGGGCAGCCCGCACCGCTCGTTCGGCGTCGTCCTCGGTCGCGGTGGGTGTCCCCCAGACGGCCATCACGGCGTCGCCGATGAACTTCTCGACCGTTCCCCCGTAGAGGGCGATCAGACGGCTGCACGTGTCGAAGTACCGCGACAGGAGCTCGCGCACCTCCTCGGCGTCGCGAGCTTCCGAGAGCGTTGTGAACCCGACCAGGTCGGCGAAGAGAACCGAGACGAGGCGGCGTTCGGACGAGGGAGCCTCACGGACAGTCGGCGCGCTCGGGAGAGCGCGTGGCGCGCCGCACTCGCCGCAGAACTTCTCGTTCCCCGTCAGCGCCGAGCCGCACGCCGCGCACGCAAGCGCCAGGGGTGTCCCGCACTCGCTGCAGAACTTCTTCCCCTCGGGGCTGGTCGCGCCGCACCCTGGACAGAGCATCGTGGCTTCGGAGCCTACCCCGCGCAGGTCGATGAATTCCCGATCGATCATCTAGTGTCACGCCATGCCAACGTGCCCTGGCTGCAACGCCGAGAACGCGGCCGGCCGCAAGTTCTGCGGCGAGTGTGGGACGCCGCTCGCCCGGTCCTGCCCGTCGTGCGGATCGCCGAACGAGCCAAGCGTCCACTTCTGCGGCGAGTGCGGCGTCTCGCTCGAGGGGAAGGCCGACGCTCCGGCCCAGGCGCGTGCCGCTGAGCGCCGCCTCGTCTCCGTCCTCTTCGCCGACCTGGTCGGCTTCACCACGCTCTCGGAGGGACGCGACTCCGAGGAGGTACGCGAGCTCCTCTCACGCTACTTCGACGTCTGCCGGCGGCTCGTCGCGCGGTACGGCGGGACGGTCGAGAAGTTCATCGGCGACGCCGTGATGGCCGTCTGGGGGACACCGGTCGCACGCGAGGACGACGCCGAGCGCGCCGTCCGAGCCGGCCTCGAGCTGATCGGTGCGGTCGCGCAGCTCGGAGTCGAGGTCGGCGCCGACGAGCTTCGGCTACGAGTGGGCGTCGTCACCGGAGAGGCCGCGGTGACCGTCGGCGCCGAAGGGCAGGGCATGGTCGCCGGCGACCTGGTCAACACGGCCGCGCGCGTGCAATCGGTCGCGGAGGCCGGAACGCTGCTCGTCAACGAGACGACGAAGCGCGCGACCGATGCAGCGATCGCCTACGAACCGCACGGCGCGCATCCGCTGAAAGGGAAGGCGGAAGCGGTCGAGCTGTACCGCGCGACACACGTCACGGCCTCGCGCGGCGGCGCGCTCCGGTCGGCCGGCCTGGAACCCCCCTTCGTCGGGCGCGAGCGCGAGCTTCGACTGGTGAAGGACCTCTTCCACAGCGCCGTCGACCAGCACGCGTCGCACCTCGTCACGGTGATCGGGATCGCGGGCATCGGCAAGTCCCGCCTGGCCTGGGAGTTCGAGAAGTACGCCGACGGCGTGGCTGACGACATCTGGTGGCACCGCGGGCGCTGCCTCGCCTACGGCGACGGCGTCGCCTACTGGGCGCTGGCCGAGATGGTCCGGATGCGCGCGCGGATCGCCGAGGAGGACGCCCCGGCAGACGCCTCGGCGAAGCTGCGCACGATGCTCACCGAGACGATCGCCGACAACGACGAGCGCGAGTGGCTCGAGCAACGCCTCGCGCAGCTGATCGCTCTCGGCCAGGGCGAGACCTTCGAGCGTCAGGACCTCTTCTCGGCCTGGCGGCTCTTCTTCGAGCGGTTGTCGGAGCAAGGCGCCGTCGCCCTCGTGTTCGAGGACCTGCAGTGGGCCGACGCGAGCCTGCTCGACTTCATCGAGCACCTCCTCGACTGGTCGCGCACCCATCCGATCTACGTCCTCGCCCTTGCGCGCCCGGAGCTCACGGACCGGCGGCCCGGTTGGGGCGCCGCGGGCCGCAGCTCGACGACGCTTTCGCTCGATCCGCTCTCCGACCGATCGATGCGAGAGCTGATGGAGGGGTTCGTGCCCGGCCTGCCGGAGGAGCTCGGAGCGCAGATACTCGAGCGCGCGCAGGGCGTACCGCTCTACGCCGTCGAAACCGTCCGGATGCTGCTCGACCGCGGCCTCCTCGCCCAGGAAGGTGACGGCTACCGGGTGACGGGATCGGTTGAGGCGCTCGAGGTCCCGGAGACGCTGCACGCGCTCGTCGCCGCACGGATCGACGATCTCGGTCCCGACGAGCGCCGGCTCGTCCAGGACGCGGCGGTGCTCGGCAAGTCGTTCACCCGGACCGGCCTGACGGCACTCACGGGGCTGCCGGAGGCTGAGCTGGAGCCGATCCTCGGCTCGCTGATCCGCAAGGAGGTGCTGTCGGTGCAGGCCGACCCGCGCTCGCCTGAGCGCGGCCAGTACAGCTTCCTGCAGGACCTGCTTCAGCGTGTTGCCTACGAGACGCTGTCGCGGGGCGACCGCAAGGCGCGCCATCTGTCAGCCGCGCGTTACCTCGAGGAGGTGTTCGGTGCGACCGACTCCGAGGCGATCGGGGTGGTCGCCGCGCACTACCTCGACGCCTACCGAGCCGCGCCGGAAGCGGAGGACGCGAGCGAGATCCGCGCGAAGGCGAGAGAGATGCTCGTTCGCGCCGGACGGCGTGCGGCGGCGCTCGGAGCGAGCGCCGAGGCGGAGCGCTACTTCCTCCAGGCGGCGGAGCTGACAGAGGGCACGCTGGCGCGCGCCGAATTGCACGAGGAGGCGGGGCGCGCCGCGCAGATGGGCGGGCGCAACGACGCGGCCGTGTCGGCCTTCGAACAGGCGATCGAGCTGTACACGTCCGAAGGCGCGACGCACCGCGCAGCGTCCGTGACCGGGCTGCTCGGGGTGAGCATGTGGTTCCACGGCAACCTGACCGGCGCCGCGGAGCGGCTCGAGTCCGCCCTCGCAGTCCTGGCCGACGACGAGCCCGACGCCGACCTCGCAGGCCTGATCGCCACCTATGCGCGGCTCAAGTTCTTCCTCGGCGACGTCGACGAAGCCGCAGAGCGCATCGAGCGCGCACTCGAGATCGCAGAGTCGCTCGTCCTGCCGTCCATCCTGGTGGACGCACTCAACACGAAGCACCTCGTCCTCGGCACGCGTGGCCGGCAAGAGGAAGCGCTCGCCCTGCTCGAGCATGCGATCGCCCTCGGCCGCGAGCTCCCGCCCGGTCGCGGGCTCAGCCGGGCTATCTACAACCTCTCCTACCAGATGACCGCGCTCGATCGGTTCGTGGACGCCCGCCAGCTCGACCTCGAGGGCGTCGAGCTCGCACGACGGCGCGGGGACCGGGTCGAGGAGAGTCTCAACCTCGGCCACCTCGCAGCCAACCACATGCTGCTCGGTGAGTGGGACGAGGCGCTGGAAGTGCTGCGAGAGAGCTCCGTCACGGGCCGCACGTCGGGCGGTCGTTCGCTGGTCTCCTTCATCGCCGCCTATCGGGGCGACGTCGAGCTGGCTCGGAGCGAGCTGGACATCCTCGCCGGCCAGGTCGACAACGCCGAAGTGCAGATGCGCATGGGGCTCCTGCACACCAACGGCATCGTGCTCAACGCCGAAGGGCATCCGGCCGAAGCACTGGCGAAGACACGCGAGGCCGTCGAGCTCGGCCTTGCAAACGGATTCTCGTGGCGCCATCCGTTCGTGAAGTGGTCACATGCGTGCGCGCTCGACTCGGCGGTCATGCTCAACGACCTCGCAACCGCGAGCGAGCTGCTGGCGGAGTACGCCCACACGCGCCCCGTCGACCACAGCCCGCTCCTCGACGCCTGGGACGCCCATTACCGGGGCCGGCTGCACGGTCTCGAGGGCGACCAAGAGGCCGCGAAGCGCTCCCTGCGCGCGGCGCTCGAAGCGTTCCGCGCGCTGGCCCTACCGTTCGAGCAGGGACGGACGCTGCTCGAGCTCGGCTACGTCCTGGCGGCCGGCGGGCGGTCGGGAGACGCGGAGACGGCGCTCGCCGAGGCGGCCGCGATCTTCGAGCGCCTGGGCGCGAAGCCGTGGCTCGACCGCGTCGCCGCCGCCGGCCGCAGCCCGGTCGGGGCCGCCCGGGCCTAAGACCGCTTGGACTCGAGCTCGCGGACGCGTATGGCCAGCGCTTCGAGCAGCGGCCAGGCGATCGACGCATGCTCGTCGAGCAACGGACGGAACTGCCAGGCCGTGAGGCCGTACATCCTGCCGTCGGTCTCGGCGGTGATCGTCGCCGTGCGCAGACCGCCGTCGATGAGCGCGATCTCGCCGAAGTAGTCACCCGCGCCGATCGTGCGCCGGTCCTCTCCATCGACCGTGACCTTCGCGGAGCCGGACTCGATCACGAAGAAACCGACCCCGCCTTGCCCTTCCGTCGTCAGCTCCTGTCCTGCCTGGAACGCGCGATCGGTGAAGGTGTCGGCGAGCGTCTTCAGCTCTTTGTCGTTCAGCCGCTGAAAGAGCGGCACCTGCCTGAGGAGTTCGATGGGTGCGGGCATGCGCCGATCCTAGACGACGAGGTCGGTGCCTTCACGCGCAAGTTCGATCGCGTCGCGGCCCGCGAGCTCGCGTGCGCTCTGCTCCATCGCCTCGAGCACGTCGTCCGAGTGTGACGGGTCGTGGTGGAACATCACCGTCCGTCGTGGATCGGCGGCGAGGATGTACGCCGCCAGGTCGGGCAGTGCCGTGTGCCCCCACCCCACCCGCGTCTCGTACTCGTCGGCCGTGTACTGCGCATCGTGCATGAGCAGGTCGACACCCTCGGCAAGCACGAGCCCCGACTCAGCATCGAGCCCCGGCTCGTTGTCGGGGATGAATGCGAGCGATCGGCCGTCCTCCTCGATGCGATACCCGAGCGTGCGCCCCCGGTGGCGGACGGGCGCGGATGCGACACGCACTCCGTCCATCGACCAGGTGTCCTCCCAGATCTCGACAACATCGATCGTGCAGGGCAGCTCCGTGAACGGAACGGGGAAGAGCGGCGGCGAGAGATACGCCGCGAGGTGCTCGCGCAGCGACGCACCGTCCGGCTTCGGCCCCCAGATCGTGATCCGGCACCCGGGGTCGAAGAGCGGGCCGAAGAACCCCAGGCCCTCGACGTGGTCGAGGTGCATGTGCGTCAGCAGGAGATGGATCTCTGCGGGACGCTCGGTGGCAAGGGTGAGGCCGAGCGGCCGGATGCCGGTGCCTGCGTCGAGAACGATCAGGCTGCCGGACGAGCTGCGCAGCTCGATCGACGAAGTGTTGCCGCCGTAGCGGACGGTCGAAGGTCCCGGCGTCGCCAGCGAGCCGCGGCAGCCCCAGATGGTCGCGCGCATCGCGCGAACCCTACTGAGTCGGTTCGCCGCGAGCGACAGACGCGTCGAAAGCGGGTGGCGGGAATCGAACCCGCGTGGCCAGCTTGGAAGGCTGGAGCTCTACCATTGAGCTACACCCGCGTGCGCCGACTAGGTTAGCCGCGGTGCTGCTCGCTCACACGCCTTCGCCCTACGCGTTTCAGGTCGACGTCGACACAACCGTCGTCGTGCCCGTCCTGTTGCTGCTCTACCTCTACGCGTTCGGCCGGCTCGGAGCGCCGCGCTGGCGGGTCGCCTGCTTCGGGGGCTCGATGGCGCTGCTCGGAGTCGCCTTCTGGACACCCCTGCACGAGCTCGGGCTGCACTACCTGCTGACCGCGCACCTGCTCCAGAACGTGATCCTCGCCGAATGGGCGCCCCTGCTGGCGGTGCTCGGCGTTTCGGCTCCGCTGGCGGCCCGCCTCGCTCGCGTACGCGGCTTCAGGCTCGTGACGCAGCCAGCGTTCGCATTGCCGGTCTGGCTCGGCAACTACTTCGCCTGGCACTTCCCTCCGATCTATGACGCGGCGCTCGACAACCAGGCCTGGCTGATTCACGTCGAGCATGCGTGCTACTTCGGGACCGGGATCCTCGTGTGGTGGCCGCTGCTACAGGACGTGCCGCGGCGGCTCGCGTCCGGGGCGCGTGCCGCCTACGCGTTCGCGTCGTTCGTGCTCGCCGCGCCGCTCGGACTGCTGCTCGCGCTCCTCCCGGCGCCGGCCTACGCCTTCTACGTCCACGCGCCGAGGCTGTGGGGACTGTCGCCGCTCACCGACCAGCAGATTGCCGGGGTGACGATGGCCAGCGAGCAGGCCGTCGTGCTCTTCATCGTCTTCGCCTACTGGTTTCGGCGATTTCTCGCCGAAGAAGGCGCTATTTGAGACAGCCGCCGATCATGTTCAGGTCGGCCTGCGTCCAGTGCAGGTGCCAGAGCGTCACCGAGTTCTGATCCTGGTGGAGAACGTCGTTGACACCGACGTTCTTGGCGGCGAACCGGCGGTACGCATCCGCGATGTTCGAGGCGTCGTCCACCGTGCTGCCGAAGACGAGCGTGAGGAAGTTGTCGGCCAGGTGGATCTTCACCGCGCCGCCGGTGGCCGTCGAAGCGACGAAATCGAGCGGGCCGCCGAGCCGAACAGGCTGCTTCTTCAGGCACGCCGTCGTCTTCTGCAGCGAGTAGAGGTGCGCCGTACCGCCCCCGCAACCCGCCAGCAGGGCAGCAAACAGTGCCGCGATGACGATCATGCGCTTCACGGCGGGTCAGTGTACGGATGATTCCGGCCGGTTCGACGGGTAGATATCGTTCGCTGCCGTGCCCGGAGCCGCTCAGCGCCTGTCCAGCTACGCCCGGCTTGCCGTCCAGGTCGGCCTGAATCTCCAGCCGGGGCAGGTGCTCGGCATCAACGCCTTCGTCGAGCACGCGCCGCTCGCGCGCGCGATCACGCGCGAGGCGTACACGGCGGGCGCCCGGTACGTCGACGTCTTCTACTCCGACCAGCACGTTCGGCGCGCCCATATCGAACTGGCGGACGACGAACTGCTCGACTATTCGCCGCCGTGGCTCGTGTCACGCCTCCGCGAGTTCGGCGAGATCGGCGGCGCGCTCTGCGCGATCACGGGCAACCCCGAGCCGGAGCTCTACTCCGACCTCGACGGCAAGCGCGTCGGCAAGGCGCGGATGCATGCGCTCGCCGAGGAATCGCTGAAGCTGACAGACGGTCTCTGCAACTGGACGATCGTCGCCTTCCCGAACGAGGGCTGGGCCGAGACGGTGCTGGGCGAGCCCGATGTCGAGCGGCTCTGGGCTGCGGTCGGCCAAGCCGTGCGACTCGACCAGCCCGACCCGGTGGCCGCCTGGCGCGAGCACATCGGCCGGCTGCAGGAACGGGCTGCGTCGCTGAACGAGCGCCGATTCGACCATCTGCGCTACCGCGGCCCGGGGACCGACCTGACGATCGGGCTGCACCCCGACTCGAACTGGCAGGCGGCTCTCGCCGAGTCGCGCGGAATCAAGCATGTCGCCAACATGCCGACCGAAGAGGTCTTCACGACCCCCGACGCGCGCCGCGTCGAGGGCACCGTCCGCTCGACGCTGCCGCTCCAGATCCAGGGCAACATCGTCCGCGACCTCGAGGTGCGGTTCGAGGGCGGGCGCGCCGTTGAGGTGCATGCTGCAAGCGGCGAGGACGTGCTGCGGACGCACATCGCAACCGACGACGGCGCGGCCCGGCTCGGAGAGGTGGCGCTCGTCGACGGCCATTCGGCCGTCGGCAAGACGGGCCTCGTCTTCTACGAGACCCTCTTCGACGAGAACGCGTCCTCGCACATCGCACTCGGCGCATCGATCCTGCAGGCGCTGCCCTGGGCCGCCGACGTGTCGCCCGACGAGCGCCAC
>DATLQV010000022.1:0-89620 GCA_035534955.1 Gaiellaceae bacterium
CATCGGCGGCCACGCTCGACGCCAGAGATCGGCTCCGCTCCTCATTTCGCATACCCGGTCATGCGGCACCAACCCGCGCATATGAGTCGCGACACAGACGTCGACGACAGCCGGTGCGCTCCCCCCGCCGTCCCCGAACCCGCAAACAGCGGGTCCGCTCACCCCTGCCCGGTTGACACGCCGCACTCCATATGAGTGACACTGAGTTCAGGAATGGCGCCTGAAGCGGAGTGAGCGGGCTCGGTACGGGCTGAGTCAAATCAGCCGGAGGCGGTTTCCTTCTCTTCGAGCAGCGATCTGAGGTAGTCCTCCAGTTTGTCGTAGGCGCCTTCCTGGCCGTCGAACTTGGTCATGTGGTCGCGGCCCGCCTCGTCGCGGAACGCCAGCGTGATGGTCAGCGTCGTCACGCCATTGGCTTCGTGCAGTTCGGTGGTCTCGACGGCGTGCGCGTTCGGCCATCCTTCGAAAAGCCACGTTGCGACGGTGCGGATCGGCGGCTCGACCTCCAGGTATGTCCCACGAAACGAGCACTCAGTGCCGTCGGGCGTGACCGTGACGATGTGATAGTCGCCGCCGACCCGCAGGTCGACCGAGCACTCCGTCACCCGGTCGTCCCATGGAGCGAACCAGTGGCGGAGATGCTCCGGCTTCGTCAGCACGTCGAAGACGAGCTCGAGGGGTGCGTCGAACCCACGCGTGGTGACGATCTCGAGTTCGCTCGGAAACTCGATGACCGACGATCCGTGCCGGTGAGGCGTCACTGCGGCCCTCCTTGCTGTTGGAGTTCCTTGAGATAAACGTCCATCCGATCCAGGCGTTCGCTCCACGCTTGCTCGTAGTTGGCCAGCCAGTCGTGAAACGGCTGCAACCGCGTGGGCTCGATGCGGTAGAGCCGCCGGCTTCCTTCCGCACGCCAACTGACGAGCCCGACCTCGTCGAGTACCCGGAGGTGCTTGGAGACCTGAGGCTGCGACATCGCGAGATCGTCCACGATCGCACCCACCGTCTTCTCCCCTCCGATCAGAGCGTCGAGGATGTCGCGACGGTGCGCATGGCCGATCGCGTTGAAGACATCCGATGTGGTGGCGGCGCGGGCCAAGGGCCTAGCATATTCCGATATAAGCATATGTCAAGCCGGACGGTCACGACGCAGCCAAGATGACGCTGAAGGCTGACATGCGCGAGCGTTTTTATACCCGAGTGCCAGGGGGCGGGCAGGTGCCGCTAGAGCCGGCGTGCCCCGACGTAGTTCGGCCCGAATTGGGAGAGAGGTGTGATCTTCACGAAGTCGCCCGTCTGCGGCGCGTGCACCATCTGGCCGTTGCCGATGTAGATCCCGACGTGGCTGAGCCCGTCGAAGAAGACCAGGTCGCCCGGCTGCAGGTCTGCGCGTGGGACAGGCGTCCCGTAGCCGTACTGGGCGGCCGCGAAGTGGGGCAGCAGCACGCCGAGCTGGGCGTAGACGTACATCACGAGGCCCGAGCAGTCGAAGCCGGTGGCCGGGGAGGCGCCCCCCCACTGGTAAGGAATGCCGATGTAGCGCAGCGCGATCAGCGCGGCCTGGGGGTAGCCGGCAGGTAGCGGCGCCGAGGCGGTGGTCGCGGTGGCAACCGTGGCTGTTGCTGTCGTGGGATCGGTGCTCGCGGGAGCCGTGCTCGCCGGGCCGGTGGTGGTCGGGCCGGTGGTGGTCGGCGACGGCGGCGGCGCTGCTGCTGCTGCTGCTGCGGTGGTGGTCGTCGCTGCCCGGAGCGCCTGCGCGGCCGCGGCTCTTGCACGCGCCTGTGCCTGCTGCTGCAGGCGGACCTGCTCGGCGGCGAGCCGCGCGCGGGCGGCGGCGGCGGCCCGGCGCTGCGCAGCCTCCTCTTGCGCCTGCATCCGGTCGACCTCCGACTGGACCGAGCTGAGGAGCCGCCGCCGCTGGGCGAGCATCGTCTCGATGGCGGCCCGTTCCGAGGCGAGCTGGGAGACGGTCGAGCGGCGAGACCGCTCGGTTGCCTGCAGCTTCCTCCTCGCGTCGGCAAGCCGCTGCTTCGAGCGGGCGGCGGCGGCGGCGACGCGCTCGGCTGCGGTCGACACGTCACGCGTGTACTGCACCGCGTTGATCACATCCGAAAGTCGCGAGCTGCCGGCGAGCAGCTCGATCAGATCAGGATTCTCGCCCTCGTAGATCGTGACGAGCATCTGCGCGACCCGCTGCGTCGCGATCCTGCTGTCCCGCTGCGCCACTGTCAGCTGCAACCTGTTTGCGGTGAGCTGCTTCTCGGCCGCGGCCAGCTGGATCCTCGCTCCGTCCCACGCGTCGACGAGCGCACCGAACTGCCGGTCGAGCCTGTTGACCTGGGCGAGCACCTGCGCGGCCTGGGCGCGCTTCGCGCGCAGGGCGGGTGAGGGCGTGGCCGAAGCTCCCGCCGCAGCGAGCGAGAGCCCCGTCAGGGCAAGCGCGGCCAGTACGGCGCAAAGAGTCCGCATTCGGATGCTTTCGGCGAGCCGAAGCCTGCTCCTTTCCGGTTGCTCAGCAGGACGTGGCGACCGGCCGGCCCGCGCGCGAGATGGTGACCCGCTCACTGCGGGCGAGCGCATCCAGGCGCGCGCGGTAGGTGACCATGTCGGCGTGCAGCCAGTCGCTGTGGGTCTGGCAGCGCCAGGCTACGACGCGTTCGCGGTGGTAGGGGCTCGTGAGACTTTCGGCGTGGCCGATCACGTTGGGCAGCGTGATGCCGTAGCGGTGCATCAGCCAGAGGGTCAGCTCGAGCGATGCGCGCATCTGGCGCGGGTTGTCGAGGATCGACGTGTCGCTCGTCCCGACGTGCTCGATGCCGATCGCTGTCCAGTTGAGGCCGACCGTGTGGCGGCACATCGTCGTGAGCGGGACGAGCTGGTAAATCGTGCCGTCGCGGTCGATCACGAAATGCGCGCACGTCCCCGGGAGCTCGTGCAGCTCGGAGTCCGGGGTGTCGGACGCGAACGTGTTCCAGGCCGACGAGAACGTGGTGCTCGCCGTGTAGTGCTCGACGATCACGTGCGGATGCTGCAGACGCCATGTCTTCACCCCGTAGTGGCGCTGCGCATACTGCGCGGTCTCGGCACGCCGCGCCGCGCCGAATGGAATCGGCTTCCAGACGATCGGGGGTCGCGCGGGGGCGACACCGGCGGCGACGAGGGCGGCAAGGAGGATCCGCACGAGTCGACGGTAGCGCTCGGCCGGAGGCCGTGCGCTCGCCCCGGTATGTTCTGATATCTAGAACGGTGTCTTGACACGTGGACAGAGGCTCACGTAGCGTCGGAGTCGCTTCCGGCAACGGCACCTAGACTTTGACCAGATCGAACGCGCGCCGCACGACACCGAGCCCGGCGAGACCATCAAAGCCGTCTTCTGGACGGCGCATGGAAAGGAGACGACGTGACGAGCGTCCAGTCTGACGTCCACGAGTATCAGCAGTTCATCGGCGGCGAGTGGGTTGCCGGCGAAGGCGGCACGTTCGAGGTCAGGGACCCGTTCACCGGCGAGGTTGTCGCACTCGCCCCCGCGGGGACGCGTGCCGACGCCGAACGGGCGATCGCAGCCGCCTCCGCAGCCTTCCCCGCCTGGTCGCAGTCCGTGCCCGCAGAGCGGCAGCGGATCTTCCTCAAGGCGGCCGACATTCTCGAAGGCAGGCTCCAGGAAGTGGTGGGCCAGCTCGCCCGCGAGACGGGTGCGAGCTTCGGGTTCGGGATGTTCCAGCTCGGGTTCGTCCCCGGCCTGCTTCGCCAGGCGGCCGCGCTCGCCTATGCGCCGGCCGGGCAGATCATCCCGTCCGACCATCCGGGGACGCTGGCGATGGGCATCCGCAAGCCCGTCGGGGTGGTCGCGGCGATCGCGCCGTGGAACGCGGCGCTGATCCTCTCGGCCCGCTCGATCGCCGGCCCGCTCGCATTGGGCAACACGGTCGTGCTGAAGCCGTCCGAGCTGTCTCCCTACAGCGGCGGCCTGATCTGGGGCGAGATCTTCGCGGAGGCCGGCCTGCCCGCGGGCGTTCTCAACATCGTCACCCACGCCCCGGGTGCGGCAGCTCCGATCGGGGACGAGCTCGTCGAGAACCCGGCCGTGCGCCGGATCAACTTCACCGGCTCCACCGAGACGGGCCGCCGGCTCGCCGAGGCGGCCGGACGCCAGCTGAAGCGCGTCGTGCTCGAGCTCGGTGGATCGAACCCGCTGATCGTGCTCGACGACGCCGATCTCGACTACGCCGTCAACGCGTCGATCTTCGGCGCGTTCCTGCACCAGGGTCAGATCTGCATGTCGTCGCGGCGGATCTTCGTCGAGCGTGGGATCGCCGACGAGTTCACGACGCGGCTTGCCGACAAGGCGAAGACACTGAAGGCCGGCGACCCGAAGGAGCACGACACGGTGATCGGGCCGCTGATCAGCGCGTCGGCCCTCGCGATGGTCAAGGGCCGCGTCGACGCGGTGGTTGCGCAGGGTGCGAAGGTCCTGGCCGGCGGCGACGCCGTCGGCCCGTGCTATCAGGCGACGGTCCTGACGGACGTTCCGCAGGACTCGGACTTCGCCCGCCATGAGACGTTCGGTCCCGTCGTCTCGGTCGAGACGGTCGATTCCGCCGAGGCTGCCGTTGCCCGCGCGAACGCGACGAGCTACGGCCTCAGCGCCGGCATCTTCACCGGCGACACGAACCGCGGGTTCGCGCTTGCGCAGCAACTCGACTCGGGGATCGCCCACGTCAACGACCAGTCGGTCGGCGACGAGCCGCAGATGCCGTTCGGCGGCGTCAAGGACTCCGGCTGGGGCCGGTTCGGCGGACAGGCCGTGGTCGACGAGTTCACCGAGCTTCGGTGGATCACCGTGCAGGGAGGCAGCGGGCACCCGTTCCCGTTCTAGAGGTCGATGGCCGAGATCGTCTCCCTCTCCGAAGCGGTTCGCGAGCTTGTTGCCGACGAGCACACCGTCGCGCTCGAAGGCTTCACGCATCTCATCCCGCACGCCGCCGGGCACGAACTGATCCGGCAGGGGCGCCGTGACCTGACGGTGATCCGGATGACGCCCGACGTCGTCTACGACCAGCTGATCGGGATGGGGTGCGTGCGCAAGCTCGTGTTCTCGTGGGGCGGCAACCCCGGTGTCGGCTCGTTGCACCGCCTCCGTGACGCGGTCGAGAACGGCTGGCCGGCCCCGCTCGAACTGGAGGAGCATTCGCACGCCGGCATGGCGGCTGCCTATGCGGCCGGCGCCTCGAACCTGCCGTTCGGCCTGCTCCGCGGCTATGCCGACACCGACCTGCCGGCACGCACGAGGGTCGGGTTCGTCACCTGCCCGTTCACGGGCGAGCAGCTCGCCGCCGTTCCTGCGCACCGGCCGGACGTCGGGATCATCCACGCCCAGCAGGCCGACCGCCACGGCAACGTCCAGCTCTGGGGGATCACGGGCGTGCAGAAGGAAACGGTGCTCGCCTCGAAGCGTGCGATCGTCACCGTCGAGGAGATCGTGGACGAGCTCGAGCCGAGGCCGGGTGCCGTCGTCCTGCCGTCCTGGGTGATCGACGCCGTCGCCTGCGTGCCCGGCGGCGCGCATCCGTCCTACGCCCACGGCTACTACGAGCGCGACAACGACTTCTACGTCGCCTGGGAGCCGATCAGTCGCGACCGCGACGTCTTCACCGCCTGGATACGCGAGCACGTGCTCGAAGCGGTTTCCGTATGAACGGAGCCGCAGCGGGAGTGAGCGGCGTCGGAGCGGTCGCCTGGACGGCCGACGAGATGATGGCGGTGGAGGCGTCGCGTCGCCTTCGAAACGGCGACGTCTGCTTCGTCGGCATCGGCCTGCCGAGTCTCGCCGCAAATCTCGCGCGGCGGACCCATGCGCCTGAGTGCGTGCTCGTCTACGAGAGCGGCACGATCGGCGCGAAGCCGACGATGCTTCCGCTCTCGATCGGCGACGGCGAGCTTGCGGAGACGGCGGACGCAGTCGTCTCTGTTCCGGAGATGTTTGCGTACTGGCTGCAGGGCGGTCGCATCGACGTCGGCTTTCTGGGTGCGGCGCAGATCGACCGGCACGGCAACCTGAACAGCACCGTGATCGGTGACTACCAGACTCCGAAGGTGCGTCTGCCGGGAGGCGGCGGTGCGCCCGAGATCGCGAGCTCGGTGTCGGACGTCTTCGTGATGCTGCGCCAGTCACCGCGCGCGTTCGTCGAGCGGCTCGACTTCAAGACTTCGAGCGGCGAGCGGGTCCGGGTCGTCGTCACCGACCTTGGGATCCTCGAGCCGCGCGGCGGTGAGCTGACGTTGGTGTCGGTGCATCCGGGCTCGACGGTCGACGATGCCCGCGCGGCGACGGGCTGGGACCTGAAGGTCGCCCCTGATGTGCAGGAGACGGAATCGCCCAGACCCGCCGAGCTCGAGGCGCTGCGGGCACTCGGAACGAAAGGACGCGAATGAGCGACGCATCAACGATCGTGCTGCCGGACGATCCATCGTTCGGCGGTGAGGTACAGATCGACTATCCGGGGTACCGGTCGACCCGGCTGCGGGCGCCGGAGCGTCCGCTCGTGACGCTGCCGGAGGACCGGCACTCGCCGGACGGGCCGGTCTTCGGCGAGGACACCGTCCTCCCGCAGGACTTCGACCTGACGAGCCAGCACGAGGGCGAGCCGCTCGGCGAACGGATCATCGTCAGCGGGCGCGTGCTCGACGAGGACGGCAAGCCGATCCGAGGCGCGCTCGTCGAGGTGTGGCAGGCGAACTCGGCCGGCCGCTACAAACATCAGGTCGACCAGCATCCGGCGCCGCTCGACCCCAACTTCTCCGGTGCGGGCCGGTGCCTCACCGACGACGACGGGAACTACCGGTTCATCTCGATCAAGCCCGGCGCCTACCCGTGGGGGAACCACGAGAACGCCTGGCGTCCCGCGCACATCCATTTCTCCGTGTTCGGCCGGGCCTTCACGCAGCGGCTCGTCACGCAGATGTACTTCCCGGGCGACCCACTCTTCCGGTACGACCCGATCTTCAACTCGGTGCGCGACCCGAAGGCGCGCGCGCTGCTCGTCTCGCAGTTCGACCTGGCGACGACGATCCCGGACTGGTCGCTCGCCTTTCGCTGGGACATCGTGCTCGGCCGTTCGGGCAGCGGGACGACGCCGATCGAGGAGGAAGCGTGAGCCTTCTGCCGCGCACGCCTTCGCAGACCGTCGGCCCGTACTACGCGATCGGCCTGTGTCGCAGGCCCGAAAACGAGCTCGTCCCGCCGGGCGAGGCCGGGGCGATTCGCGTCGTCGGCCGGCTCCTCGACGGTGACGGGCAGCCGATCGGCGACGGGATGATCGAGGTCTGGCAGGCCTCCGACCGGCGCTGGGGACGCAGCGGCACCGAGGCGGACGGGCAGTTCTCGTTCCTGACGGTGAAGCCGCCCGCGTCTCCCGGCGAGGCGCCGCGGCTCGACGTCTACGTCTTTGCCCGTGGCCTGCTGAAGCACCAGCTGACCCGCATGTACTTCCCCGACGAGCCGGAGGCGAACGCCGCCGACCCGGTGCTGTCCGCGCTGCCCGCGCTCGATCGTGCAGCCCTCGTCGCGGAGCAAGAAGATGGGGTCATGCGCTTCGACATCCGGATGCAGGGCGACCGGCAGACGGTCTTCTTCGCGGTGTGAGCCCCTTCTCGGCGATCTTCGTGCCGGACGAGCTGGCCGACGCCCTGTCGGACCGTTCCTGGCTCGCCGCCATGCTCGACGCCGAGCGGGCGCTCGCACATGCGGAGTCGGTTGCGGGCGTCGTGCCCGCGGCCGCGGCCGCGGCGGTCGCCGCTGCGTGCGACCCCTCGCTCTACGACGTCGCGGACCTCGCCGTCGCAGGTCGTGTCGCCGGCAATCCCGCGGAACCGCTCGTGCGCGCGCTGCGCGAGCGGGTCGGCGACGAGCACGCGGCGTCGGTGCATCGCGGTGCGACGAGCCAGGACGTCGTCGACACCGCGGCGATGCTGGTCGCTTCGCGGGCGCTTCGCCTCGTGGACGCCGAGCTCGAGGGCGTGGCGAACGAATGTGCCCGGCTTGCCGCCGAGCACCGCCACAGCGTGATGGCAGCGCGCACGCTGCTGCAGCAGGCCGTACCGACGACCTTCGGCTTCAAGGCGGCGGGCTGGCTCGTCGGACTCGTCGAGACGCGCGCCCGGCTCGTAGAGGTCGCCGCGTCGTTGCCCGCGCAGCTCGGCGGGGCCGCCGGGACGCTCGCCGCGCTCGGCGGCGACGGCCCCGAGGTGCTACGGCTCTACGCCGCCGAGCTCGGCCTGCGCGAGCCGATCGTCCCGTGGCACACGATCAGGACACCGGTCGCGGAGCTCGCCGGCGCGCTCGCCGCCGTCGCCGGTGTGACCGCGAAGATCGCCGGCGACATCGTGCTGCTCGCCCAGACGGAGGTGGGGGAGGTGGCCGAGCGCGACGCGGGCGGGTCGTCCACGATGCCGCATAAGAGAAACCCCACGAGCGCGGTGCTCGCTGTCGCCTGCGCGCGCCATGCGCGCGCGAACGCGGGCCTGCTCTTCGAGAGTGTCGTGGCCGAGCACGAGCGCGCCGTCGGCGCGTGGCACGCCGAGTGGCACGCACTCGCCACCGCGCTCGCCGCCACCGGCGGAGCGGCGGCGGCGGTGCGTCGCTCGCTGACCGGGCTCGAGGTCGACGTCGCACGGATGCGGGCGAACATCGTTCCCGAGACACTCGCCGAAGCCCACCGCTTCGGCATCGACGTGCAGGATCCCGACGGTTATCTCGGCTCCGCCGACGCGTTCGTCGACCGCGCGCTCACGCTCTACTCCAAATGAGCCGCACGGTTGTCCTCTGCGGGTCGCTCGGCTCGACCTCGGCGATGTGGGATGCGCAGCTGCCCGCGCTCGCCGGTCGCCGCGTCGTGCTGGTCGACCATCCCGGGCACGGCGGCGCGCCGGTCGCGGACGTGCGCGACGTCGGTGACCTGGCGGCGCTGGCGCTCGCGGCGGCCGGCGACGGCCCGTTCTCGTTCGTCGGCCTGTCGCTCGGCGGCGTGGTCGGCATGCAGCTCGCGCTCGCCGCGCCCGAGCGGCTCGAGCGGCTCGTCCTCGCCAGTACCGCAGCGCGCTTCGGCGAACCGGAGCAATGGCTCGAACGGGCCCGGACCGTGCGGGTCCAAGGTCTTCAGGCGATCGTCGACGCGGTGCTCGCACGCTGGTTCACCCCCGCGTTCGGTGACGTCGCGACCTACCGCGAGATGATGCTCGCGAGCGATCCGGAGGGGTATGCGCGTTGCTGCGAGGCGCTCGCCCGCTGGGACGCCCGCGAGACGCTCGCCGCCGTTCGCACGCCGACGCTCGTGATCGCCGGCGCAGACGACCCGTCGACCCCGCCCGGCGAGCTCGAGGCGATCGCGAACCTGATTTCCGGTGCCCGGCTCGAGGTGATCGATGGTGCTGCGCACCTTGCGAACATCGAGCAGCCAGACGCGTTCAACCAACTGATCGGGGAGTACCTGTGAGCAACGAAGACGGCATGAGAGTGCGGCGCGAGGTGCTCGGCGACGAGCACGTCGATGCGGCGATCGAGCGCACGTCAGCGTTCACCGCCGACTTCCAGGACTTGATCACGCGCTATGCCTGGGGCGAGATCTGGGCGAGGCCCGGACTCGATCGCAAGACGCGGAGCGCGATCACGCTGACGGCGCTCACCGCCCTGAACCATCACGATGAGCTCGCGATGCACGTTCGCGCTGCGCTTCGCAACGGCATGACGCCGGACGAGATCAAGGAAGTACTGCTGCAGGCCGCGATCTACTGCGGCGTTCCGGCGGCCAATCGAGCGTTCGCGATCGCCCAGCAGGTGCTCGAGCCCGCGTGAGCCCACTGCGCACCCAGGTGGCGATCATCGGAGCCGGGCCGGCAGGTCTGACGCTTGCGGCGCTGCTCCATCGCGCCGGGATCGAATCCGTCGTGATCGAGAACCGCAGCCGCGAGTACGTCGAGGCTCGGATCCGCGCCGGCGTGCTCGAGCAGGGGACGGCCGACCTCCTGGAGCGCGCAGGTGTCGCGGGCCGGCTGCGACGGGAGGGGATCGTGCACGGTGGCATCCACCTGCAGTTCGACGGCGAGCGCCATCACGTGCCGATGGACGAGCTGACCGGCGGTCGCTCGATCGTGATCTACGGTCAGACCGAGGTGGTGAAGGACCTGATCGCCGCCCGCCTCGACGAGAGCCTGCCGCTCCACTTCGAGGTCTCCGAGGTGAGCGTGCACGGCTTCGAGGGCAACGAGCCGTACGTGCTGTACGAGCACGAGGGCGTCGAGCGGCGCATCGACTGCGACGTGATCGCAGGCTGCGACGGGTTTCACGGCATCTGCCGGACCGCGATCGAGAAGGTCCTCCGGACCTACACCCGCGAGTACCCCTACGGCTGGCTGGGCATCCTGGCCGCCGTCGCGCCCTCGAGCGACGAGCTCGTCTACGCACACCACGAGCGCGGCTTCGCGCTGCTCAGTCTGCGCTCGCCGACGCTCAGCAGGCTCTACATCCAGTGCGCGCCCGACGAGGACATCGAGCAGTGGTCCGACGCGCGCATCTGGGAGGAGCTCGACGCACGCACCGCCCTGGACGGCTGGACGCTCGAGGACGGGCCCGTGCTCGAGAAGGGTGTCACCGGCATGCGTAGCTTCGTCGCCGAGCCGATGCAGCACGGGTGCCTCTACCTCGCCGGCGATGCGGCGCACATCGTTCCGCCGACCGGCGCGAAGGGACTGAACCTTGCCGCGCACGACGTGTGCATCCTCGCCGACGCGCTGATCGAGCTCTATGCGAGCGGCAGTCGCGCCCGGCTTGACGCGTATTCGGTCGAGTGTCTCCGGCGCGTCTGGCGCGCCGAGCACTTCTCGTGGTGGATGACGTCGATGCTCCACATCACGCCGGGCGCCGACGAGTTCGACCGGAAATTGCAGCTCTCACAGCTGCGCTATGTGACAACGTCAACCGCAGCCGCGACGAGCCTGGCTGAGAACTACGTCGGGCTCGAGCGGGTCTGAGCCAAGGAGGCGGCGATGCAGCAGGACAACGAGACGATGACGCGGAACGAACCGCCGTTCCGCGCCGACCACGTCGGCAGTCTGCTTCGCCCGGCGAGCCTCCTCCGTGCGCGGGCCGAGTTCGAGGCGGGGACGATTGACGCGGCGGCGCTGCGCGGGGTCGAGGACGCGGCGATTCTGGAGGCGGTGGGGCGGCAGAAGGAGCTCGGGCTCCGGGCGGTGACCGACGGCGAGTTTCGCCGAGCCTCCTGGCACATGGACTTCATCTACGAGATCGACGGGATCAGCAAGGAGGCCGGGCAGATCGCGGTGACCTTCCACAACTCCGAGGGCGACATCGAGTTCACGCCCGCCGCCCTGCACATCGACTCGAAGCTCGGCATCTCGCACGCGATCTTCGGCGAGGACTTCAGCTTCCTGCAGCAGGCCGCCGCCGGCACCGTGTCGAAGCTGACGATCCCCTCGCCGAGCATGGTCCACTATCGCGGCGGCAAGGCGGCCATCGATCCGAGCGTCTACGCCGACCTGGATGCTTTCTGGGCCGACCTGACGGTCGCCTACGCGGACGAGGTGCGGCTCCTCGGCGAGCTCGGCTGTACGTATCTCCAGTTCGACGACACGAGCCTCGCCTACATGAATGACCCGCACCAGCGCGACTACCTGGCATCGATCGGCGGTGACCCCGAGCGGCAGCACGTCGAATACATCCACCACATCAACGAGTCGCTCGCGCACCGCCCGAGCGGTATGCGTGTGACGACGCACATGTGCCGCGGCAACTTCCGCTCTTCGTGGGCCGCCGAGGGTGGCTATGACTTCGTCGCCGAGGCGCTTCTGAACGAGCTGGAGGTCGACGGCTTCTTCATGGAGTGGGACGACGAGCGGTCGGGCGGGTTCGAGCCCTTGCGGTTCCTTCCGAAGGGCTCCAAGCAGGTCGTGCTCGGGCTCGTGACAACCAAGAGCGGTGACCTCGAATCGAAGGACCTGCTGAAGCGCCGGATCGAGGAGGCGTCGAAGTACGCGCCGCTCGACCAGCTCTGCCTCTCGCCGCAGTGCGGCTTTTCGTCGACCGTCGAGGGCAACACCCTGACCGAGGACGAGCAATGGGCGAAGCTGGCACTGATCGTCGAAGTCGCCGACGAGGTTTGGGGTTGACGGTCCGCGACGCGACCTTCGACTTCCTGCGGCGACGGGAACTGACCGATATCTTCTCCAACCCCGGTTCGACGGAGATCCCGTTCCTGACCGGGCTTCCCGACGACATGCGGTTCGTTCTCGGCCTGCACGAGGGGTCGGTCGTCAGCATGGCGAGCGGCTATGCGCTCGCCCGCCGCCGTCCGTCCTTCGCGCTCGTGCACACGACCGCCGGGTTCGGCAACTCTGTCAACGCAATCTCGACTGCCCGGGTGAATCGCACGCCGGTCGTGATCGTCGTCGGCCAGCAGGACCGGCGGCACATCGCGTTCGAGCCGTTCCTCTCGGGGCGGCTCCTGGGGCTGGCCGGCGACTATCCGGTCTGGGTCTCGCAGCCGGCGCGCGCCCAGGACGTACCGGGCGCGCTCGAACGCGCCTACCACGAGGCGGAGACCCGGCTCGGGCCCGCGATCGTGATCGTGCCGATGGGCGACTGGCTCGAGGAGGCCGGCGAGCCGCACGAGGTGGCTGCGCCGAAGCGCGTGCTGAGGCCCGCAGCCGTCGACGCCGAATCGGTGGCGACGCTCGCCGAGTTGCTCGACGGCTCGTCCAGGCCGGCGTTCGTCGCCGGGGCTCGGCTCGATACGCCAGAGCGCTGGCAGGCGCTCGTCGCGCTGGCCGAGCGCCTCGGTGCGCCGGTCTACCAGGAGGCGTTCAGCGGCCAGGCCGGTTTTCCGCAGGACCACCCGTTGTGGGCGGGGCCGCTGCCGTTTCTCCGGCCGCAGCTGCGCGAAGAGCTTGCCCCCTATGACCTCGTCGTCGCAGTCGGCGCTCCGGTGTTCCGTCAGACCGCGTACGACCCGGGGCCCTTCGTTCGTGATGGGACACTGCTCGCCGTCGTCAGCGATGACGTCGACGAGGTGCACAGAAGCCCGGTCGAGCTCGCGGTGCTCGCCTCTCCCGACCTCGTCTGCCGCGAGCTCGCCGCACGCGTGGCGCAGCGCCCGCAGCCGCCGGGCCCGCTCTTCCAACGGCCCGATCCGCCGCCGGCGGGCGCGCCGCTGAAGGCGGGCCACGTCCTCCAGGCGCTCGCCGACCGGATTCCGGCCGACACCGTCGTCGTCGAGGAATGCCCGTCCAACCGAGACGAGCTCTTGCAGCGCATCCCCGCCCGGCAGCCGCTTGGCACCGTCAGCCCCGCGATGGGCGGGCTCGGCTGGGGCCTGCCGGCGTCCGTGGGTCTGCGCATGGGGCTGCCGCACCGCCCGGTGGTCGCGGTTCTCGGCGACGGCTCGACCGTGTTCGGCGTGCAGGGGTTCTGGAGCGCCGCTCAGTATGGCGTGGGCACGCTCTTCGTCGTGCTCCGAAACGGTGGCTACCGGATCATGGACCAGCTCGCTGCGCACCAGGGCGGCGAGCCCGCATGGCCGGAGTTCAAAGAGGTCGATGTCGCGGCGATCGGGGAGGCCTTCGGCTGCGAGGCGCGTCGGATCGGCGACGGGGACGCGCTCGCCTCGACGCTCGACGAGGTGGTGCCGGGACTACGCGACCGGACGGCGCCGCTGCTGCTCGAGGTCACTGTCGAGCCCGACTGAGAGCTTCTCAGGCCTGCACGTGGCCCGAGCCGATGCGCGCCGAGATCTCAGCGGCGGTGCGCCGGAGCGGCGGCCCGAGGTGGGCAACGAGGGCGTCGAGCGACACCATTGTGCGGTGCACGGCGAGGTTGATCGCGGCAACCACCTCGCCGCCTTGCGCGTGGACGGGCGTAGCGATCGAGCGCAGGCCGTACGCGAGCTCCTCGTTGTTGACCGCGAGCCCCGATTCGCGAACGCGCTCGAGCTCGGCAACGAGCTCGTCCCGCCCCGTCAGGGTGTTCGGGCCACGCTGGACGAAGCGCACCTGCTTGAGCGCGGCGCGTTGCTCCGCGGCATCGAGGTTGGCGAGCAGCACCTTGCCCATCGACGTGCAATACGCGGGGAGCCGCGAGCCGATGTGCAGGTTGAGGTCGATGTCGCGCTGGCCGCGCTGTGACGTACGGCAGCGTTCGATGTAGACGATGTCGGCGCCGTCGAGGACCGCCATGTTGACCGTGTGTCCCGTCTCGTCACTCAGTTCCTGCAGGTGGGGCGACGCGACCTCGCGCAGGTCCATCGAGTTGATCGCCGAGAATCCAAGGTCGAGGACGCGGGGGCCGAGGCGGTATTTCCGCGTCAGCGGGTCCTGTTGCAGATATCCGAGCGCCGCCAGCGTCGAGATGTAGCGATGGGTCGTCGAGCGGCTGAGGCCGACCTCGCGGGCGAGATCGCTGACGCCGAGCAGCGGGCTGCCCGAGCGAAAGGACGAGAGGATGAGGAGGCCGCGCTCGAGCGACTGCGAGTGGGCGCCGTTTCGGGGCTCGATCTCCATGCACGTGTTCTAGCCTTTGGAACGCCGTCGTGCCAGGGGTGCGCCGCCGAATCCCTCGCCCCGTGCGGAGAATTCCGCACGGGGCGAGGTCGTGCGCCGTCGTCTTTCTTACATGTGCGTCCCGGTTCCGGGGCCAGGCGGTCCGAACCCGCGGTCGACGCCGGGTCCCGGGCCGCCGCCGCGCATCGGGCCGGTGTTGTTGACGAGGTTCGTCATGCGGGTGGTGAGGTCGGCCGTGATCGTGTCGGCCTGGGTCTGGGTGAGCTTGCCGTCGGTGACGGCTTGCGCGTTCATGAGCGGAGCGTTGCCCGCATCCCTAAGAGGGGGCTGTGGTTTCCCTACGAATGGAGTGCGCGGATCGCCCTGGTGAAGACGGCGATGCGCTTGCTGGGCACGGGCCCTGCCGGCAGTTCGACGACGAACGCGGCTCCTGCGGGCAGGATGTGGTCTTCCCACGTGACGGCACTGCCCGGCTCGGACGCCAGGCGGGCAGCGCCCATCCCGGCGAGTTGCGCGAAGCGGCGTGCGACACCGGGGCGTGTGCCCGAGTCGTCGACCACGTCAAGGTGCTGGTGAAACCAGATCGAGGTAGTCGGGCGGATGCGGCGCACGAGCTTGACGGCGATCCGGGTCTCGCGCTCCGAGAGAGCGTGCGGGCCCGCATAGAACGTCGTGCCGGGCGGCCCGAGCACCCGCCAGCCGTACGAGAAATTGCGGTTCAGGTCGACCCCGCGCGCGTTCTGGCGTGTGCCCGCGGCGACGCCGTCGGGGTTCAGGTCGGGGACGATCCAGAGCACCGTGTGCGCGGGAGGTCGGGTGTGCTCGAGCGCGCGCGCGATCGCGATGCCGGCCGGCTCGTTGCCGTGGATCGCCCCGACGACGAGCGTGCGCCGGGTTGCACTCGGGTCGCCGACCTCCCAGGCGAAGATCGGCCTGCCTTGCTGGGAGCGGCCGAGCATGATCTGGCGGTGCACGTACGCCGGTGGGCTCGAATGGACGATGGCCGCAGCCTGCCAGGTTCGGCTGAACGGCACCTGAGTGTGCGAACCGGATCTCCCCGCGAGGGCTACGCTCCGGCCGTGACCGGTGCCAAGGTGATGGTCGTCGAGGACGACCTCGACCTGCGCGGTGTCCTGCTGCGAGGCCTGCAGGAGGAGGGATTCGACGCGGTCGGCGCCGGCAGCGGCGCCGAGCTGCTCGAGCGGATCGAGCCCGAGGCGCCGAACCTGCTCGTGATCGACATCGGCCTGCCGGACGCCGACGGTCGTGACGTCGTCCAGGCGCTGCGGGCCCAGGGCGTCCAGGTACCGATTCTCTTCCTCACCGCGCGCGATGCGCTCACCGATCGTGTGACCGGGTTCAGCGCCGGCGGCGACGACTACGTGACCAAGCCGTTTGCGTTCGCCGAGCTCGTCGCGCGGCTCCAGGCGCTTCTGCGCCGGTCCGGGCTCGACGTGAGCGTCGAGGCGGGCAGCCTACGACTGGACCCGGTTGCGCACGTGGCGACCTCGAATGGGGAGAAGGTGTCGCTGACGCCGACCGAGTTTCGCCTGCTCGCCAAGCTCGTCGCAGGCCAGGGAACAGCCGTGCGCCGGCGCGAGCTCGTGCGCACCGGCTGGCCCCACGGCGCCCATGTGCGCGACAACACGCTCGACGCGTATGTGGCCCGGCTCCGCAAGAAGCTCGGAGTGCTGCCCGGCGCGCCGCGGATCACCACCGTGCACGGCGTCGGGTACACCCTCGAATGACGCGGATCCAACCGTGGCGGGATGTCCGCACCCGCCTGCTCGGAATCGTGCTGATCGCGATCACCGTGGCGCTCAGCCTGGCGGGGCTCGCCTTCAACATTCTCTTCAGCAACGCTACTTCGCAGGATGCAGACGCATCGCTGCACGCTCGCGCTGCATCCGAGCTGGAGCTGATCCGCGTCACGGCGGGCAACGTCCGGGTCGTTTCGGGGAACGGCGATCCGCTCGGCGACAGCCGGGTCTGGATCTTCATCGGCTCGCGGGTGATCGAGCAGCCCTCGGTGAGGGCGGTGACGGAAAGGGCGGCACGTTCGCTCGTCGGCGGCCCCGAGCGCACGATCAACCTCGACGAAACCGACGAGCGGCTGCTCGCGGTTCCGATCGTCCATGCGGGCAGCCGTATCGGCACGCTCGTGACCGGTATTTCGCTCGCACCGTACGAGCACGCGCGCCGCACCGCGCTGAGCGAGTCGATCATCCTGTTCGCGGGACTGGTTGCGCTCGTCGGTTTTGTCGTCTGGTGGCTGCTGCGGTCGGCGCTGCGGCCCGTGGCCGAGATGACCGAGCAGGCCGAGGCGTGGAGCGAGCACGAGCTCGACCGGCGCTTCGCACTCGGTGAGCCGCACGACGAGCTGACGCGGCTCGCAGCCACGCTGGACGGCCTGCTCGACCGGCTCGCGGCCAGCCTGCGCCATGAGCGGCACTTCTCCGCGGAGATGTCGCATGAGCTGCGCACGCCGCTCGCCAAGCTGATGGCCGAGGCGGAGCTCGCGCTGCGGCGCAAGCGCAGCGGTCACGAGTACCGCGAGAGCCTGGAGGTCGTGCTGCGCAACGCGCAGCAGCTCGAGCGGATCGTCGAGACGCTCGTCACCGCCGCCCGCCAACCTGCGGAGCAGCAGGGGGTAGCGAGCGCGGTCGAGGTGGCGGAAGCGACGGTCGCGGCGTGCAGTGACGAGGCGGCCTCGCGCGGTGTCGCCGTCGAGGTCGTCGGTCCGCGCGACGGCCTGCGCCTTGGGGTCGACCGCGACCTTGCCGAGCGGATCCTCCATCCGGTGGTCGAGAACGCCTGCCGCTACGGCCACAGCATCGTGCACGTGTCGATCGCTCGTGACGGTTCGGCCGTGCTCTTCGCGGTCGACGACGACGGCCCCGGGGTCGGCGCCGACGAGGAGGAGTCGATCTTCGAGCCGGCGGTGCGGGGCCGCGCCGGGCGCTCCGCCACCGCGGGCGCCGGTCTCGGCCTTGCGCTCTCGCGCCGCCTCGCGCGTGCAGCCTCGGGCGACGTCGAGGCGCGCCCGGACGTGCACGGCCGCTTCGTCGTGCGCCTGCCGGCTGCCTGAGAGCCTCTAAGAAGCTCTCACAGAATGAGCGGTTGTGTCGCCCGGCCGCGCTCGGCGGCGCGACGCTGTGTCCTCGGTCGCCTCGATAGCTTGGCTATCGGGGCTCCCTGCGTCCTTGCTTCGCACTCGCCGATCGCACCCGGATCGACGAACCTCATTCTGTGAGAGCCTCTAAGCGCGGCCGTGCGCGAGGCCATCCTTGACGAGCCGGCCGAGCCGGATCCAGTCCGACTCCGGGTGCGCAAAGCGAAAGACGCGATCGGCGAACGGAAAGTCGCTTCGCGTGACGGGAACGACGTCGAGCGGCTCGACGGGCTCGAAGCTGATCCACTCGGCCGGGATGTCGCTCGGCTCGAACCGGCTCCGTGGCAGAACGTAGACGGCGCCCTTCGTCCAGACCGCCTCCGGGTTTCCACGAACGGCGAAGTGGTAGCGGCTGCGCGCAAAACCGGTCTGCTCGGGACGCAAGCAGGCGTTCCAGCGGCCAACGGATCTGCCGGTATCGGTCACGGCGAAGAACATCGCCCAGAGCGGATCCGGCGTCGCAAAGACAGCGCGAACAGGCCGGTCTCTCGCGGTCAACTGATCCCGCGGCTCGAACCGGCGGATGTCACGCGCGTTCGACCCGTGAAAGAGCGCGTCCCCGCCGCGCGCCGCCGACTGAAGTCGCTCGTGTGCGGTGCCCGTGACCGGGTCCGGCGCCTCCGGAAGCCGCAGTGGATTCGACGGGTGCGCGACGAGCCAATCCGTGAGGCGATCCGCGACCGTCACCCGAGCGAATCTAGCGTTGCCTGGCTCTGGGTTGCTAGGCCATCGGGACTTGCGCGCGCAGCGACGAGCCGATCCGTTCCAGGATCTCCGTGAGGCTCGAGCCGGTGGCGGTGATGCCGTGGTTCGTGAGGCCGATCACCGCGTGCGCGGGGTCGGGCTCGGCGGCGAGCGCGTCGGCGACGCTGATCGCAAGCTCCTCCGTCCCGCACGGGTAGTTGAACTCGGTCGTCGGGATCCCGTCGAGCCAGGCGTGCACGTGCAGGATCGCGCCGATGTCGGGATGCGCCTGGTAGATCATCCAGTGCTCGATCGCGTCGACGGAGACGCGGCGCGGCTCGACGTCGGGCGGGACGCTGAGGACGATCACGCCGCGGTCGGCGTCGTAGTCGCTGACGAGCAGGATGTCGCGGCCCGGGATCTCGAGCTTGGATTTGTCGACGCCCGATGCGCTCATCCAGAACCGGCGCGCGTCCTTGCGGGCCGACAGGTTCCCGTAGGAGAGGCCGCCGATGCCGTAGAGGCGCTTGACGTGGCGCAGGTCGCGTTCGTCGAGCAGATCCTCGATCGGGAACGGCGCGGGGAGGAGGCCGAGCTCGTCGATCCGCTCACCGGCCGTGCGGATCTCCTCGGTCTGGGCATCGCCGAGCCAGAGCTCCGGCTCGAGGTCGCGACGGAAGTCGTTCTCGATCACGAGCCGTGCCGTTGCGAGCGGGAGCAGCCGGTCGAGTACCGCCGCGGCGAGTGACGCCCCACTCGCGCGGTAGGTGCCGCGCTCCATGGTGGTGAACCAGACCGCGTCGCCGGTCTGGGCGAGCACGATGTTCGCGAGCGAGCGGACGAGCAGCGGGTAGCTGGTCCCGATGATGTCCGCGTCGTCGATCGGGCCGTCGTACAGCGTGGCCGCGTACGTCCCGCGCGCATGGCGGCGGAACGGGCGAGGCTCGGCGGTATCGACCAGGTTGAAGACGAGCTTCGCGTCGTCGACGTCCGTGACGCGCGTCCAGCCGCGGTCGCGCAACTCCGCATCGAGCTGGTCGGAGAGCGCGGCGAGTGCGGGTGACGGCGTAGCTGCGACCACGAACGCAAACGTCATGCAGGCAAGGCTGCCCAACCGGGGCGAACCCCGCATCCGGGGGAACTACCGAGGAAAGCGCCGAGCCGGCGGCGGCTGTCCGCCCCGGCCGGCGGCACGCTCTCTTGTCGGACAAGCAGATCGTGATCGAGAGCGCACCGCCACTCTTGCCCGAGCTCGTGGAGGGCTGTACAGTCTCGCCTGTCCGGTTGTCAGACAAAGGGGCGGGCGGTGAGCTACCAGCCGATCGAGCGCCAGAAGGTCTACGAGTTGATCGCCGATCAGCTGCTGCGCCGGATCGGTGACCGGCAGCTTCGCCCCGGTGATCCTCTGCCCACCGAGCGCGAGCTGACCCATGCGTTTCGGGCCGGCCGCTCGTCTGTCCGCGAGGCCCTGCGCATGCTCGAGTCCAAGGGTGTGATCGAGCACTGCGACAACGGCTCGTTCGCGGTTGCGGGCTATGCAAACCCGCTCAACTCGAGCGTCCAGCTGCTGCTCAGCCTCGACCAGGCGACGATGCTGGACGTGTACGAGCTGCGGCGCATTCTCGAGTGCGAGGGTGCCGGCCTCGCCGCCGAGCGCCACGCCGAATCGCACCTCGCGCTGATGGACGAGGCGATCGAAGAGATGGCGGCGGCGCTCGAGCGTGACGAGAGCGACCGGGGGGTGCGCTACATCAACGCCGATCTTCGCTTTCACTTCGCGATCGCCGAGGCGACCCGGAACGGGGTCATGCTGCACACGATGGACGCGCTGCGCGGAGTCATCCGGCGCGCCCTGACGTCGATCTTTCTCGTTCCGGACAGCCCCGAGCGCTCATTCGAGCAGCATCGGGCGATCCGCGACGCAATCGCGGCGCGCGACTCGGTCGCCGCCCGGGCGGAGATGCGAGCACACCTCGTCCGGGTCGAATCGGACGTTCACAACGCACTCACCGCGGGAGCGGCGACAGGAGGCATCAATGGCTGAGGTCGGTTACGTCGGGCTGGGCGTCATGGGCGGAGGAGTCGCAAAGCGCCTGCTCGACGCCGGCCATCGCGTCACCGGCTGGAATCGGACCAAGGAAAAGGCGCAGTGGCTGATCGACGCCGGCATGAAGTGGGGCGAGACCCCGCGAGAAGTCGCCGAGCAGAGCGAGATCGTCTTCACGATGGTCACGAACACCGTCGCCGTCCGCGCCGTCACCGAAGGCCCGGACGGACTCCTCGCAGGGCTCGCCCCGGGAAAGGTCTACATCGACATGTCGACCGCGAGCCCCGACAACTCGCGCGCACTCGCTGCCCGTGTCGCGGAGCTCGGCGCAGACATGCTGGACGCGCCCGTCTCGGGGAGTGTGATCACGCTCGAGCAGGGGAAGCTGTCGGTGATGGTCGGCGGTGACGAGGCGGTCGCCGAGCGGGTGCGGCCCGTGCTGGAGGCGATCGGGCCGAAGGTGATCCATGTCGGTCCAAACGGCGCCGCCGTGACGATGAAGATCGCGACGAACCTGAGCCTCGCCGTGCAGATGCTGGCGTTCAGCGAGGGTGTGCTGCTGGCCGAGAAGAGCGGGATCACACGCGAGAAGGCGGTCGAGGTGCTGCTCGCGAGCGTGATCTCCTCGCCGATGATCGCCTACCGCGGCCCGTTCGTGCTCGAGCAGCCCGAGGAGGCGTGGTTCGATGTGAACATGATGCAGAAGGACATGAACCTGGCCCTCGAGCTCGGACGGGCGGTCGACGTGCCGCTGCCGACGACCGCGGTCACGAACGAGCTGCTGACCTCGGCGCGCGCCATGGGTCTCGCCGAGCTCGACTTCGCGGTTCTCTTCGACGTGCTCGCCGCGATGTCCGGCATCGAGACGGGCGTCAGAGCATGAGCCGTAGGCTTGACGGAGGCTCACAGGTAGCGGAGGCGCCGGCTTGGCCGGCGCCGGGAGCGGGCATGAGCCGTAGGCTTGACGGAGGCTCACAGGTAGCGGAGGCGCCGGCTTGGCCGGCGCCGGAGCGGAGACTCATAGGGCAGCCGAAGGTTGCCCTATGAGCACCGCCGAGCAATTCACGTCGGGCGCGGCCCCTGCCGCCGACCTGTCGCTCGCGATGTACCGCGACATGGCGACGATCCGGTGCTTCGAGGAGCAGGTGAACGAGCTGTACCGCGGCGCAAAGATGCCGGGGCTCGCACACCTCTACAACGGCGAAGAAGCAGTCGCCGTCGGCGTCTGCTCGGCGCTTCGCCGCGACGACTACATCACGAGCACGCACCGCGGCCACGGGCACTGCCTGGCCAAGGGCGCCGACGTTGCGTTGATGTTCGCCGAGCTGCTCGGCCGCGAGCCCGGCTACTGCCGGGGCAAGGGCGGCTCGATGCACATCGCCGACCATGCCAACGGCAACCTTGGGGCGAACGCCATCGTCGGCGGTTCGACCGGGATCGCGACGGGCGCGGCCTTCTCGGCCAAGCGCCGCGGCACCGACCAGGTCGCTGTGTGCTTCTTCGGCGACGGGGCTCTCGGGCAGGGTCTGCTCTACGAGGTCATGAACATGGCGTCGCTCTGGCGCCTGCCGGTGATCTACGTCTGCGAGAACAACCTCTACAACGAGTACACGCACTACCTCGAATCGACCGCAGGCTCGATTCTCGACCGGCCGAAGGCCTTCGGGATCGAGTCACGCGAGGTCGACGGCCAGGATGTCCGCGCCGTTCACGCCGTCACGAGCGAGCTCGTGACGCGCGCCCGCAACGGCGAGGGGCCCGCGTTCCTCCTCTGCAACACCTACCGCTACCACGGCCATCACGTCGGCGACGTCGACCGCGGCTACTACCGCTCGAAGGACGAGGAGCAGCTCTGGCTGAGCGAGCGCGACCCGCTCGTGCTGCACGGCCGGTGGCTCCGCGAGCAGGGGCTGGCCGACGACGACGCGCTGCGTGCGATCGACGACGAGGTGCGCGCGGTCGTCGAGCGCGGCGCCGCATTCGCGCTCGACGCGCCGTTTCCCGAGCCGGGCGAGGTGACCGAAGATGTCTTCGCCTAGCGTTACCGCTCCGGAGGCGTTGCGCGAGATCACGCTTGCGCAGGCGATCAACGAGGCGCTCGCCGAGGAGCTGCGTCGCGACGACACGGTGTTCGTGATCGGCGAGGACGTCGCCGAGGCCGGTACGCCGTTCAAGGTCCTCTCGGGTCTCGTCGAGGAGTTCGGCACGGAGCGGATCCTCGACTCGCCGATCTCCGAGGCGGGAATCACCGGCCTCGGCGTCGGCGCCGCGATGACGGGCATGCGGCCGGTGGTCGACATCATGTTCGGCGACTTCCTGACGCTCGTGATGGACCAGCTCGCAAACCAGGCCGCGAAGGCGCACTACATGTCGGGCGGCAAGTTGCGCGTTCCGCTCGTGCTACGCACGACGCTCGGCGCGACCCGGCGCTCGGCTGCGCAGCACAGCCAGAGCCTGCAGGCGTGGGTCGCCCACATTCCGGGCCTCAAGGTCGTTCTGCCCTCGACGCCGTACGACGCAAAGGGGCTGCTCAAGTCTGCGATTCGCGACGACAACCCGGTCGTCTTCATCGAGGACAAGATGGACTGGCGGGTCAAGGGAGTCGTGCCGGTCGGCGAGTACCTGATTCCGTTCGGGGTCGCCGACGTGAAGCGGGCGGGCGACGACGTGACGCTCGTCGGGACGAGCTCGATGGTGAGCATCTGTCTCGCCGCCGCGGAGATCCTGGCGGTCGAGGGGATCTCGGCCGAGGTCGTCGATCCGCGCACCCTGTCGCCGCTCGACACGAAGGCACTGATCGACTCGGCTGCCAAGACGGGCCGCGCGATCGTCGTCGACGAGGGCCACCGCAGCTACGGCGTGACCGCGGAGCTTGCGGCCGTGATCGCCGAGGGCGCCTTCCACCATCTCGATGCTCCGGTGCGCCGGCTCGGCGCGCTCGACGTTCCCGTGCCGTTCTCGCCGACGCTCGAGGACGAGACCGTGCCCACTGTCGAGCTCGTCGCGGCCGCCGCCCGCGAGCTCTGCGGCCGGGCCTGAGAGAGGAGAGCGATGAAACTTCGCAGTGACGGTGTCATGGGGGTCGACTGGGAGGAGCGCGTCAACTTCGAACGGTTGCGCACCGAACGGCTCGCTCGGGCGAGGGCCGGGCTCGAGCGTTCGGAACTGGGCGCGCTGCTCTGCTTCGACATGAGCAACATCCGCTACATCACGGCCACCCACATCGGCATGTGGGCGGTCGACAAGTACGTGCGCTTCTGCCTGCTGCCGCAGGGCGACGACCCGATCATGTGGGACTTCGGCTCTGCGGCGCGCCACCACAAGCTGCACAACCCGTGGCTCGGCGAAGACCGCTCGCGTGCGGGCATCTCGACGCTGCGCGGTTCGGTCCAGGGCCGGGCCGAGGCGGTTGCCGAGAAGATCCGCGTTGAGCTCGAGCTTCGCGGCCTGCTCGACGAGCCGCTTGGAGTCGACATCGTGGAGATGCCCGTTCTCAGGGCGCTCGAGGCGGCGGGCATCACCGTGGTCGACGGCCAGGCGCTGATGCAGGACATCCGCAAGGTCAAGACCACCGACGAGATCTCGCTGCTGAACACGGCGTGCGCGATGGTCGACGCCGCCTACGACGACCTGTTCCGCGCGCTGAAGCCGGGAATGCGCGAGAACGAATGCGTCGCGCTCGTCAGCAAACGCCTGTTCGAGCTCGGCTCGGAGCACATCGAGGGCATCAACGCAATCTCGGGTGAGCGCTGCAGCCCGCATCCGCACGTGTTCACCGACAGGATGCTGCGCCCCGGCGATCCCGCGTACTTCGACATCCTCCACGCCTACAACGGCTACCGCACCTGCTACTACCGCACGTTCGCGGTCGGCAGCGCGTCGCGTAGCCTGGTCGATGCGTACAAACGCTGTCGCGACATCCTCGACCAGGGCATCGCGATGGTGCGTCCGGGCGTGACGACCGCCGAGGTGGCCGCCGTGTGGCCGAAGGCGCAGGAGTTCGGTTTCCCCGACGAGGAGGCGGCGTTCGCGCTCCAGTACGGGCACGGCGTCGGTCTCTCGAGCTGGGAGAAGCCGATCGTCAGCCGGCTCGTCTCGTTCGATTACCCGGAGGTGATCGAGGAGGGGATGGTCTTCGCCCTCGAGACCTTCTGGCCCGCCTCCGACGGCTGGCAGGCGGCGCGCATCGAGGAGCAACTTGTGGTCACGGCCGACGGCTGTGAAGTGATCACGCGCTTCCCCGCCGAGGAGCTACTCGTCGCCGGCGGCAGGCACCACACGGTCGGCGGCGGCCTGCCTCCGATCCGCGAGACCGAGTCGCACAAAAACAACGAGCGTGTCGTCGCAGACGCGGTCGTCGACTCCGCTCGCTTCGAAGGGGCGCACACCGACTGATGCCGAGCGACGTGATCATGCCGGCGCTCGGGATGGCCCAGGAGACGGGCAAGGTCCTGCGCTGGCTCAAGGCCGAAGGCGACGCGGTGGAGAAGGGCGAGCCGCTACTCGAGATCGAGACCGACAAGGTGACCGTCGAGATCGAGGCGCCGGCGACGGGGGTGCTCGCAGGCGTCCGGGCCGCCGAGGGGGACGATGTTCCGGTCGGTGAGACGATCGCCTTCCTGCTCGCTGCGGGCGAAAGCCTGGCCGCCGTCGCGCCGGCACCCACGACGCTCGACGTGCGTGAGGCGCCCGCGCCCGCGGAACCCGTGGGCCGCCGGCGCGCACTCGCCTCGCCGAAGGCGCGGCGCCTGGCGGCAGAACGGGGAGTCGATCTGGACGCGCTCGCGGGCAGCGGGCCGGGCGGCGCAGTGCTCGCCGCCGACGTCACGGCGCCGCCCGATCGAGCGGGCGGCGCGGCCGTCTCGGGCATCTGGCGCGTGATGGCCGAGCGGACGACGGAGAGCTGGCGGACGGTGCCGCACTTCTATCTCCGGCGTGAGGTCGACGCATCGCGGCTCGAGAACTGGCGGGCCGTGACGCGTGCGAAGCCCGGTCAGGAGCGCACGAGCCACACCGACCTGCTCGTCAAGCTCGTCGCGGAAGCGCTTCGGCGTCATCCGCGCGTCAACTCGACGTGGCGCGACGGGACGATCGTTCCCGGCGAGCGGATCAACGTCGGCATCGCCGTCGCCGTCGAGGAAGGGCTTGTGGTTCCCGTCGTCCACGACGTTGACCGGCTGTCGGTCGCGGACACCGTCGTGCGCCGCATCGAGCTCGTCGACGCGGCGCGTGCCGGTCGTTTGACGCCGCAGGACGTCAGCGGTGGGACGTTCACCGTGTCGAACCTCAGCATGTTCGGGGTCGACTCGTTCGACGCGATCGTCAACGCGCCGCAGGCGGCGATCCTGGCGGTCGGCCGCATCGCAGATCGCGTCGTCGCGGTCTCCGGCCGGCCGGAGGTCCGTCCAACGCTGAACCTGAGCGTTTCGTTCGACCATCGTGTGGTCGACGGCGCCCGTGGCGCAGAATTTCTCGAAACGCTGGCCTCGCTGATCGAGGAGCCGGCGGGATTGGTGGGTTGAGATGGCTGTCGTGTCGGCAGAGCTGGGTGAGTTCGGGGTCGTTGTCGGGGGCGAGCGGATCGAGACGGGCGAGACCGTCGAGATCAGGAGCCCGTACGACGGCGTGCTCGTTGCGGTCGTGCACCGCGCGGGGCCGCCAGAGGTGGAGCGCGCGATCGCCGGCGCCGTCGAGGCGTTCGAGACGACGCGGCACCTGCCCGGCTGGCGCCGCTCGGAGGTGCTCCAGGCCGTCAGTGACGGGATCGCTGCGCGGCGAGACGAGCTCGCCCGCACGATCGCGCTCGAGGCCGGCAAGCCGATCAAGACGGCGGCGCTCGAGGTCGATCGCGCGGCGTTCACGTTTCGCGTCGCCGCGGAGGAGGCCAGGCGGATCTACGGCGAGATCGTGCCGCTCGACTGGCTGCCCGGCAACGACGGTCGCGTCGCGCACATCCACCGGGTGCCGCTCGGTCCGATCGTCGGCATCTCGCCGTTCAACTTCCCGCTCAATCTCGTTGCCCACAAGGTCGCCCCGGCGCTTGCGGCCGGAAACCCGATCGTCCTGCGGCCCGCATCGCAGACACCGGTCAGCTCGCTGAAGCTTGCGGAGATCGTGCTCGAGGCCGGCTGGCCGGCCGACGGGGTTGCCGTCCTGCCCTGCTCGGTCGACACTGCGCGGCCGCTCGTCGAGGACGACCGCATCAAGATGCTCACGTTCACGGGCAGCCCGATCGTGGGCTGGGGCCTGAAGGCGAAGGCGGGCCGGAAGCGGGTCACGCTCGAGCTCGGCGGCAATGCGGCCGTGATCGTCAACGACGACGCCGACGTCCCTTACGCGGCCGAGCGTGTCGCCTGGGGCGGGTTCACCTACGCCGGCCAAACCTGCATCTCGGTGCAGCGCGTCTACGTGCACGAGGCGGTCTACGACGCGTTTCGCTCTGAGCTTGTCCGGCGTGTCGAGGCGCTCGTCGTGGGCGATCCGCTCGACAACACGACCGACGTGGGCCCCGTGATCGACGCGGGCGCCGCGGACCGGGTCGAGGAGTGGGTCGACGAGGCCGTCGAGGCGGGCGCCTCAGTGCTCGCCGGCGGGTCGCGCGAGGACAGCCTGTGGCAGCCGACCGTCCTCGAAGGCGTGCGCGAGGATCTGCGCGCGAGTTGCGACGAGCTGTTCGCGCCCGTCGTCGTGCTCTCACGCTTCGAGAACGTGTCCGACGCGATCTCGGCTGCGGGGCGCAGCGAGTTCGGCTTGCAGGCGGGCCTCTTCACGAGCGATCAGCGCGTGATCGACGAAGCGTTCGACCGGATCGACGTCGGCGGCCTGATGATCAACGACGTCTCCACCTACCGGATCGACCACATGCCGTACGGCGGCGTGAAGAGCTCGGGCCTCGGGCGGGAAGGCGTCCGCTATGCGATCGAGGAGATGAGCGAGCTGAAGCTGCTGACGTTGAACCCGCGCCGCTAGCCAGCGCGCCGCGCGCCGCCCTCCCGCCAGGACGGACGGTGCCAGGCACCATCAGAAGTGCCACGAACGTGTGCCGAAAGTGGAATCTCTCGCCCGGACACCTTGCGGTTCGGAGGGTTCTTCGGCAATCTCAGGGGACTGGGGCGGGATGCCCTGGTCGGTGCCAGGCACCGACCGATGTGCGGCAAGAGTCGCCGCGTCAAATCAACGGTCGGGACGCTCGACCAGGTGACGGAGGCCGGCTCTGCCTCGGCGCTGTCGGACGCGGGCTACGACGACCCAGCCCCGTACAGGCTCTGGGAGCGCTGATCAGTGCGAGAGCTCTGCCAGCTCCTTCGTGTCCGGGAACGTCGTGTCTGAGGCGACGTGTCCGAGGTCTTCCCTGGACGGCCTGCAAGGAAGCGTTTGCGGGTGTCGAGTCCGCGTCGGCCGCTACCTGCTCCTCGGCAGGAACCTGCCGCAAGGGTCGCGCGGGAGCGTGGTGGCGCGGCCCGGCTGGCCGCCGCGCTTGCGGGCCCGGTAGCCGTGCTCCTCGTACATATGCGACGCGCAGCCGTACATCCGGCGAATCGTCGCGTGGCTCGGCAGGCCGTCCACGCCGGCCCGCAGCTCCCTGACCGTCGGCACGCGCAGATGACGGCGGTGGTACCAGTCGAGCGCGTAGTCGACGAGCTCCGTGCTCCAGCGGCTTCCGGCATTCGACCAGGTCACTCCATTGCGGCTCACACCATCACTTTACTTTATGTAGTAATACTGGGGGCGGCGGTTGCGGGCGCCTCGGTCTCCGATTTGCGGCGGCGCGGTCAATGCTTTACTCTTTGAAGCGATGAGCGCGCCGGCCCTCTTTCCGAAGATCGTGGTCAAGTCGCGCCCGCAACAGCGCTAGCCGGCTCCGCACTTCCCTCGCCCCGCCGGACTAGCCAAGAGTCAGGCGAGGGGTGGAGCTGATGAGAAAGCAGGGCCTGTACGACCCCGCGTTCGAACACGATGCATGCGGTGTCGCCTTCGTCGCGCGCCTCGACGGTGTGCGCAGTCACGAGACGATCGCCCAGGCGCTCGTTGCGCTCGAGCACATGGAGCATCGCGGCGCGGCCGGCGCGGAAGCCGAGACCGGCGACGGCGCAGGGATCCTCGTGCAGCTGCCGGATACGTTCCTGCGCTCCGTCGTCGACTTCGAACTGCCGGAGGCGGGGCGTTACGGCGTTGCGGTCTGCTTCCTGCCGCGGTCGGCCCCGCGCCGGGCGGAGCTCGAGCAGCTGCTCGAGCGGACCGTCCGGGCCGAGGGCCAGGTCGTGCTCGGCTGGCGCGACGTGCCCGTCGACCGCCGCCACGCCGGCTCGCAGGCCAGCCTCTTCGCTCCCACGATCCGCCAGCTCTTCGTCGGGGCAAGCAGCGAGGCGGGCGACGACCCGCTCGCCTTCGAGCGCAAGCTGTACGTGATTCGCCGCGTCGCCGAGCGCGAGGCCGGGCCCGACCTTGTGATCCCGAGCTTCTCGGCTCGGACGCTCGTCTACAAGGGCATGCTCACATCCCCTCAACTCGGCCGCTACTTCACCGACCTGGCCGACGAGACGATGACGAGCGCGCTCGCGCTCGTGCATTCGAGGTTCTCCACCAACACGTTTCCGAGCTGGGAGCTCGCGCACCCCTATCGGATGATCGCCCACAACGGCGAGATCAACACGCTACGCGGCAACGTGAACTGGATCCGTGCCCGCGAGTCGCAGCTCGCCTCGGAGCTCTTCGGCAGCGACAGCGCCAAGCTCGCGCCGATCGTGCGTCCGGGCGGCTCCGACACGGCGGTGTTCGACAACGTGCTCGAGCTGCTTGTGCTCTCGGGCCGCTCGCTGCCGCACGCGCTGATGATGATGGTCCCCGAGGCCTACGGCGGCAGGGCGGATGTGTCCGACGCGTTGCGCGGCTTCTATCGCTTCCACGAGTGCCTGACCGAGGCGTGGGACGGCCCGGCCGCGATCGCCTTCACCGACGGCACGTTGATCGGGGCGACGCTCGACCGCAACGGCCTGCGGCCCGGGCGGTGGCTCGAGACGACGGATGGCCTGGTCGTGCTGGCCTCGGAGACGGGCGTCCTCGACATCCCCGCCGACCGCATCCTGCGCAAGGGGCGGCTGCAGCCCGGCAAGCTCTTCCTCGTCGACCTCGCGCAGGGTCGCATCGTGCCCGACGTCGAGGCGAAAGAAGAGGTGGCCGCTCGCAAGCCGTACGGCGAGTGGTTCGAGCGCGAGCACGTCCGCCTCGCCGACCTGCCGCCGCGGACGCGGGCGGAACATCGCGACGAGCCGGTCCGGCTCCTGCAGCTTGCGTTCGGGTACACGCAGGAGGACATGAAGGTGATGCTGGCGCCGCTCGCCGTGAACGGCGAGGAGGCGATCGGCTCGATGGGCAACGACACGCCGCTGGCCGTGCTCTCGAACCGCAGGCCCCTCCTCTACTCCTACTTCAAGCAGCTCTTTGCGCAGGTCACGAATCCGCCGATCGACCCGATTCGCGAAGCCGTCGTGATGAGTGTGCAGTCGCTCGTCGGCTCGGAGCACAACCTGCTCGCCGAGACACCGGCGCATGCGCGGCAGCTCGTGATCGACAACCCGATCCTCCGCGACGAGGAGCTCGAGAGCCTGCGACAGGTCGACTCGGACGTGTTCAAGGCGCACACGATCGACTTCACCTGGCCGGTGGCCGAAGGCGTGGACGGGCTCGAGCCCGCGCTCGAGCGCATCTGCGCCGAGGCCGACGCAGCGCTCGAGGAAGGCTCGAACATCCTGATCGTCTCCGACCGGAACGTCGGGCCCGACCGGGTGGCGATGCCGTCGCTGCTCGCCGTCGGCGCGATCCACCATCACCTCGTGCGCGCAGGGACGCGCCTTCAGGCCGGGCTCGTGGTCGAATCGGGCGAGCCGCGCAGCGTGCAGAGCGTGGCGGTCCTGATTGGCTACGGCGCGGCCGCCGTCAACCCGTACCTGATGCTCGCGACGATCGGCCAGCTGGTCGACGAGGGCCGCATCGAGCTCGACCGGGCGACGGCTGAGGAGCGAGCGCTCAAGGCGGTCGGCAAGGGCCTGTTGAAGACGATCTCGAAGATGGGGATCTCGACCCTCTCGTCCTACTGCGGCGCGCAGGTGTTCGAGGCCGTCGGTCTTTCGAACGAGCTCGTCGACCGGCACTTCACCGGCACACCGTCGCGGATCGGGGGCATCGGGACGGGCGAGCTGGCCGAGGGAGCGCTCACCCGCCATGCGCGGGCGTATCCGGGCAACGCCGGCGAGCTCCTGCCCGTCGTCGGCCTCTATGCGTGGCGGCGCGACGGCGAGCATCACCAGTGGAACCCCGAGACGATCGCGCTGCTGCAGCACGCCGTGCGCGGGGGCGGGCGTTCCACCTACGAGCAGTTCGCAGCCGCCGTCAACGACGACTCCGCCCGCCGCTCGACCCTGCGCGGCCTGCTGCGCTTCCGGACCGCAGGCGACGGCGGCATCCCGCTCGACGACGTCGAGCCCGCGTCCGAGATCGTCAAGCGTTTCTCGACCGGAGCCATGTCGCTCGGTTCGCTGTCGCGTGAGGCGCACGAGACGCTGGCCGTCGCGATGAACCGCATCGGCGGCCGCTCGAACACCGGCGAAGGCGGTGAGGACCCCGAGCGCTACCTCGACGAGCGCCGCTCGAAGATCAAGCAGGTCGCTTCGGGTCGCTTCGGCGTCAACATCGACTACCTGACGAACGCCGACGAGATTCAGATCAAGATGGCGCAGGGGGCGAAGCCCGGCGAGGGCGGCCAGCTGCCGGGCCACAAGGTCGACGCGTACATCGCCGGCGTGCGCTTCACGACGCCCGGTGTCGGCCTGATCTCGCCTCCTCCGCATCACGACATCTATTCGATCGAGGACTTGAAGCAGCTGATCTACGACCTTCGCTGCGCGAATCCCGGGGCGCGCATCTCGGTGAAGCTCGTGTCCGAGGTCGGCGTCGGCACCGTCGCAGCAGGCGTCGCCAAGTGCAACGCCGACCACATCCTCATCTCGGGTCACGACGGTGGAACGGGCGCATCGCCGATCTCGTCGATCCTGCACGCCGGCGTGCCGTGGGAGATCGGGCTTGCGGAGACGCAGCAGACGCTCGTCCTGAACGGCCTGCGCTCGCGCGTGTGGGTGCAGACGGACGGGCAGCTGAAGACCGGCCGCGACGTCGTCGTCGCCGCGCTCCTCGGAGCAGACGAGATGGGCTTCGCGACGGCCCCGCTGATCGCGACCGGCTGCGTGATGATGCGAGCCTGCCACCTGAACACCTGCCCGGTCGGGATCGCCACCCAGGACCCAGAGCTGCGGCGGCGCTTCACGGGGCAGCCGGAGCACGTGATCGAGTTCTTCTTCCACGTGGCCGAGGACGTGCGGGAGATCATGGCGTCGCTCGGGATCGCTCGTTTCGAGGACCTCGTCGGCCGCGTCGACCTGCTCGAGGCCGACGGCGCGCTGGTCCACTGGCAGACGCGCGGGATCGACCTCAGCAACGTGCTGCGCATTCCCGACGTGCCGGAGGGCACGCCGCTTCGCCGCACCGAGGCGCAGGTCTCGCCGATCCTCCATGCGCTCGACTGGCGGCTGATCGAAGCGGCCGCCCCTGCGCTCGACGACGACACCCCGGTCGAGGCGACCTTTGCCGTTCGCAACGTCGACCGGACCGTCGGCGGGCTGCTCTCCCATCAGGTCGCAAAGCGCAGAGGGCGCGCCGGCCTGCCGCCGGGCTCGGTGCGCTTCGAGCTGCGCGGCTCCGCCGGGCAGTCGTTCGGCGCCTGGCTCGCTCCCGGAATCGAGTTGACCCTCGTCGGCGACGCGAACGACTACGTCGGCAAGGGTCTCTCCGGCGGTGTCGTCGCCGTGCGGCCCCCCGGCGACGCCGCCTACCGCGCCGAGGAGAACGTGATCGTGGGCAACACGGTGCTCTACGGGGCGACATCGGGCCGCGCCTTCTTCCGCGGCGTCGCGGGCGAGCGGTTCGCGGTGCGCAACTCCGGCGCCCTTGCCGTCGTCGAGGGGCTCGGCGACCACGGCTGCGAGTACATGACCGGTGGCCGCGTCGTCGTGATCGGGCCGACCGGGAGGAACTTCGCCGCCGGCATGAGCGGTGGCATCGCCTACGTGCTCGACGACGACCGGTTCGCGGCGCGCTGCAACACGCAGCTCGTTGCGCTCGAGCCGCTCGAAGAAGCCGACGAGATCGTCGTGCGCTCGCTGCTCGACGAGCACGTCGCCCGCACCGGCTCGCCCGTCGCCGACGCGCTCCTCGCCGACTGGGACCCCGCGCGCTTCACCAAGGTGATCCCGCACGACTACAAGCGTGCGCTCGCCGTGCACGGCGAGGCGCGCTATTCGGATCAGCCGATCTCGACCGGCGGCGGCGGCTTCTTCACCAAAGAGAGCGAGGAGGCCGCCTGATGGGCCGGATCGGCGCCTTCCTGAAGGTGGGGCGGACCGAGGCGCCCGAGCGGCCGCCGGCGGAGCGTGTCGCCGACTACCACGAGTTCGTCGGGACGCTGCCGCTCACGGAGCTGCGCGAGCAGGCCGCCCGCTGCATGGAGTGCGGCGTGCCGTTCTGCCACCACGGCTGTCCGCTCGGCAACCTGATCCCCGACTGGAACGACCTCGTCTATCGCGACCGCTTCGACGAGGCGATCCAGCAGCTCCACCGCACGAACAACTTCCCCGAGTTCACAGGCAGGCTCTGCCCTGCGCCGTGCGAGGCGGCGTGCGTGCTCGAGATCAACGAGGGGAACGCCGTCTCGATCAAGCAGGTGGAGCTCGCGATCATCGACCGGGCCTGGGACGAGGGGTGGGTCGTGCCGCAGCCGGCCGCGCAGAAGACCGGCCGCAGTGTCGCGGTCGTCGGCTCGGGGCCTGCCGGGCTCGCCTGCGCACAGCAGCTGCAGCGGGCCGGCGAGGACGTCGTCGTCTACGAACGGGACGAGGCGGCCGGCGGCCTCATCCGCTTCGGCGTGCCGGAGTTCAAGATCGAGAAGCGCCTCGTCGAGCGCAGGGTGCAGCAGCTCGCGGCCGAGGGGGTCGAGTTCCGTTTCGGCGTGAACGTCGGCGTCGACGTGACGGCCGCCGAGCTCCAGGCTCGGCACCGCGCGGTCGTGCTCGCGACCGGTTCCCGCATCCCGCGCGACCTGCCCGTCCCCGGCCGCGACCTGGTTGGCATCCACTTTGCGATGGACTACCTCTACGACCGCGCCCGGGCCGTCGCCGGTACCGCGAGCGGCGGGATCAGCGCGGCGGGTAAGCACGTCGTCGTGATCGGTGGCGGCGACACGGGCGCCGACTGTGTTGGTCATGCGCACCGCGAGGGCGCCGCGTCGGTCACGCAGATCGAGCTGCTCGGCACGCCGCCGCCGTCCCGTCCCGACGACCTCACGCCGTGGCCGCTCTGGCCGATGAAGCTGCGCACGTCGTATGCGCTCAAGGAAGGCGGCGAGCGTCAGTTCGCGATCTCCACCACCCACTTCAGCGGCGCAAACGGAACCGTCGAGGCGATCCACTGGCAGGAGAACACGGGCACCCCGCCGTTCGAGCTCGTGCCGGGCACGGCAGAGTCGAGGCCCGCGGAGCTCGTTCTGCTCGCGCTGGGCTTCCTCGGCCCCGAGGTCGAGCTGCTCGATCAGCTCCAGGTCGAGCGCGATGCGCGCGGGAACGCCGCGGCCGCCCGCTACCTCACATCGGCCGACGGCGTGTTCGCGGCGGGCGACGTGCGTCGCGGCCAGTCGCTGATCGTCTGGGCGATCAACGAGGGCCGGCAGTGCGCCGAATCCGTGCGGGCATGGCTCGACGCCGAAGGACGCTCCGAGCGGCCGAACGCTTTTGTTTCGATAGCTACGACCGGGACGTCTGAGTAGACTCGCCGCTATGAAGCGAACGATGAACGACACTCACGACAGCGGCTGCGCTGTCGCCGCCACGGCGGAGATCATCGCCACCAAGTGGACGCCGTTGATCGTCCACGACCTTTCCGAGGGCCCGAGGCGGTTCATGGAGCTCGAGCACTCCTGTCCCGGCATCAGCCCGCGCACGCTCTCTGAGCGGCTCGACATGCTCGAGCGGCAGGGCGTCCTCATCCGTCGCAGCTATCCCGAATCGCCGCCCCGTGTCGAGTACGAGCTGACCGAGAAGGGGCGCGCGCTGCTCCCGATCATCCGCGAGATGCGCAAGTTCGGTCACGGGTGGATGGTCCACGAGCCCGCGAAGCGCCGTCGTACGGCCGCCGCGCGCCGGTAGGTCGAGCCGGTGTCGAGGCGTGTAGCGATCCTCGGCGCCGGCCGTCTCGGCGAGTCGCTCCTTCGTGGCCTCCTCAGCTCGGGCTGGCGCGAGCCGGGTGAGCTCGCGGTCACCGCCCGCCGTCCCGAGCGGGTCGGCGAATTGCACGAGCGCTACGGCGTTCCAGCCGGGACAACGAATGCCGAAGCCGTCGCCGGCGCCGGGCTCGTCGTCCTGGCCGTCAAGCCGCAGGACATCTCGGCCGTGCTGGCGGAGATCGCGGGTCTCGTCACCTCCGACCAGGTGATCCTCTCGGTCGCAGCCGGAGTCACGACCGCATTCATCGAGCGCCATCTCTCGCCCGAAGCGCGGGTGATCAGGGCGATGCCGAACGCGCCGGCGCTCGTGCACGAGGGGATTGCCGGTATTGCCGCCGGGAGCTCCGCAAGCGAGGCGGATCTCGCGCTCGCAGAGGAGGCGCTCGGGCATCTCGGAGCGGTCGTGCGTGTCTCGGAGCGCGATCTCGACGCCGTCACCGCCCTTTCGGGGTCTGGCCCGGCGTACTTCGCGCTGCTTGCCGAGGCGATGATCGAAGCTGGTCTCTTGCTCGGTTTGAGCCGCGAAGTCTCGACCCAGCTCGTCGTCCAGACCATGTTCGGCAGCGCGCTGCTGCTCCGTGACGAGCACATGCACCCCGTCGAGCTGCGCGAGGCCGTCACCTCGCCCGGTGGGACGACCACGCGGGCGATTCGCGAACTCGAGCGGTCGGGTGTGCGGGCGGCCTTCCTGAACGCGATCAGCGCGGCGACCGAACGGTCGCGCGAGCTGGCCGATCAGGACTGACAGACGCCCGCCAATCGCTTGCGAATCCAGAGAATGTCGCTTCACATTCTGAAGCTTGACAACGCGAGCATCTGTGGGCACACTGATTCGACGATGACTCGTACGGGCCACCTTCTGCGCACTCCGTCGCCGCTCGCGGCGCCGTCGACGCGCGGCATCGTCCTTCTTACGGTCATCGCCATTCTCCCCCTCTAGGGGGAGATCGCACTCACGCGGCCGTCAAAACGCCGCACACGCCGACGTCAGACGGGAGCAGTGCGCCCGCGAAGCGGGCCCGACCGAGGAGTAGAACGAGTGCGCAGGATCACGATCTTCGACACGACCTTGAGGGACGGCGAGCAATCGCCGGGCGTTGCCGTGCGGCCGGACGGGAGAGCCGGCGTCGCCCAGGTGCCCGTTGGCCAGGAGGTGCGTGCGTGACCCAATACGGCGTCGGCTCGACAGAACCGTCCAGACGAAGCGGCGGTTTCGCAGCCCGGACCGCGGGCGAGACCGTTGCCTGCCTCGCCGGGGACGGCGTCGGGCCCGAGTTGATGGCCGCGGCGACGCGTGCGCTCGATCGCGTTGCGGAGCTGCACTCGTTCCGGCTCGACGACGTGCACCTGCCGTTTGCCGGCGAGGGTGTGACGCGTTCGGGGCATCCGCTGCCGGCCGAGACGAGAGCCGGGTACCGGCATGCCGACGCGATCCTCGTCGCCTCGCCGGACGAGCCGGCGCTCGAAGGCGTCAAGGCCGATCTGCAGCTGGCCTGGCGGGCGGCCCGCGTACAGCTGCACGGCGGCGGCGATCTCTTCGTGGCAGGGCCGGTCGGCGACTGGGCGAACACGATCGCCGTGGGACGGGCGTTCGCGAGCGCAGCTTCCCGGCGCGGCCGTGTGCTCAGTGTCGGGGACACGACCGCGTGGAGCGTCGCGATCGACGCCGAGCGCCCCCGCTGGAGCGGCCTCGAGGTCGAGGCGGCATCGCTCGGCGAGGCGTTGATCCGCCTGCGCGAGCGTCCCGAGTCGCTGGACGTGATCGTCACGGAGGCACACTTCGTCGGCGCCGTGATCGACGCGGCGGCGCACTTCGCCGGGTCGCGCGCCTCGGTGGCCCAGGCCTGGCTCCCGGACGAGGGCCCCGGTGTGTTCTTCCCGGGCGCGTCCGAGTCCGACGACGTCGCCGGCTTCGGCGTCGTCGATCCGAAGGGAATGCTGCTCGCCACGTCGCTGATGCTCGCGGAGGGGCTGAAGCGCCGGTCGGCGTCGCGGACGCTCGAACGAGCCGTGGGTGCGGTCGTCTCGCGCACAGGCCCCTCGGCCCACGACACACGGTCGTTCACCGATGCGGTGATCGAGCTGCTGCCGCAGGCGAGGACGGACGTGGAACACTTCGACGAGGTGTGGCGGTGACCAGGATGTTGGGATCCGATGCGATCCTGCGTGCGCTCGAGCTCGAGGGGGTCGACGTTGCCTTCGGGATTCCGGGCGGTGCGATCCTCCCGACCTACGACGCGATCGCGCGCGGCACCACGGTGCGGCACGTGCTCGCGCGGCACGAGCAGGGCGCCGGCCACATGGCCGAGGGGTACGCGCGTGCGTCGGGCAAGGTCGGCGTCGCGATCGCAACCTCGGGGCCGGGCGCGACGAACCTCGTCACGCCCATCGCCGACGCGTGGATGGACTCCACGCCGCTCGTCTGCGTCACCGGTCAGGTGCGCGGGTCGCTGATCGGCACCGACGCGTTCCAGGAGATCGACGCGACGGGCATCACCATGCCGATCGTCAAACACTCGTGGCTCGTGCAGGACGTCGAGGAGCTCCCGGGCGTCATGAAGGCGGCGTTCCACATCGCGCGGACGGGCCGTCAGGGCCCGGTTCTCGTCGACGTCGCCAAGGACGTGCAGGAGGCCGAGTTCGACTTCGTCTACCCGGATGACGTCGACCTGCCCGGCTGGAAGCCGCCCCGCAAGGTCCACGCCCGCCAGGTGCACGAGGCCGCGCTCGCGATCGCCGAGGCGCAGCGGCCGATCATCTACGCCGGCGGCGGCGTGCTGAACGCCGACGCGTGCGCCGAGCTGCGCGAGCTGATCGATTCGGCGCAGCTTCCCGCGGTCGTCACGCTGATGGGCAAGGGCTGCCTGCCCGACTCGCACCCGCTGAACTACGGACCTCCCGGCATGCACGGGTCGAAGTACGCGAACTGGGCCTTGAACAAGGCCGACCTCGTGATCTCCGTCGGTTCGCGGTTCGACGATCGCGTCACCGGCAAGCTCTCCGCGTTTGCGCCCGGCGCCAAGGTGATCCACTTCGACATCGATGCGGCCGAGGTCGGGAAGATCCGCCACGCGGAGATTCCGGTCGTCGGGCCGCTCAAGCTCGCGCTGGCGCAGCTCAGCTCGGAGCTGCGCGCTGTTGTCGCAGACGGCCGTGCGGCCCGGGAACCGTGGCTGCGCCAGCTCGAGGAATGGCGGGCGCAGTTCCCCTTCCGCTACACGAAGACGGACGGGGTGTTGAAGCCGCAGACTGCGATCGAGGCGCTCCGCGATCTGGCGGGGGATCGCGACGACGTGATCTGGACGACCGGTGTCGGACAGCACCAGATGTGGGCGATGCAGTACCTCGTCTGCGACCAGCCGCGGTCGTTCATCACCTCAGGCGGCCTCGGGACGATGGGCTACGGCCTCCCGGCGGCGATCGGCGCCAAGGCCGCCAGGCCGGACGCCACCGTCGTCTGTATCGACGGCGACGGCTGCTTCCAGATGACCTGCCAGGAGCTCGCAACGGCCCAGCTCGAGCGGTTGCCGGTTGTTGCGGTGATCGTCAACAACGGCTGGCTCGGGATGGTGCGGCAGTGGCAGGAGATGTTCTACGACGAGCGCTTCGGCCAGACGCACCTGACGCACGCCGTGCCCGACTACGCCCAGCTCGCCGAGGCGTACGGCTGCGCCGGGTTCACGGTCGAGACCGAGGCGGAGCTCGAGGAGGCGCTGGCCGCTGCCTTCGCCGCGGGCCGGAGCGCGGTCGTCGACGTCCGCTGCGACCCGGAGGAGAAGGTGTTCCCGATGGTCCCCGCAGGCGCCGCCGCCGTGGACGTGCTCGAGGCGCCCGACGAGGAGGTGGTCTCTAGATGAGCGCGCACACCATCTCTGTGCGCCTCGAGAACAAGCCGGGTGCGCTCGCGCGCGTGTCGCAGCTCTTCTCGCGGCGCGGCTACAACATCATGAGCCTCGCGGTCGGGCCGACGGAACGGCCCGACATCTCGCGGCTCACGCTGCGTGTCGACTGCAGCGAGCATTCGCTCGAGCAGATCGAGAAGCAGATGCACAAGCTCGTCAACGTGCTTCGCGTCACCGAGCTTCGGCCCGACGAGGCAGTCGAGCGCGAGCTCGCCCTGATCACCGTCAGTGTCGCCACCGACCGGCGCGCCGATCTCGTCGCGCTCAGCCAGGTGGCGGGCGCACGCGTTGCGGACATCGGCCGTGACGCAATCACGTTCGAGTTCGTCGGTCGTCCCGACCAGGTCGAGGCGTTCGAAGAGCTCGTCCGTCCCTACGGCGTGCGTGAGCTCGTGCGCACGGGCCGTGTCGGGCTTCGCCGCCCGAGCACGAGCGGTCGCACCCAATCCCCCTCCGTCCAAGTCTGAAAGGAATCGAAGTGGCAGAGATCATCAAGACTGGCAACGTGGACCTTTTGAGCGGCAAGGTCGCCATCCTCGGCTACGGGAGCCAGGGGCACGCCCACGCGCTCAACCTGCACGAATCCGGCGTCGAGGTCGAGGTGGGGCTCCGTCCCGGTAGCGCCTCCGCCCAGGCCGCAGAGGATGCCGGGCTGACCGTTCGTTCGGTCTCCGACGCCGTCCGTGGTGCGCAGCTCGTCGCGTTCCTCGTTCCCGACGGCGCCCAGCCGCGCCTGTACGAGGAGGAGGTCGTCCCGAATCTCGAGCCGGGCGCTGCAATTCTCTTCGCACACGGCTTCAACGTGCACTACGGGTGCATCACGCCTCCCGCCGGCCACGATGTGATCATGGTCGCGCCGAAGGGCCCGGGCCACGTCGTTCGCCGTCTCTACACCGAGGGCTACGGCACACCCGCGGTCGTCGCCGTGGCGCAGGATGCGAGCGGCCACGCCCAGGAGCTCGCCTTCGCCTACGGCGCCGCCCTCGGCGCGGCACGCGCCGGGATGGTCGTGACGTCGTTCGCCGAGGAGACCGAGACCGACCTGTTCGGCGAGCAGTCGGTGCTCTGCGGGGGTGTGACGCAGCTGATCCAGCTTGCGTTCGAGACGCTCGTCGAGGCCGGGTACCAGCCCGAGGTCGCCTACTACGAGTGCTTGCACGAGTTGAAGCTGATCACCGACCTGATCTGGGAAGGCGGCATCGAGCGGATGCACTTCTCGATCTCCGACACCGCCGAGTACGGCTCGCATGCAGTGGGCCCGAAGGTGGTCGACGAGCACGTCCGTGAGAACATGCGCGCGGCTCTCGGAGCGATCCAAGACGGGTCGTTCGCCCGCGAGTGGATCGCCGAGATGGATCGCGGCCAGCCGTCGCTCGACGAGTACCGCAGCAAGCTCGCCAAGACGCAGATCGAGACGGTCGGCGCCCGGCTGCGGGCCCTGAACGTGCGCGAAGAGGCTGCGGAGGTTCATGGCGTCGGTTGACGTACCGATTGCCCTGCTCGGGTACGGAACGGTTGGAGCGGCGGTCAACCGCCTCCTGACGGAGTCGGCGGACGACATCGAGCGCGCGACGGGCCACCGGCTGCGAATCGTCAAGGCGCTCGTGCGCGACGTCGGAAAGGAGCGTGATTACCCGCCAGAGTCGTTGAACGACAACGGCGGGGTGCTCACCACGGAGTTCGCCGAGATCGCCGACGACCCGTCGATCGCCGTCGTGGCGGAGGTGATGGGCGGCGTCGAGCCGACCGGCGACTATGTCCTCGAGCTGCTTCGGCGCGGCAAGCACGTCGTGACCGCGAACAAGCAGCTCGTCGCCCGGCGGGGCGCGGAGCTCTTCGCGACCGCGTCGGCCGCCGGCGTGCAGCTGCGGTTCGAGGCCAGCGTCTGCGCTGCGATCCCTGTGATCAAGGTGCTGCGCGAGTCTCTCGTCGTCACGAACGTGCACCGGGTGCTCGGGATCGTCAACGGCACCACGAACTTCGTGCTGACCGAGATGGAGGGCGGCAAGACCTACGACGAGGCACTGGCCGAGGCTCAGCTGCGCGGCTACGCCGAGGCGGATCCGACCGACGATGTGTCCGGCGCCGATGCCGCCGCCAAGATGGCGATTCTCGCCACGGTCGCCTTCAACTCGCGCGTCGAGCTCGCCGACGTCCGGTACACGGGGATCACGACGATCGACCCGCTCGATGTCGTCGCGGCACGGCAGCTCGAGATGGTGATCCGCCTCGTCGGCGCGGCACGGCTCGTCGACGGGCAGGTCGACGTGAGCGTGCAGCCTGCGCTCGTCGACAAGCAGCATCCGCTTGCCAAGGTCGACGGCGCGTTCAATGCGGTGATGCTCCAGGGCGATGCGATTCGCGAGATCACGCTCGAAGGGCCGGGGGCCGGCGGCGTCGAGACGGCGTCTGCAGTGATCGCCGACATCACGAGCGTGATCGGCACGATGGGCACGGGCTTCCTGCAGAACGACGCCGCCTGGCGCGAGTTGCCGAAGCTGCCCCCCGGCGACAGCTCCTCACCGTTCTACTTCCGGCTCCAGGTGGAGGACCGCCCAGGTGCGCTCGCCCGGGTCGCCGAAGAGCTCGCGGAGCGCGAGATCTCGATCGCGCGCCTGCTCCAGCACCAGAACAGCCACGGCGCGGTGCTGCACGTCGTCACGCACGAGGCTCGCGCCGGTGCGCTCGCGGAGGCGCTTGCGGCTCTCGCCGTCCTTCCCGACGTCCACTCGCACTCGGTGCCGCGCCCGGTCATCTCCGACCGCGGGGTCGCGGAGCTTGGATGGGCGTGAGCGCCGTCGGCTCCTGGCTCTCGCTCGGCGAGGGCGCCACGCCGCTCGTGCCGGCGCGTCGCCTCGGTGAGCGTCTCGGCGTCGACCTGCACCTGAAGTGCGAGGGGCTCAATCCCACCGGCAGCTTCAAGGACCGCGGGATGGTGGTGGCCGTCGAGCGTGCCGCCGGGTCGGGAGCCCGCGCCGTCGTGTGCGCGTCGACCGGGAACACTGCCGCGTCGGCCGCGGCGTACGCCGCGCGCGCGGGGCTCGAGGCGATCGTCCTCACGCCTGCCGGAGCGACCGCCACCGCCAAGCGCGCGCAGGCGCGCGCCGCGGGAGCGCGCCTGCTCGAGGTGCGCGGCACCTTCGACGACGCCCTCCAGCTCTGCCGTGCTCTTGGCGAGCGCGACGGCTTCGTGCTCGTCAATTCGATCAACCCGGACCGGGTCGAGGGCCAGAAGAGCGTGGTCGGCGAGATCGTCGAACAGCTTGGCGGTGCCCCCGACGTGGTGGCCCTGCCCTACGGCGGCGGTGGCAACGTCAGCGCTGTCGCGGCCGGGCTCGCCGACCTCGGCCTGTCGGCGCGCATCGTGATCGGCGAGGCCGCCGAGCGCGCGACCACGTGGGCGACGGCGATCAGGATCAGCGTGCCCGCCCATGCGGAGAACGTCGCGGCGCTCCTCGCCGCCGGCCGGGTCGAGGTGGTGACGCTCACCGAGGACGAGTTGCGCGGCGCGTGGGAGCTGCTTGCGACAGAGGAAGGCGTGTTCTGCGAGCCGGCGTCGGCCGCCGGCGTTGCGGCGCTCGAGCGGACGGCGGACGTCTCCGGTGCGACCGCGGTGTGCATCATCACCGGACACGGGCTCAAGGACACGGAGCCGGTTGCCGCAGGTGGCGGCGAGGAGATCGACGCGACCCTCGAAGCCGTGCTGAAGGCGATCGGATGATCCACGCCGTGGCCCCGGCCTCGACCGCCAACCTAGGCCCAGGGTTCGACGCTGCTGCCGCCGCCCTCGACCTGTGGAACGAGGTGGAGGTCGAAGCTGCCGCCGAGCTCGGGGTGAAGATCTCAGGCGAAGGGGCCGACGAGCTGCCGCGGGACGACACGCACTTGACGCTGCGGGCGTTCTCCCAGTTCGTGCCCGTCGAGCGCTACCGCTTCCGGTTCGAGAACCGCATTCCGCTCGAGCGAGGGCTCGGGTCGAGCGCCGCAGCGATCGCGCTCGGGCTCGTCGCCGGCGCGGCTGCGGCCGGCCGGGGGGCCGACAGCGACACGCTGCTCGCCTTGGGGGCGGAGCTCGAAGGCCACTGCGACAACCTTGCTGCGGCACTCCTCGGCGGCGTCTGCATCGCCTGGACGCGCGACGACGGAGCCCGTGCGGTGCAGATCGCGACGGACATGCCGCTCGTGCCGATCCTCGTCATCCCCGCGGCGCGGACGAACACGGCCCGTTCGCGCGGCGTCCTGCCGCTCACGGTCAGCCACGGCGATGCGGCGTTCACGGTGGCGTCGGCGACGCTGCTCGGCGCCGCGATCGCCGGGGGCAGTGCGACCCTCCTGCACGAGGCCTTCCACGATCGCCTGCACGAGCCCTACCGTCTCGAGGACTCGCCGCTTCTGCGGACGCTGCGCGACAATCCGCCGGCCGGGTCGACGGGTGTCACCCTGTCGGGCTCCGGGCCGTCGGTCGTGGTCTGGGCCGACCCGGGCCACGTCGACTCGGCCGCGCGTGCGATCAGCGCAGCCGTTCCCCCCGACACGACGGTGCTTCCCCTGCGGGTGGCCCAGAAGGGAGCGCATCTTGAGACGTAGGCTTGACGGAGTCGATCAAGAGCGGAGGCGGCGGCTTGGCCGCCGCTGGAGCGGAACGCTGTGAGCTTCTACGGTCCGAGCAGTCCCGCGAAGCGGCACAGCGCCGCGCTCACCGACGGTGTCGACCGCGCGCCCGCGCGCGCGATGCTGAAGGGCGTCGGCTTCGACGATGCCGACCTCGCCAAGCCGCTCGTCGGCGTCGCGACGATGTGGATCGAGACGATGCCGTGCAACCTGAACCACCGCCGGCTCGCGGGCTACGTCAAGCAGGGCATTCGCGCTGCGGGCGGCATGCCGATCGAGTTCAACACGATCTCGATCTCCGACGGCGTCACCATGGGCACGACGGGGATGCGTGCATCGCTCGTCTCACGCGAGGTGATCGCCGACTCGATCGAGCTCGTCGCGCGCGGCCATCTGTTCGACGGCATCGTCTGCGTCGTCGGCTGCGACAAGACCATCCCGGCTGCGGTGATGGCGCTCGCACGCCTCGACCTGCCGGGGCTCGTGCTCTACAGCGGCTCGATCGAGGCCGGGCGCTACCGCGGCGCCGACGTCACGATCCAGGACGTCTTCGAGGCGGTCGGCGCGCACGCGGCCGGGAAGATCTCCGACCAGGAAGTGCACGCGCTCGAAAGCGTCGCCTGCCCCGGTGCAGGGGCCTGTGGCGGCCACTTCACCGCCAACACCATGGCGACGGCGCTCGACTTCCTCGGCATCAGCGCCCCGGGCCTGAACGAGATCCCGGCCACCCATCCCGGCAAGCCGCAGGCGGCCGTCCGCGCCGGCGAGCTTGCCATGCAGCTCGTCGAGTCGGATACCCGCCCGTCGCAGGTGCTGACCCGCGCGGCGTTCGAGAACGCGATCGCCGCGATTGCCGCAACCGGTGGCTCGACCAACGGTGTGCTGCATCTGCTCGCGATTGCGGCAGAGGCCGGCATCGAGCTCGCGATCGACGACTTCGACACGATCTCCGCGCGCACACCGATCGTCGCCGACATCAAGCCCGGCGGCCGCTACGTCGCGACCGACCTCTTCAAGGCCGGCGGCGTGGCGCTCGTCGCACGCGAGCTGGTACGTGCCGGTTGCGTCGACGAGAACGTCGTCGGCGTCGACGGGCGCACACTGCGCCAGGTCGCCGACGGAGTGCAGGAACGGCCCGGGCAGGACGTCGTCGTCTCGTGGGACGACCCGCTGAAGCCCTCGGGCGGCCTCGCGATCCTGCGCGGCAACCTGGCGCCCGACGGGTGCGTCGTCAAGCTGGCCGGTCACGAGCGGCTGCGCCACCGCGGGCCTGCACGGGTCTTCGACTCCGAGGAGGCGTGCTTTGCCGCGGTCAAGGGACGCGAGATCCACCCGGGCGACGTCGTCGTGATTCGCTACGAGGGTCCCGCGGGCGGCCCGGGCATGCGCGAGATGCTGCACGTCACGGCGTCGCTCGTCGGCGAGGGGCTCGGAGACGAGGTGGCGCTGATCACCGACGGGCGCTTTTCGGGGGCGACGCACGGGTTGATGGTGGGCCACGTCGCGCCGGAGGCGTTCCGCGGCGGCCCGATCGGCCTGATCCGGGACGGCGACTCGATCGTGATCGACGTCGAGAGCAGGCAGCTGAACGTCGAGGTTCCCGATCACGAGCTCGCGCGTCGCGCCGCAGAGTGGCGTCAGCCGGCGCCCCGTTACGAGAGCGGCGTGTTCGCGAAGTACGCGGCGACCGTCGGCTCGGCCTCACAGGGAGCGCGAACGGAGTGAGCTCAGGCTTCGAGCAGCTTCTTGATGGCGCGGGTCGCCTGCCCGATCCGCTGCTCGTTCTCGACGAGCGCGAAGCGCACGTGCCCGTCGCCGCCGTCGCCGAAACCGATTCCCGGGCTGACGGCGACGCCGGCCTCGCGCGCCAGCAGCAAGGCGAACTCGAGCGAGCCGAGCTCCCGGAACCGCTCCGGGATGGGTGCCCACACGAACATCGTCCCGAGCGGCGGGTCGACGTGCCAGCCGGCGCGGTCGAGCCCCCGGCACACCGCATCGCGGCGCAGCCGGTAGATCTCGCAGATCTCGGCGGGGTAGTCGTGCGCCTCCCGCAGCGTCACGGTCGCGGCGATCTGGATCGGCTGGAAGGTGCCGTAGTCGAGGTACGACTTCAACTTGGCCAGGGCCGCGACGACGTCGGCCCGGCCGACGACGAAGCCGACGCGCCAGCCCGCCATCGAGAAGGACTTCGTGAGGCTGTACAGCTCGACGGCGCATTCGGCGGCGCCTTCCGCAGCGAGGATCGAGGGCGGCCGGTGGCCGTCGAAGGCGACGTCGGCGTAGGCGAAGTCGTGCACCAGCAGGAACTCGTGCTCACGGGCGAGGTCGACGAGCTGCTGCATGTCCTGCGCCGAGGCGACGGCGGTGGTGGGGTTGTGCGGGAACGAGACGATCACGACTTTCGGGTGCTGCGCCTCGACTGCTTCGGCGATCGCCTCGACACCGCCGGCCGCGGCCGGCGTCACCACGCGGGCGCCGGCGAGCGCGGGGGCGACCCGATGGATCGGGTAGGCGGGCGTCGGCACGACGGCGGTGTCGCCGTCGGCGACGAGCACCCACATCAGATGCGCCAGGCCCTCCTTCGCGCCGATGGTGCTCACGACCTGCGTCTCCGGGTCGAGCTCGATGCCGAAGCTCCGCAGGTAGTGCTCCGAGACGGCGTTTCGCAGCTGCGTGATGCCGCGGCTCGCGGAGTAGCGGTGGTTGGCCGCCTTGCCGGCGGCCTCCTGGAGCTTGGCCACCGCGAGCGGGGGAGAAGGGATGTCCGGATTGCCGAAGCCCAGGTCGATCACGTCTCTGCCCTCGCGCCGCAACTCGCGCTTCAGCTGGTCGACGGTCGCAAAGACATACGGCGGCAGGCTGTCGATTCGGCAAAACTTCATTTCGGAAAGTATTGTAGGGGTACCTATGGCCGTTGACACTCTCAGATGCCGGATCTGCGAATCCGAGTATCCCGCAGTCGCGAGCGGTGTCTGCCTGCGCTGTTTCGGGCCGCTCGAGCCGGTCTACGACTGGGAGCAGGTCGCGAAGGAGGCGACGCGTGAGGCGATCGAGCGTGGACCGCGCTCGCTGTGGCGTTACGCAGCTCTGCTCCCGACCGAGGTGCCGGTCGACGCCACGGCCGGGCCGGGGTGGACGCCGCTCGTGCCTGCTCCACGGCTCGCTCAGGCGGTGGGCGTGCGCGAGGTGTTCCTGAAGCTCGACCACACCAATCCAACGCACTCGTTCAAGGATCGCGTGGTCGCCGTCGCTGCCGCGAAGGCCGCGGAGCTCGGCACCGACACGCTGGCCTGCGCGTCGACCGGGAATCTCGGCAATGCCGTCGCCGCTCGCGCCGCTGCGAGCGGTATGCGGTCGGTGGTCCTCTATCCCAACACCGTCGAGCCCGAGAAGTTGCTCGCAACCGCGGTTTACGGAGGCGAGATGTATGCGGTGCGCGGTAGCTACGACGACTGCTCGCGCCTCGTGGTCGAGCTCGCCGGTGAGCTCGACTGGGCGTTCGTGAACGTCAACCTGCGCGCCTACTACGCCGAGGGGTCAAAGACGCTCGCCTTCGAGATCGCCGAGCAGCTCGGGTGGCAGACGCCCGACGCCGTCATCTCGCCGGTCGCCTCGGGGTCGCTCTTCACCAAGCTCTGGCAGGGCTTCGAGCAGTTCCGCCGCCTCGGCCTCGTCGAGGGGCCGAGCCCGCGCATCTACGGCGGCCAGGCGGAGGGTTGCGCGCCGGTCGTCCAGGCGTTCACCGAGGAGCGGCCGGTGTCGCCCGTGCGGCCGCAGACGATCGCGCATTCGCTTGCGATCGGCGCTCCCGCGGACGGCGATCTTGCGATTGCGACCGCCCGTGCCTCGGGCGGTGCGCTGTACGCCGTGCCCGAAGACGAGATCGGGGCGAACATGTCGATGCTCGCGGCAATGACCGGGGTGTTCGGTGAGACGGCCGCCGGCGTGACCGTCGGCGCGCTGCGCGCTGCTGCGGCCGACGGAGCAATCGGGCCGGGCGACCGCGTCGTCGTGCTCGTCACGGGGACCGGCTTGAAGACGCCGAAGGTGGTCGACGCCCGCGCCGGGATCGAGATCGGCGCCGACGTTGACGAATTGCTCGAGCACATGGGGGTGACCGCGTGACGGTGAACGAATCGACGGTCGATCCTGCCGTCGCGGCGATCCGCGAGGAGATCACGGCGCTCGACTTGCGCCTCGTCGCAACGATCAACGAGCGGATCGAGGCTGTGGAGCGGTTGCGCCGCTACAAGCAGCAGAACGGTATCGCCTTCTTCGATCCGAACCGGGAGGCGTGGCTCGTGCAGCATCTGAAGGACGTCAACAAGGGGCCGCTGTCGGAGGAAGGGCTGGAGGAGCTGGTCGCGTTCGTGCTCGGGCTCGTCAAGCGCGAGGTGACCGACCCGCGTGGCTGAGCCTCGGACTGAGCGCGCCCTGATCGCGTGCCTGCCCGGCGACGGGATCGGCCCGGAGGTGCTCGACGTGGCCGCCCGGGTCTTGGAGCGCCTGCCGGTCGACGTCGACCTCATGCGGTTGCCGTTTGGCGGCGCCGCGATCGACGAGACGGGGACGCCGCTGCCCGAGACCACGCTCGCAGCCTGCCGGTCGGCGGGCGCGGTGCTGCTCGGCGCTGTCGGCGGGCCGAATTGGGAAGGCGGCTCGGTCCGGCCGGAGCAGGGCCTGCTCGGTCTGCGCAAGGCGCTCGACGTCTACGCCAACCTGCGTCCCGCAAAGGAGGGAGCGGTCGATCTCGTGATCGTCCGCGAGCTCGTTGGCGGCCTCTACTTCGGGGTGCGCGGCGTGCGCGAGGACGGAACCGTCTTCGACACGTGCGAGTACCACCCGGCGCAGGTCGAGCGCATCGTCCGCCGCGGCTTTGAGCTCGCGCGTAGCCGCCGCCGCTCGCTCGTGTCGGTGGACAAGGCCAACGTGCTCGACACGTCGCGGCTGTGGCGCCGGGTCGTCGGCGAGGTCGCGGTCGACTATCCCGATGTCGCACTGCGCCATGCGCTCGTCGACAGCTTTGCGATGGAGATCGTCACGTCGCCGGAATCGATTGACGTCGTCGTGACCGAGAACATGTTCGGCGACATTCTTTCCGACATCGCCGCGGCCGTGACCGGCGGCCTCGGCCTGGCAGCCTCCGCCAGCCTCGGCGACGCGGGCCCCGGAATCTTCGAGCCCGTGCACGGGTCGGCGCCCGACATCGCCGGGACCGGAGCTGCGAACCCGGCCGCGATGCTGCGCTCGCTGGCGCTCCTGCTCGAGCACGCGTTGCACCGCCCGGAGCTCGCGGCCGCTGTGGCGGAGACGACCGACGACGTGCTCGTTTCGCATCCGACCCCCGACCTCGGCGGCACGGCGACCACCGCCGTGTTCGCCGAAGCGGTGCTCGCCTCGCTCGGCCAACGCTTGCCTCTGAAGGAGGAACCATGGACACCCGCGCTGTCGTGATCCAGACCTGCACCTGCCCCGTCCCGATCCCCGAGGTGCGCGCGACCCACAAGGGCGCGGCACACACGCACTGCGCCAAGTGCGGCCTGCCGGTCCGCCTGGATTTCGAGAGCCGGTGAGCGTCAGCGTCGGATACCCGGGGCCGCGCGGAAGCCACAGCGACGCCGCGGCCTCGGTGCTCGTGCCGGACGCGTCGCGCAACGTCGATCTGCCGAGCTTCACCGCCGTGATCGACGCGGCCGCGGCGTGGGAGGTGAGCCTCGGTGTCCTGCCGATCGAGAACTCGCTCGTCGGCCCGATCGCGGAGACGCACGACCTGCTGTTTCGCGCACCGCTCTCGATCATCCGTGAGGCGACGCTGCCGATCCGCCATTGCGTGGTGGGTTTGGCGGGCTCCAGTCTCGACCGTGCGCACACCGTGCGGTCGCATCCGGCGGCGTTCGACCAGTGCCGCGACCTGCTCGGGGCACGCGATGTTCGCTGCGTCCCCGCGGCGACGACCGCCGATGCCGCGCGCGAGGTGGCCGACACGGGCGACCCGCAGCAGGTTGCGATCGCGAGTGCCGAGGCGGCCGCTGCGTACGGGCTCGAGGTGCTCGCCGACGACGTCGGAGACCACCGTGCGTTCACGCGCTTTGTCGCACTCGCGCCCTACACGCTGGTAGCCGGAGGCGAGGGCTGGCGCACCGCGATGTCGTTTGTCACCGACCATCAGCCCGGCGCGCTCTTCCGCGCGCTCGGCCCGCTTGCCCGCAACGGCGTCAACCTGGTGCAGCTCGTCTCGCGTCCGTTGCCGAACTCGCCCTGGCGCTACCGTTTCGACGTGGTGCTCGACGGGCACGTGTTCGACGAGAACGTGGGGCCGGCGCTTGCCGAGCTGCGCCCGATGACCCGAGAGCTGCGGCTGTTCGGATCCTACGCCGCGGAGCGCGAGCGCTGAGCGGCAGCACCCTCTTCCGCAAGATCTGGGACGCGCATCTCGTCGCGGAGCAGCAGGGAGCGCCGTCGCTCCTCTATGTCGACCTGCACCTCGTGCACGAGGTGACGAGCCCGCAGGCATTCGAGTCGCTGCGTGTGAACGGCAGGCCGGTTCGTCGCCCGGAGCTGACGATCGCCACGATGGACCACAACGTCCCGACGGTCGACGGGCCGATCACCGACGACCTCGCCCGCGCACAGCTCGATGCTCTGCGCCGGAACTGCGAGGACTTCGGAATCCGGCTCTATGCGACCGGCAGCGGCCGCGAGGGGATCGTGCACGTGATCGGACCCGAGCTCGGCATCACCCAGCCCGGGATGACGATCGTCTGCGGTGACAGCCACACCTCGACCCACGGTGCCTTCGGGGCGCTCGCGTTCGGTATCGGGACCTCCGAGGTCGAGCACGTGCTCGCCACCCAGACGCTGCCCCAGGCGCTGCCGAAGACGATGCGCATCCGGTTCAACGGGACGTTGCCGTTCGGCCTGGCAGCCAAGGACATGGTGCTCGCCGCAATCGGCAAGATCGGCGTCTCGGGCGGGCAGGGGCATGTGGTCGAGTATGCGGGGCCCGCGATCGAGGCGCTGTCGATGGAAGGGCGCATGACCGTGTGCAACATGTCGATCGAGGCGGGCGCACGCGCCGGCATGATCGCACCCGACGAGGTGACGTTCGCCTATCTCGAGGGCCGCCCCGGCGCGCCGCCGGGCGCCGCCTGGGAGGCGGCAGTCGCGCAGTGGCGGGAGTTGCGGACCGACCACGACGCGACTTTCGACCGCGAGCTGGAGGTGGACGTGTCGAGCCTGAAGCCCCAGGTCACCTGGGGCACGAACCCGGGCATGGTGGCGCCGGTCGACGCGGTCGTGCCCGACCCGGCCGACTTCGGCGACCCGGCGGAGCGCGAAGCAGTCGAGCGCGCGCTCGCCTACATGGACCTCGCCCCCGGCACGCCCCTGGTCGACATCCGCATCGACAAGGTGTTCATCGGGTCCTGCACGAACGCCCGGATCGAAGACCTGCGGATCGCCGCCAAGGTGGTCGCCGGCAAGCAGGTCGCCGGTCACGTGCGGGCGATCGTCGTCCCGGGCTCGGCCCAGGTGAAGCTCCAGGCGGAGGCCGAAGGGCTCGACGAGATCTTTCAGGCGGCCGGGTTCGAGTGGCGCAGGGCGGGCTGTTCGATGTGCCTCGGCATGAACCCGGACGTGCTGGGGCCGGGCGACCGCTGCGCATCGACGTCGAACCGCAACTTCGAGGGGCGGCAGGGCGCCGGTTCGCGCACGCACCTGCTGAGCCCCGCGATGGCCGCCGCTGCCGCGGTGGCGGGCCACTTCGTCGACGCCAGAGAGCTCGTATGAGCCGTAGGCTCGACGGAGGCTCCAAAGAGCCGAGGCGCCGGTTTGGCCGGCGCCGGGAGCGGGCATGAGGGAGCTTCGCTCTGTCACCGGCAAAGCTGCGGTGCTCGACCGCGCCGATGTCGACACCGACCAGATCATCCCGAAGCAGTTCCTGAAACGGATCGAGCGCTCGGGCTACGGGGAGTTCTTGTTCTTCGACTGGGTCAAGGATCCCGCGTTCTTCCTGAACGACCCCGAGAACCGTGAGGCGCCGATCCTGATCGCCGGTCGCAACTTCGGCTGTGGCTCGTCGCGTGAGCATGCCGCGTGGGCGCTCGAGGACTTCGGCTTCCGGGTCGTGATCGCACCGTCATTCGGCGACATCTTCCGCACGAACGCTGTCAACACGGGGCTCGCGCCGATCGTGCTGGCCGAGTCGCGTATCGCAGAGCTGCGCGAGGCGCTCGCGGGCGAGAACGAGCTCACGGTCGATCTCGAACAGCTATGGATCACTCACCCGGGCGGCCTCCGGATCGAGTTCGAATTCGACGCGCACGCGCAGGAGACGCTCGTCAACGGCCTCGACGACGTCGCGCGTACGCTGCAGCGGGCAGGCGAGATCACCGCCTACGAGTCAACGCACGCCGCGAGGTTCGACACGCGCGCGCTTCCGATCTAGATCTGCTTGTAGAAGACGGTCGTGGCGCAGGGCCGCCCGTCCGGGTAGAGGGCATAGCCGGGGATCACGCCGACTCGCGTCCACCCGAGCCGGGCGTACAGCCGCTCGGCGTCGTCGCCGGTCACGGTGTCCAGCACGAGCAGCGTCTTGCCTTCCGCCCGGGCTTCCGCCTCGGCGTGCTCCATCAGCAGTTGCGCGATGCCGCGCTTGCGCGCCGAGCGGTGGACGAGCAGCTTTGCGATCTCCGCACGGTGCGGCTGGTTCGGTGGCAGCGCGAGGACCACCTGAACGGTGCCGACCAGCCGGCCGTCTGCAAACGCAGCGAGAATCAGCCTGCGGCGCTGTTCGACCTCGGCGGCCCACACTTCGAAGACCGCACGCGCATCCTCTTGCGAGAACGGTGCCAGGTAGCTGACCGATGCACCACCGGCGACGCAATCGGCCAGCACGGTCGCGAGCCCGTCAAGCTGCAGCTGGAGCTCGGCTCCGCCAAGACGGCGAATGTCGATCGGGCCGGCTGGCATCGCCGACATCATTCCAGCCGGCGCGTTCTCGGCCGTCTGAAGCGCCTTCCCGGGGCGAGGCCCGCGGCGACCATCCTCGGCACACGCACCCGATCGTTACCGATACTAGGTCCAGCATGGCAATCGTCATCGAGCGTCGATTCCGTGGCCCGGACGACTCCGGCAACGGCGGCTACTCCGCCGGCCTGTTCGCGCGGGCGCTCGGCGGCGACGAGGTCGAGGTGACGCTGCGGCTGCCGCCGCCGCTCGAAACGCCGCTCGAGCTCGACGCCGACGGCCGCATCAGGCACGGTGACGCCGTGGTCGCGCACGTTCGGCCCGGGCAGCTCGCGCTCACCCCGCCCGACCGTGTCTCGTGGGCCGAGGCGCTCTCCGCTCAGATCCCCGACCTCGCCTCGCCGTTTCCGCAGTGCTTCGTCTGTGGGCACGCCCGCGCCGGCGACGGCTTGCACATTCACGCCGGCCCCGTCGAGGGGCGTGGCGTACATGCGGCGCCGTGGACGGTTCGCGACGACACGGTCGGTCCGGAGTTCGTCTGGGCCGCACTCGACTGCCCGGGCGCGTATGCGACGGGCGTGACGGGACGGGGCACGGTCGTCCTTGGCCGGCTCACCGCTCGCGTCGACCGCGTGCCGGGCCCGGGGGAGGAGTGCGTCGTCGTCGGCTGGCACCTCGGCAGCGAGGGCCGCAAGCATGCCGCGGGCACCGCGCTGTTTGCCGCCTCGGGCGAGCTGCTCGGCCTGGCCCGAGCGCTCTGGATCGAGCCACGCCAGGACGACACCGGCGTGCGTTTCGGCGCGTCAGTCGTTGAGGCTGATCGTCGGCGTCGGCGCCGGCAGCACGTTTTCTCCGGCCGACGGGACGATGGCGGTGCCGACGGCGAAGAACTCGATCACGTGTGAGCCCCAGCCGTGAGAGCGCTCTTGCAGCTGGACGCCGACGATGCCCTCTGCCTGCAACGCCTCCGCCTCCTTCTGCATGCGCTCCATGGCGAGCTCACGGGCGTCGTAGAGCGCCTGTGTGAAGTTCGGCATCTCGACGTTCTGCCCGACCTGTCGCATCGACGCGAACATGCTCTGGTGGGCGACGTGGTAGACGCATGAGCCCATCACGAGACCAACGGGGCGGTGCCCGGATGCAAGCAGCGTCCAGAAGTCCTGGCCTGAGAGGTCGCTCGTGAACGGCCGGCCGTTCGGCGCCCGATGCACCTCTCCGTCGCGGTGCTTGACGGCCGTCCCGATCGCGATGAACTCCGCCAGGTGCTCGCCCCATTCGTAGCGCCCGATGTCGAGCCGCACGCCGACGATGCCGTCGGCGCCGAGCTGGTCCGCCTCTTCCTCCATCCGCGTCATCGCCAGCTCGCGCGCGTCGTACATCGCCTGCGACAGGACCTCCATCTCCATCGACTGCTTCCAGCTCGATTGCTGGTAGCCGATGTGGTAGATCGAGCTGCCGATGACGAGCCCGAGCGGGTCGAATCCGGCCTGCTTGACGAGCAGGAACTCGTTGACGGAGAGGTCGGAGGTGAAGAACCCTCCGTGCAGCTGCGCGAGTCGTTCGCGCCCGTGCTCGGGAACGCCTTCGGTCGAGGTCGGGTCGTAGCTCATGAGTTACCTCCTAGAACGTGCTCGGGATGTGGGTCGGCGCTGAGGTCGAGCCGGACCGCCGGTGAGAGCTCGTGCGACGTATCGCCGAGTTCGGCGATGCTCGTTCCGAGCACGTGCATGGTCACGATCAGGTCGGTGCGCCTCGAGCCGCCGGCATCGACTTCGCGCTCTTCGATCGAATGAGCAATCGAGACGCCGACCATCCCGGCGGCGCCGTGGCTTCGCGCCTCGCTGCTCGCTCTGCCGACGACCGCCTCCCGAACGTCGTAGACGCCCTGCGTGAAGTCGCGCAACTCCCGGTTCGCCCAACTCGAGAACATGCCCTGCTGCGCCTGACGTTGCTGCCAGCCGGAGACGATGTAGTAGACGGCCGAGGCGCCCACGACCCCCAGCGGGCGATACCCCGCCTGCGTGAGCTGCCAGTAGTCCTGCACGGAGAGATCGGTGAGCACGGGCTGCTCGGCAGGTTCCGCCCCGTCGATCCGGACCGCCGTGCCCACGGCGATGTACTCGATCGCGCCGGCCGCCCAGTCGTGTCGCCCGGTCGTGAGCTGCACGCCGACGACCGCGTGCGCGCCAAGTAGGCGCGCCTCCTGTTCGAGCCGGCCGAACGCGCGGCGTCTCGCCGTGTTCCAAGCCTCGGACAGCATCGTGAGCTCCTGCGAGGTCCCACCGAGCTGCCAACCGCCGCCACCCCAGGTCCCGGGGCTCTGCTGCCAGCCGACGTGGTAGATCGAGCTTCCCATTACCTGCGAGAGCGGGCGCAGGCCGAGCGCGTGAGCGAGTGCGAACTCGTTCACCGAGAGGTCCGACGTGAAGAGCGAATCGGCGGAGAACTCGGCGAGCCGCTGCTGCGCGCGCAGCGGCAACCCGCCGCGTTCCAGCGCTTCGACAGACGCGGCCTGTTCCGCGGCGGCGGCCTCGCGCGCCTCGCCATCTCCGTCGTCTCGGCGGCGCAGGAACGGCAACGCCTACTCCGCCAGCAGCCGTTGGAGCGCGAGTTGCGCCTGCGCGCTCGTGCCGGCTTCCTTCGCCAGGTCGCGGGAGAGCTCGTCGAGCCAGTCTCCGAGCGGCAGGTCGTTCGTCTTCAGCACGACGCCGCGAACCAGGGTCGCGCGCCGAGTCTCGACGGCCCCGCCGTGTGCTTCGAGCAGATAGCGCCGGTCGCCGAGGTCGCATTCGATCCGCTCGACGTGCTTCTGCTTGCCGAGCAGGCGCGCCGCGCGGCGCGTCACCTTGACGCGTCCGGGGAGCACGCCCTCGAGTTTGTCGGCGAGCACCTCGACGAACACCGCGAGGTCGGCGCTCGACGCACGCAGTGTGGCCGCCAGGAGGTCGACGTCGATTTCGTCGCCGCTCGCGGCCCGCGTGATCGCATCGGCGTCCGTCACTCCGTGCAGAGTAGATCGTTCCGCTGCCCCGGGCGCCGGAGAGAGCCGGGCCCAGAGGTGCCCGCGGCGTCAGCCGGTATTGCGGAGCGCCGCCGCGATGCCCGCGATCGAGCGCAGGAGCGGCAGCTCTGCCGTCGTGTCGCCCGCACGGTGACGGCGGAGCAGCTCGACCTGCACGGCGTTCATCGGGTCGACGTACGGGTTTCGCAGCTCGACCGAGCGGCGGAGCACGGGCTGGCGCTCGAGCAGGCGCTTCACGCCCGTCGCTGCGAGCACGCCCCTGACCGAGCGCTCGTGCTCGGTCTCGATCAGCTCGAAGAGCGACGCGTCGCGGACCAGCGGAAGGTAGCCGCGTGCGATCGAGAGGCTCGACTTCGCAAGTGTCATCTCCAGGTTGTCGACGACCGCGCGGAAGAACGGGAGCCGCTGGTACAGCTCGCGGAGCGCCGCGCTCCCTGCCTCGTCGAAGGCCGAGCCGCAGCCGAACCAGGCCGGCAGCAGCACGCGGTTCTGCGTCCACGAGAAGACCCAGGGGATCGCCCGCAGCGAGCCGAGGTAATCGGTGTCGTTCGGACGCCGTGACGGACGTGAAGCGATCTCGAGCAGCGCGAGCTCGTCGACCGGTGTAAACGAGCGGAAGAACTCGACGAAGTCGGCGCGTTCCCAGACGAAGGCGCGGTAGGCCTCGCGCGAAGTGCGCGCCAGCCGGTCGAGCAGCGCCCGCTCGCCGTCGCCGGGCGGTGCGGGCAGATGTTCCGGAAAGGTCGCGAGCAGCGTCCCGGAGAGCGCCGCCTCGAGGTTTCGGCGCGCGAGGCCTTCGAGGCCGTACTTGAACGACACGGTCTCGCCCTGCTCGGTGAGCTTGACGCGACCCGGCGGGTGGCCCGCGGGCTGCGAAGCGATCGCCGCGTGCGTCGGGCCGCCGCCGCGGCCGGCGCTACCGCCGCGGCCGTGGAAGATGTGGAGCTCGACGCCGCGCCGTGCGGCGACAGCAGCGAGTTCTTCCTGTGCACGGTAGATCGCCCACTGCGCCGCCAGGTAGCCGCCGTCCTTGCCCGAGTCGGAGTAGCCGACCATCACCTCGACAGGCCGGTCGTGCCGTGCGAACCGGTCGTCGCCGAGCAGCTCGTCGAGGATCGCCGGCGCCGCCGTCAAGTCGTCCAGGGTCTCGAACAACGGCACCACCGACAGCGGCTCGGAGCAGAGCTCCACGGCACGCAGAACGTCCGCGGCGCTCGAGGTGCCCGACACGATCAGCGTGTCGAGCGCCTGCGGACCGTGCCTGCGCCGGCCTGCCTCGGCCGCGGCCACCGCTTCGCGGGCCCGCGTCTCGCCGAGCTCCCGTGCGTGCAGGCGCAGATCGAGCTGCGCGACGTGGAAGCCGAAGATCTCGACCATCCGCTCCAGGCGGGCCACGCGGCCGTCGGCGATTCGCTTCCCGCCGTGTGCCGCGAGGCTCGCGCCGATCGTGCGCAGGTCGGCGAGCAGCGCATCAGGCGACGCGTAACCGTCGTGCTCGAGCCGCCACCACATGAACGACAGCTTGCGGCGGTAGGGCTCGCGCTCGTTGCGGGCGCCGATCTCGGCTGCGTATTCGGCCAGCTCGGTCTCGTCGTGCGCGAGCGACTCGTCGAGCTCGACCGACACCTCGACCAGCGAGCGCGTCGAGGCGAGCTCGACCGCGAGCCGGCGCACCTCGTCGCGGTAGCGCGCCAGCGCGAGCCGGCGAGCGCTGTCGAGCGCCTCGTCGATCGACGCCGGGCCGGCGGCGGGGTTCCCGTCCAGGTCGCCGCCGATCCACGACCCGAACGAGAGGGGCGGCGGCGCATCCGGCAGCCGGGCCCGCCAGGCCTGCAGCAGGTCCGTCGCGGCCGAGAACAGGCTGTGCTCGAAGAACCAGAGGCCGTTCTGGATCTCGTCGGTGAGGCGCAGCCGGTCGTGGCGCACCTCGTCGGTCTGCCAGAGCAGCGTCACCTCCTCGGCCAGGCGGTTCTCGGCCTCGTCCTGCTCGGCGGGCGAGAGCCGTGCGTCGTCGAGCAGGACGAGCTGTTCCGAAATGCGAATGTGCGCGAGCAGCACCGTGCGGCGCGTCGCTTCGGTGGGGTGGGCCGTGAGCACGAGGCGGATCGACGTCGTTGCCGCCCGGGCGGCGAGCTCGTCGGCGGGGACATCGTCGAGGCTGCGAAACGCGTCGTCGAGTGACTCGCGCGCCACGACGCCGGCGTGTGCGTCTTCGCGCCGCCGGCGCAGCCGGTGGTGCTGCTCGGCGAGATTCGCGAGCTGGAAGTACAGCCCGAACGCGCGCAGCACGAGCCCCTGGTCGTGTGCCGACGTCGTGGATGCGGTGGTCGAGACCCTGCTGTCGCGCCGGGCTGTGCGCGCCTCGCGACGGATCGCCTCGACGAGCTCGAGCAGCCATGCGCCCTCCTGCTCGACGAGGACCGCGCCGAGGATCGTCCCGAGCCGGCGGATGTCCCGGCGGAGCGGAGCAGCGCTGTCGCCGCGGGTCGTGGCGGCGGTCATCGCATCCTCGGCTACGAACGCAGGCCCAGAGCCGCGAGCACGGCGTTGGCGTCGGGCTCGATCGCGGTCAGGCGGGCCACGTCACTCTCGACGGGCTCGGGCCGCGCGCCCGTCACGACGAGCACCACGCGGGAGTCCCGCGCGATCTCGCCGCGGTCGAGTGCCTGCACGAGCGCGCTGAGTGCCGCGCCGGTCGCGCAGTCGGCGTCGATGCCGGTGGCGTCTGCGAACAGGGCGGTGTTCGCAGTGATGTCGGAGTCGGCGACGGGCACGATCGTGCCGCCGGTCGCACGGGCTGCGCCGATCGCCAGGTCGCCGTGTGACGGGTCACCCACGGCGAGCGAGGCGACCTCGGTTTCCGCTTCGACCCGCAAGATGCCACGGTCGCCGGCGAATGCGGCTGCGATCGGGCTCGAGCCGAGCGCCTGGGCGGCAAACATCCGGGGCACGGGCTCGGTTGCGAGGCGGGCGCGGGTCAGTTCGGCGAATCCCTGGGCGAGCTTCGCGAAGAGCGTGCCGCTCGCTGCCGGGCAGACCACCGCGTCGGGAAGCTCCCACGCGAGCTGTTCGGCGATCTCGAAGGAGATCGTCTTCGCGCCCTCGCTGGCGTAGGGGTGGAGGTTCCCGTTCACGAATCCCCAGGGGAAGAGGCTGCCGAGCTCGAGCTCGAGCCGGCTGCAGTCGTCGTAGGTGCCTGCCACGGCGAACACCCGCGCGCCGGGGTGCCTGGCCGCAACGGCGGCCGCCTCGCCTCCGACGGGCGCGAGCACCATCGCCTCGAGGCCGGTCGCTGCGGCTGCTGCCGCGACCGCATGGCCGAGGTTTCCGGTCGAGGAGCAGCACAGGGTAGTGACGCCGTGGTCGAGCGCGGCGGCGGCCGCAATCGTGGCGACGCGGTCCTTGTAGGAGTGCGTCGGGTTGTGGCCTTCGAGCTTCAGCTGCAGCTCGATTCCGAGCAGCTCGGAAAGCCGGTCGGCACGTACGAGGGGTGTCCAGCCGGCCTCCACATCCGTCCGCGCTCCCACCGGCAGGAGCCCGGCGTAGCGCCACAGCGACGCCGGGCCGGCTGCGATTGTCTCGCGGGTGACCTGCCGCGCGATGCGATCCCAGTCGTAGGCGATGTCGGTGGGGCCGTCGCAGCGGCGGCACGCGTCCAGCGGCTCGGGCAGCGAGACGGTCTCGCACACTCGGCAGCGCAGCGCGAACGCGGTCATCGGTGCGTGACCCCCGTCCGAGAGATGGAACCTAGCCGGGAGGACGGGTGTGTCCGGCTAGGCCATTTGCGCGCAGGCGATGACCGGAATGAAGGCAAACATCTTCTCGGCCAGGTCGCGCATTGCCCGGAGTCTAGCGACAACCCAGCGAAACTTCAAAGAGTACGACGTGCTGCTTTCGTTTCTGTAGTATTGCGGCCGTCCGGCCGGCGTCGTCGTCGATCCGGTGAGGCATCGAGGCCTCGGGAGCACCGTCTTGGTGCCTCCGGGGCCTCTTTTTTGTGGGACGAGAGGAGACGTGTCCAGAATCGACGGTGCGAGTGTTCGGCTTGCTACCCCCCGGCGACGGCCGGGAGCAGCAGGATCTGCGACGTCGCGGAAACGGCCGTGTCGAGGCCACCGAGGAGGCGGATGTCGTCACCGTCGACGAAGACGTTGAGGAAGCTGGGGACACCAGCCCCTTCCCGGACACGCGCTGCGAGCGCCGGGTACTGCGCTACGAGCAGGTCGAGCGCCTCCACGACGGTGCTCGCATCGACGTCGACCAGCCGCTGCCCGCCGGCGTCCGGGCGCAGCACCGGCGGAATGCGGATCTGTGCCATAGCTTCAAAAGATAAAGCATCAGGAGGTTCGGTGCGGTGACACTCGAGGGATTGCGCGTTCTGATCGCCGAGGACGAGACGATCATCCGGCTCGATCTGAAGCAGATGCTGGAAGAACACGGGCTCGTCGTCTGTGGCGAGGCACGTGACGGGGTGGAAGCGGTCGACCTCGCACGCGTGACGAAGCCCGACCTCGCGATCTTCGATCTGAAGATGCCGAACCTCGACGGCGTCGAGGCTGCACGGCGGGTCTACGCGGAGAGCCCGTTGCCGATCATCATGCTGACCGCGTACTCCGACCAGCAGACCGTCGCCCGCGCGGTCGGCGCGGGCGTCTTCTCCTACCTCTCGAAACCCTTCGGCCCGAACGACGTGATCCCGGCCGTGCGGGCGGCGGTCGCCCGTCACGGCGACCTGCTCGCCGCGCGGCGTGAGGTCGGGCGCCGCGAAGAGCCCCTCGAGGTGGAGCTGCGCTCGCCGAGCGGTCACGTGTGGCCGTTGCGGGTCCGCAGGAAGCACGACGGCTCGATCGCAGTCGATGTGCTACCCGAGTAATACTTCACAATGTAAAGTGAACCGATGAGGACGGGACCTCGCCACGGGTTCACCTGGAACCACCAGACGATCGTTTACTCGATCGATCTCTGGCACCGCCGGCATCTGCGCACGCCGACGGTCGCGGAGTGGGAGAGCGCCGGGCCCGATCATCCCTGCCGCCGAACCGTCCAGCGCGTCTTCGGGAGCTGGAACGAAGCGATTCGCGCCGCCGGCTTCCGCGCACGTGCGCGCGGGCGGCCGCGCGATCCGTGGCGGCGCCGGCGCTGTCCCGAGACCGGCAGGTGGCTCCCCGCCGAGTCCGCCTGACGCGGCGCCGGGCTAGCGCGCGTCTGCGAGCTTGCTGTCTTCGCTCCCGGCGCGCAGGCGGCGGGCGACACCGTCCGTCTCGGCGGCTTCGCGGACCGCGTGGGCGATCGTCGAGGCGACACTCCGGTTGAAGACGCTCGGAATGATGTAGTCAGCCGACAGTTCCGCCGGCGGAATCGTCGTCGCGAGTGCCGCGGCCGCCGCCGTGCGCATCCCGGGAGTGATCGACGTGGCTCGCGCATCGAGCGCGCCGCGAAACACCCCGGGAAACGCGAGCACGTTGTTGATCTGGTTCGGGTAGTCGGATCGTCCGGTCGCGAGCACGGCGACCTTCGAGGCCACCGCCTCAGGGCTGACCTCCGGCGTGGGGTTTGCCATCGCGAAGACGATGGGGTCGCTGCTCATGCCAAAGACGCCGCCGGGGCTGATTGCATCGGGCGCCGACACGCCGATGAAGACGTCGGCCCCGCGCAACACGTCGTCTGCCGTACCGTGCAGGCCCTCCGGATTGGTGCGCGCCGCGTAGGCGACCTTGATGCCGTCGAGATCCGGGCGGCCGGCGTAGATCGCACCCTTACGGTCGCAACCGATGATGTTCGTCGCGCCCGCGTCGATCAGCAGGTCGGTGACGGCGACGCCTGCGGCGCCGACCCCGGAGATGACGATCGTGACGTCCTCGAGGCGCTTGTCGACGATTTGGAGCGCGTTCGTCAGCGCGGCCAGGGTGACGATCGCGGTGCCGTGCTGGTCGTCGTGGAAGACGGGGATGTCGAGCGCCTCGTCGAGGCGGCGCTCGATCTCGAAGCAGCGTGGGGCGGAGATGTCCTCGAGGTTGATGCCGCCAAAACCAGAGGCGAGCGCTTTCACGGCTGCCACGATCTCGTCCGGGTCCTTGGTGTCGAGGCAGATCGGCCATGCGTTGATGCCGCCGAACTCCTTGAAGAGGATTGCTTTGCCCTCCATCACCGGCATCGCCGCGACCGGACCGATGTCGCCGAGCCCGAGCACCGCGGTGCCGTCGGTCACGACGGCGACCGCGTTTCCCTTGATCGTCAGGTTCCACGCCGTCTCGGGATCGTCGGCGATCGCCATGCACACGCGCGCGACGCCCGGCGTGTACGCCATCGACAGGTCGTCGCGCGTTTGCAGGGGAATCGTCGAGGCCACCTCCATCTTCCCGCCGAGGTGCAAGAGGAACGTGCGGTCGGACGCGTGCTCGACCATCACCCCGTCGACCGACTCCACGGCGGCGACGATCCGGGTCGCGTGCTCGGCATCGGTCGCGAGCACGACGATGTCGCGCACCTTGCGGTCGCCCTCGACGCGCACCAAGTCGATCGCGTCCAGGTTGCCGCCGACGGTGGCGATCGCGTTTGCGAGGTTCGCGAACGCCCCCGGCTCGTCGTCGAGATGCACGCGCAACGTCACGCTGTAGGAGGCGGAGAAGTGAGGCATCAGCGAGGTGCTCTTCCCGGTCGGCTCGATGGCGCGGAGCGGATCGGGCAGGAAGGATATCGCAGCGGATCACGGCGTTTTCCCGAAGACCGCCAGAGCTTCTAAGGCTATAGAAAAGGTAGTAATGTCGCGGATCCCGTCGTCAGGAGGAACCATCGCACTCCAGGAGCACGCGCTGCTCGCGTTGATCCGCGGTGAGGCGCAGGAGGCGCGGGCAGCGGCAGCGCTGCTCCGTGACGACGCGGTCGACGAGGCGCTTCGAGCGGCGGCGCGGCGGCTCGAGTCGGAGCGGCGGCGGGTGCTCGACGCGAATGCCGGCGACGTCGATGCGGCCAAGAGCCGGCTCGACGAGGGTGCGCTCGACCGTCTGGCGCTCGACGAGGCACGGCTTGCCGACATCGGGCGGCAACTGCTTGCGATGGCGGCCATGCCCCCGCTCGAGCGCGACCTTGAGACGTGGACCCTCCAGAACGGCCTGACCGTCTCGACGCGGCGGATCCCGATCGGGGTCGTCGGCGCGAACTTCGAGGCGCGGCCGAGCGTGGCGGTCGACGTCGCCTCTCAGCTGCTCAAGAGCCTCAACGCCTGCGTCCTTCGAACCGGCGGAGCCGCGCTGCAGACGGTGTCCGTGCTCGTTGACTATGTGCTCCGCCCTGCCCTGAACGACGCGGGGCTACCGGGCGCCGCGGTCGGCCTCGTGCGGGCGGGCGAGCGGGCCGGTGCGTTCGCGCTCGTCTCGCTGCCGCGAGATATTCCGCTTGTGATCCTGCGTGGGAGCGGCGAGACGACTGCGGCACTTTCGCGGGCCGCCGCGGCCAACGGCGTTCGGACGCTCGCGCATGCGGAGGGAGGGGGCGTTCTCTATGTCGACGCGGCTGCAGACCTCGACCGCGCGTGCCGGCTGATCGATGCAAGCCTCGACCGGCTCGGCGTGTGCAACCGTTTGAATCTCCTGCTCGTGCACGAGTCGCTCGGCGCGTCGCTGCCGACCCTCGTCGAAGCCGTCCGCGGCCGGGGTGTCGAGGTGCGTGGCACGGAGCAGGCCAGGGCGTTCTCGCCTATGCCCCCGCTCGAGGAGCCGCTCGGGCATGAATGGGCGAACGATCCCGAGCACGTTGCGACGGTGTCGGTAGCGACGGTTGCGACGCTCGCCGATGCCGTTGCGATCGCGAACCACGAGACCTCCGGCCTTGCCGCAGGAATCGTCACGGAGGACGCCCTGGCGGCTGCAGCGTTCCTCGACACCTATCGAGGCACCACTGCCTTCTGGCATGCGCCCACGCGCTTCACCGACGGATTCGCGCTGACCGGGGCCCCCGAGACGGGCATCAACGTGGACTGGGCTCCCGGGCCGCGCGGGCCGGTCACGTATCGCGATCTCTGGCTGCGCCAGTTTCGCGTGACCGGCGACGGGAGCCAGAGTCGTTGAAAGCGCCGGTCGTCGTCAAGCTCGGGTCGAACCTCGTCGTCGGCTCCGACGGCCGGCCGCGCCGTGACGTCCTCGGCGGCGTCGCAGCGGAGTTGAATGCGCTGCGCGGGGCGGGCACGCCTGTCGCCGTCGTCTCGTCGGGCGCGATCGCTCTCGGCTCGACCCTCGCCGGCCTGCGCAACGGCCGCCGGAAGCTCGCCTGGCTCCAGGCCGCCTCGGCGCTCGGACAGGCAGAGCTTCAGCGCGCGTGGCACGAGGCGTTCGCGCCCTTCGAGCTGCACGCGGCGCAGGTGCTGCTGACCGGGGCGGAGATCGCCGAGCGGCGGGCGTACATCAACGTCAGGAACGCCCTGCGGGCGCTCTTCGACCTCGCCGCCGTGCCGATTCTGAATGAGAACGACGCCACGTCGACCGACGAGATCAGCTTCGGCGACAACGACGTGCTGGCCGCTCAGGTCGCAGTGCTCTTGCGCGCGGCAAAGCTCATCCTCCTGACTTCGGCCGACGGCGTCATGAGCCACCCACCCGGGTCACCAAATGCCGTCGTGATCGCGGACGGCTCGGAGTTGCGCGAAGCGACGTTCGGGGCACGGTCACTGCACGGCACGGGCGGGATCGAGAGCAAGATCCGGGCGGCGAGGCTCGCCGCGGCCGGAGGAGTCGAGACGGTGATCGCGTCTCCGGCCTCACTCGGTGCGCTCGTGCGCGGAGAGCGCGCGGGCACGCGGTTCGCCGCTCAGCAGACCTTGGAGACGGCCTTCAAGCTGTGGCTCCGCTACGGGAAGCCGCCGCAGTCGACGGTGTCGATCGACCAGGGTGCCGCAAAGGCGATCCTCGAGCAGGGACGGAGCCTGCTCGCGGTCGGGGTGATCTCGTGGACGCGCGACTTCCGTGCGGGCGACGGGCTCGACATCTGCTACCCCGAGCACACGGTGATCGCTCGGGGCATCAGCTCGGCGGACGCGAAGGACCTCGCAGCCCGTCCGGTCGACGTCGAGGTCGTGCACCGCGACAAGCTGGTTCTCATCTAGATGCGGCTGAGCGTTGGGAGGGGTGACCGTTGAGCACCGTTGAGACCGTCCGCGGCCCCGTCGACGTGGCGGAGCTCGGCCCAACGTTGATGCACGAGCACGTGTTCGTCATGCAGCCGGAGGCGCTGCAGAACTACGGCCATCTCTGGGGCGCGTCCTACTGGGACGAGGACGAGCGCGTCGCCGACGCGGTCACGAAGCTCGGCGCCCTCCGCGAGCGCGGCATCAGGACGATCGTCGATCCCACCGTGCCCGGGCTCGGCCGCTTCATCCCGCGCCTGCAGCGCATCAACGCCGAGGTCGACCTGAACATCGTCGTCGCCACCGGTGTGTACGCGTTCCTCGAGCTGCCGATGTTCCTTGCCAACCGCAGCGGCGACGCGATCGCGGAGATCTTCGTCCGCGAGATTCGCGAGGGCATCGACGACACCGGCGTCAGGGCGGCGTTCCTCAAGTGCGCGATCGAGCACCACGGGATCGCGGGCGACGTGCCGCGGATCCTCGGCGCCGTCGCCGCCGCACAGCTCGGGACCGGGGTGCCGGTGATGGTGCACACGAACGCGGTTGCGCGGACAGGCTTGCTCGCGCTCGACGCCTTGACGAAGCTCGGCGTCGACCCGGCGCGGATCGTGATCGCCCACGCGGGCGACAGCAACGACCTCGACTACCTCCACGCGATCGCCGATACCGGCGCCTGCCTCGGCTGCGACCGCTTCAACATCGAGCACTTCAATGCCGACGCGAACCGGATCGAGACGCTGCTCGCCCTGTTGCGAGACGGCTACGGCGACCGCGTGCACCTCGGACACGATGCAGCGTGCTTCTACGACTTCATGGTCTCCAACCCGATCTTCGCGGGCGAGCAGCCCGACTACCTGCATCTTCAGAACGCGATCCTGCCCGTGCTCGCCGAGGCCGGCGTCACGGAGGAGCAGATCGACGAGCTGCTGGTCGAAAACGCGCGTCGGTTCTTCGTGTAGGCGAGCCGGTGCCGGCGCGGCGCCGCGGGCCCTCTTACGTGCTAAAATCCCTGTACGGCGCCACAATCTTCGGGGCCGTAGAAGTCCCGCCCTCAGCAGAGTAGGTCGGAGCCAGCCGGTGGCGCATCTGCGTCAGTCCGGTGCAGAGCTCGGCGAGAGGGAAGGGATCAAGATGAGGCTGATACGGAGACGTTCGAAGGCGACGCCGGCGATCGGGCTGCTCGTGCTCGCGTTGCTCCTGGCGTTGACAATCGGCGGCAGCGCAGGCGCGGCGGCGACGAACGTGCCGCTCGGCACTGCCGGCAGCTTTGCCGTTCTGGCGGGTTCCGGGATCACGAACACCGGTGCCACCACGGTCGTCGGTGACGTGGGCACGTACCCGACCACGACGATCACCGGCGCCGGATCGATGACGGTGTTTGGCACCAACCACGCCGGTGACGCGGTCACCCAGCAGGCGAAGACCGACCTCGTCACGGCGTACAACGACGCTGCCGGCCAGGGGCCGACGTCGCCGATCGTCGCGGACCTCGGTGGCCAGACGCTGGCGCCGGGTGTCTACAACTCGGGCTCCACGATCGGACTCACCGGCACGGTCACGCTGAACGGCGGCGGCGATCCGAACGCGGTGTTCGTCTTCCAGGCCGGCTCGTCGCTGACCACTGCGTCCACGAGCCAGGTGAGCCTGATCAACGGCGCACAGGCCTGCAACGTGTTCTGGCAGCTCGGCGCCTCGGCAACGCTCGGCACCGGGTCCACGTTCAGTGGCTCGATCCTTGCGTTGACTTCGATCACCGTCAACACCGGGGTGACTGTGCACGGCCGCATGCTCGCCCGGAACGGCGACGTCACGCTCGACCACGACGCGATCACCAGGTCGAACTGTTCGACGCCCGTGCCGCAGTCGTCCCCCAGCGCCAGCCGCGAGATCTACTGCGCACCCAACGGGACCGCGTACGACCTCGTCGTCGGCCAGGACAAGTTGCCGCCGTACAACACGCTCGGGCTCGTCCCGGCGTATGTCGATCCGGTGACCGGTGCGGAGACCTGCGTGTTCCCCGTTGCGGTTACGACGACCGCGACGACCACGACGACCACCACGACCACGACGACGGTTGCGCCGCCGCCGCCTCCGAAGCCGCCGGTCGTGGTCAAGAAGGCGAAGGCAGTGGCGGCCGCCAAGAAGACGGTCGTGCTGAAGCCGAAGGCGAGGCCGGCGAAGCACAAGTTCGGCTTCACGGGGTGAAGTCGACTCGGGGAGTCAGGAGCGGACGCCTGCTGCGTCCGCTCCTGCTCGTCGCCGCATTCGCCACGCTGAGCGGTGCGGGGACGGTGTCTGCGGCGCCCGTCCCCGTGGCTCCGAAGCAGGAGCTCGTTGCACTGCTTCGCTCGCACCAGGTGCGGGCGGCACCCACTGCTCGCTCGGCGCTCGTCGACACGGTGCCGGCGACGACGCCGATCACCGGGGAGCAGACGGTGCTGCCGCTGCTCGCCCGCCGCGGGCAGTGGCTCCGGGTGAGGCTGCCCGGGCGTCCGAACTCGCACACGGGGTGGATCGCTCGCGCAGCGACGACGCGCTTCGCAACCTCGTGGCACCTTGTGGTGAACCGGTCCAATCGCCGCGTGACCGTCTATTTCGCTGGTCGCTCGGTGCGAAGCTTTCTCGCTGTCGTCGGCAAGCCGTCGACTCCGACACCGGCCGGCCAGTTCTTCGTCGAGGAGTCGATTGCACTCACACCCGGTGAGATGGGCGCGCCGTTTGCGCTCGCGCTGAGCGCCCGTTCCGACGTCTTGCAGGAGTTCGACGGCGGCCCCGGTCAGATCGCCCTGCACGGCCTGTCGAACGTCGGCGGCGTCCCGGGGACGGCTGTCTCGCACGGCTGCGTGCGGCTCGAAGACAGTGCGATCAGCTGGCTTGCGGCGCGCATCGGTCCCGGCGTGCCCGTGACCGTCATGCGCTGAACCGAGGAGAAGGCCCGCTGCGCGGGCCTTCAAGTGGGCCGAACCGAGTATTACGCGAACCGCGATCTTCTCGTCGCCGGGTCGCCGCTCGCGCTCGCCTGACTCTTCAGGACATGGCCCAGCCGAGACCCTCGGCACGATGGACGAGTGAAGCTCCGCGAGCTCATTCGGTTGCTCGAAGACGATGGCTGGCGGATGGATGGCTGGCGGATGGTGGCGCAGCGCGGAAGCCATCAGCAGTACGAGCATCCGAGTAAGCCGGGCAAGGTGACCGTGGCGGGCAAGCCTGGCGCAGACGTGCCGAAGGGCACGGCGGCTAACATCCTTCGACAAGCAGGGTTACGGAGGCCGAGCCGTTGAGCGAATATCTGGTGGTGATCGAGCACGAAGGCGAGTCTTGGGGCGCCTACTGCCCCGACCTTCCCGGCGTCGGCGTGGTCGGCGATTCGCAAGAGGAGGTCGAGGAGCTGATCCGCGAGGCGATCGCCTTTCACCTCGACGGCCTCCGACAGGCAGGAGAACCGATCCCGGAACCGACCGCGGTCGGTACGACGCTCGTCGAAGTGCCCGCCGCCTAGGAGCGGTTCGCGCAATGGTGGGTACGCCTCCGCGCCGGGAACCGGCTGCACGGAGGCACAAACGATGATGGGCCGAACCGAGTATTACGCGAACCGCTCAGATGCCCACGTGGTCGCTTCTGCCGTCTCGGTGTAGCGACCGTAGATCCAACAACCGGCTCGCCCTTGACCGACACTCGCGTCTTCCTTTCCTCGTGGTGGGCCCTCCCGGGTTCCGCGGAGACTATCTCCGTCAAACCCGGGATGGCTCATGGCGGTTGAGTGGGTGCGTGTAGAGGACGGAGCGTGCTCGATGCGAGCTCGACGGCCCACGGCTGGACGAACTTCCAGCCGCCGCCGCTGACGCCGCGGAGCTGCACTCGGGTACCTGTTCGGGGTCATGGCCCTCGACGCGAGCACCGCATTCGGGTCGGTTCCAGGAGCAGACGAGGTCCTGGCCCGCAGCCGCGACGACGAAGAGCGCTTCGGGCAGGCAGCCTGATCTGCCTCAAACTCCTTCACCCTCAAGACATATTTTAAAAGGCGCTCATGGAAGACAAGGGTCAGAATCGGCCTCTTTGAGACATCGACGACAGAGCCGCCCAGGGTTGGATCACTTGCCGGCGAACCAGGCGGCAGAGATCTGGGACGTCACAGGGTAGACGTGGGCGGTAGCTTGCTGGACGCTGCGCGTTGTCTTGATCGTCCAGATGGCGTGACTGCGGTTGACCGGACCCGTGGCAAACGCTCCCCCACAGCCGTAGAGCAGAACCGGCGGGCGGCCGGCATGGCGACGGAAGGGCGATACTCCGCTCGTGCACATCTGCCCATTAGCGAGCTCGAGCCCCCAGGGCTCGGCCACCATGGGATCGTAAGCCGACTTCGCGGGTTTCGGGCGATTCGCCACGCGGATGCGTACTTCGGATTTAGCGATCGCACCGCGTCCCAACTGCGTATCGAGCAACGGGGTCAACAGGCAAACCAACGAGAGTCTCCGACTTTGGTAATCGCGCCAGCAGGCGTTGTACTCGCAGCCATTGCTGCACCCAGGAAGCGAGGACGGCCGGGTTGTGACGCAGGTATAGACGTTCGTGACCAGGATTTCTGATCCTGGGTTGCAACTGCCGAACGTCTCGGGGAGGCGAGGTCGTGGCAATGGCTTTCCATCCGCCTCGAACGGCGTCAACACGTGAACTCGAGTACTCGTGAGCGGTGGCGGATGGCCGCCTCCGCGACTCGCAACAAAGCAAGCAGCGAGAACGCGACTAGAGCGGACAGGGTGGCGGCGTGGATAATCCCAGAAGACGATCACGTTGCCGCGGATGCTCCGCAATGACGCAGCAACAGCTTCACTCGGCGGCTTCGGGGCGGGTGTCGCGATACTGATCACAAGACGCTCGTTGTACCCAGCCACCGCCCGCGCAGCGTTTGCTACTGCAAGGGTCGGCGTCCGTTCGAAGAGAAGCAGAGCACCGTCCATGGTCGGTCCGGGATCGACACCACGCGCATTTCCGGTTTGCTCGATGCCGATCGCGCCAGTTAGGCCAGGGAGGCCACTGAGGTGCGGGTCAAGATCCCCGGCAGACAGAGATTCGTAGTTCAGATCGTGTGCTCTGAGACACAAGAGCATCGTCGCCCGCGAATAGCTCTGGAGAGGCGTCAAGACGGTCGCCACCGCCGAACGCTTCGGGGTCGACACCCCCGCGCAGCCGGCCATGCTCAGAGCGCAGAGCGCGAAAACAAACAGGAGTCCGACGCTGAAGCCCCGACTCGCTCCGTCCCGCCTACGCACCGTCGCCCTCGCCACATGCTGAGTAACACGAGATGCCGAGGCGAACGCGGCCCGCCAGAGTTGAACTGATCGAAGCTTCACGAAACGAGCAGGGTCGCTCTAGTCACGGCCCCGGCAGTTCGATCTCGATCGGGGGGACTTTCTCGAGAATCTCAGTGATGACTTCGGCGGTAGCCGCAAGCTTCTTCTTCGCTTCGTCAAGGACATCCGTTAGCCACTTGGGAAGCGGGATGATCGGGGGTTCCGGGGTTGTAGTGAGTGGATGAAGTCTTATGGTAATCGCGTACGTCACGGCGAGCGAACCGCCATTGTTCGGCAACGGCTCGCGAACCGTCACCGCCGCCTCCAGTTCGAGCACGGGTTGTCCGCCCTCCGTGGCGGGACCCACTTTGAACTCGACGTTACCGGGTGCGCTGATCCTGACTCCAGCGCCCTTTAAGCCGACCGTGATCACGGCGCGACTTCGATCCCGACGCTCCCCGCGCCTCTTGCCACCTGATTGGAAGAATTGATTCAGGTCGAGAGCAATTGTCGAATCGGAGATCGTCACTGGTCCGTCAGTGATCGACACACCGCCGGCCGTTAGCTTCACCTCCGGCTTCTTGCCACCCCCTGACCATGTGAGGGTTGCGCTTGCTTGCATGGTTCCAATGAACGCAACACCACCAACTTCGGCGAACACATATCGCTTCTCGGACACTCCCTCAAGGGTGTGAGCGAGCGGAGGTCTCGGGGTCCTCATTGCCGAGGCGAGGATCCTCCCGTTGCGACTCGAAGACGGCTGTACAGCGGAACCGACTGCCGCCGCGGCAGGGGGCCCCTGACCTCCCCGCCGCGCCGTCCCTGAAGTTGTGGGAATCCCCGATACATGAGGTGTGGCAGGAATCCCCGGCCTTCGAGTCTGCGAGACGGGGTAATAGGCGTAGTAGCCTTGCCCGCGTGTGAAGCCGATCTCCTGGCCCGACTTGAGGGGGACGTTTTGGCGGTAGGTGTAGTAGCGGACGCCATAGCCGTGGCTTGATGCGGCGTCGGAGATCGTCTGTGATGCTGGTGCTGAGCTCTTCGAAGCGATAGGGGTCGCTTGGATGGTTGGTCGATCGACTGGGCTCGTCGGCGTTGCGCCCGGCGCGGGGACCGCGGGGATAGGACTCGGCCGGACGGGTGATGGTTTGTCAACCGGTGTCGCCGGCGTTGCTCCCGGCAGGGGCGGCGTGGCAGGCGTCGGCTGAATCGCAGCCGGCTTCGCCGTCCCCGGGCTTTGGCCCTGGCCGTGCTCGGAGAGCGGTTCGGGGGTTCCTTTGGCGTAGTAGCCCTTGCCCGCTGTGAAGGCGAGGGTTTGCCCGGGCAGGAGCGGAACCTGGCGTTTGTAGGTGTAGTAGATCGGCACCGTCTACCTGCTCATGTCTGGCTCGTCTGATGATCCCGACTGGGTTGTCTTCTCGCCGCCGCGGTTGGCCTAGGTCTTGATGATCTGGTTGACGACGAGGTAGGCAGGTGTGTCGGCTGGGTCGGTGGAGACGCCGGTGCCGATGGCGATGCCGGTGGTGGCGGAGGCGGTGTTGCCGGCCATGCCGGAGCCGTAGGAACTGACGAGGCCTTCTCCGTCGCCGGATGATTGGTAGACACTGCCGTGATAGTGGCCGGGGTCGCTTTTCGAGGTCTGGTGCTTCGGACGGCGATACGCGAGCGCGACCCCTTCGTTCGCGCCGAGCGTTGAGACATCGCCGTGTCCGCCGGAGGCGGCGTAGCCGACAGGGACGCGGCCGCGCAAATCCGGAAGGTTGAAGGTCGTTGAGCCGTCGCCCGCGCCGTAGTCAGTGCCGATCGCGGCGAACAGGAGCGAATAGGTCGTGCGCGAGATCGCGGAACCGTCGCAGATCAGCCAGCCGGTGGGGGCGGTTGTGCCGCCGAAGGAGGCGATCAGACCGGGCGGCAGGACCGCTGTCGCGCCGGAGGCGGTTGCGAGGTCGAGCCAGCCTGTGCTGTAGGTGACGCCGGTCGTTTTCATGTAGAGCACGCCGCCGTTGGTTTGGACGCCGTCGCGGCGCATGTAGACACTTCCCTGCGGCGCGTAGACCAGTCCTTCCGGGTCGCCGCTGCCATGGAGCAGCATGGGGTCACCGGTCGGGCGCGGGAACGGGTCGGCGGCGCCGGAAACGGTGATCTGGCCGTTCTTGTAGGCGTTGTTGAGCGCGTCGGCGACTGCGTCGCTCGTCAAGTAGAGCGAGGTGGCCGAGGTGTCGTCGACCGTCAGCTGGGTGCCGACGCCGGCGCCGAGATGGAGCGGACCGAAGTAGATGTCGGCGGTCGACCGGTTGGTGACCAGCATCGCGGGACCTACGCCTTGGTGACGCGCAGCCAACCGGGAACAAGCGCGCCCGAGCCGCCCGCACCGACGGTGACCGTGAGCGTGCCGGCACTCACAAACGCCTTCACCGTATACGTGTGCGCACCGACGGCGGGCGTATCGAAGAGCTCGAACTCGGTCCCCTCAAGCGTCGTGTTGACGGTGCCACCAAAGACCTGACCAACGACCGTCGAGTCGCGGTAGATCACGAAAGTGACCGTCTGCGATGCCGACGAGGAGAGCTTCGGCACGAAGAACGAGAGCTTGACCCGCGAACCGTCGTAGTAGACCGAGTTGCCGGCGATCACGGTCTCCGACGTCGCCTCCGTCGTCGCCGTGATCCCAGCCGGGTTCGTGGTGATCTGTGCGTAGTCGAGTTCCTGGCCGGGAAGCGCGAACCAGCCTGTGTTGACCGTGACCGCGGTCGTCTTCACATACAGATGCCAGGCGTCGCCGCCATCACGGCGCAGAAACAACGACCCCTGCGGCGCATAAGTCAGCCCCTCCGGCGAGCCGTCGCCGTGCAGCACCTGCGGCATCCCCGTCGGACGCGGAAACGGCGACGCCGCGCTCGAAACCGTGATGTACCCCGACGCGTACAGATTGTTGATCGCATCGGCGACCGCATCGTCGGTCAGATACAGCGACGTCTCGGTCGTGTCGTCGACCGTCAGCTGCTCTCCGACCCCGGCTGCCAGATGCAACGGACCAAACCAATAGTCCTGGGTCGTCTGGTTCGTAACGAGCACGCCCTACCTCCTCGATATACGACCCTTCGTCCGTGTGCGCAAACCGATGACCTCGGTTCGCGGACCTCAAACACGAGTAAACAAGGTGCTGCTGAGACGATCAAGTGACACCGAAGTCATGTCGCGCGATGCGGGTCGTGTTGCATCTGCGCGTCCGAGTCAGGAACTGAGCTCCCGCCTCTAACCAGCGACCGCGCATCGACGGCCATACTCCGACGCCGCTCCAGCACCCGATTGTGACTAACCGCTGACACGCCACCGACACCCGTTGACACAGGGCTGACCGCCACCGATACGCTGCCGACTCGTGAAGAGCCGACTCGCGGACAAACGGCTGACCGCAAGGGCCCGACGGCCAGGTCCTCTTGTAAATGTCTCGTAAGTCTTCGTGGCGGGTGGTGGGCTAGTTTTCTCCGGGCTGGTGCGCTGCCACCATTGCGGCCGTGCATACGTGGGCACCTCGGCGCACGGACGCAACGGCCGCTACACCTACTACGCCTGCTCGACCCGCTACAAGTACGGCCCCGCCAAATGCAGTGGCGACCGGCTCCCCAAAGACCGGCTCGAAGCCGCGGTCCTCACCCAGCTCGCCGAGCCGTACCGCGACGGCCACGTGATCGAGCGAGCACTCGTCGACCTCGCGGCGGTGACCGAAAGCGAGCGGCCCGAACTCGAAGAGCGACTTGCCCTCGACGCGCGCGGAGATCGCCCGCGTCGAGGGCAAGCTGGAGCGCTACTTCGAAGGCTTCGAAGAGGGCCGGCTCGCAGCCGAGCTTTTCCAAGACCGCATCCGTGGCCACCGTGACCGCCTCGAAGCCCTCCGCGAGCGAGAGCCGACCTCAAAGCGCGGCTCGCCACAGAGGCGCACGCACCGCCCGACGGCACCGCCCTCATCCGCCTCGCCGAGCAACTCGAAGCAATCGTCGCCAACGAGAACCCCGAACAGGCGAAAGAGCTACTCCGACTACTCGTCAAAGACATCCAAGTACACGACCGCCGCCGGATCATCCCCACCTACAGGATTCCGGCGGCGGTTCGCGCAACACCTTCTAAGGTGGGCCGAACCGAGTATTGCGCGAACCACACGGAGTTGGAGATCGTTGGTCTCGGTCTCTTGGTTTGACCACGCGGGTATCGAATGGCTGATCCGACCGAGGGCGTTCAGGCGCGGCCAGCCCGCAAGCCCGAGGGTTCCAAACCGCGGGGTGGGGCTGGCCGCTCTTGAAGCATGGCGCATCCGCCCTTCCCGGGGAAGTTCCCACCGGCCGTTGTCTATTTGACAAACGTCAGTGGCAATTGCTACCTTCGGGCCTCGGGTTCCAAGCCAGTCTGTGCGGGGGAAGATGATGGAGTCGGTTGAAGGCTCCTGCGGCTCGGGTGTCGGCTTTCCGGACGGCCCGGACGGTCGCCCGTCGATCGTGGCACGCGCACGTTCTTGCGGTGGCGCGCCGCCGGACAGGGTCGACCATGACGCTGACGCCGTTGGTGTCTCTCGCGCGGCTACTGGCCTCTACACGCGAGGGAGGTAGACGGTGAAGAGTGTCTCCCGATTCACCTTCTTGAAGCGAGCCGGATCCGTGGCGCTCGTCGTCTCGGGGGCCGGCGCAGTCGCACAGCTTGGACGCGCCGGCTCGGGCGACGCCCGTCCGCCTACGCCGCAGTTCTACGGCATCGTCACTGACGGGACGGGCGACGGCTTGCTCGTCCGGCCACCCCACACGCCAGCGAGCGCGTCGCCCGCGTGGACGCTCGTCGCCGCTCCGGGCGCCTTGGTCTGGCATCTCGACGGTGCCAGTCTCTCCGATTTCTCCCCTGGCGAGGAGGTGATCGCCTTCGGCAACTGGGTCAGCCCGACCGAATTTCAGGCGTCGCGGGTGGCCGTGATGCTTTACCCGCTCAGCGGTCGTGTGCAGGGCCGCAGCGGTTCCCAACTCGTCACGAGCAAGGGGACGCTCGACCTCTCGCATCTGCGGCCGGGACAAGCAGCGCTGCAGCGGCTGAGCCCAGGTCAGTCCTTCGACGCCTCCGGGCTCCGCAACATCGACACCGGCCAGTTCCACGTCTTCGACCTGGCGATCGAGTCGGCCGGCAACGCGGGCTGACGAAAGGAGGGCTAACGAGATGCCGTCGGCGGGGGCGATCCCGATTCTGATCGCGCTGTTCGTAGCCGAGGTGCTGGCTTGGAGCGGCGGCGCGAAGGCGACGCGCGTACCCGATGTCGCGCTCGCACTCGCACGCTTTCGCGTAACGAAGAGACCGAGACCCACGGCTGCGAGGCTGCTTGTCGCTGGCGAATTGCTCCTCGCAGTGTCACTTGCTGCGGCGAGCTTCGCCCTCCGCGGGCTGCTGGCAGCAGTTCTCGCTGCGGCGGGCGCGGTCTTCGCCTCGTTCCTCGTCGTGATCGTGCGGAGCATGCGACGCGGCGAGTCCTTCCCGTGCATGTGCTTCGGCTCGACCGAGGACACGCTGACGGCGCTGACCGGGGCCCGCGCCGCCGCGTTGTGCGTGATCTGCGGTGCCGGTGTGGCAGTCACGATCGCCCGCCCCGTGTCTGAGCTTCCTGCGCAGGACCTCGTCAGCGGAGCGTCCATCTGCGCCGCACTGCTCGGACTGCTTGTGCTCATCCCGGCGGCGGCTCCGCTTCGCGCGCGACTCGATCCGTTCGATTTCTCGGATCCGGGTTCGCTCGCCGCCGCCGGGCTTCCAAGCCTGGAGGGAAGATGACGATTCTGACGGAGGTGGGCCTCGCGGCCGCCAGTGTCTGGATGGTCGTCCTGACCGTCGCCATCATGTTGTGTATCCGTCAACTGGGCGGCCTGACGGTTCGTCTGGAACTCGTCGCCCGCGGCGGAGGCGGGTACGCGCACGGTGCCTCAGTGGGCTTCCGGATCAGCGACGCCCTGATTCGGCTCTACCCTGACCTCGGTCGCGGCCGTCGGATTCTCGTGCTCGTCTCATCGACGTGCACGACCTGTGCGCGGCTGATCGAGGAGTTCCGCCAGTTCGGGCCGCCGCCCGCGATCACGGCGCCGGAGGAACTGATCGCGCTCGTCGCCGGGCACGAAGAGCAGCAGGCAAACCAGATCGTCGAAACGCTCGAAGGGATGGCGGCGATCATCCGCGAACCGCTCGCAACCGAGCTCGCGCGCGGACTGCGGCTCGCAAACGTTCCCTCCGCACTGCTGATCGACGACGGTCTGATCACCGGGAGCCTCGTCTTCGTCGACCACGTGGCGCAACTCGAGGAACTCCTCCGCGGCGCCCCTGAGACGCTCCAACTCGACCCGGCGCTCGCCGGCTAGGAAAGGAGATCGACTGTGAGCACCACCACCGCCGACAGTCAGCTCGATGGCGAGCACCGTGCGACCGCATACGCGCCGCCGGTGCCAGCCGATCCGCTCGGCCCTGACGAGATGGCCAACGTGCCCTTCGGCCGCAGCCGGCTGTTGAAGATCCTTGGCGGTGCCTGCTTCGGCTTCGCTGTCACGTCGGCGATCGAAGCAAGCCCTGCCCTCGCCTGCACGCTCGGCTCCCCGCCGCCGTGCTGTGGCCCCTCCCACGAGTGTTGCTGCTGCAGCGGCTACTCGGGCTGCTGCAGCTCCGACTGCCGTGACCGCGTCGGCGAGTGCGGCGGCCCCGGAGGCGACGGCTGGTACACCTGCTGCAACGGCTACTACATCTTCTGCCACGACTACTGGAGTGGAAGCGACAGGTGCATCTGCCGCTTCGTCCTCTCCACATGCTGACGCCTACCAGCGCCAGAACGGCTCGACTGGAGTGTCCCAGGTAGTCCTCGCAGCAGGAATCGCCGCCGCGCTCGCTGCTGCACTCGCGCAGCAGACGATTCCCTGAGGCCCAAACGCCGCGCTCGGCGCGGCCTTCTCCGGCGTGTTCCGGGGACAGCCCCTTGGCTACCGACGGCGCGTCTACCTCCGCAACGCGACTGTGCTCGCAGCCACCGCCACGGGCGTAGGCGCGACCGTCGGCAGCGCGCTCGGCCTAGCCGGGGCGCACGCGAGCGGCGCGACCCGCGCGCTCGCGCTCGTCACGCTCCCGCTGCTCGTCATCGCCCTTGCAGCGGATGCCGTCGGCATCAGCGTCGCGATCCCGCAGCGCAACGTCGAAACGGCGATCTCGTCCCTCGACGAGAGCTGGCGTCTCTGGGCTGTCTACACGGGCGCAATGCTCGGATTCGGCGGCCTAACCCGGATCGGGTTCTGGATCTGGTACCTCATCCCAGTTGCAGCACTCGCATCTGGTTCCTTGGTCGCCGGCGCGCTCATCTGGGGCGCTTATGGCGCCGTCCGAACAGTCGCCGCCGTCGCGCTCGGCTACCGCCGCTTCCGATCCCCTCCGGACTTCCACCATCAGCAGGCATGGCGGCTGCTGACCTCCCGCAGCATGGCGCGCATCAGCAGCGACCTCGTCGGACTAGCGGCTGCCAGTGCCGTGATCGTCGCCGTCGCGAGCTAGCCCCAGCCAGGGCGGATCGGCGTCCGCTCATGCACCGATGCCACACTGCCGTCGGCATAGTGCGCCGTGATTCGCAACGACACAAAGGCGGGATGCCGGCCAACCCAATAGGTCCGCCCTTCGTCCGGCTGGATCTTCAGCGGCCCGTTAAGCAGCCCTGCCGGCTGCAGGAAGCCCACCCAGAACGTGCCGCGGACAGCGTGGGGGGCGTACTTGGACGTCGTGCGCATGCTGACCGCGCGCCCCTCCGCCAGGACATCGATCCGCACAGCCGGTCGAAGCAGTTGCACCGCAATACCGAGGCGGTCGCACGCGATCGAATTGAGAGCGCCCGGACAATCGACCCCGACGTACGGACCTGGCGCCGACTGCCACGGCACGCGCCCAAGGACGAGCGCCGCCTCTGCAGGCGCGACCGCACCAGGACCGCTTCGCCACGGCGCAGTTAGCAATACTCCAGTGGCGGCTGCGGCCGCGGCCGCAGCCAAGCCAGCGAGCACAACTGCCGACCGCCCCCGGCTCGAGCCGTGCTGCCCGCGGAGGCGTCGCCGCCTCCGAACGGGCGGCTGTCCCGCCGAGCGGCGGAGCACGTCCTCCCATTCATACGGCTCCTCCGCAGCCGGCACAAGCGTCTCGAGCGCTCGGCGCAAAGCCTGCTCATCGGTCATAGCTGCGCATCCTCCTCTGCGAGAATCCGAAGAAGGGTCTGCCGGGCAGCGTGCAGCGAAGCTCCGACGGTGCCAGGCGCAACCTGCAGCACCTCCGCGATCGCCCGGTAGTCAAGGTCAGCGTAATAGTGGAGGAAGACCGTGAGCCGCTGCCGCTCGGGCAGCAACGCAAGCGCGGCCGCGACACGCTCAACCTGCTCGCCGAAATCCCCGTTCGGTGACGGTACTTCGTCCTCCACTGGCAGCCGCCCCACCGCCTGCCTCCGACATCGCCGCTGCTCGCTGATAGCCCCGTTCACGACCATCTGCCAGATCCAGCCCAGCGGAGACCCGTCACCGCGAAAGCGAGCCCGGTCCCTGACCGCAGAGGCAAACGCCTCTTGCACAACATCCCGGGCCGCGTCCGCATCTCCCACGATCGCGCGAGCAACACGCCGCAAACGCCCGAGCTCGGCGCGGTAGATCACCTCGATCTCATCAACCTCAAGCCGACTCGTCATCGTTCCTACTGAATAGACGCCTGGCCAATCTACGTTCTTTAGGTCCTCTACATCTGCGGCTTGCCCCGAGAATGCGCCGCACCGCCCGACACCCGCGTCTACCTCGCGCCGCTTAAGCTCCCGGCCGCCCAACCCAACGTCGACGGCTCCGTGCCTCGCGTCTCCGTGCGCGGGAGTCGACTGTCCGTCACTGACCCGCGACGGACACGGGCGCAACCGCACCGCTGCCGTTTGTAAGAGTCTCGTAAGTCTTCGCTGCGGGCGTGTCAAATATCGGGCCTGAAAAGCGCCCATCTATGTAGAAGGATCGTCGCGCCCCCATCGGGCGTATCCGTCTTGGCGGGTGCGGCGTTGATGTTTGGCTCCTCTGCCGGCGCGTCGACAACCGATGGAAGATCACGACGCGCCGCGCGGCGGCGGGAAGCTGGTGCCGCTGCGCTCGAAGACAATCGATGATGGTGAGATCAGGCTTGGCCCGGTCAGGGTCGAGCCGCTCACCGCTGCTCAGGAAGCGCAGGCGGTCGAGTTGCTGGCCGCACTCTTTGCGGCCGCGGCTCGCCGTGGACGTTCAGCGAGTCGGCTGCGGAGGGCGGCGTGATCGCCGCCCGGCTCTTTGCCAGTCGGTCCGCTGCTGACTGGCAAGCCGAGATGCGCTCGTTCGCGCGCACCGACGCGGCTTCTGCGGATCGGCTGCGCGCCCGACTGTACATGGAGGTCCCATCCTGATCGATAACTACTCGCGCGGCGGCCGCGCTCGCGTGCGCCGGCTGGGCCGGCGCGACGCGCTCGCGTCCCTCACCGATCTCGACCGGCGGCCGCTCACGCTGCTCGCAGAGCAGCGCGTGCTGACGCAAACACAGCTCGAGCGGCTCCTCGCCGACACACCTGCACGGACGCTTCGCTACCGCACGGAACGGCTCACTCGTCACGGTCTTGTCGGTCGTAGCCGTCCCTACCGCGACAGGGGCTCGGCGCCGTTCCACTACTGGCCGACCCGTGCCTCGGATGCGTTCGTGCGTGGCGAGCCGGTCCCGCGTGGCGGCGAACGATCCGAGCCGAACCCGCAGTTCCTCCACCACGCCGAACGGCTCTCCGAGCTGTACGTGCTGCTTCAGGTGCAGGCGCCGACCGTCGGTCTGCACCTGCACGCCTTCCGGCGCGAGGGTGAGGCACGAGAGGTGTTCCGGGCGGAGGGGCGCGAGCGAGCGCTCGCTCCCGATGCCCTCGTCCACCTCCACGACGACAAAGGACGCGGCTTGCTGGCGTTCGTCGAGCTGGACATGGGGACGATGAGCCACGCTCGCCTCAAGACAAAGGCGGCCGGCTACGCCGCCTACGCTGCCCAGGCGGCGTGGACGGAGCGGCACCCGTTCTGTCCCTGTCTGCTCTTCCTCACCACGACCGAGACGCGGGCACTCTCCTTCCTGAAGATGCTGACCGCCCTTCTCGAGAGGCGGGGCGGCGGCAGTTACTACGGCCGGCGTCGCGGCTACCTGGACTGGTTCGCCGCGGCCGCGTGCGCGCATGCGCGCGACCCCGAGCGTGCGTTCAGCGAGAGATGCTGGGACGACCTCACGCTCGCCGGCGGCGGCCTCACCCTGACCGACTGTCTCAACAAAGCGCTGGTCGCCTATGACGCCACGCGCGCGAAGGAGGAAGCGGAGCAACGCACACGCGACGCGCAGCGGGAGCGGCTGCGTGCGAAACCGGAAGCGCGCCGTGCCCATCTGCAAGAGAAGCGCCTGCGGTTCCACGGCGAACATCTCGCCCAGTTCGGCGAGGCGGCCGCGACCGCGCTCTCCTTGCTGCTCAACGCGAGCGAGCCGATGAACGATCTCGAGCGGGACGCGTTCGCCGCACTCGCCCGCCAACTCGACGACGACCCGCTCGAAGCTCAAGCCGCACCCGAACCCGTGCCGCCGACCTGGACTGACACTCAGGCGGTCGCAAGGCTGGTCGACGTCTACCGCCGCCGACAACGAGCACGCGTGGAAGACCTCGCGCACCGCTACGGCGAGGGTCCAGCGCTCCGCCGCGACCGACAGCAGCTCGCCAACGACGGCCTCCTCGGCAGCTACAGCTGGGACTCACTCCAGGAGCGGGCCAAACGCGACCAGGCGGCACGCCAGGAACAGGAGCAACGGCGGGTCGCCTACCTCGCCCGGCGCGACAGGGAAGCACGCCAGCGCAAACACGAGGCCGGACTCGCAGCACGACTCGCACACGGACGCGCAGCCGTCTATGCGATCGTCGACCGAGACCGGCTCCGTATCTGCAAACGCTGCGACGAGATCGCCTACCCGCCCGAACCCGAACGGCACGGAACCGTCCGCTTCGAGGATCGCCACCAGCCGACGCGCTGCCACTTCTGCGGCGCCTCCGAGCTCGACCCCTGGGACACCGCCTACGAATCCGAGCTCGAGTACGGCCCCGGCAAGCGGCTCCTCGGTAGCGACTTGACGTCTGGCGGGATCGATGGCCTCATGGACGACCACGACAACGGAGGGGGTCGCCTGTGATGCGTGTCTGTCTCTACCAGCGGATCTCAACCGACGAGGACCACCAACCCACCTCGCTGAAGACGCAGCGGGAGCGGCTGGAGCGCTATTGCGAGGCGATGGAGGACTGGCGCATCGTCGCCGCCTACGAAGACCAAGCCTCCGGCACCAGCCTCGACCGTCCCGGCCTCCAACAAGCACTCGACCTCGCCCGCGAAAAACGTATCGACCTGCTGCTCGTCTACCGCGTCGACCGCCTCTCACGCAAGGTCCGCCAGCTCGCCGGGGTCTGCGAGGAACTCGACCAGCTCGACGTCGTCCTCAAGTCCGCAACCGAGCCGTTCGACACCGGCTCCGCGGCGGGGCGGATGATGCTGCAGATGCTCGGTGTGTTCGCCGAGTTCGAGCACGCCACCATCGTCGACCGCGTCACCGCCGGACTCGAACGCCGCGTCCGCGAAGGCAAATGGATGAGCGGACGCACCCCCTACGGCTACGCCCGCGACAAAGAGACCAAGCTGCTCGTGCCGGACCAGGTGAAGGCGCCGGTCGTGCGTCGCATCTTCAACCTCTACGCGGAAGGGAAGCTGGGCACGACCGCGATCGCACGCACCCTCGACGCCGAGGCGGCACCCTCACCACGCAAAACAGGTTGGTCGCCGAACGCGCTGCAACTGATCCTCGCCAACCCCGCGTACAAGGGTCTCGTTCGCTGGAACGGCGAGACCCACCCCGGCCTCCACGACCCGCTCGTCGAGGACGAGACGTTCGAGAAGGCGCAAGAGATCCTCCGACGCCGCGGCGAAGACGTCTCGCTGCGTCGCGGCAACCCGACCGACTACCTCCTCTCCGGGCTCGTTCGCTGTCACCATTGCGGCCGCGCCTACGTCGGCACCTCAGCACACGGACGAAACGGCCGCTACACCTACTACGCCTGCTCCACCCGCTACAAGTACGGCCCCGCCAAATGCAACGGCGACCGGCTCCCCAAAGACCGGCTCGAAGCTGCAGTCCTCACCCAACTCGCCGAGCTGTATCGCGACGGCCACCTGATCGAGAAGGCACTCGCCGACCTCGCAGCGGCGACAGACGGTGAGCGCCCCGAACTGGAGGAGCAACTGGCATCGACGCGCACTGAGATCTCGCGCGTCGAGAGCAAGCTGGAACGCTACTTCGAGGGCTTTGAAGAGGGACGGCTCGTGGCCGACCTCTTCCAAGACCGCGTCCGTGGCCACCGTGACCGCCTCGAAGCGCTCCGCGAACGAGACACCGACCTCACCGCCCGGCTCGCCACACACGCGCACACGCCGCCCGACGGCGCCGCCCTCCGCGGCCTCGCCGACCAGCTCGAAGCGATCGTGGGCGGCGAGAACCCCGAGCAAGCGAAAGAGCTGCTCCGCCTGCTGATCAAAGAGATCCAGGTACACGACCGCCGCCGGATCATCCCCACCTACAGGATTCCGGCGGCGGTTCGCGCAACGCCTCGTAAGGTGGAGCTAGGCGGGCTCGAACCGCCGACCTCCTGGGTGCGATCCAGGCGCTCTCCCAACTGAGCTATAGCCCCGGGCGGCGGTCATTGTAGCGTCGCGCCGCCTAGGATACGGCCGTGCGCGCGGTCGTCCTCGATGCGGACGGGCTGCCCGAGCTCGCCGACCTGCCCGAGCCGACCGGCCCCGGCGTGCTCGTTCGCGTTCGGGCGTGTGGGCTGTGCGGCTCGGACGTGGAGAAACTCGGACGGGCCGCAGCCGGAACCGTGCTCGGGCACGAGGTTGCGGGCGAGCTCGACGACGGCACGCGGGTGACGGTGCTGCACCGCGTGCCCTGCGGGACGTGCGGACGCTGCCTCGCCGGGCACGAGTCGACGTGTGTCGGGTTTCGCACGCTGCGGATCGCTCCCGGAGGCTTTGCCGAGCGGTTACGGGCCGAGCACTACCTGGTGCTGCCCGACGAGCTCGGCGACCACGGCGGGGTGTGGGTCGAGCCGCTCGCGTGCGTGCTGCGCGCGGCCGAGTCGGTGCCGCCGGGACGCGTGCTCGTCGTCGGCTGCGGCGCGATCGGCCGCCTGTGGGTGCAGGTGCTGCGCGGGCGTGGCGATGACGTCGTCGCGCTCGATCCGCGGAGAGACCGCCTCGTCGCCGCGCAGGCGCTCGGCGCCGGCACGGACGGAGGGTCGTGCGACGCGGCCGTCCTCACTGCACCCGGCGGGATCAACGAGGCGCTGCGCCGACTCGAGCCAGGCGGGACGCTGCTCGTGTTCGCCGCGGCCGAGCACGACGTGCCGACGTCGCTCGACGCCGTCTATCGGAGCGAACTGCGCGTCGTGGGGTCACGCTCGGCGACGCCCATGCACTTCCAGGCCGCCGTCCGGCTGCTTCCCTCGCTCGTTCTTCCCGCGGTCACGACGATGCCGCTCGAGCGGTTCGCCGAGGGCGTCGAGCTCTACCGGGACGGCGAGGCGCTGAAGGTTGTCTTTACGCCGTGAGGGCCGCACGGCTCTACGCGCCGGGCGACCTGCGCATCGAGGAGGTGCCGAAGCCGGAGGCGGGGCCGGGGGAGGTGCTCGTTCAGGTCGAGGTGGCGCTGACCGACGGCACCGACCTGAAGACCTACCGGCGCGGCCATCCGCTGCTCCTGCGCTCCTCGCCGGCGCCGTTCGGCCACGAGTTCTGCGGCCTCGTCGACGGGCGGCGCGTCGTCGCGGCGAACTCGGCCCCGTGCGGTGCGTGCGCCGGCTGCGCACGCGGCGCACAGTGCGGCGACCTGCAGTTCCTCTCCGGTGCCTACGCCGAATGGATTCTCGTTCCCGAGCGGATCGCCGCCCTCAACCTGCACGAGGTGCCGGCGAGGCTCGCACCCGAGGTCGCGGCAATGGTGGAGCCGCTCGCGTGCTGCCTGCGGGGCGTCGAGCGCGCGGGGATCGAGCCCGGGCACTCGGTTGCCATCCTCGGTGCCGGGCCGATCGGGCTGATGCTAGCGGCGTGCGTCGCCGACGCCGGCGGCTGGCCGGTTGTCGTGGGCGGCCGCGAGGAGCGGCGCGCGCTGGCTGGGGAGTTCGGCGCGGAGACCGGCGACGGTCGCGGCGCAGACGTGGTGATCGAGGCTGCCGGCACCGAGCAAGCGTGGTTCGACGCGGAGGAGCTCGTGCGTCCCGGCGGCACGGTTGTCATGTTCGGCGGACTGCCGCGCGACGCGCGGCCGCCGATCGACGCGTACCGGTTGCACTACGAGGAGCTGACGATTCGCGGCTCGTTCCACCATACGCCGGCGACGGTGCGCGCCGCGCTCGGCTTCCTGGCAAGCGGCGCGTATCCATGGGAGCACCTCGTCACGCACAGTGTCTCGCTGGCCGAGCTGCCGTCGCTCTTCGCAGACCCGCCGCGTGATCTGCTCAAGGCCGCGGTGATCCTCTGAGTTAGACGGCGAAGAGCGTCAGCTCGGGCTCGCGCTCGCCCCGCAGCACTCCGAGGTCGACTTCGACGCAGCCGAGGCCTCGCTGCTCGGCGAGCGCGACCGCCTGCGGCTTGATCTGCTGGGCGACGAGGATGCCGCGGCAGTCCGCACGCGCGGGGTCGATGCGGATGCAGTCGAGGTAGCGGGTCAGTTGCTCGATCGCGTCGATCGTCCCGACTCGCTTGATCTCGACCGCGACCCAGCCGTCGGTTCGGTCGCGGCACATCAGGTCGACGGGGCCGACGTTGGTCGGCCACTCGCGCTTGACGAGCCGCAGCTCCGGCTCGATGTGGGTCGGGTCGCCGGCGAGCAGAAGCTGCAGGTCGCGCTCGACGCCGTCCTTCTCCAGACCGGCCGCCTCGCCCATGTCGTGCCTGACGTCCGAGAGCACTTCGACGAGGCGGATCTCGAGCCGGTCTTCGCTTCGGCCCGCTCGTTTGCGCACGACGACGAGCTCGCCGGTGTCCTCGATCACCGTCGGCGGGGTCATCCAGTTCAGCGGCTTGTAGCCGCCCGCGTCCGCGTGCACGAGCACCGAGCCGTCGTCCTTCAGCAGCAGCAGGCGCGTGGATTCCGGCAGGAAGGCGTTCAGGCGGCCGGAGTAGGTGACCTCGCAGCGGGCGACGATCAGGCGCATCGCGCCAACCTACCGTCCGTTTCGGACACGACGGGGCCGGACACGACGGGGTCTTCTGACCCCGTCGTGTCCGAAGGGGTCAGGCCCGGCGGATCAGGGTGAGGCCGTCGCGGACGGTCAGGATCACCTGGATCGAGCGCGGGTCGGCGGCGACGTGCTCGTTGAAGCGCGCCACCGCGGCACTGCCGTCGAGCACCCGTCCGCCGGCGAGGGTGTTGTCGGCGACGATCAGTCCGCGCTCGGAGAGACGCGGCAGCACCGCCTCGTAGTAGCCGACGTACCCCGCTTTGTCAGCGTCGATGAAGACGACGTCGAACGTGCCCTCGAGCGACGCGATCGTTGCGAGCGCGTCGCCGGCATGCAGCGTGATCTTCGAGCCGTGCGGCGAGCGATCGAACCACGCTCGAGCGAACGCCGCCCGCTCCGGATCGAGCTCGCACGCGTCGATCCGGCCGCCCTCCGGCAGCGCGGCCGCCATCGCAAGCGCCGAGTGGCCGCTGAAGGTCCCGATCTCGAGCACGCGCAGCGGGCTCGAGATCCAGACGATTAGCTCGAGCAGCCGTCCGGCCACCGGCCCCGTCAGCATTTCGGCCGCACCGAGAGAGCGGGCGGTCTCCTCCGAGAGCTCCGCGAGCAGCGGATCGTGCGGCGACGACAGCCGCTTGACGTAGGCCTCGATCTGCGGGTCGACGATGAATTCGCGATCAATCATCTAATTGCGCTCCACGTTCGAGCCGCCGACGATCGCGTCGGCGCCGTCGTCGAAGCGCACCCAGGCCTTGCCCTTGCCGTCGTAGTCGGGCGACCAGACGACGAGCGTCGCGTCACGGCCCGAAACACGCACGCGCTCCGTCCCTTCGGGCTCCGCGCCGCGCCAGACGCGCACGAACGGGTTGTGCTCCCACTCGGCGCCGATCGTTGTCTCATCGGTGTGCCCGGGAAGCACGCGGCGCTCGTGGGGCATCGACATGTAGATGTCCATCACGGCGCCTCGCACTTGCTCGAAGTCGCCACCGCCCACCGCGTCCTTGAAGAGTGTGTCGCCGGAAAAAACCACCCGGTCGTTGATCACGAAGCAGACCATGTCGTCGGAGTGGCCGGGGGTCGCGATCGCGTCGACGAACAGCCCGCCCGTCTCGATCGAGTACCGCACCACCGGCAGCCCGAGTTCGTCTTCGTGCTGGACATGGTCAGGGTGGGAATGGGTGCGCAGGACATGGGTCGGCGTCACCTCCCAATTTCGGGCGGCCTCGAGCAGCGGAGCGAGCGGAGCGCCCGAGTCGACGTACACGGCGGTGCCCCCCGGCTCATCGGCCACGAGGTACGCGTTCGAGAGCCAGCGAGAATCCATGCTCCGGGCGACCAGCACGTCGTTAGGCTAACCGTGCACCCGACCGCGAGGAGAACTGACGAATATGCCCGGGCTGATGGCACGCCTCTCTCTGATCTTCAAGGCGAAGTTCTCGAAGGCGCTCGACCGCGCCGAGAACCCGAACGAAACGCTCGACTATTCCTACGAGGAGCAGCTTCGCCAGCTGCAGAACGTGAAGCGCGGCATCGCCGACGTGACCACGGCGAAGAAGCGGCTCGAAATGCAGTACACGACCATGCAACAGCAGGTCGAGAAGCTCGACGGCCAGGCGAAGCAAGCGCTGCAGGCCGGTCACGAGGATCTCGCGCGCGAGGCGCTGACCCGCAAGGCGGCGGTGCAAGCGCAGCTCGACTCGATCATGCAACAGGGCCAGCAGCTCGAGGCCCAGCAGCAGAAGCTCGTTGAGGGCGAGAAGACCCTGGCGGCCAAGATCGAGGCTTTCCGTTCGCAGAAGGAAGTGATCAAGGCGCAGTACTCCGCCGCCGAGGCGCAGGTGCGGATCGGCGAGGCTGCGACCGGCATCGGCGAGCACATGGCCGACGTCGGGCTCGCGGTGCAGCGCGCCAAGGACAAGACCGAGCAGCTCCAGGCCCGGGCCAGCGCGATCGACGAGCTGACAACGGCCGGGTCGCTCGAGGACTTCACCTCGTCGAGCGACGACCTCGACCGGCAGCTCTCCCAGATCTCGCAGGGCACGCAGGTCGACGACGAGCTCGCGAAGATGAAGGCCGAACTCGGCAAGAGCGACGACCCCCCGAAGCAGCTCGAGGGCGACACCGCGTGATCGTTCGACTGCTGGGCGAGGGGCAGTTTCGCGTCGACGACGCGTTGCGCTCGCGGTTGAACGAGCTCGACGAACAGGTGGCTCGAGCGGTCGAGGAGGGCGACGAGCGTGCCCTGTGGACCGGCCTGCAGGCGCTCGGCGACGCGGTGCGCGAGGGTGGCGAGAAGCTGTCCGACGAGGAGCTTCGGCCCTCCGATGCGATCATCCCGCCCGAGGACCTCTCGCTCGAGGAAGCGCGCGACCTGCTCGCCGACGAAGGCTTCATCCCGGACGTGCCGGTGGCGTCATGACGCAGGAAGTCGTACTGCTGGCGCGCCCGCGAGGTGTGCCGCAGGAGGCCGACTTCGAGTTGCGCGAGGCCGCCGACGGCCCGCCCGGCGAGGGCGAGGTGCTCGTGCGCAACGTGTTCTGCTCGGTCGACCCGTACATGCGTGGCCGCATGACCGGTGTGCGCACCTACGTCGGCCCCTACGAGATCGGCGGCCCGATCGACGGCGGCGCGGTCGGGCGTGTTGTCGAGTCTCGGCACCCAGGTTTCACGAAGGGCGACTGGGTGCTGTCGATGCTCGGGTGGCGTGAGCGGGGAATCGCCCAGGGAGACGGGTTGCGCAAGCTCGACCCGGCGCTTGCGCCACCGTCCACGGCGCTCGGTGTGCTCGGCATGCCCGGGCTGACTGCGTGGGTCGGGCTCACGGACATCGGGCGGATCAAGGAAGGCGAGACGCTCTACGTCTCGGGCGCGGCCGGCGCCGTCGGCTCGGTCGCGGTTCAGATCGCGAAGCTGAAGGGGCTGCGCGTGATCGGCAGCGCGGGCTCGACCGAGAAGGTGGAGTGGCTGCGCTCGCTCGGCATCGAGGCGTTCGATTATCGCGACTCGCCCGCCAAGGAGGCACTCGCCGACGGTATCGACGTGTACTTCGACAACGTCGGCGGCGAGCAGCTCGAAGCGGCGCTGAACGCGCTGCGGCCGTTCGGGCGCGTGATCGCCTGCGGCGCGATCTCGCGCTACAACGACGAGCGCCCCGAGCCCGGGCCGCCGAACCTCACGTTCATGGTCTCGAAGCGGCTGCGTCTCCAGGGCTTCATCGTCTCGGATCACTTCGACCGCTTCCCGGCGTTCCTCGCCGAAGTGGCGCCGTGGATCTCAGCGGGCAAGCTCGCCCACCGCGAGACGGTGCTCGACGGGATCGATCGGCTGCCCGCGGCATTCGTCGGCCTCTTTCGCGGCGAGAACATCGGCAAGATGCTCGTGCGCGTCGGCCCGGACGATTAGCTCGGCCGATCGAACCCGATCACGGTCGAGCCGAGCAGCGGCCCGCCGCGCAGGGTGAACACGCACATGCGTGGGCCGCGCGAGCGCGGCACCGTGATCGTGCCGTACCACGACGGCAGCCCGCCGATCGTGCGGCGCAGCACCGGCGTCCCGTCGAGATCGACCTCCAACGTCTTCGTCTCCTTCGGGAGCAGCGTCAGGCTCAACACGCCCCCGCCGCAGTTGTAGGCGGTCACGTGAGCGCTGCCGTAGATGTCGCCATTCGGCTTGATCCCGTCGGTGACGGTGGAGAGCCGTGCCGGATCGTCGAGGCGCCACAGGGCGAGCCCGAAGCTGGTCGGCCCGAGCGACTGCCGGGCGACGATCTCGCCGACGAAGCTGTCCCGCGTGCTTGCGACCGCGTAGTGCTCGCGGATCGGAAGCAGGCCGCCGGGAAACACGGTGGCGGGCGTCTGCGTCATCGGGCCGGGCACGACCGACGAGAAGAGCAAAACGACCTGTGTGATGCGACGGTTCCAGAACCGCTGCTGCCAGACGACCGGCCACGCGTTACCGCCGAAGACGTAGGCGGCGTGCTCATGGATCGTACGGTCGACCCAGTCGGGTGGTGTGCCGACGAGCGTGCTCTGGCTCGTCTGCACCTGTGCGGCGATCATGTTGGAGGCGAGGACGGATGAGACGACGAGGAAGCCGAGCACGACGGCCGGCACGACGATCTTGAGGCGGCTCGGGGCGAACATGAACAGGGCGAGCAACGCGGCCGCGCCGACGGCGACGAAGTTGGCAGGCGAGCCCCAATGCAGCCGCGAGATGAGCGCCAGCCCGAACGTGTCGGGCAACGCCGTGGAGACGACCAGGCCGTTCCACGGTGCGAACACGACGGCCGAGAGGACGAGGAGCGCCGCCGCCGCCCTCGTCAGCCAGCGCCGAGGCCGGGCGCGTGCAGTCCACAGCGCGAGCACGAGAAAGAGCAGCGGTGGGAGCGCGGCGAGGTCGCGTCCGAGCAGGTGCGGTGCGTAGCGGGCCGCGAAGAAGCCGACCTGGGCGACGACGAGCACGACGGTGCAGAGCGTCACCACGACAAGGGCCGACGCCGCGGGGTCGCGTTCGCGCCCACGGACGGTCTCATAGCCGAGGACGAGCACCGCAACGGCAGGAACGACTCCGACCATCAGCACTGCGTAG
>DATLQV010000023.1:0-7366 GCA_035534955.1 Gaiellaceae bacterium
GTACGGCAGTTCGATGCCGCTCGGGTCGATCCCGAGCGACTTCGCCAGCCGGACGCCGTTCTCGAGGTCCTCGCGCAGCATGCGGATGTCGGTCTCGCGCATCAGCGCGCCGATGAACTCGCGGGCCTTCGGCCGCCACAACGCGTGCTGTACGAAGATCGGCAACAGGCGGTTCGCGGCGTCGACGAGCTGCGACTTGATCTTCTTCCCAGCGCCTTCGAGGAGCACCCGCTCGTACGCCATGCCGGCGCCGTGATGGATGCCGTCGTCGATCGCAAGGCGGTTGCACAGGTCTTCCAGCACCGTGCCCCGTGAGGAACGAGCGATCATCCGAAACCGTGGGATGATCAGGCGCTCGTAGAACACCTGCATGAGGAAGACCTTCTCCTCGAGCGTGTCCGCATCGAGCACTTGCTGCGCAAGCTGGTCGAGGTACGGGTCGCGCTCGGCCATCCCACCCGCCTGGTGGATCAGCTTCAGCCAGGCCTCGGTGTGCCGTGACTCGTCCTGAACCATTGTCGTGTAGTAGAGCTTGGCCTCGTGGTCGGGCGCGATCGCGAAGAGTTGCGTCGCCATTTCAACGGCCAGCTCGTCGGCCTGTAGCTGCTGGGTGACCACCGACCGCCAGAGATCCTGGCGGCGCGCCAGCTTCTGCGGCGAGCCCTTGTATTCGGGGATCGGCGGCAGCTCGCCCCATGGCAGGTCGCGCACCTGCCACTCGGCCCGCTTGGCGAGCTCGTAATAGCGATAGACACCCTGGAGATCGCGGCCTTCGCCGGTCTCGGCCCCTTCGGCGCGCTCTTCGACCTCCATCGCGGCACAGCCTAACGTTCGGTCGGGACCGACAGCGAGCCTGCGGGCTACGCATCTAGGGGCAGGCGGTGACGTTCGCCGTGTGCGCGGTCGCCGGCTCGACGGCGGCAGCCAACACCGTCGTCCCGCCGGGCGCGGTGACCTTCAGCGTCCCGTCAGAGTTCACCGTGACCGTGCCACAGGCCGAGTGACCGTCCGCAAACGTGACGGCCGAGAGCGGCCTCGACTGCGGCGCAAACCAGACGAGCGCGATCGCCGCGCCCAGGCTGACCATCGCGAGCACAGCCGCCACGCGCGAGCCGAGCAGCTGCCACTGGGCCTTGACGTTCGCGTCGCCAAAGTATTGGCGAACGTTCAATGCGTTGACGGTCTCCCACGTCGGCGAGCCTTCGGCGGCGAGCGCGGCAAGCATGATCGCGCGCAGGACGAGATACGTCGAAACGAGCAGAAGCACTCCAACTGTGATCTCCCAGCCTTGCGTGAGCCCAGTGATGTCCGTGCGCCCCTTGATCAGCGCGAAGATCGTGAAGACACTGGTGACGGCAGTGATCGTCCCCGCCCACTTCGCCGCGGCGGCACGGGTGTTGTCCAGGGCACCGAACGTGACCGAGTCGAGTTGCTTCGCCCACCGCAGGTCGTCTGCGGATGGAGGCGCCGGAGCTGCCGCGAAGGTGGGCTCAGACGCGGGGGCCGCGACCAACCGTCCGAGGCGAATGGCGAATCGAACGGTGAAGAACGACGCAAGCAGTATCTGCGCGGCATACGCGGGGTCGGACTTCTTGGGCTGCCTGACCGCATCCATCAGGACGTCACTTGGAGCAGCCCGTACCTGCCGCACCCGGTCTGGTCGGACGGACGGCCCTTGTGGTCACCTGTGCAGTTGCACCAGACGACGTACTCGGCAGGCGGCGCAGCCGGAGCCTCGAGCACCTTGATAGCGGCAACAGCTCCCATCCGCACAGCCGGGCCGACGGTCACCGGCGCGGACATCGGTTCGTGGCAGTACGGGCACAAGCCGAAGAGAACAACCGTCGCGCCCTCCAGCTTAGAACGGAACGCGGCGACCTGCTGCGCCCATCCCTGGTCGGCCTGCAACTCCCACGCCACCCCGTGCGCCATGCCGCAACCTACGATCGTTTCTTGACTGAAGTCAAGCCCTCAGCGGCGCACGGCCTCGGCCGCCGAGGCGAGCAGGAAGAAACCGCTGCACGTGAGCACGATCGTGCCGCCAGGCGGCAGATTGCCGTAATAGGAAATGGTCAGCCCCGCGAGCACCGAGGCGAGCCCGAGCAGCACGGAGATGCCGATCGTCGAGCGAAGGCTCCACGCGACGCGCTGGGCGGCGATCACCGGCAGCACCATCAGCGCGGCGATCAGGAGGATGCCGACGATGCGCATCGACACACCGATCGTCAGCGCGGCGAGCATCGAGACGACACCGTTCAGGAGCGGCACCGGCAGGCCTGCAACCCGTGCCCCTTCCTCGTCGAGCGAAACGGCGATCAGGCTGCGCAGCAGCACGGCGACGATCGCAAGTGCGCCGAGACCGAGCGAGGCGATCACGACCAGATCGCTGCGCGTGACGGTGAGAATCGAGCCGAAGAGGTACGCGAAGAGATTTGCGTTGAGCGCGCCCGCCGCCGAGATGAGCACGACGCCGCCCGCGATGCCCGTGTAGAAGACGATCGCGAGTGCCTGGTCGCCGGCCGCCTTGCGACGCGCGCGCAGCCACTCGATCCCCGCGGCACCGACCATCGCGGCGACAAGCGCCGTCCACACCGGTGAGATGCCGAGCAGGTAGCCCGCCGCAACGCCTGCGAACGCGACGTGGCCGATTCCGTCGCCGATCAGGCTCAGCTCGCGTTGCACGAGGAAGAAGCCGACGGTCGGAGCGAGCACACCCACGATCGCCCCCGCCACGAAGGCGAGCCGCATGAACTCGAGATCAAGCATGCATGTGTGACGGGTCGTGCCACATGCCTGGAAGCTGCGAGGGCGGCCCGTCGAAGACGATGCGCTCACGCACGAGGACGAGCCGTTCGACGTAGCGCTCGACCGACCCGAACTCGTGGGAGACGTACAGGATGGTGACCCCGAGCTCTTCGTGCAGCCGGTGCAGGAGTGCTCCGAGCGCCTCCTGAGCCTCCACGTCGACTCCCGTCGTCGGCTCGTCGAGCACGAGCAGCGCCGGGTGCGCGGCCAGCGCCTTCGCGATGAACGCACGCTGCTGCTGCCCGCCCGAGAGCGAGCCGAGCCGCCGGCGGGCGAGCCCGGACAGGGCGACACGCTCCAGCGCCTCGTCGACCGCCGCGTGGTCCTCGCGGCGCAAACGCCCCAAGGGCCGCAGCGGCGCCCGGCCGGCCTCGACGACCTCTCGCACCGTCGCAGGAGCATGCACTCCGATGCGCGAGCGCTGCGCCAGGTAGCCGATGCGTGTGCGGTCGTGGAAACTGCGTGCAGGCTCGCCGTACAGCGACACCTCGCCGACTGTCGGGCGCTCGAGCCCGAGCGCAAGCCGAAGCAGTGTCGTCTTGCCACCCCCGTTCGGACCCGCGATCGCGACGAACTCTCCCTGCTCGACCCGCAGGTCGACGCCGCTCAGCACCTGCGGTCCCTGCCCATAGGCGAAGTCGACGCCGTCGAGTGAGAGCGCTACCGGCATCCGAGGTCACTCCGCAGCGCGCGCAGGTTCTGGCGCATCAGTGAAAGGTACGTCGCCCCGTGGGCGGCCTCGGAGGGGGTGAGCCCCTCGATCGGGTCGAGCACCGCTGTCGTCACGTGTGCCTCGCGCGCGATCGTCTGCGCGAGCTTGGGCGAGACGAGCCGCTCGAAGAAGATCGTCTTCAGGTGGTCGCGGCGCACGAGCTGCACGAGCGCCACGAGCTTCTGCGCAGCGGGCTCCGACGCCGGATCGATGCCGGTGATCGAGACCTGGTGCAGGCCGTAACGCGCAGCGAGGTACCCGAAAGCCGCGTGCGTCGTGACGAACTCCCGGCTTGCACAGTGCGCGAGCCCCTTTCGGTAGGCGCCGTCGAGCGCAAGCACGGACATAGCGAGCCGGGCCGCCGCCTGCGGCCGCCCGAGCGCCGAGCCGATGCGCCGGACGATCCGCGCGTAGAGCACCGGATCGAGCCACACGTGCGGATCGCCCGGGCGCAGCGTGATGCCGGCAAGCACGTCGATCGCCCGCCCCTGCGCGCCGCGCAGCGCGTCGGCGACCGCCGGCTGGAACCCGTGCGAGAGATAGAGGACGACGCGCGCCCGCTGAATCGCTGCAACCTGCTGCGGCGCGAGCTCGATGTCATGCGGCTCCGCGCCGGCCGGCGTCAGGTTGAGCACGCCGTACGTGGGGCCGCCGACCTGTTCCGCCGCGTAGGCGAGCGGGTAGAAGGCGGCCACCACGGTGTCGCGACTCGAGCCGCCGGCGCCGCAGCCGGCCAGCGCGAGCGCCAGAGCCGGGAACGCCAGCGTTCCGAGAACCATTCTCATGACCTGGTGAAAGATAACGATTCTCGTTATCTTTTGTCGAGTGAGCTGGTCGGGACAGGCAACGGCGGAACTGCGCCGGGCGGGCTACCGCCCCGGCGGCGCGGGCACACTCGTGCTCGACTACCTCGAGGCGCAGTCGTGCTGCCGCGGTGCGCAGGAGATCTACGACGCGCTGACCGTGGCGGGACGGAAGCTCGGGCTCGCGAGCGTCTACCGCATGCTCGAGCGGCTCGACGAGCACGGGCTCGTGCAACGGATCGACGTCGGCGACGGCATCGTCCGCTACGAGCCGGCGCGTGCCGCACACCACCACCACCTCGTCTGCGCCGAGTGCGGCAAGGTGGAGCCCTTCGCCGACCAGCGCCTCGAGCAGGCAATCGAGGCGGTCGAAGAGCGCAGCGGCTACTCGGTGGTCGGGCACGAGGTTGTGCTGCGCGGCGCCTGCGCCGCCTGCAGGCCCGCCTGATGGAGGCAACGCGCACAGACAAGTGGTTGTGGGCGGCACGCTTCTTCAAGACGCGCAGCGCCGCCACCGAGGCGGTGCTCGCGGGACACGTGCACGTGGGCGGCGAGCGCGTGAAACCGTCGAAGGAGGTGCACGCGGGCGACACGGTCGAGATCACGATCGGTGCGGTGCACCGGAGCGTTGTCGTCGCCGCAATCGCCGACAAGCGCGGCTCTGCCACCGTCGCCGCGACGCTCTATACGGAGACCCCGGAGTCGATCGAGCAACGCGAGCGTCAGGCGCTCGAGCGGCGCCTGGCACGGCCGCTCGGCGCCGACCTCGGCGAACGACCGACAAAGCAGGCCCGCCGCCGGCTCGACGCGTTGCGGCGCACGCACCGCGACCGCTGACACCCGTCGCTTCTACGGACGCCCTACAGAGGCCCAGGGTGCGAAGCTTGCCGTGTGGCACGAAACGAGGGCACACCCGTCATCCGCGCGAGCGCGCTGACGAAGTCGTACGGCCGCGACCGCGGCATCGAGTCGCTCGACTTCGACGTGGAGCAGGGTGAGATCTTCGGCTTCCTCGGCCCGAACGGGGCTGGGAAGACGACGACGATCCGGCTGCTGCTCGACCTGATCCGGCCGACGAGCGGCATCGTGCGCCTGTTCGGGGTCGAGCCGCGGTCGAACCCGGGGCTGCGACGCCGCATCGGCTACCTCCCGGGCGACCTGCGGTTGTACGAGCACCTGACCGGGCGCGAGATCCTGCAGTACTTCGCGGAGCTCCGAGGGCTGTCGTCGCCCGCAGCCGGACATGCACTCGCCGAGCGCTTCGGCCTCGAACTCGACCGGCCGGTCAAGTCGCTCTCGCGAGGCAACCGGCAGAAGATCGGGATCGTTCAGGCGTTCATGCACGATCCCGAACTCATCATCCTCGACGAGCCGACGTCCGGCCTCGACCCACTCGTCCAGCAGACGTTCTACGCGCTGCTACTCGAAGTGCGATCGACGGGCCGCACCGTGTTTCTCTCCTCGCACGTGCTGCCCGAAGTGCAGCACGTTGCAGACCGCGTGGCGCTCCTGCGCGAGGGGAAAGTGCTGCTGATCGAGACGGTCGAAGCGCTCCGCTCGCATGCGCTCACCCACGTCGAGGTGACGCTCGCCGAGGTCGCCGCTCGCGACGCGTTCGCCGGCCTCGAGGGCGTGCAGGAAGTCGAACGGCACAACTCGACCATTCTGTTCGCCTTGCGCGGCGAGATCGATCCGCTCGTCAAGGCGCTGGCCGCCCATCACGTGCTCGGCATCGACAGCCACGAGGCGGACCTCGAAGACGTCTTCCTCTCGCTCTACCGGCAGGGTCACGATGCTCCGTAGCGTCTTCGCCAAGACGTTGCGAGACAGCCGCCGCGCGCTCCTCTGGTGGAGCCTCGGCCTCGTTGGGCTCGTGGCGATGATGGTCTCGGTCTACCCCTCGGTGCATCAGAACGCGGGTCTCAACAAGCTGATCCAGGACTACCCGAAGGCGCTGAAGGCGTTCATCGCCTTCGGCGGCACCGTTGACTACACCTCCGCCGCCGGCTATCTCGGCAGCGAGGTCTTCTCGTTGATGGTGCCGCTGCTCCTGCTGATCGCGGCCATCGGCGCCGGCGCAAGGGCTGTCGCAGGCGAGGAGGAGCAGGGAACGCTCGACCTGCTGCTCGCGAACCCCATCTCCAGGCGGCGGCTTGCGCTGGAGAAGCTCGCCGCCCTCGCCGCCGAGCTCTCCGTGCTCGCGTTCGTGCTCTGGGCTGCGCTCGCGATCGGCACGGGCCTCGCCGGCATGCACGTCGGCCTCGACAAGCTCGCGGCGGCCACGCTCGATGCCACGCTGCTCGCGCTGCTCTACGGCGTGCTGGCGCTCTTCGTTGGCAGCGCCTTCGGCCGGCACGGCCCGGCTGTCGCGGTGCCCGTAGCCGCTGCGGTGGCCGCGTACCTCGTGAATGCGCTCGCGGCGGTCGTCTCGGCGCTCTCGCCGGCGCAGAAGGCCTCGCCGTTCTTTCACTACGCCGCCGGCGACCCGCTCAGGCAGGGTCTCTCCCCCTGGCACACCGGGCTGCTGGCGCTGGCCGTCGTCACGCTCGCGATCCTCACGCCGCTCACGTTCGAGCGCCGCGACCTGAGCTGACGCGACCCCCCACCGGCCCGTTCGGCCGTAGCATCGCTGGCGTGGCCGAGGCGTCGGGAGAGGGAGGGGAGCTCTATGTCAAGACGTGGATCGTCTTCACGAGCGGCAGCGGCATCGCGTAGCCCTGGAGGCTCCAGTTCGGTATGACAAGCCGCCACATTCCCGGTTTGGCGAACGTCACTTTCGCCTTCCAGGTCAATGTCCCGGTGCGCGTCATCAAGACTGCGAAGCCGTCGCGAGGCATCTGGATCGCGCGAGGCCAGGTAGCAGCGCCGCCCTGAGTCGTCGCCGAGACCACATCCATGACGGACACCTTCGGGGCGACCACCACTAGCCTGAGACCGTTCAGCGGTTCCCCGGTTCGCACCGCGACCGTCACCGTTCGGCCAGTCGCGACGGAATGTGGCACGCTCAGCCACAGCCGCCCCTTCGCCTGCGCGGACGCGCTCAGCA
>DATLQV010000024.1:0-82770 GCA_035534955.1 Gaiellaceae bacterium
CATCGGCGGCCACGCTCGACGCCAGAGATCGGCTCCGCTCCTCATTTCGCATACCCGGTCATGCGGCACCAACCCGCGCATATGAGTCGCGACACAGACGTCGACGACAGCCGGTGCGCTCCCCCCGCCGTCCCCGAACCCCACAAACAGCGGGGCGAATAACCCCTGCCCGGTTGACACGCCGCAATCCATATGAGCGTTCGGGAGTTCACAGATGCCAGAGCAGCAAGAGTGCTCCGGAAGAGAGCTCAGGGGTCTAGCCGTGCGACATCAGTAGCTGAACCGTCACGGTACTAAAGGTGCCGTTCGAAAGAGAGCCTCGCACTTCGGCGCTGAGGTAACACTGCTCGTAGGGGTGCGGAAAGCCGGGCGCTGCCGGAAAGCCGCGCGGCAACGCGATCCGATAAAGGCCGGCCGCGGTCGGCGCATAGTCGTACGACGATGCAGGTCCGTGATAGAGAGGCGGCCCACTGCAACCGAGCTGGATGACGTTCGTTGCCCCTCCCGCCGCGGAGACCCCGCCGCTCATCCGGACCGCCAACCGCAAGCCCTTGAGGCTGATGCCCGCGATGAAGCGCGTGCCGGGGTAGTGGTTCGGTCCGCGCGAGCCGAAGAAGACTTTGATGTAGCCCACTGTGCCAGTGTTCGATGCGACAACTTTCCACTGAGCCGACGACGCACCAGCTGTCGGTGCGACCAGGACAAGGAAGCTGCACACGGCAGACAGAACGAACAGCGCCCGCATCCGATAAGGGTGGAGCCGCAAACGGCCGCCGTCGCAATCCACGTCTACCTCCGATCACAGGTTGACGATCCTTCTAGCAATGAATTGCACGAACCGGTGCGTGCGTCAAGGGTTTGCTCAGGCGGGAGTGCGACGACGCTGCCTGGGCCAGAGTCCTTACGCCTGGTCTAGAGGCCGAGCCGCTCGCGGAGCTGGCGCGCCTGACGGCGGGCGACGTCGAGCTCCGTCTGCTCTGCGTCGGCGAGCTGCAGCCGCAATCGATCCGGCGCGGCGCGGCGGACCCCTGCAACCTTGCTCAGGTTGACGAGGTAGGAGCGGTGAACGCGCGCGAACCGCGCGGGCGGCAGCTTCTCCTCGAGCTCGCGCAGCGACGAGGTGCACAGATACGAGCGGCCATACGTGTGCACGCGGCTGTAGTCGCCGTCAGCTTGCGCGTAGTGCACCTGGTCGTAGTCGAGCAGCTCCGTGCCCCCGGCTGAGACGACCGCGATTCTCTCAACCGCCATGACGTTCTCGACCGAGCGTTCGTGCAGGCGTTCGATCACGCGCGCGAGCCGGTCCGGATCGACTGGCTTCAGCAGGTAGTCGAACGCCTCGACCGCGAACGCGTCGAGCGCATAGCGCTCGTGGGCGGTGACGAAGACGACCGCGGGCGGGTCGCTGCGCTCGCGCACGAGCGGCGCAGCGTCGACCCCGGTCAGGCCCGGCATCTCGACGTCGAGGAAGATGACGTCGCACGGAAGGTCGCGGGCAAGCTCGATTGCCTCGCGCGCGCTGCCCGCCTCGCCGACCACCTGCACGTCGCGATGCGCTGCAAGCAGATAGCGGAGCTCCGACCGCGCCGGCGCCTCGTCGTCGACGAGCAGTGCGCGGATCACGCCTGCTCCGCTTCGATCGGCACCTCGAGCCGCACGACCGTCCCGAACGGGAACGAGCGCAGCCGCACCGTCTCACCGTAGTGGGCCACGAGCCGCTGGTTGACGTTGGCGAGGCCGAGGCCCGTGCCTTCGCCGACCCCCGGCTCGAGCACGCGCTCGATCACCTCGCGCGCGATGCCGCGACCGTCGTCGCGCACCGTCACCCGCAGCCGGCCGCGGCGCACCCGGGCGCGCACGAGCAAGTGCAGTGGCCTGTCGGTCTTGCCGTGCTTGATCGCGTTCTCGACCAGCGGTTGCACGAGGAGCGGCGGCAACCTGACCGCGAGCGCGCCGGGCGCCGCGTCGACCGTCACCTCGAGCTGTGACCCGAACCGCGCCTGCTCGAGCTCGAGGTAGCTGCGCACGTGACGCAACTCCTCTTCCAGCGTGATGAACTCGCCCGGCCGCGCGAGGCGGCTGCGCAGATGGTCGGCGAACGCCAACACGAGACGGCGCGCCCGCTCGGGCTCGGTGCGGATGAACGAGGCGATCGTGTTGAGCGCGTTGAAGACGAAGTGCGGCTCCATCTGAGCCTGCAACGCGGTCGTGGTCGCCGAGTGCAGCTCGGAGAGCTGCAGCTGCGCCGAGAGCTGGGTGCCGAGCGCCTCGAGCACGTCCACCGTCTGCTCGTCGAGCGGCGAGCCCGCGGTGGCGTACGCGACGACCGCCCCGGCCGGACCGTCCGTCAACTGCAGCGGAATCACCGCCGCCGCACCCAGCGGGCAGGCGGGGTGCAGGCACTCGGTGCGGATCCCGAGCGGCGCGAGCAGGGGGCGCGCCCGCGCGAGCGACTCGTACACCGGCCTGATCGGCTGGTCACCCGGACCGTGGTGGTCGGCTCCGGCGCCGACAAAGGCGAGCACCTCATGCGTGTCGGTGACGGCGACCGCGCCGAAGCCGAGCTTCTCGAAGAGCTCGTAGGCGACAGTCCGTGCGGCCGAACCGGTGAGGCCGCGCCGAAGCTCGGGCAGGGTCGCCTCGAGCAATTCGAGCACCGGCGCCTGGCGCCTGGGTCTGCGCACACGCGGCACAATCGTGATTGTGCACGTGACCGAGGAAGTGCTCGCGCCGCTGCGGGCCCGTTACGGGGAGCCGGTCGACCTCGATTGGGCCGGTGACATCTCTGGTCGAGAGCATGCGCTCGCGACCTACAACCCGAACCGCATGCACGATGTGACGCTCTTCATCCTCGATCCGGCCGACCGGATCGCGCTGATTCGCAAGCCGCAGTTCGCCGCGGGGATCTGGCGCCCGCCCGGCGGCGGCATCAAGCCCGGCGAGGATTTCGCCACGGGCGCCGAGCGCGAGGCGCTCGAGGAGACCGGGCTCGAAGTGCGGCTCGAGCGCTATCTGGTGGCGACGCGTGCGACGTTCCATTCGGCGCGGCACGACGTCTCATGGCGGACACACGTGTTCCTCGCCCGCACGGAGGGGAACGTGCTCGCGCCGCGCGACGCTGACGAGATCGCGGCGGCGCGCTGGGGCACGCTCGGCGAGCTGGCAGGGCCGCTGCGGGAGCGGCTGCTTGCAACCGGGCACGCGTTCTGGCGGTATCGCGTCGCGCTGCACGACGCAGCACTCGAGGCCTACGGCTCTTCTCGCACCAGCACGTAGCCGACGTCGAGCGGCTGCGGCGGGAACGGCACGACACGCGTCTCACCGTTCAAGCGCCAGCCGCGGCGTTCGTAAAAGCGCCGGGCGCGGCGGTTCGCCTCGAGCGTCCACAGGCGCAGCTCGGGACAGTCGGGCAGCTCCTCGAGCACCGCGTCGTGCAGCGCCGCCGCGGCTCCGCTGCCCCACTCCTCCGGCACGACATAGAGGCCGTGCAGCCAGCAGGCCTCGAACGCCGCGACCCCAACCGCGCGCCCGGCTCGCTCGGCGAGCAGCACCGTGCCTGCGAAGGTGCGCCAGCGAGCACGAACCTCGGCGTCGGGAAACGGGTAGAGCGCGGGCGGGAACACGTGTGCGAAGCCCGCCACCGACGCTGCGCGCTGCAGTTCGAAGTGCGTCTCCGCCTCGGCACGCTCCGAGCGCCGGATCGTGACGCTCACCGTTCGAGCAGGTCGAGGACGCCCGGGATCGACGAAATGCGCGCACCGTCCCAGTCGTCGAGGCCGGACCAGATCGGACCGTCGCCTTCCCGGTGGATGAGGATCGCGTCCATTCCCACCCGGCGGGCGCCTGCGAGCTCGTCGTTTGCGCCGTCGCCGACGAAGACCGCCTCGTGCGGCTCGACTCCGAGCAGCTCCAGGCAGTGCAGGTAGATGCGCGGGTCCGGCTTGGCGAGGCCGACCGCATTGGAGAACACCTCGGCGTCGAAGAGCCCGGCGAACTCGGACTCGGGCCAGAGCACCTCGATGTCCTCGCTGCACACGGTGATCAAACCGACGAGGTACCCGTCTGCACGCAGACGCCGCAGCGTGTCCAGCGCACCCGGCCGCGGCGCGAGCGCCCGGCGGTGGTAGCGAAGCCTGATCGCGCACACCTCTTCGACGAGCTCGGCCGGCACGCCCGCCTCGGCGAGCGCGATGCGGATCGGCGCGACGTAGCGAAGCGGCGAGCTGTCCCAGCGCCCCGCGAAACCGTCGCCGACGAGCGCGTCGACCTCGTGCAGCATCGCGGACGCCGCAGCGCGGTCCCAGTCGATCAGCGTCTCCCAGAGATCGAAGACCACCGCCCGGTAGCCCGCTCCTACGCCGGCGCGCACGCGCGCAGCACCTCCCACGAACGACGGATGTCCGCCTCGGTCGTCTGGGCATTTCCGATCGCAAGCCGGATCACGTCCTGGCCGCGCAGCATGGCTGCTGCGACAAAGAGCTCGCCCGTCGCCGTCGCCGCGCGCGCGAGCGCGAAGTTGTCGGCCTCGGCGTGCCGGAAGCACACCGTCGAGAACGGATGGGGCGCGGCGATCTCCCAGCCGGACTCCGCCTCGACCAGCGCAGCGAAGAGCTGGGCGAGGCGCACGTGTTCGCGGATCAGCGCGCGCAGCCCGTCCGCTCCGTAGTAGCGAAGCACGGCCCAGAGCTTGAGCGCGCGAAACCGCCGCCCGAGCGCCGGGCCGTAGTCCTTCAGATCGATCGCCTCGACCGTCTCCGCCAGGTAGTCCGGCACGAGCGCAAACGCCTCGTGGAACGCCTCGGGCCGGCGCGTCCAGAGCGCCGAGCAGTCCATGGGCGTGAAGAGCCACTTGTGCGGGTTGACGACGACCGAGTCGGCACGCTCCACGCCTTCCATGCACCAGCGAAGCTCGGGACAGACCGCCGCCGAGCCGGCGTAGGCCGCGTCGACATGCAACCAGACGCGCGCTTCCTCACACCGGCGCGCGAGCTCGGGAACCGGGTCGACTGCCGTCGTCGCGGTCGTGCCCACCGTGGCGACGACAGCGGTTGCGTCGTCGAGCGAAAAATCGGCGAGCATCCGGAACTCGTCGTCGACCTCGACCTTGCGGAACTCGAGCCCTACGAGGCGTGCGGCCTTCTCGACGCTGAAGTTCGCCTGCTCGGACGCGTAGACCACGCCGCCAGGCTTCAGCGTGCGGGCGGCGGCGAGCGCCGCCACCGTCGCGGTCGACGCCGTGTCCTCGATGTGACCGTGCCAGCCGCGCGGCAGGCCCAGGAGCTGGGCGAGCCAGTCCATCACCGTCACTTCGAGCTCGGTCGCAGCAGGTGAGGCGATCCAGGTCATGTTGTTGACGTTGAGCGCCGCGATCAGCAGCTCGGCAAGGATGCCCGGCTCGGAGCCCGTGTTCGCAAACCAGGCGAAGAAGCGCGGGTGGTTCCAGTGCGTCAGGCCGGGCAGGATCACCTCGTCGAGGTCACGCAGCAGCGACGCGAACGGTTCACCGTGCTCGGGCGGCGACCCGGGAAGCAGCGCGCGGATCGCGCCAGGCTCGACCGGCGCGGCCACGGGCAACTCGCCGACCCGCTGCAGGTAGGCGTCGACCCAGTCGGCGGCGCGGTCGAGGTCATCGCGGAAGCTCACGGCCGCCTCTTCCGCAGCTTCTCGATCTGCTTCCACGTGCGCGTGTTCAGCACGTCGTCTTTCGTGAGCCACGCGCGGCGCGCCTGGCCGACGCCGAGCTCGACATAGTCGAGAGCGGCGACCCGGTGTCCGTCGGAGTCGATCACGACCTTCAGCCCGGCCTCCCGTGCCGCGCGGGCGTGCACATCGCTGAGATCGAGGCGGTCGGGCTGCGAGTTCAGCTCGACGAAGGTCCCGGTCTCGAGCCCGTGTTCGAGGACGCGCTGGAGGTCGACCGGCGCCGGCGGACGTTTTCCGATCTTCCGGCCCGTCAGGTGGCCGATGCAATCGACGTAGGGATTGTCCATCGCCGCCAGCACGCGCTCCGTGGGATTGTGGTCGAAGCGGGAGTGCACCGACGCCACCACCCAGTCCCGCGTCGCGAGACCCGCGTCGTCGACGTCGAGGCTGCCGTCGGGACGAATGTTCACCTCGATCCCCTTCAGGACCCGAAACGGCGCGAGCTGCTCGTTGAGCAGGTCGATCTCCTCCGACTGGCGCTGGAGGAGATCGCCGCGCAGCCGCTGCGAGTGGTCGCAGATCGCGTAGTAGGCATAGCCGCGCGCCTGCGCGGCCGTGACCATGTCCTCGAGCGTGTCCCTGCCGTCCGACCAGGTCGTATGCGTGTGCAGGTCGCCGCGCAGGTCGCCGAGCTCGACGAGCGCCGGCAGCGCGCCTGCGCGGGCTGCCGCGAGCTCACCGCCATCCTCACGCAGTTCCGGCGGGATCCAGTCGTAGCCGAGAAAGCCGTAGACGTCCTCCTCGCGCGCGAATCTGTGCTCCTTGCCCGACTCGACCTCCGTGACCGCGTACTCCGACACGGAATAGCCGCGCCGCACCGCATCCTCGCGCAGGGCGACGTTGTGGTTCTTCGAGCCGGTGAAGTGCTGCAGCAGGTTGCCGTAGCTCTCCGGCGGAACGACACGAAGGTCGAAGCGCAAGCCGTCGTGGGAGACGACGGTCGCCTTGGTCGAGCCCTTGGCTGCGACGTCGACCACGAAGGGCAACGAACAGAACGCGTCGATCAGCGCCTCCGGGTCGGTGGCCGTGGCGATGATGTCGAGGTCGCGCACCGTCTCGCGCATTCGTCGCGCTGAGCCGGCGAGCGAGACCTCGACGGAAGCCGGCTGCTCGCGCAGGAGCTCGACCACCGCCCGGAGTGCGGGCAGGGTGGCGCCGAGCAGGGACCGGCGCGGGCTCTCCGTCGCTTCCGGGAGCGCGAGCGCCGCCGCGATCTTCTCCTCCGTGCCCGGACCGATGCCGGCGTGGCCCCGCAGCTCCTGGCCTTCGGCCGCCGCCTTGAGCGCCGCGACCGTCGTGATGCCGAGCTCCTGCCAGATGCGCCGCGCAGTCTTCGCACCGAGCCCCGGCACCCGCATGAACGCCGCGACCTCCTCGGGAACCTCGGTCTTCCGCTTGGTCAGCGCGTGAATCTCGCCGCCGTCCACGACCTCCACGATCTTGGCCTCGATCGTCTTGCCGATTCCCTGCAACTGTTTGGCCTTTCCGTCGAGTGCGAGCTGCGCAACCGAGGCCGGGGTCTCGCGAATGCGCGCGGCTGCCCTGCGGTAGGCGCCGATCCGGAACCCGTCTGCGGCTTCGAGCTCCATCAGGTCGGCGAGCAGCTCAAACTGCTCCGCGAGCACTTCGTTCCGCGGCAACCCCTTCACTCCGGCGATCATAGGCGCGCCGATGCGGGCCACCGTCTGCCTCCCCACCTACGACGAGCGCTTGAACCTCGAGCCGATGCTGCTCGCGCTCCGCGCTGTGCTGCGTGAAGGCGACCGCGTGCTCGTGATCGACGACGGCTCACCCGACGGCACCGGTGAGCTCGCCGACCGGCTCGCGAACGAGCTCGGCTTCGTGGACGTGCTCCACCGGGAGCGCAAGGAAGGGCTCGGCCCCGCCTACATCGCCGGCTTTCGTCACGCCCTCGCCGCCGGCGCCGAGCTCGTGCTGGAGATGGACTGCGACTTCTCCCATGACCCCAAGGACGTCCCCCGCCTGATCGCCGCTGCCGAGGACGGCGCCGATCTCGTGCTCGGGTCACGCTACGTCCGCGGCGGCCGGGTCGGCAACTGGGGGCTCGCGCGCCGCTTCATCTCGCGTGGCGCGTCCGTCTACACGGGACTGTTCCTGCGGATGGGCATCAAGGACCCGACCGGAGGCTTCAAATGCTTCCGGCGAGCGGTGCTGGAGCAGGTCGACCTCGACGCGATCACCCCGCGTGGCTACGCCTTCCAGATCGAGATGACCTACCGCGTCAAGCGAGCGGGCTTCCGCGTCGTCGAGATCCCGATCGCCTTCGTCGACCGCACGGCCGGCCAGTCCAAGATGAACAAGGGGATCGTGCTCGAGGCGATCTGGGCGGTGCCCCTGCTCCGCCTGCGCCGCTAGCCTTGAGCTCGATGCGGGCCGTCACCGACAGGACGTTCGACGCGGAGGTGCTGGGTGCAGGGCGCGCGGTGATCGTCGACTTCTGGGCGCCCTGGTGCGGCCCCTGCAAGGCGATCGAGCCCGCTCTGGAGGAGCTCGCCGAGACGAACACCGGCGTGGAGTTCGTGAAGCTCGACATCGACGAGAACCCGAACATCGCGAGCCGGTTCGGGGTGCTCTCGATTCCCACGGTGATGCTCTTCAAGGACGGCGAGGCACGCGAGACGGTGTACGGCGCCCGGCCGAAGAAGCACTTCGAGAAGGCCTTCGCGCCGTACTTCTAGGCACGCGATGAGCATCGACGTTCTGCGCTTCGAGGGCCTCTTGCAGGGCGAGGAGCTCGCGCACCTCGCGGTCGAGCCTGCGCAGGAAGCGCGGTTCGCGGAGCTTCCCGACGACCTCGACCCACGCGTCCGGGCTTGCATAGGGGTGCCTCAGCTCTACACCCACCAGCGGGCCGTGTGGGATGCTGTCCGCCGCGGCGGGCATGTGCTGGTGACGACGGGAACTGCGTCGGGGAAGACCCTCGCCTTCAATCTCCCGGTACTCGACGAGCTCGCGCGGCAACCGAAGAGCCGCGCGCTCTACCTCTACCCGACCAAGGCGCTCGCGCAGGACCAGTTTCGCGCGCTCTCGAGCTACCAGGTGCCCGGTCTCAAGCCGGCCATCTACGACGGAGACACGCCGGTCGAGCAGCGGTCGCAGATCCGCAGGTGGGCGAACGTCATCCTCACGAACCCCGACATGGTCCACATCGGCCTGCTCGGAAACCACGACCGCTTCGGCGACGTGCTCTCGAACCTTCGTTACGTCGTGATCGACGAGGCGCACGTGTATCGCGGCGTCTTCGGCTCCCACGTCGCGAACGTCCTGCGCAGGTTGCGGCGCCTCACCGGCATCTACGGCGCCGACCCGCAGTTCATCCTCGCTTCGGCGACGGTCTCGAACCCCGGCGAGCTCGGCGAGGCGCTCCTCGGCGAGCAGGTGACGGTGATCGGCGACGACGGCGCGCCTCGCACCGAGCGCACGATCGTGCTGTGGAACCCGCCGCTCCTCGACGGCGAGCTCGGCCTGCGCGCCTCCGCGCTCGCAGAGGCGGCGCGGCTACAGGCGATGTTCGTCGGCCGCGGCCTCCGCACACTGACGTTCGCGAAGAGCCGCAAGGCGGCCGAGTTGATTCACCGCTTCACCGCCGAGCGGCTCGGCGATGACACGCTTCTCTCTCCCTACCGAGCCGGGTACACGGCGGCGGAGCGGCGTGAGATCGAGCGGCGGCTCGCGGCCGGGGAGCTGCTCGGCGTCTCGGCCACGAACGCGCTCGAGCTCGGGATCGACGTGGGGCTGCTCGACGCGGTCATCTCCGTCGGCTTCCCGGGCACGGTGGCCTCGCTGCGCCAGCAGTGGGGACGCGCTGGGCGCCGCGCCAACGGCCTCGCGGTGCTCGTCGCGAGCGAGGACGGCCTCGACCAGTTCTTCATGCGCGAGCCCGACAAGCTGCTCGGACGCCGCGTGGAGGCGGCGATCCTCGACCACACGAACCCGCGCGTGCTCGCCGGACACGTGCGCGCAGCGGCCTACGAGGCCCCGATCACCGACGAGGACGCCGCAACGCTCGGTCCCGAGGCGATCCGGGCGGCACGCCTGGACCCCGAGCTGAAGGACACGCCCGCCGGGATCGTCTGGGCGGGGCGCGACCACCCCGCCGCCCGCGTGCCGCTCCGCTCCACCGACCCCGGCGCGTTCACGATCGTCGAGTCCTCGACCGGCGCGGTACTCGGGCTCGTCGAACGCTCGCGCGCCTACACGACGGTGCACGAAGGCGCCGTCTACCTGCACCGCGGCGAGTCGTTCCTCGTGCGCGCGCTCGACCTGACGACGCTGCACGCGGTCGTCGAGCCGTTTCGCGGCGACTGGTACACGCAGGTGAAGAAGGAGACGACGACGCTGATCGTGGAGCCGCGCCGGGTCGAGCGGCGGCTCGGCCTCGAACTGTCGTTCGGCGAGATCGAGGTGACCGAGCAGCTCGTCGGCTACGAGCGCCGGACGATCGCGGGGCAGGAGCGCATCGAGCTCGTGCCGCTCGTCCTTGAACCGACGACGTTTACCACCGAGGCGATCTGGTTCCTGCCCGAACCGGAGCAGCTCCAGGGTTTTGACGACCTGCCCACACTGCTCGGCGCGCTGCATGCCGCTGAGCACGCGCTGATCGCCGTGTTGCCGCTGTGGGCGATGTGCGACCGCTGGGACATCGGCGGTCTCTCGACGAACTTCCACCCCGAGACCGGGCGGCCGACGGTCTTCGTCTACGACGGGCACCCCGGCGGCGTCGGGATCACGGAGCGCGGCTTCGAGCAGTTCGAGGGCTGGACGCGCGACACCGAGGCCCTGCTGCGCGGCTGCCCTTGCCACGACGGCTGCCCGTCTTGCGTGCAGAGCCCGAAGTGCGGCAACCTGAACGAGCTGCTCGACAAGCACGCCGCGCTCACCTTGCTCGAACGGCTGCGGCGATCGCCTGTCGATTTCCGCAGGCGCCGTTCGTCGTAGAAGCAACCACATTCCGCCAAGGAGGCGACCGTGAAGTACGCACTGCTGATCTACACGAACGACACCGAGTGGGAAGGGCTCTCCGAGGACGAGCGCAACGCGATCTACGGCGAGTACGCCGCCGTCTCGGAGACGGCCGGCATCGTCGGCGGCAACGAGCTCGCCGGGGCCGAGACGGCGACAACCGTGCGGGTGGCCGGCGGGAAGACGCTGATCACCGACGGCCCGTTCATCGAGACGAAGGAAGTGCTCGGCGGCTTCTTCCTCTACGAGGCCGGCGACCTCGACGCCGCGCTCGAGATCGCCGCGCGGATCCCCGCGGCGCGCCGGGGCGGCGCCGTCGAAGTGCGGCCGGTGGTGGAGCACTGACGGAGCTCGAGCGGGTCTTTCGCGACGAGTGGGGCCGCGTCCTCGCCTCGCTGATCGGCTTCCTCGGCGACTTCGACCTCGCCGAGGAAGCCACCCAGGGGGCCTTCGCGGTCGCCGCCGAGCGCTGGCCGAAGGACGGCCTGCCGGCGGCGCCGGGCGCCTGGCTGCAGCGGACCGCGCGGAACCGCGCGATCGACCGCATCCGCCGCGACCGCACACTCGCCGCGAAGACGCGCCTGCTCGAGGTCCCCGACGCCGTGGAGGACACCCTGGACGAACCGGCGTTCCCCGACGAGCGCCTGGAGCTCGTCTTCACCTGCTGTCATCCGGCGCTCGCGCCCGACGCGCAGGTGGCGCTGACCTTACGCACGCTGGGCGGGCTCACGACCGAGGAGATCGCGCGCGCCTTCCTCGTGCCGGAGCCGGCGATGGCGCAGCGACTCGTGCGCGCCAAGCGCAAGATCCGCGACGCGGGCATCCCGTTCCGCGTGCCCGCAGACCACCTGCTGCCGGACCGCCTCGCGGCGGTGCTCGCCGTCATCTACCTCGTGTTCAACGAGGGCTACGGCGGCCGGGGCGAACTGGCCGCAGAGGCGATCAGGCTCGGGCGATCGCTCTCCGGCCTGATGCCCGACGAGCCGGAGGTGCAGGGCCTCCTCGCACTGATGCTGCTGCTCGACGCCCGCCGCGACGCGCGCTTTCGGGACGGCGAGCTCGTCCTCCTGCGCGACCAGGACCGCGGCCTCTGGGACGGCGCGCGGCTCGCCGAGGGTCAGGGAAACCTCGATCGGGCCCTCGCCCTCCAGGGCCGCGGGCCGTATGTGCTCCAGGCGGCGATTGCAGCCCTCCACGCCGGGGAACCCGTCGACTGGCCGCAGATCGTCCTCCTCTACGGCGAGCTCGCACGGCTGACCGGCTCCCCCGTCGTCGAGCTGAACCGCGCGGTTGCCGTCGCCGAGGTGGAGGGCGCGCTCGCCGGCCTCGCGATCGTCGACCGGCTCGACCTCGACGGCTACCGGTATCTCCACTCGGCGCGGGCGGACCTGCTTGCGCGGCTCGATCGCATCGGCGAGGCGCGTCTCGCGTACACACTGGCGCTCGAGCTCGCCCAGCTCGAGCACGAGCGGCGGTTCCTCGAGCGCCGGCTCGCGGAGCTGGAACCGCCAAGATAGAGCGGTGAAGACCGAGCGCATTCGCGCCTTTCGTTTCGCCTTGCAGCACGCCTCCGCCGAGCGCGTGATCGAGACCCGGCTTGGCACCGCCCTCCTTGCCTGCAGCGTGCCGGGGGTTTACGACGCGAACTACCTGTCGGTCGAGGACCGGTTCGCTCCGGCGGACGAGATCGCCGAGGAGGCCGACGCGGTGCTGGAGAGCTTCTTCCACCGCCGCGTGATCCTCGAGCGAAGCGACGACCAGACCTCGGCAGCGCTCGCGCGCCATGGATACGTTCGCTCGACCCACCTCGTGCTCGCGCACGAACGCGAGCCCGACCGGTTCGTGGACACATCGATGGTCCAGGAAGTCGACTTCGAGCAGCTTGCGCCCTATCGCGCAGCAAGCACGCTCTCGGAGCCGTGGGGCGACGGGGAGATCGCGAAACAGCTGAACGACGCCAAGCGCCTGATCATCCGGGCGATCCCGACCCGCTTCTTCGCGGCGGTCGTCGATGGTCAGCTCGCCGCTTACTGCGAGCTGCGGAGCGACGGCGCCACCGCGCAGATCGAAGACGTCGAGGCGGCGCGCGCCTTCCGCGGCCGCGGGCTCGGACGCGCGATCGTGCAGCACGCGCTGACCGAGGCGCGGCGCGACCACGACCTCGTGTTCCTCGAGGCGCTGGCAGACGACTGGCCCCGCCTGCTCTACGCGAAGCTCGGCTTCGACGTGGTCGACCGCCGCGACTTCCTGACCCGCTTCCCCCACCCGCTCGCGCGCTTGCGCCTGCGCACGCCGCGGCTCGAGCTGCGCATCGCGACCGTCGCCGAGCTCCGGCAGCTCCACGAGGTTGCGGCGGCGGGAATCCACGACCCGGCCGAGATGCCGTTCGGGGTCGCCTGGACGGACTCCCTCAGCGAGGCAAGCTTCATCGCCCACCACGCCGACAAGCTCGCCGCGTTCGCCCCCGGCGACTGGTCCGTCGCGTTCGTCGCGTTCCACGACGGGCAGCCCATCGGGGTCCAGGAGATCCGCGGCGAGCGCTTTGCGCAGCGCGGCATCGTCGACACCGGCTCCTGGCTCGGCACCGCCTGGCAGGGGCAGGGGCTCGGAACCGAGATGCGCGCGGCGGTGCTCGAGCTCGCGTTCACGGGCCTCGGCGCCGCACTCGCGACCTCGGGTGCGATCCAGGGCAATCCGCAGTCGCTCGGCGTCTCCCGAAAGCTGGGCTACGAGCGCGTCGGGGCGCACACCGTCAGTCCGCGCGGCGTCGCAGTCGAGCACGCCGACCTCGAGCTGCGGCGCGACCGCTTCCAGTCGCCCGTCCCCGTCGAGATCGGCGGGCTCGAGACCTTGCTGCCGCTCTTCGGTGCTTAGAGCGATCATCTAGTAGGCTCGCGCCTCAATCGAAGCGGAAAAGGAGGGCACGCCATGACAATGGGGCTGCCCCGCCCGCGGCACGGGGATCCTTTACAGACGACGGTCGAGCTGCGCGAGCTCGCGGCGTCGATCCTGCACGAAGACGTGCAGACGCTCGCGCGCACGACGGCATACCTGCGGCGCTCATACCGGGTGGTGTTCCTCGGCTACGTGGCGATGCTGGTGTTCGGCATCGCCGCGATCGTGGCGGCGTTCGTGAAGGGTCTCACCGCATCGAGCGTCGGCGAGGCCGCTGCGGCGGTGGGCCTGGCCGGGCTCACGGTCGGCGTCTTCGTTGCCTTCTTCGTCCAGCGGCCGTCGGCGGCGCTCGAGCGGAACGCGATCTTCATGCCGTGGGTCTCGATCGTGCTGACGACGTTCTGGACGCGGCTGCTCTACCTCGACGACCCGGCCACACTCGACGCGAAGCTGGGACACGCGGCGAAGGAGGCCTCGGACGAGTTGAGCGCGATCGCCCTGCGCTACGCGGCGATCGACGGAAAGGAGCTGGCGGTCGCCAAGGAAGCGGCCCGTACGCATCCGGTCAAGCGAACCATCTGAGCGCGGCAGGTTTTCCACAGGCAGGACGGCGCCTGGGCCCCGGGGCGACGGGCGGGCGGGGCCTGCCGGCCGGACGGAGGACACGGGAACGGGTCTTTCGCAGGCGCTGACCGGTTTCAGAGGGCGTTCGTCTCGGTTGAAAACCCTGTGGACGATGTGGAAAGTCCCTGGATTACGTGGCAAACATCACGCGTAGACACCCATGCCGCGAAACTTGGCGCGGCGGCGGCGGCGGAGCTCCTCACCTGGGGTGTCCTCGAGTTCCTCGAGCGACTCGACGAGGGCGGCCTTGAGGAGCCGCGCCGCCTCGTCGTGGTCGGTCTGCGCGCCTCCGGGCGGCTCGGCCACGACGCCGTCGATCACGCCGAGCTCGAGGCAGTGGAGGGCATCCGGCTTGAAGGCCGCGGCGGCCTTCTTCGCCTCGCCCGCGTCGCGCCAGAGGATGGCGGCGCAGCCTTCGGGCGTGATCACCGAGTAGATGGCGTTCTCCTGCATCAGCACCCGGTCGGACACGGCGATCGCGACAGCGCCGCCGGAACCGCCCTCGCCGATGATGCAGGCAACCGTCGGCACGGTCAGTCGCGCCATCTCGGCCTGCGAGCGGGCGATCGCGCCGCCCTGTCCGTGCTGCTCGGCCGCAACGCCCGGGTAGGCGCCCGGCGTGTCGACGAGCGAGACGAACGGGAAGCCGAACCGTTCGGCGATCTCCATCACCCGCATCGCCTTCCCGTAGCCCTCGGGGTACGCCATGCCGAACTGGCGGTCGAGTCGCTCCTTGACGTCGCGGCCCTTCTGATGCCCGACGAGCACGATCGTTCGGCCCGCAAGCGACCCGAGCCCGGCGACGAGTGCACCGTCGTCGGCCCGGCCTCGGTCGCCGTGCAACTCGACCCAGTCGTCGACGAACCGTTCGATGTAGTCCATCGTGTAGGGACGGTCTGGATGGCGTGCGAGCTCGACCGACCTCCAGATCGCCTCGTCGCTCGTGTCGGCCTTGAGCCGCTCCAGTTGCCGTTCGAGCCGTTGCGCTTCACCGTCGACCTTCGTGCCGCGCAGAAGCGGCAAGCGCGAGAGCCCGGACAGCCGCGAGCGCAGATTCTGTTCCTGGTCGCGCTCGGTCATACCTGCCTCATCCGAACAACCTCAGGAGTCGCACGAGCTGCCCGCGCTGTTCGGAGCGCGGGACGATCGCGTCGAGGTGGCCGAAGCGCAGATTCTGCTCGGCCAGCCCGAAGTCGTCGGGCAGCTTCTCACGCGTGGTCTGCTGGACGACGCGGGGACCGGTGAAGGCGATCAGCGCACCCGGCTCGGCGATGGTGACGTCGCCGAGCGACGCGAACGACGCGAGCACCCCGGCGGTGGTCGGATGCGCCATCACGATGAACATCGGGATGCGGGCGTCGTGCAGGTCCTCGACCGCGCAGACCGTCTTCGGCAGCTGCATCAGGGAGAGGATGCCCTCCTGCATCCGCGCACCGCCCGACGACGTGACGGCGATGAGCGGCACGCCGCGCTCGATCGCCGAGTCGCAGGCGCGCGAGAACTTCTCACCGACCGCGCTGCCCATCGAGCCGCCCATGAAGGTGAAGTCCATGACGGCGAGCTCGACCGGGCGACCGTCCATCGTCGACTGCCCGATCAGCGCCGCCTCGCCGAGCCCGGTGTTCAGCTCCGCCTCCGCCAGGCGCTCGGCGTAGGGGCGCAGGTCGAAGAACTCGAGCGGGTCCTCCGAACGAACGTCGGCCGCCTCTTCGACGAACGACCCGGGGTCGGCGTACCACTCGATGCGCGCCCGGGCGCCCATCGGAAAGTGATGGCCGCAGTGGCCGCAGACCCACAGCGTCGCGGCCAGCTCGTCGTCGCGGTAGTGCGACCCGCACTTCGGGCAGGTGTTCGGGTGCTTCTTCGCGTCGGAGGGAGGAGCGTTGCGGTGCTCGACCTGGACGTCGATCCGGGTCTCGGACATGCCGAGAGCTTAGACCCCAGGCAGAGGTCGAACGGTTACAGGCCGAGGGCGTGCGCGAGGCGCGGCAGGGCCTGGCGAGGAGAGGCGGGCGCTCGGAACCCGTACGAGCCCGGCGGCGAACTCGCGTCCGCACGAGTGGCATCGATACTCCGGTCCGATCGCGACCGCCGTCAGCGTGTGGCAATCGGGGGACTTCGCCCGGAGCGTGCTCACGCGGGCGGAACGGGGACGAGCTCATCGAGCAGCTCCGGCAGCGTGAGCAGGTCGGGAAGTTCGCGTGTCGGCTGCACGGTCGCTGTCCCGCCGAGCCGGTTGATCCAGACGCTCCGCAGCCCGAGCTCGTTCGCCGGTTCGATGTCGTGGTAAAGCGACGCCGCCACATGCGCGTGCCCTGCATGCGGTGCGCGTGTACGTGCGAAGAACTCGTCCCAGTGGCGGTGCGCAGGCTTGTACGAGCTGATCTCCTGCGCCACGACGATCTCGTCGAACGGGACACCGATCTGCACCTGCGACGCCGCGATGTAGTCGTCGTCGGTGTTCGAGAGGATCGCGAGCCGCCAGCCCCGCCGTCGCAGCTCAGCAAGCGCACCGTGCACCTCGGGAAACGCGCGCCAGCCGGGAAGCGCCTCGGCAAGACCGTGCTCGGTGCCGGCGGGCGCGCCGAGCCGGCGCATGGCCTCGGTCAGCACCTCGCGGTAGCTCAGCGTGCCGTCCCGCTGGATCTGCGGCTCGACTTCGTGGTAGCGAGCGAGCAGCTCGTCGGCGCGCTCGTCGCCGAAAACGCGGACGAGCTCGGCGCGAACGCCGCCGTCCCAGTCGATCAGCGTGCCGTAGCAGTCAAACGTCGCCCAGCGCTCCACGGGTCAACTCTAGACGGCACCGGTCACCGGCCCGCCGAGCCGCGCCGGGATCACACTGGCCGCTCTGGGACGCGCTGCTTCGAGCCACGACCGGGGTCTGGCCCCGGTGTTCCCGCTTCGGGCCGGGTCCGGGCTGGACTGGGTAAGCCGGTCCGGCTCAACCATGCGCGCGCGGTTGGCCGTGCGGGACATGACTCGCCCTGGTCCCGCGCTCGTCTGACTCGGGCTCAGGCGGCCGCTGCAAGCGGCGGGCGGTAGGCAAGGAGCTCCCACCCGTGCGTGTCGAGCCAGCGCCGCGCCTCGGCGTACGCGGGGCGCCGCCGGCCGACGAGCTCCCAGAACGCCCGGCCGTGGTTGTGCTCGGCGAGGTGGCACACCTCGTGCACGACGACGTAGTCGAGCACGTCGTGCGGCGCCAGCACGAGTCGCCAGTTGAAGCTGAGCGCACCCTTGCTCGAGCACGAGCCCCAGCGGCTGCGCTGGTCGCGCAGCGTCAGCCGCGTGTAGACGACGCCGAGCGCCGCCGCCTCCGACTGCGCGATCAGCGAGATCCGCGCGTGAGCCTCGCGGCGTCCTTGCGCCTCGGTGAGGCTGAGCCGGTCGAGACCGAGACAGGGTGGCGGGACGCTCGCAAGCTGCCGCTCGAGCCACGGAAGGTGCAGCGAGATCGCCTCGGCGATTTCGACCTCCGAAGCGCGCGGGCGGACGACGAGCTCGGGTGGGAGCCCCTGCCGTACGTAGATGCGGTGCCCGCGCACGCGCTTCGACCGGCGCACGTGCAGCTCGACCAGGCGGCCGCCCAGCTCGACGAGGCGCATGGCAGGACGGTAGGAGTCGCCTCGGACGACAACGCTTGTGCGGTCCATGCGCAACCCGTTCGCGCATAGGCCTCGGTTTTCCTGTTAACCGTCGAAGGCGCGTACGACGATCGATGCGTTGTGACCGCCGAATCCGAACGAGTTCGAGACGGCGACGCGGAGATCCGGAAGCTCGCGGGCGACGTTCGGTACATAGTCGAGGTCACAGTCCGGATCCGCCTCGTCGTAGTTGATCGTCGGCGGTGCTTTACGGTCGACCACTGCCAGTGTCGTGAACACGGCCTCAACAGCGCCGGCAGCGCCGAAGCAATGCCCCGTTGCGCCTTTGGTCGACGAGACCGCCAGCGTAGTCGTCGCGTACTCCTCGCCGAAAGCGATCTTGATCACCTTGGTCTCGGCGGCGTCGCCGAGCGGCGTCGAGGTCGCGTGCGCGTTCACGTAGCCGATCTCGGTCGGCGCGACCCCGGCGTCGCGCAACGCCATCGTCATCGCACGCGCGGGGCTCTCGCCGGTCGGGTCGGGCTCGGTCATGTGCGCAGCGTCCGACGAGATCCCGTAACCGACGAGCTCGGCGTAGATCTTCGCGCCGCGTGCCTTCGCATGCTCGAGCTCCTCGAGCACGAGCACCGCAGCCGCCTCACCCATGACGAGACCGTCGCGTTCCTTGTCGAACGGCCGCGACGCGCGCTGCGGATCGTCGTTGCGACGCGAGAGGGCCCGCATGGCATCGAAGCCGGCGATCCCGACCTGCGTAATGGGCGCTTCGGTCCCGCCGGCGAACATCACGTCGGCGCGACCGACGCGGATCTCGTCCATCGCGTCGCCGATCGCCATGTTGGATGCCGCGCACGCAGTGCACTCGCTCATCAACGGCCCCTTGGTGCCGAGCTCGATCGATACCCAGCCGGCGCCCATGTTCGGGATAATCGACGGAATCGAGAACGGGCTGACCCGGTCCGGGCCACGCGTCAGAAGCACGTGGTAGCACTCCTGGTAGCTCTGCAGGCCGCCGATCCCGGTCGCGATCGACGCGCCGAAGCGATCGGGCTCGCGCGCCACGTCGACGCCCGAGTCGGTCTCGGCCTGGCGGGCGGCGGCGAGGATCATCTGCGCGAACCGGTCCATGCGGCGGGACGCCTTGCGGTCGACCCACACGGTCGGGTCGAAGTCCTTCAGCTCGCAGGCGAAGTGGACGTTGTAGTCGGTGTGGTCGAACGCGGTGATGGGGCCGGCGCCGCACTCGCCCGCGAGCAGGCGCGACCACGACGTCTGCACGTCGTTGCCGAGCGGGCTGACCATGCCCAGACCGGTGATCACAACACGTCTACTCATTTCCCGCTGCGGCGCAGGCCAAGCCGACACCCTCCGCTCCTTTGTCGGCTCCGTCAAGCCTACGCCTCATCACATTCCCAATCCGCCGTCGACGAGCAGCACTTCGCCCGTGATGAACGAGGCGTCGTCTGAAGCAAGAAAGCGTACCGCGCCCGCGATCTCGTTCGGCTCGGCGACGCGGCCGAGCGGCGTCGCCTGCACCATCGCCGCGGTCGCCTCCTCGGGGAGCACGTCCGTGAGCTGCGTCTTGACGTACCCGGGCGCCACCACGTTGGCCCGGATGTTGCGCGAGCCGAGCTCCCGGGCCAGCGACTTCGTGAAGCCGATGATTCCCGCCTTCGAGGCCGCGTAGTTCGTCTGCCCCCAGTTTCCGTGCACACCGACCACCGAGCTGATGTTGACGATCGAGCCGCCGCGCTTTCGCATCATCGGACGCGTCACGGCACGGCAGGTGTAGAAGACCGAGCTGAGGTTCGTCTCGATCACTGTCCGCCAGTCGTCGTCGGACATGCGGGCGAGCAAGCCGTCGCGGGTCAGCCCGGCGTTGTTGACGAGGATGTCGACGTCGCCGGCCTCCTCGACGAGACGCTTTGCGTCTTCTGCCGACGAGACATCCGCCTGGATGGCGCGGGCACCGATTTTCGACGCGAGCTCAGCGGCCTCGTCCTTGCCCGACCGGTAGCCGAGCACGACCTCGGCGCCCGCGGCTGCGAGCTCCGCCGCGATGGCGGCGCCGATCCCGCGCGAGGCGCCGGTGACAAGCGCAAGCTTCCCTTCGAGAGAGGCGAACTGACTCACGAACGACTAGCCGAGCGCCTCGGCTGCCTCGTCGAGCGACCTCAGGTCGTTGACCGAGAAGGTGCGCACCGATCTGTCGATCCTCTTCAGTAAACCGCTCAGCACGTTGCCGGGACCGACCTCGACGAACGTGGTCACACCGTCTGCGATCAGCGCCCGTGCGGCCTGAGTGAACTTCACCGGCGCCGTCAGCTGCTCGATCAAGAGCTCGCGATAGCGTTGCGCGTCTTCGACCTTCGCGGTCACGGTGGACATGAATGCCGAGCGGCCCTCCGCAAGGTGCACGCGCTCGACGGCGGGGCGCAACGCCTCGGCGGCCTTCGCAACGAGGGGCGTGTGAAACGCGCCGGACACGCGCAGCTTGATCGCACGGCGTGCCCCTTCCCGTGTCGCCTCTTCGCAGGCCTCGTCGACAGAGGGCGTCTCGCCCGAGATGACGAGCTGGCCCGGGCAGTTGTAGTTGGCCGGCCACACGTTCGTGATCTTGTGGCAGAGCGCCTCGACCGCTTCGTCGGCGAGCCCGAGAATCGCCGCCATCGAGCCCGGATGCGCCCGCGCGGCGTCGGCCATCGCAATTCCGCGCTCGCGGACGAGGGCGATCGCGTCACGAACACTCATCGAGGCCGCCGACCCGAGCGCGGAGAACTCGCCGACCGAGTGGCCGACGACGACGTGGGGGCTGATCCCCCGGGAGCGAAGCGCCGCGTCGAGGGAGAGGCAGGTCGCAACGAGGGCGGGCTGTTGTACCTCGGTGTCGACGAGGTCCTCGACCGGGCGCTCGAAGCACAGCTCCTTGAGGTCCATCCCTGCGGCCTCGCTGCCCATGTCGTACACAGCCATCGCCTCGGGCACGGCGGCGGCGACGTCGCGGCCCATCCCGGCCTCCATCGAGCCCTGGCCGGGGAACATGAAGGCGATCTTGGTCATGAGGTCGCTCCTGTCGTTTGATGTGTCCACTCGATCAGGGCCGAGCCCCAGGTCAGCCCGGCTCCCATGCCGGTCAGCAGTACCAGCTTGCCCGGTTGCAACCGCCCGTCGTCGGCGGCGTCTGCCAGAGCGAGCGGGATCGAGCCCGAAGACGTGTTGCCGTACCTGCTGACGTTGACGATCGTCTTCTCCTGTGTGAACCCGAGCTTTCGTGCAGCGTGATCGATGATGCGGACGTTCGCCTGGTGCGGCACGTAGACATCGACGTCCGCCACCGTCTTGCCACACTCGGCAAGAATCGCCTCGGCGGAGCTGACCATCACCCGCGTCGCAAACTTGAACACCTCGCGACCGTTCATCTTCACGAACTTCTCAGGCTCGTCGAAATGCCTCGAGCCCGAGCCCGGCAGCCACAGGCTGTCGCCGCCGCCGCCGTCGGCGCCGAGCTCGAAACCGAGGAAGCCTCCCTCGTCGACGCGCTCCAGCACGACGGCGCCGGCGCCGTCGCCGAAGAGCACGAGCGTCGAGCGGTCGGTCCAGTCGAGAATCTTCGACAGCACGTCTCCGCCGACGACCAGCGCACGCTTCGAGAGGCCGGAGGCAAGCATGGCGTGAGCCTGCGCGATCGCGTAGACGAAGCCGGTGCAGCCGGCCGAGAGATCGTAGGCCGCGGCGTCGGGCATGCCGAGCGTGTTCGCAAGCAGGGCACTGGACGACGGAAAGGCCATGTCCGGGGTGACCGTCGCGACGATCAGCAGGTCGATGCTCTTCGGGTCGGCCCCGGCCATCTCGAGCGCACGCCTGGCGGCAGGCAGGCAGATGTCGGTGAGCGCTTCGTCGTCGGCTGCGATCCGCCGCTCTCGGATACCGGTCCGCTCGATGATCCACTCGTCGTTCGTGTCGACGAGCTTCGAGAGGTCGTCGTTCGTGAGAATCCGCTCGGGCACGTGACAGCCGAGCCCTGTGATCGAGATGCGCGGTCCAGCCGTGCGCGCGATCACGGTGTCGCTCCGCCGCTGTGCTCCCCCACCGCGAAGGTGAGCGTGCCGCGCACGGCGAGCCGGCCGTCGACGGTCGCCCGCGCCTTGCCGCGCCCGACCGGTCCGCGCACGGTCTCGACCTCGCACTCGAGCGTCAGCACGTCGCCCGGCCGGACCACGCGCTTGAAGCGGACGTCGTCGATGCCCGCGAAGAGAGCCAGCTTGCCGCGGTTCTCCTCCAGCGAGAGCACCGCGACCGCACCGCACTGCGCGAGCGCCTCAACCATCTTCACGCCCGGCATGATCGGATTGCCCGGGAAGTGCCCGGCGCAGTCGGCCTCGGTCACGAGCTTACGTGCGACCGCGCGGGTGCCCGGGACGAGCTCGACGACCTCGTCGATCAGGAGCATCGGGTCGCGGTGGGGCAGCACCGCCTCGATCGCGGCCTTGTCCATCAGCACGTCGCTCACCCGGAGACTCGCTCGCGCAGTGCGTTGCGTCCGCGATGGGCATAGCACTTGGCGGTGCCGACCGGCAGACCGGTGGCCTGGGCGATCTCCTCGAAAGGAACGTCGAAAGCGTCCTGCAGCACGACGACGCGGGCCTGGGCAACAGGCAGTTTCGCAAGCGAGCGGCCGAGCTCGAGGCGGGCCTCCGACTCGGCGAGCGCGCGGGCCGGATCGCCGTCGGCAGCCACCCGCAAGTCCTCGGCAAGCGGCTCTGTTCGCCGTTGCACCGCCCAGCGCGCCTGCGCGACGTCCTTGCACGTGTTCACGACGAGCCGGTGCAGCCAGGTCGCAAACTGCGACTCCCCCCTGAACTGTCCCACCCGCTGCACGAGCTTCACGAGCGATTCCTGCGCCGCGTCGCTCGCGTCGTCGGGATCTCTGAGGATGTGGAGGGCGATCCGGTGCACGCGGTCCGCATACCGGGAGCACAGGGCCTCCAGCGCAAGCTTGTCTCCGTCTTTGACACGGCGCACGAGAATGGGGTCGGACAGCCTCTCATAGACGAGCGGTCCGTCGGGCCGCAGGTCACGCACGATTCGACGGGAGCGGCGGGCAGAAGGTTGCACGCGCCTACTCTAGTGCCCGTGGACCTGCGCCCCGAGACCGTCCTGCGTGCGCTGCGCGGCTCATTCGGGCGCGAATACCACTATGCGCTCGAAACGGAGACCACCCAGCGCATGCTGCCGGAGAGCGCCGTTCACGGCGCGGTCGCCCTTGCCGAACGCCAGACGGCCGGGCGTGGCCGCCTGGGCCGTACCTGGGTCGACTCGACCCTGATGTTCTCCGTCGCGCTCTATCCGCCCGGCCCCGTGGCCCGCTGGCCGGAGTTGACCGTCGTCGCCGCCGAGGCGGTGACGGGTGCGGTGGGGCCCGGCGCGTCGATCAAGCACCCGAACGATGTGCTCGTCGACGGCCGCAAGGTCGCCGGCATCCTCGCCGAAGCGAGCGAGCGCGTGGTGCTCGGAATCGGCATCAACGTCGGCCGGACGGCGTGGCCCGGCTCCGGCTACGTCGACCGCGAGCCGCTCGACCTGCTCGTCGACGTGCTCGAGCGCCTCGAGCTGGGCTATGACGCGTGGCTGGTCAGCTGATGGTGACGGTGGCGCTCACGTTGCCCGCCGCATCCTGCGCCTGAGCCGAAACCGTCGTCACGGCGCCCTGGAACGGCACCGTGAACGTTCCCGCCGTCTCCGCGGCGACGATCTGAGTCGTCCCGTTGACGAGCACGGTCACCGTAGCCGGCTCGTCGAGTGAGAACGTGAGCGTCGAGCGATCGACGATCTGGAGCGTCGGCGGCACGTCATCGATCGTGACCGGCACCGCGATCTGCACGTTGCCGAGGGCGTCGGTGACCGTGAACACGGCCGTGTACTCGCCGTCGGGCAGGACCGCCCCGTTCGCCGTCCCGTCCCATTGGAGCGAGTGGTTGCCTGCGGCGAGCTCGCCCTGGAACGGCGAGGTGACGACGACTCCGGCTTGCTCGATGTCGAGTCGCACAGGCACACCCTGCGAGAGCACGAAGGAAAACGTGGCGGAGTCGGAAACGCCGTCGCCGTTGGGCGAGAAGGCGACGAGCGCCGGGGTGAGACCGCTGAGGGTCCGGTCGACCACGACAGCGGCCGTCTTGGTGACGCTCTTCGTGCCGGCCGCCGCGGTTACGAGCAGCAGGTAGCGACCGTCGGGCAGCCCACCGGCGGCCCAATCGAAGGTGTTCGCGCCGGCGGCTCGCTGCTCGTCGAGCAGCGTCAGCACGGTCGTTCCCGCCGCGTCCTCCAGCCAGGCGGTCACCTGCGCCGGGGCGCCGAGCGTGAAGCTGGCCGACGACGAGTCGCCCGACCCGTCCCCGGCCGGGGTGACGACCGCCGGCGCCGACGCGAGATTTCGGAGTGAGAGCGGCGGCTGGGGCGACGCGCGTGCGATCCCGATCGTGCCGGTCGCCGGCAGAGCGCCCGGAGCCGCGATCGTCCAGGTGAACACGCCCTTGCCCGCGACGAGCGAGTTCCAGGTCCAGTCGACGAGCGGGCCGCGGCCCGACCCGGAGGCGACCGTGCTCCCGAGCGCGTTGGTAATCGTGACGGTCCAGGGGAGCGCCGCTGAGACGCGCCCTTGAAACCTGATCTTGCCGCCGAGCACGCCCGCCGCGGTCGGCACATAGAGCTTGGGCAGCCCGGTGACCGCAACACGCCTTGCGATTGCCGGCAACAGCACGTACGCGTCGTTGCCAGGGCACTCGCTGGGGCCGGTGTCGCGATGCCCGGAGATCGCGCGCAGCGTGACCAGCTTGCCCGCCTTGAACTTCGCGTTCCCGCCCGAGGTGTAGACGACCGTCGACAGCGGATCGATGTGAGCGATGTCGAGTCGCCACGCAAGCAGCTTGACGAGTGCGTCCTGCATCGCCTTCGGCGGTGTCGCCGTGCCGAAGTTCCCGATCAGCGCGATGCCCACCGTGCCGGTGTTGAACCCTTCCGAGTGGGCGCCGACGACGTTCCGGTCGATGCCGCCGCCCCGGCCCTCGTAGACCGTGCCGAACCGGTCGACGAGAAAGTTGTAGCCGATGTCGTTCCAGCCGTTCCCCTCCACGTGGTAGACCTCGATGCCGCGCACGATCGCCGCCGCCTGCGCCGGCGTGTACGAGTTCGAGCCGGCTGTGTGATGGACGATCGCGAGCCTGATCGCAGGCGCGATCAGCGGCTTCGCCCGGACGATCCGCTCGTCTGCGCCCCAGCCGGAGCGCGGCACGATCGTGGGCGAACCCGCCTCCGACAGGCTTCTGACCGTCGGCGTGGTCACGCGCGACCAGATCTCGTAGGCACGCAGACGGCGCACGTCGCCGCTGCGGCGGAACTGAAACGCGTCGGACGCTCCCGTCCACTCGAGGTTGCCGTCATGCCAGGCTCCCGTGCCTCCGTCGGGTGCGGCGTCGGCGTCCGCCGCCACCCAGCCGGTCCAGCCGCCGTGCAGGCGATGCGTGCGGTAGGAAACTGTGCCGCTCCCGGTCCAGTGGACCGCGAGCAGGTTGAAATGCATGGGCGTCGCTGCCGAAGCCAGCGAGCGGGCCCCGAGCGGCACATCCTGCACGTGCATCGCGACGTCGCCGGCCCGCCCGGGTGACGGAGCGATCAGAGCCGCGGCGATGGTTGCGAGTGCGAGGGAAAGCTTCAGCATGCGTACGGCCCCGCTTCCACGGTGCCGTACGCAGGCTTCGCCCTCGAGGCCAGCGACCCTCTCCGCATACAATCCTTACCGACGTTGAAGCGCCTGCTCCTGGCCGTGTTCTTCCTCGCACTCGCATTCCCTGCGGGCGCGTGGGGCGCGCCGCGCGTGCTCGCCATCCACTTCACGACCGACGTCGACCCGGTGACGCAAGACTGGCTGAATCACGAGTTGGGCAACGCGCAAGCACAGGGCTACTCGGCCGCTGTGATCGTGCTCGACACGCCGGGCGGGCTCGAGGACTCGATGCGCAAGATCGTGCAGCGAGAGCTCTCGCTGAAGATCCCGGTGATCGTCTACGTTTCGCCGAACGGGGCACGCGCCGCGTCCGCGGGTGTCTGGATCTCTGAGGCTGCCGACGTGCTCGCGATGGCGCCGCAGACGAACATCGGCTCGTCGACACCGATCAGCGGCAGCGGCGCGAACATCGGCAGCGACCTGCGGCGCAAGGTGGTGAATGACGCCGCGGCATCGTTGCGCGGCCTCGCGGCGTCACATGGCCGCAACGCGAAGTGGGCGGACTCTGCGGTGCGGGTGGCGTCGAACCTGACCGCGGAGGAGGCGCTGCGTCTGAACGTGATCGACGTGATCGCCCCGACCCTTCCTGCGCTCCTGAAGACGATCGACGGACGCGTCACGACCCCACGGCACTTCACGCTACACACCGCAGGCGCGGCGATCACCGACGTCAGCCCGGGCTTCCTCACCCGCTTTCTCTCGACGCTGATCGACCCCAACATCGTCTCGCTGCTCTTCCTGGCCGGGCTCCTGGGCCTCGGCTTCGAGCTCTTCCATCCGGGCGCAGTGATTCCCGGCGCCTTCGGCGCGATTTGCATGGTGACGGCGCTGTTTGGCTTCTCGGTGCTGCCACTCTCGTGGGCCGGGCTTGCGCTCGTGCTCCTCGGCGCGTCGCTCCTCGTGATCGACCTCCACGTGCCGACCCACGGTGCGCTCACGCTTTCCGGGCTCGTCGCGATGGCGCTCGGGATGACCACGCTCTTCCACAACCTGCCGGCGCCGTACCACACTTCGGTGCCGCTCGTCGTCACCGTGACCGTCCTGATCGGCTCCTTCTGGGCCTTCGCGATCTCCAAGGCGCTCGCAGTTCGCAGGCGGCCACCCCGGGTTGGACCGCAGGAGATCGTCGGCCTGGAGGGGGTCGTCCGCGGCAGCGGTCTCGTCTTCGTCCGCGGTGAGCTGTGGCATGCCGACTCCGACAGCCCGCTCGTCGAGGGGCAGCATGTCCGGGTCGAGGCCCTCGACGGCCTTTCACTGCGGGTGCGGCAGGTCTAGAAGGTCTAGGCTGTAGCCGTGAACGTCGCGCTCATCGTTCTCGCTGTCGTCGTCTTCTTCGTGCTGATGTTCGCGATCAGTGCGATCAAGGTGGCCCGCGAGTACGAGCGGGGAATCGTGTTCCGGCTCGGGCGGCTGCTGCCTGAGCCGAAGGGCCCGGGCCTCTTCATCCTGATCCCCGTCGTCGACCGGATGGTCCGGGTCGACCTGCGCACGATCACGTTGAACATCCCGCCGCAAGAGGTGATCACCAAGGACAACGTGCCTGTCCGCGTCAACGCCGTCGCGTACTTCCGCATCGTCAAGCCCGAGGACGCGATCGTGCAGATCGAGAACTTCATGGTCGCGACCTCGCAGATCGCGCAGACGACACTGCGCTCCGTCCTCGGCCAGCACCAGCTCGATGAGCTTCTCTCGGAGCGGGAGAAGATCAACGCGATCCTGCAGGGGATCATCGACGAGCAGACGGCGCCGTGGGGCATCAAGGTCTCGATCGTCGAGGTCAAGGACGTGGAGATCCCTCAGAGCATGCAGCGTGCGATGGCGCGCCAGGCCGAGGCCGAGCGCGAGCGGCGCGCGAAGGTGATCAACGCCGAAGGCGAGTTCCAGGCATCCGAACGGCTGAAAGACGCTGCCAAGGTGATCGAGCAGCACCCGATCGCACTGCAGCTCCGCTATCTACAGACCCTGCTCGAGCTCGGGTCGTCGCAGTCGACCACGATCGCCTTCCCCGTACCGATCGAGATGCTGAAGGCGTTCGCGGCGTTCGGCGACCAGCCCGCAGCCTGACCCCGGCCACCCCGGGGTACCTGACCGCCTTCAGCCCGTGACCGACATCCGTCACGACCCGATGACCGGCCGCTGGGCCGCCGTCGCACCCGGGCGCGCACAACGGCCCGGCGCCGGCGGGCCGGCGAGCGACGACGCGGCCACGTGCCCGTTCTGCTCGGGCAACGAGGATCTGACTCCGCCCGAGACACTGCGACTCGGCGACGGACCCACGGGTTGGGGCGTGAGAGTCGTGCCGAACCTCTTTCCGGCGCTCGAGCGGCAGGAGGTTGTGATCCACGGCCCGGCCCACGTCCACTCGCTCGGAGCGCTTGCGGACGCGACACTCGACCTGGTCGCCGAAGCGTGGCAGCGCCGGGCGCGCGACGTAGGCGGCTTCTGCTTCCCGCTTCTGAACGAGGGTTACGACGCCGGCTCCTCGCTCCCGCATTCCCACTCGCAACTCGCGTGGCTGCCCGGGCCGGCACCGCAGGTGACGGCCGAGCGGGGCTTGCCGGAGGTGATCCCGGTGCTGGAGCGCGACGGCGTCACGGCCGGCTGCCCTGTGGTCAGCCGTGTGCCGTACGAGGTGCTGATTGCCCCGTCGCATTCCGAAGCGGACGGCCTGCGCAGCGACCTGCTCGCGCCGGCTGTCCGGCTGCTCGCCGAGCTCGTTCGGCGGCTCCAGCACATCCACGGCGCCGCGCTCGTGCCTCTGAACGCCTGGCTGCACGACGGCCCGCACTGGCACCTCGAGCTCTACCCGCGCACGACGCGCCTTGCCGGCCTCGAGCTCGGCGCCGGCGTCTACATCGACTCCGTTGCGCCCGAGGATGCAGCGGCGAGGCTGGGTGCGTGACTGACCCTGTGTGCCTGACTACGCGAGCGAGCGCCGCTCGCGGAACCGGCGGGCAGCATCGATCGCGGCGCCGAGGTTCAGGCCCTTGTCCTTCGCCTGCTTGATCAACATCACGGTCTCCACGGCGCTCATGTCGTAGATCCGCTGCTTCTTCCCCTTGGTCGGAATCTGCGCCTTGTTCGTCCAGTAGTCGAGCTGCATCTTCGAAATGCCGGCGATTGCGCAGACCTGCCCGAGATAGAGCTCGATCTTGTCCAAGTGCTCAGCCATGTCGATCGGCTCGAGCAGGTCGACCTGCCTGATGTACGCCACTCGGAGAGCTTCCTTTGTTCGCTTGCCCCCGACCCTCGCCTGGCACTTCTACCACTACCGCTTGCAAAACGGAAGCGGGCGCGTCGGTAAACCGGCCGTGGCCCCTAAGCGTCGTCTGCAGCGTCGGCTGCCGGGCCCGCCGCCGGCGCCAGGTCGTCCAGCGCATCGACCTCTGCGTCGTCACCGGAATCGACAACCGGGGCGAGCGACGAGACGAGCTCGCCTTCGCGGAGCCGCATCACGATCACGCCCTGCGTCGAGCGACCGAGCCGCTTGACGTCCTCGACCGGCATCTTGATCACGGTCCCGCCCGTCGAGATCAGCATCACCTGGTAGCCGTCGCGCACAACGCGGGCGCCGGCCAGATGGCCGCGCGCCGCAGTCAGCTGCACGGTCTTCACACCCATGCCGCCACGGCCCTTTTTCGGATATTCGGAGACGCGAGTGCGCTTGCCGTAGCCGTTCTCGGTCACGACGAGCAGGTCGGAGTCGTCGGCTGCGATCGCGACGGAGATCACCTCGTCGTCGCCGCGCAGCCGCATGCCCTGCACGCCCGAGGCGTCGCGTCCCATCGCGCGGACGTTCTGCTCGGAGAACCGGATCGCCTGGCCGAGCTTCGACACCATCAGCACGTCGTCTTCGCCCGAACTGTGGCGGACGCCGATCAACTCGTCGCCCTCGCGCATCTTGATCGCGATGATCCCGTCGGCCTTCAGCGACGTGTTGTACGCACCGAGCTCGGTCTTCTTGACGACGCCGTTCTTCGTCGCGAAGAGCAGGTACTTCGCCTCGGAGAAGCTCCGCGTCTGCACGACGGCCCGCACTGCCTCACCCTGGCGGAACGGCAGCAGGTTGACGATCGCGCGGCCTTTCGACTGACGCGAGCCGAGCGGCAATTCGTGCACCTTGAGGCGATACACCTTGCCGACGCTCGTGAAGAACAGGATGTAGTCGTGTGTCGAGGCGACGAAGAGGTGCTCGATGTAATCCTCGTCCTTCAGGTCCATCCCCATCACGCCGATGCCGCCCCGGCGCTGCTCGCGATATGAGGTCACGGGTAGGCGCTTGATGTAGCCGGAGCGTGTGATCGCGATCACCATGTCCTCCTCGGCGATCAGATCCTCGAGCTCGAGCTCCTCCTCGGCGGCGACGATCTCCGTGCGCCGATCGTCGTGACGGGCATAGATGCTCTGTAGCTCGAGTAGTTCGTCCTTGATCAGCGCATCGATCTTGGACTCGTCCGCGAGCAGCTCGCGCAGCTCGGCGATGCGCTCCTGGATGTCGCGGTACTCGTCCTCGACACCTTTGCGCTCGAGCGCGGTCAACGCGCGCAGGCGTAGCTCGAGAATCGCGACCGCCTGGAGCTCGGACAGCTCGAACGTCGACATGAGACCGGTCTTCGCCGCCTCGGTGTCTGCCGCGCTGCGAATCAAGGCGATCACCGCGTCGAGGTTGTCGAGGGCGATCAGGTAGCCCTGGAGGATGTGCGCGCGCTTCTCCTTCTGGCGCAATTCGTGCTTCGAACGGCGCGAAACGATCTCGCGCTGGAAGTCGAGGTAGTGCGTCAGGAGCTCGAGCAGAGACAGCGTTCGCGGCACCCCGTTGACGAGCGCAACCGTGTTCACCCCGAAGGTCGACTGCAGCGGCGTGTGCTTGAAGAGCTTGTTCAGCGCAACCTGAGGAATCGCGTCGCGCTTGAGCTCCACCTGGATGCGCATCCCGGAGCGGTCGGAGTGATCCTGGAGGTCGGAGATCTCCGCGAGCACCTTGTCGTTGACGAGCTCGGCGATCTTGGCGATCACACCGCCGTCGCCGCCCTTCTTGACGCCGTAGGGAAGCTCGGTGACGATGATCGCGCTCTTGCCTCCGCGCAGCTCCTCGATGTGGGCGCGCGCGCGCATGACCACGCGGCCGCGTCCCGAGCGGTACGCGTCGCGGATCCCGGAGCGGCCGACGATGATCGCGCCGGTCGGGAAGTCGGGGCCCTTCACGTGCCTCATCAGGTCCTCGACGCTCGCCGACGGATTGTCGATCAGCGTCACGATCGCGCCGACGACCTCGGTCAGGTTGTGTGGCGGAATGTTCGTCGCCATGCCGACGGCGATGCCGGCGCTGCCGTTGACGAGCAGGTTCGGGAAGCGTGCGGGCAGGACGAGCGGCTCGCGCTTCGACTCGTCGTAGTTCGGCCCGAAGTCGACCGTGTCCGAGTCGAGCTCGCGGAGCATCTCCTCGGCGAGCTTCGCCAGGCGCGCCTCGGTGTAGCGCATCGCCGCCGGCGGATCGTCGTCGATCGAGCCGAAGTTGCCCTGGCCGTCGACGAGCGGGTAGCGCAGCGAGAACGGCTGCGCGAGACGAACGAGCGTGTCGTAGATCGACGCGTCGCCGTGCGGGTGATGATTGCCCATCACATAACCGACGATGTTCGCGCTCTTCACATACGGCCGGCCGGGGCGGTTGCCGTTCGACCACATCGAGTAGAGCACCCGGCGGTGCACCGGCTTCAGCCCGTCGCGCACGTCCGGCAGCGCCCGGGAGACGATGACGTGCATCGCATACCCGAGGAAGCTCGTGCGCATCTCCTGCTCGAGCTCTCTCGACTCGATGCGCCCGGGCCCCAGTGCTCCTGTCTCTACCTCACTCATCCGGCATCTCTTTCTCGACGTTTAGCGCCAGCTAAACGTCGAGGAACTTGACGTCCTTCGCGTTCTGCTCGATGAACTCCCGGCGCGGCTCGACAGCGTCGCCCATCAGCATCGAGAACACCCGGTCGGCGGCGGCGGCGTCCTCCACGTCGACGCGCATCAGAAGACGCTTTGCAGGGTCCATCGTCGTCTCCCACAACTGCTCGGCGTTCATCTCGCCGAGCCCCTTGAAGCGCGAGACCTGGATCCCCTGCTTCGCAGCCTCGAGCACGCGCTCGCGCAAGACGTCGAAGGTCTCCGCCACCTCCAGTTCCTTGCCCACCTGCACGGTGAACGGCGGCCGGCCGAGTTGCGCGACGAGCTTCTGGTACGCGGCACGCAGGCCGCCGTACATCGGCGAGGCGAGCAGTTCGACCGGCACGGTGATGTTGCGGCCGGCAGAGGTCTCGGTCTCGACGACCCGCACGCGCAGCTCGTCGTGCGCGTGTTCGAGCACCGACAGGGCATAGCCGTTCTCGCCGATGGCGGCGATCGCGCCTGCGAGATCGTCGGGGCCCTCGATGTCGTGCTCCACGAGACGGTGCAGGATCATCAGCTCCGTCGCCGCGGCGCCGAAGTCGGACCGAAGTCGTGCGTAGTACCCCTCGTACTGCTGCAGGTCGTTGGCGAAGCGGCTCCACTTCGCCTCGGTCAGCTTGACGGCCTCGCCCTCGCGAGAGGTGATTGCCACGTTCGGGATGCGTTCGCGCGCAAGCAGATCCTCGAGCTGGGCGTCCTTCTCGAAGTAGAACTCCTGGCTCCCGAGCTTCACCTTGTAGAGCGGCGGGACCGCGATGTACACGTGCCCGTTGTCGATCAGCGCCGGCATCTGGCGATAGAGGAACGTGAGGATGAGCGTCCTGATGTGCGAGCCGTCAACGTCGGCGTCCGTCATCACGATGATGCGGTGGTAGCGAAGCTTCTCGAGGTCGAATTCCTCGCCGAGCGACGTGCCGATCGCCGTGATCATCGCCTGGATCTCGTTGTTGGAGAGAACCTTGTTGATGCGGTTCTTCTCCGAGTTGATGATCTTTCCGCGCAGCGGCAGGATCGCCTGGTAGGTCCGGTCGCGGCCCATCTTTGCGGAGCCGCCCGCGCTGTCGCCCTCGACGATGAAGAGCTCGGCCGACTCGGGGTCCTTGATCGAGCAGTCGGCCAGCTTCCCCGGCAAGGACATGCTCTCGAGCGCCGACTTGCGGCGGGTCAGCTCACGCGCCTTGCGCGCGGCCTGGCGGGCACGCTGCGCGGCGACTGCCTTGCTGATGATCTGGCGCGCGTCGGTCGGGTTCTCCTCGAAGAACTCCGCGAGCTTCTGGTTGACCGCGGTCGAGACGAGGCCCGTCACCCATGGGTTGCCGAGCTTGGTCTTCGTCTGACCCTCGAACTGCGGGTCGGAAAGCTTGACCGAGATGACCGCTGCAAGGCCTTCGCGCGCGTCCTCGCCTTCGAGGTTGTCCTCCTTCTCCTTCAGGAGGCCCTTGTCACGCGCGTACTTGTTCAACGTCGAGGTGAGCGCTGAGCGGAAGCCCGAGAGGTGCGACCCGCCCTCGTGGGTGTTGACGTTGTTGGCGAACGAGAAAACGGACTCCTGATACGAGGAGTTCCACTGCATCGCCACTTCGACCTCGCCCTGATCTGTGGCGCTCGAGAAGTAGACGACGTGGCGGTGCACGACGTCCTTCGACTCGTTGATGTAGCCCACGAAGTCCCTGATGCCGCCCTCGTAGTGGAACTCGACGGGTGCGGCGGCATCGGCGCGCTCGTCGGTGAACGTCACCTTCAGCCCGCGCGTCAGGAATGCCGTCTCGCGGAAGCGCGAAAGCAGCGTCGTCGCGTCGTGAGAGGTCTCGTCGAAGATCTCGGCGTCGGCGAGGTACGAGATCGTCGTGCCGGTACCCGTGGCTTCGCCGATCACCTCCATCGGGCCCTGTGGCACGCCGCGCGTGAACGACTGGCGATACGTCTTCCCGTCCGGCGCGTCGACCGTCGCGACGAGCCATTCCGAGAGCGCGTTGACCACGGAGACGCCCACACCGTGCAGGCCGCCCGAGACCTTGTAGCCCTCGCCCCCGAACTTGCCGCCGGCGTGCAGCTTCGTCAAGACGATCTCGAGCGCCGAAACCCCGGTCTCGGGGACCTCGTCGACCGGGATCCCCCGGCCGCGGTCGACGACCGTGACCGAGTTGTCGGGATGGATCGTGATCGCGACCGAGTCGTTGTAGCCCGCCAGGGCCTCGTCGACAGAGTTGGCCACTACCTCGTAGACGAGGTGATGGAGGCCCCGGATCCCCGTCGAGCCGATGTACATCCCGGGGCGAAGACGGACCGGCTCGAGACCTTCGAGCACGGTGATGTCCTTGGCCGAGTAACCGGCCTTCGCCTGGGTCTTTGCCATATCGAAGAAATGCCTGCAAAACGCGGGTTTTGCGAGGCACGTAGAGTGTATCAGATCGGGCGGGTGCCCCGCCCCCTGGCGAGCCCGAAAGACACCGCTTTTTGCACACTTTCGCGCAGGGTTTCGTCGTCGATCAACGAGGCGATGGCGCGGGCCCGCTCGGCGTCCTCCGGGGTCACGTCGATCGGGTTCGCGCTGAGCTCCGGATCCGGTTCCGGCAGCGGGCCCGGGGCGAACCTGACCTTGGGCACGCCCAGCTTCTCGGCGATCTCGGCCGCACGCTGACCGAGCTCGAACGACCACACCGAGTCGGCCGTCGCCACGTGCACGGTTCCGTCGCGAGCGATCCGTGCCGGCCAGGCGTTCCGTGCGATGCCGTCGCCGACCGCGGCCGGCCAGCGCTCGACGAGGTCGGCCAGGCCGGCCTGGGGGCCGAAGCGGGAGAGCTCCGAACGAATCCTGCTACCGAGCCGATCCAACTGACACCTCCACGATCTGCGCGGGCTCGATCGGAAGCGACGCCCGGTGCGTCGCCGTGATCATCGTCTGTCCCATGCCCGCAACGCGCGCGGCCAGAACCTCGCGGCGGCCCGGATCGAGCTCGGAGAGGACATCGTCGAGCAGCAGGAGCGGCGGCGTGGGCAGGAGCTCTGCTTCGGCGAGCAGCAACGAGAGCACCGCCAGGCGCTGCTCGCCCTGCGAGCCAAACTGGCGGAGATCTCGCCCACCGCCTGTGACGAGCACGTCGTCGAGGTGCGGGCCGACGCTCGTTGCACCACGGTCGAGATCGCGCGCGAGGCGCGCGTCGAGCTCCTCCCTCGTCGGAGGTTTCGCGTCGTAGCCGAGGCGGGCTTCCGGCAGGCCGAGCTCGGCTGCGCGCTCCGCAAAGCCCGGGCCGAGTACGGCGAGCGTCTCTGCCCGCCGCCCCACGAGGTCCGCGCCAAGCGTCGCAACCTGCTCGGTCCACGGCTCGAGTGCGTCGCGTCCGGACAAGCCGAGCTGTACCCGCCGCAGAGCCGCGTTGCGCTGGGCGAGCGCAGCAAGGTAGTCCTGCGGCACCGACGCGCGTGCCGGATGCAGGCGGCCGAGCACGCGATCGAAATACGCACGGCGCGCCGCGGGCCCCCCTTTCACGACCGCGAGCCGGTCGGGTGTGAACACGAGCGTGGCGAACTCCCGGCGCAGCGACTCCGCCGAGGTCAGCCTGGCGCCGTTCACGCGCGCCTCCTTCGCCTGTCCATGCCGCAGCGTCACGGTCACTTCGAACGGCGTGCTGCCGCGGCTGCCTTCGACCGCGACGCGGGCCGCCTGCTCGCCGAGCCGGATCAGCTGGGTGTCCTGCCGTGTGCGGGGCGAGAAGCCCTGGGTCGCGACATGCAACGACTCGAGCAGGTTTGTCTTGCCGGCGCCGTTACGCCCCACCACGAGCACGACGCCCGGGACGAGAGCGAGGTCGAGCGACGCGTACGAGCGGTACTGGCGAAGTGTGACGCGCGAGCAGTGCAGGCAGTCTTGCCTTCAGCCCGCAAGCCTGATCGGCATGATCAGGTACACGTAGTCGTGCGCGTCGCCCTCGAGCACCGCCGGCCGCAGGGGGCTGATCAGCTTGAACTTGACCGAGTCGGAGTCGACCGACTCGAGCCCGTCGCGCAGGAACTCGGCGTTGAAGCCGATCTCCATCGCATCGCCCGTGTAGGGCGCCGGCAGCGACTCGCGGGCCTCACCGACGTCCTGGGTGACCGCCGACACGGTGAGCTCGCCGTCGGCGAAACGGAGCCGCAGAGGTGAGTTTCGCTGCGCCATCAGCGACACGCGCCTGACGACCTCGAGGACCTCTTCGCGCGGCATGGGCAGCTCGTACTCGAACTGCTCGGGCAGCAGCTGGCGGTAATTCGGGAACTGCCCGTCGATCCGGCGTGTGGTCAGCCACGTTCCGTCGGCGCCGAAGACGACATGGTTCTCCTGCATCCCGATCTGGACCTCGCCGGCGCCGGCCGCGATCCGGGCGAGCTCCTGCAGCGCGCGGGCGGGAATGATCGCCTCGAGCTCCGGCAACGTGCCCGAGACCGGCGTCTCCTTGACGGCGAGCCGGTACGAGTCGGTGGCCGCCATCACGATCTTCCCCGGTTCGAAACGCACGAGGATGCCGGTGAGCACCGGGCGGCTCTCGTCGCGTGATGCGCTGCGGCCCACCCGCGCGATCGTCTCGACGAGCGCGTCGCGGTCGATCGTGTGCAGTGCATCGGTGTCGACCTCGGGCAGCCGCGGGAAGTCCTCGCTCGAGTACGTGTGCAGCCGGTAAGCGGCGGCGCCCGCGGTCACGACGACGACAGCTTCGTCCGGGTGATGTTCGACCACGACCTCGCCGTCGGCAAGCGAGCGGGCGATGTCGAGCAGCAGCCGGCCGGGAACGATCACCGTTCCCTCGTCCGAGACCTGGGCGTCGATCGATGCTCTCAACGAGACTTCCATGTCCGTGGCGGCGAGGTGGAGCCGGCCGGCCTCGGCTCGCAGCTGGATCCCTCCGAGCACGAGCACCGCGGTACGACTCGAGACACCTCGTGCAACGACGGCGAGTTTCGCCGCAAGCTCGTCTCTGGAGACGGTAATCCTCAGCCCGGTTCCGACCACTGTTTCTGAGTCAATCATGTAATAAAAGACCTCGTTGTAGTGATAGGGGCTGTGGGTCCGGGGAGAAGTGCCACTGCCCCGCCACCCTGCTCATTTTTGCTGTGAGGCCGGACGGGGGACAACTCACGGTCTTGCACAGGGTTTTTTGTCATCTCGCCTGACGGACGCGAGCTGTGAGTTCTTGGACGAGGTTGTACACAGACCTATCCTCACGAATCAACCGTGCGATCTTCGAGGTCGCGTGAATCACAGTCGTATGGTCGCGACCGCCGAACTCCTTGCCGATCTTCGGCAGCGAGGAGTCCGTCAGCTCGCGCGAGAGGTACATGGCAACCTGCCGCGGATAGACGATGTTTTGGGAACGCCGGTCGCCGGTCAGCTCCTGCATCGTGACGCTGAAGCGCTCGCATACCAGGTCCTGGATCCGCTCGATCGAGATCTGTGCCGACTCGCCCTGCGGGAACACATCCTTGAGGACGTCCTGGGCGAGATCGACCGACAGCGCCCGGCCGGTCAGCGACGAGAACGCCACGACGCGCGTGAGAGCACCCTCGAGCTCGCGGATGTTGGTGGACACGCGAGAGGCGATGAATGTCAGCAGCTCGGGCTCGCGAATCTCGATCTGATCGTTCTTGACCTTCTTGCGCAGGATCGCGATGCGCGTTTCCAGGTCGGGCGGCTGGATGTCGGTGATCAGCCCCCATTCGAAACGCGACCGCAGCCGCTCCTCGAGGGTGGAGATGTCGCGAGGCGGCCGGTCCGACGACATGACGATCTGACGGCCGGCTTCGTAGAGCGAGTTGAAGGTGTGGAAGAACTCCTCCTGGATACGCTCCTTGTGCTCGAAGAACTGCACGTCGTCGATCAGGAGAACGTCGTAGGTGCGATAGCGCTGCTTGAAGCCCTCGATGCGCTTGTCGCGCAGGCTGTTGATGAAGTCGTTCATGAACGTCTCCGACGTGACGTAGCGGCAGGTGAGCCCGCCGCCGTGGTCGGTGACGAAGTTCGCGACCGCGTGCAGCAGGTGCGTCTTGCCGAGGCCGGTGTGCCCGTAGATGAAGAGCGGGTTGTAGGCCTGCGCCGGCGCTTCGGCGACGGCGAGTGCTGCAGCGTGCGCAAAACGGTTGGACGAGCCGATCACGAACGAGTCGAAGGTGTACTTCGGGTTGATCCCGGCGACGTCCGTGCGAAGCGGGGTCACCTCGACCGGCAGCGGCCGCACGGCGCTCGGGGGTGCGCTCGACGCCGCCGGCTGCACGGGCACAACGTCCGTTTCGACGACGCGCAGCTGCACGCGGAGCTCGGTGCCGCCCGCGTCCTTCACGGCGGCTCGGATCAGATCGAGAAAGTGCCCCTCGATCCATTCACGCGTGAAGTCGTTCGGCACCGCGACCGCGAAGGTGTTGTCGTCGAGCTCCGCACCACCCACCTCACCGAACCAGGTCGAGTAGGTCGTATCGTTGAGGGCTTCCCGGAGCCGGGCGGAAACGTCGCTCCAGAGGCCGTCCGCCGTCAGCTCGATTTGGCGCTCCACCTGCCTCAACGCTCCTCTGCGTAGACCCCTGGGGCTGGCGAGCATAGCAGCGTCCGGTTCGGCGCTCAATGAGGATTTCTCGTCACGTCCCTTCCGCCGTTTCGCCTGTTTTGCAGGGATTTTGCCAAGCTCCACACGGGTCTCCACAGGTGTGGAAAGCTTGACAGGCCAGCCTCCGGTCTGCCCCCTTTCCACGCCTTTTCCACCCGTGAGCGCCTGTGGACAACCGCTGGCCGAAATGGTCCGGCTATACTCGCCCGCGGCCGGCTCCTGCCGGCTCACCCTTTCTTTTCGACGAGATGAAGCGGACCTATCAGCCGAATGTACGCAAGCGGAAGCGGAAGCACGGCTTCCGCGCCCGCATGGCGACGCGTGCCGGCCAGCAGATTCTCAAGCGGCGCCGCTCGAAGGGCCGCAAGCGCCTGTCGGCGTAATGCCGCCGGTGCAGCGCCGGAACCGCCTTTCCCGCTCGCGCGACTTCGACGCCGTGTATCGGCAAGGCCGGTCCGTGTCGACCCGCTTCCTGACGCTCTACTGGTTCGAACGCGACGAGTCGATCGGCGCGCCGCGCCTTGGCTTCGCCGTGCCCAAGGCAGTCGGCAACGCCGTCGTGCGCAACCGGATCAAGCGGCAGCTGCGGGACATCGTGCGGGTCCGGCTCGAGGCGGTGCCCCCGTCGAATGACTACGTGCTCGTTGTACGAGCGGGGCTCCCCGAGGCGGCCGAGGCGAACGGGCACGAGTGGCTCGAGGCGCGGGTCGACGAGGTCCTGGGCAAGGCGTCGGCGTGACACAACGAGCCGTCCGGGGTGTCGCGGTCCTACCGATCAGGCTTTACCAGCTCGTGGTGTCCCCGTTCCTGCCTGCGAACACCTGTAAGTACCACCCAACCTGCTCCGAGTACGCGGTGATCGCAATCCGCAAGCACGGCGTGCTACGCGGTCTGCCCATGGCGGGCTGGCGCCTTCTACGCTGCAACCCCTGGTCGCACGGCGGGGTTGACTACCCATGAGCGCCGGGCCGAAATGCTGATCGTCGCCTCGATCCTCGCGCCGCTCGAGAACATCATGAAGTCGATCCTCGACTTCTTCCACACGTCGGCCGGCCTGCCGTGGGCGTGGTCGATCGTCGCGCTCACGGTCCTCGTGCGCATCGTGCTCGTCCCGTTGACCGTCAAGCAGATCCACTCGATGCAGTCGCTGCAGGCGCATGCGCCCGAGATGAAAGCGCTGCAGGCCAAATACAAGGGCGACCGCACGAAGCTGAACGAAGAGCTGATGAAGTTCTACAAGGAGAACAACATCAACCCGGCAGCGTCGTGCCTGCCGCTGCTTGCGCAGTTCCCCGTCTTCATCGCGCTCTACTTCACGCTGAAGAACAACACCAAGCACATCACCGGTTCGTGGCTGCACGTCGTCCCGAACATCTCGGACAAGGCGACCGCGCACTGGTCGGGGTTTGTGTTGCTCGCGATCTACGCCGGCTCCCAGATTTCGTCGACGTACTTCATGGGCGCAACCATGGACAAGACGCAGCGCCGGATCATGATGTTCCTGCCGCTCGTCTTCCTGACGGTCGTCTCGCGCTTCCCGACCGGCCTGATCCTCTACTGGATGACGACGAACCTGTGGACGGTCGGCCAGGGGCTCGTCACCCGGAGGCTCGTCCCGAAGCCCGCCCCCGGCGCGCCGTCGCTCGCCCCGGCCGGTCCGCGACGCTCTTCGCGTGCCCCGCGCCGCGGCGACGCATCGGCCGGCCCGTCCGAGGACTCTGCCCCGGAGCCCCCGAAGCTGCCGCCGGCGCAGCCGCGCCGAGTCAAGAAGAAGGGCCGCGCGCAGCGGTGAGCACACTCTCCGTCGAAGCGACGGGGGAGACCGTCGGCGAGGCGAAGTGGAACGCGTTGCGTGACCTCGAACGGCTCGCGCCCGGCCTCGACAGCGGCTCGGTGCACTTCCAGGTTGTCTCGGAGGGCGAGCGGGGACTGCTCGGTGTCGGCTTCGCCCCGGCGCGGGTGATCGCGACTGTCGCCGCCTCCGCGGCGTCCGAGGTCGTGTCCCGGGGAAGCGACGAGAGCGTCGCGGAGACGCACGCCCGCGAGCTGGTCGAGCGGGTCGTCGGCGCAATGGGCATCCGTGTGCGCGTCCAGGTGCGCGAGAATGCCGGCGAGCTGCTCGTCACCTGCAGCGGTGACGACCTCGGCCTGCTGATCGGCAAGCATGGACAGACGATCGACGCGCTCCAGACGGTCGCAAACGCCGCACTGCATCGCGCGGGCACGCTCAAGCCAGTGACGGTGGACGCGGCCGGGTACCGCGAGCGGCGACGCACGACGCTCGCAAGCCTCGCGCTTCGCAGTGCGGAGCGCGCCGCGCTCGGCGAGCGGGTCCTGCTCGAACCGATGACACCGGGCGAGCGCAAGATCGTGCACGAGCGGCTGCAGGAGTTCCCCGGCGTGCAGACGGCGAGCGAGGGGACGGAGCCACATCGGTACGTCGTCGTCTTCCCCGCTTGAGGACTGGCTCGCGGCTGTCGTCGCGACGCCCGGGCTGACGGCGCTCCGCGACCTCGCCGCCGCGCGGCGCGTGTTGCTCGACGACTCGCTGGCGGGCATCGAGCTGGTGGGGCGCTCGAGCGGGCCGATCGTGGATGTCGGCTCGGGCGGCGGCGCGCCCGGGATCCCGCTCGCCCACGCGCTGCCCGGGCGCGAGGTTGTGCTGCTCGAGGCCGAACGCCGCAAGTGCGTGTTCCTCGAACGCTTCGCCCCCGCCAACGCGCGTGTCGTCTGGGGTCGCGCAGAGGAGCAGCAAACCGACTGGGCCGGCGTGGCGTGTGCGAAGGCGCTCGCGCGCCCACCGACGGCGGCCGAGTGGTGCCTGCCGCTCGTGCGGGAGGGAGGGGTCGTCGTGCTGTGGGTCGGCCCGTCGGCAGACGCCGACGGTGTGGCTGCGGTCGCGGCGCAACTGGCCGCCGAGCTCGAGCCTTCCCCGGCCGGCTTCCTGGTGCTGCGCAAGACGGCCGCGACGCCGCCCGGCTTCCCGCGCCGGCCGGGCGTCGCAAAGCGGCGCCCACTCGCTTAGCGCGCGCGGAAAGAGCGCAAAAAGCCTTTGTGCAAGCGGCTTTCGGCATCCGACTCCGTCGCTAGATTGGGCGCATGCCCGGCAAGGTCTATGCGTTCGCGAACCAGAAAGGCGGCGTCGGCAAGACGACGACGGCGATCAACCTCGCGGCCTGTCTCGCCGAGGCGGGCGAGCGTGCGCTCGTCGTCGACCTCGATCCGCAGGCGAACGCGACGTCGGGCCTCGGCATGCACGCCAACGGCACGTCGACGTACGACCTGCTCGACGGAGCACCGCTCGCGTCTCTCGCCAAGGCCACGCCGTTCGAGAATCTCTTCCTCGTTCCGTCGAAGCCCGAGCTTGCGGGGGCTGCGGTCGAGCTCTCGCAGCGGGGCGACGGCGAGCGGTATCTGGCCGACGCATTGCAGCACGCGGAGGGGTTCGATTTCGTCTTGCTCGACTGCCCGCCGTCGCTCGGCCCGCTCACGGTCAACGCGCTCGCGGCATCCGACCGGGTGATCGTGCCGGTGCAGGCCGAGTACTTCGCGCTCGAGGGGCTTGCGCAGCTCGTGCAGTCGATCAACCTGATCAAGGCGCGCCTCAACCCGAAGCTCGAGATCGCGGGCGTCCTCCTGACGATGACCGATGGTCGCACCCGCCTCTCTGCGGACGTCGAGGCGGAAGTGCGCAAGCACTTCGGCGCGCTCGTGTTCGACGCCGTCGTGCCGCGCTCGGTGCGCGTCGCCGAGGCGCCGAGCCACGGCTTGCCCGTGACCCACTACGACCGCCGCTCGCGCGGCGCCGAGGCCTATTGGAAGGTGGCGATGGAGCTTGTCCAGCGGAGCTAACGCGCCCCGCCGCGGTCTCGGCCGCGGCTTCGAGGTACTGATCGGCGGCGGCGCCTCCGAGCTCGCCCACGTTCCGGTCGAGCAGATCCACGCGAACCCGAGGCAGCCGCGCAAGCGGTTCGAGAGCGAGACGGTCAGCGGCCTCGCCGAGTCGATCAGGGCGCAGGGGCTGATCCAACCCGTCGTGTTGCGGCCCCGCCTCGAGGGCGGCTACGAACTGATCGCCGGCGAACGGCGCTGGCGTGCGGCGCGCGAGGCGGGTATCGCCACCGTGCCCGCGGTCATCCGCGAGGCCGGCGACCGCGACTCGCTCCTGCTCGGCCTCGTCGAGAACGTTGCGCGCGAGGACCTGTCGCCGATCGAAGAGGCGCGTGCCTATGCCGTGCTGATCGACGAGTTCGGCCTGTCGCTCGGTGAGGTGGCAGGTCGCGTGGGCCGGTCGAAGCCGAGCGTGTCGAACCGAATCCGCCTGCTCGAGCTGCCCGAGGACGTGCTCGCGATGATTGCGCGGCAGGAGCTCACCGAGGGGCACGCGCGCGCGGTGCTTTCCGTCCCCGACCAGGACGGGCGACGCCGGCTCGCGAAGCGGATCGTCAGGGAAGGCCTCTCGGTTCGCGCCGCCGAGCGCGCGGCGCGCTGGGCGGGCGCGCGCACGAAGGAGCGCCGCGTCTCGACCGTCGACCCTGCGCTGGCCGCACGCGTCAAGGAGGCCTTCCGTCTCGCGACCGGCTTCGACGCGAAGGTCGGGTCGGCCGGCCTGCACGTTCCGCTCACGGGGGAGGTCCAGCTCGAGGAGCTGGCCGAAGCCCTCGAGCGGCTCACCGCGTCCTAGCGCGCGAGGCTGATGGGCGATCCTGGATTCGAACCAGGGACCTCCGCCTTATCAGAGCGGCGCTCTAACCAACTGAGCTAATCGCCCGCGCGGGCGCATGATAGCGAGGCCGCGTTTGCCTCACAGGCCGGGGGTACTCTAGGGATCGATGGTCGAGATGACGATCTACGGAGTCTCGTTCGACCTCGTCGGCAAGCAGCCGATCGTGCTGTTGAAGACCGCGGACGGGAACCGCTACCTGCCGATCTGGATCGGCCACCCCGAGGCTGCTGCGATCCTGATGAAGCTGCAGGGTGCGAGCGCGCCGCGCCCTCTGACGCACGACCTGCTCGTGAATATCCTCGGCGAACTCGATGTGGAGGTCGTTCGCGTGACGGTGACCGAGTTGCGCGAGAACACGTTCCACGCTTCCATTACGGTCGCCCAGAACGGCACCGAGGTGGAGATCGACTCCCGTTCCTCCGACGCGATCGCGGTGGCGGTTCGGGCGCACGCCCCGATCTTCGCTGCGGACGACGTCATCGAGGAGTCGGCGATCGAGATGGAAGGCGACGAGGTCAACGAAGAGGAGATCGTCGACGAGTTCAAGCAGTTCCTGGACCGTGTCTCTGCGGAGGACTTCGTGGAGGCGGAGGTCGAGGTCGCAGACGAGGAAGCGCTCGAGCCGGACGGCGACGAGGACGCCGAACCCGACGACTCCTAGAGTGTGACCGCTGCCACGAGCGCGATCAGGTTGAAGAGCGCGTGCAGCACCATGCCGGGCAGCACGCTTGCGGTTCGGGCGCGGATCCAGGCAAGCACGCAGCCGAACGCGACGATCACGGGCAGCGACTCGACGAGGCCGTGCGCGAGCCCGAACAGGACGCCGACGATGAGGATCGCGGGCCACCGCCCGAACCGCTCGAGCAGCGAATAGCCGAGGCCGCGGTAGGTGAGCTCCTCGACGAACGGCACCCACGTGCAGATCACGACCGCGTTCGCGACATAGGCGGCCGCGTGCCGCGGCTCCCAATGGGACGGCGTCAAGCCTTGCTCGTTGCCGACGTGGACGAGCCGTGTATAGGCGATCTCGAAGGCATAGACGCCGGCGAGCGCCGTCCCGAGAATTCGCGCCGCCGGCCAGAACGAGCCGGGCAGGCGCAGCGCGAGCAGCGGGGCACGGAACCCGGCGATCGAGACGACCAGGAGCAGCACGATCCCGTCCTGGATGAGACCGCCGGCCGCGGTCGACCACTGGTAGAGGATCTGCGGGTCGGGCTTCCCGGCGGTTGCGCGCGAGCCGTAGGCGATCGCCACCATCGCCGATACGAGCACAAGCCACAGCGCGAGCCGGCGCCGGTCGTCCCTACGATACGCGTGCGCCGTGCCGAAACGCTTCTTCACCCCGGCCGAGGCTAACAGCGCCCTCACTGAGGTGCGCCCGGTCTCCGAGCGACTTGTGGCGCTCCGCACCCGCATGCGCGAGCTCGAACAGGCCCAGGGCACGCACGTGCTTGCGATCGGCGGCAACGGCGGCGGGTATGCGGCCGCCGACCTGAAGGCCGCGCAGTCGGAACTCACAGGACTGGCCGAAGCGGTCATCGCCTGCGTCGAGAAGCTCGACGATCTGGGCGTGGAGGTGAAGGACCTCGACCTCGGCCTGCTCGACTTCCCGGCGCGGCGCGGCGACGCCGAGGTGCTCCTCTGCTGGCAGGTGGGCGAGGCGTCCGTCACGTCCTGGCACGGTCTCGAAGAGGGCTTCGCGGGCCGGAAACCGATCGACTGGGGCGAATAGCACGACATGTCCCTGTTCTGGCAACGCGCGCTGATCGCCCTCGCGATGATCGTGGCCTCGTCGATCGTGGCGCAGCTCGTCGACTGGCGGATCGCCAGGCGGGAGCTTGCGCCCGGTGTCGCGACGCGTTACCGGGTGCTGCGCCGTCTGATCTTTGCGGCGATCGTCCTGCTCGGCGTGCTGTCGGCGCTGCTCGTGCTGCCGCCGGTGCGGGCGCTCGCGGGCGGCGTGCTCGCGTCCTCGGCGATCGTCGGCCTGGTGATCGGCTTCGCCAGCCAGCGGACGATCGGCAATCTGGTTGCGGGGATCCTCATCGCGATCAGCCAGCCGCTGAGACTGGGCGACGAGGTCGAGGTGCAGGGCACGAGGGGTGTCGTCGAAGAGATCGGCCTCACCTACACCTGGATCCGCACTCGCGACAACGACCAGCTCGTCGTTCCGAACGAACGCCTCGCCTCGGAGACGATCCGCAACTCGACGATTCGTAGCGCCCGCACTCTTGCGGAGGCGACCGTCCAGGTCCCGGCCGGGCCCGGCCTCCGCCTGCTCGTCGACGCGCTCGCCTCCGAGGGCGACGAGGTGTATGTGACCGAGCTCACCGCCGACACCGCCACGATCGCGGTGCGGACTTGGGTCTCTGGTGAGGCCGCCGCGGAGCGGGCAGCGAGCGACCTGCGCTTGAAGATCGCTGAGAGACTCGCCGGAGCAGGCACGTGACCGCGCGCGGGAAAGGCGACGAGCTCGACGTCGTCCTCGCGCACCGGGGACGTAAGAGGAAGCGCTCCGCACGGATCAAGCGCCGCCGCCGCGCGGGCGCTGCCGCGGGCACGATTGCGATCGCGGCGGCCGCCACCGTGCTCGTGGTCGGGTTCGGTGCAGGCGCCGCGCTCTCTGCGAGCTGCGACCTGAACACGCTGCGACCCGTCGAGATCGGGCAGAACTCGTTCGTCTACGCGGCCGACGGATCGGTGCTCGGGTCGATTCCGGCGGAGCGCAACCGCGAGCCGGTGACGAACGCGCAGATGTCGCCGTGGCTCGGCAAGGCTACGACGTCCATCGAGGACCGCCGCTTCTGGCAGCACGGCGGCGTCGACTACGTCGGGATCATCCGCGCCGCGTGGGCGGACATCACCGCAGGCAAGGTCGTCCAGGGCGGTTCGACGATCACCCAACAGCTCGTGGGCAACCTCTACACCGGCCGTGAGAAGACGTTCACGCGCAAGATCAGGGAGGCGTGCCTCGCGATCAAGCTCGCCGGCAAGTGGTCGAAGGCGAAGATCCTCAACGAGTACCTCAACACCGTCTACTACGGCAACCACGCCTACGGCGTCGAGGCGGCGGCGCAGACGTACTTCTCGAAGGATGCGAGCCAGTTGACGCTGCTCGAGTCGGCGCTGCTCGCGGGGCTGCCTCAGGCGCCGTCGTACTACGACCCGTTCCACAACCCTCAGGCGGCGCTCGACCGTCGCGACGAAGTGCTGCGCGCGCTCCTGGCGTCGAACGACATCACCGTCGCGCAGTTCAATGTCGCAATCGGTTCCTCGAGCCTCGGGTTGAGGCCCGGTCGCATCTATACGCGGATCAAGCAGCCGTACTTCTTCTCGTACGTGATCGACGAGCTCGAACGCCAGTACGGTGCGAACACGGTGCGTGAAGGTGGGCTCAAGGTCTACACGACCATCGACCCGCGGCTCCAGCGGCTCGCACAGAAGGCGATCAACGACATCCTTCCGTACAAGGCCGATCCCGCTGCGGCGATCGTTTCGATCGAGCCCGGCACCGGTGCGATTCGAGCGATGACCGCCGTCACCCGCGACACAGGCAACCAGTTCAACCTCGTCGCCCAGTCGGCGCGCCAGGCGGGCTCCACGTTCAAGGCATTCGTGCTTGCCTCGGCGATCGAGCAGGGCATGAATCCCGACACGACCTACTACACCTCCGCCCCGTTCACGTGCACGCTCGGACCGTGGTGCCAGACACCGTGGCAGGTGCACACCTACGAGAACACGTACACCGGGCCGACCTCGGTGACGCGTGCGACGCTTGCGTCCGACAACACGGTCTATGCGCAGCTGACGCTCGACGTCGGGCCACGCTACGTCTGGGAGATGGCCCATCGGCTCGGCGTGCAACTCTCTCCCGACGTGCCCGTTGCGTCGATCGGCCTCGGCTCGCTCGCCGTGTCGCCGCTCGACATGGCGGCGGCCTACGCGACGTTCGCGGCGATGGGGACCTACGCCAAGCCGATGGCGATCACCAAGGTGATCCTTCCAGGCGGTCACGCTGACACGGATTCGGGTTGGGGAGTACCGCAGACGAAGAGCGTGCTCTCGCAAGGTGTCGCGTGGAAGGTCAACGACGTGCTGCAACAGAACGCGCTCTACGGCACGGGGGCGGGCTCCGGCGACGGAATCCACATCAACGCCGGCAAGACCGGAACGACCGACAACCATGCCGACGCGTGGTTCGACGGCTACACGCGCCAGCTCTCCACTGTCGTGTGGATGGGGTACCCGAAGGGCGAGATCCCGATGCTGGACGTGCACGGGGTCGCGGTCGCCGGCGCGACCTTCCCGGTGCCGATCTGGCACGAGTACATGGCGGCTGCGCTCGCGCATGCAAAGCCGCTCGCCTTCGATCTACCGAACGTCTATCCGGTGTGGCGGTCGATCGTGCGCGGCACCTATGGGAGCTTCGGCTACTACGCCACGACGACGACGACGACCACCACCACGGCGCCGCCGCCGGCGGCCACTGCCCCGCGCGCGCTCGGGTCGCCGACCCGCCGGCCCGAGCCCTCTCTTGCCCCGGCAACCTCCCGCGTTGCTCCGGCCACGACGAGCTCCACTCCGACATCGACATCGACCGTCACGGTGCCGCCGCCCGCTCCGCCCGGGTCGACGACGACGACCTCCGTCCAGACGCCGTAGCTCGTGGCTGTTCTACCCGGTATCGAGGAGGCACTTGCGCGTGTGCTCGCATGCGTGCGCGTGCTGGCGGCCGAAGACGTTCCGATCGCCGTCGCGGCGGGCCGGGTACTCGCGAGCGACGCAATCGCCGTCACCGATCTGCCGCCGTTCCCGAGCTCGGCCATGGACGGTTTCGCCGTGCGTGCCGCCGACACCCCGGGCTCGCTGCGCGTAGTCGGCCACTCGGCGGCCGGGCGGCCGGAGCGGCGCACGCTCGCCGCCGGCGAGGCCGTCGAGATCTCGACCGGCGCCGTCGTGCCCGAGGGCGCCGACGCCGTCGTACCGGTCGAGCGCACCTCGGGCGCAGTCGAAGTCGAGGAAGTTGCGCCCGGCGAGAACGTTCGCCCGCGCGGGGGCGACGTCTTCGCCGGCGCGATCGTTGTTGCAGCGGGCACCCGGCTCGGGCCGCCGCAGGTCGGGGCGCTGGCCGCTGCAGGTATCGCCGGTGTGCGCTGCGCGCGTCGTCCCCGGGTGGCGGTGCTTGCAACCGGCAGCGAGCTGCGCGCGCCCGGGAGCCCGCTCGCGCCGGGAGAGATCTACGAGTCGAACTCGGTGCTCATCGCCGCGCAACTCGCGCAGGAAAACGCCGAGGTCGAGCTGCTCCCCGTCGTCGGCGACGACGCCCCGGCGTTGCGCGCAGCGCTCGAGCGCGCACTTCGCTGCGATGTCGTGATCACGTCGGGCGGGGTCTCGGTCGGTCCGCACGACCTCGTGCGGGGCACCCTCGCAGAGCTCGGCGCGGTCGAGGTGTTCTGGCGGGTTGCGGTGAAGCCCGGCAAACCCGTCGCCTTCTCGGTGCACGGTGAGACACTCGTGTTCGGGTTGCCCGGCAACCCTGTCTCGTCGCTCGTCGGCTTCGAGCTCTTCGTGCGGCCCGCTCTGCGTGCGCTGCAGGGTGCACGCGCTCCCGGGCCGCTCTACCTGCGGGGACGCCTCGCACGCTCGGTGCGGCGCAACGCGCAGCGAGACGAGCTCGTGCGCGCGCGGCGGCGCGGTGAGGTGCTCGAGCCGCTTGACGGCCAGGACTCACACATGATCGTGCGTGCGGCCTCTGCGGATGCGCTCGTGCTCGTAGCGCGGGGCGACGGTGAACTCGCCGCAGGCGCTGCGGTCGCCTACCTGCCGATCTAGATGGTTAGCTCCTCGCCGAGGCGCTCCGCCGCTCCATCCGCACGCGCCGGCGCGCACGGAAGGCAAGGATGATCGCGCGGATCAGCGACCGCAGCGGGCCACGGTCGGTGCGTGCGCCCGCGGGCGGATACGGCGCGTACCGTCCTGTCGCGACGGCGGCGAGTTGCGCTGCGCAGGCCACGCCGCCGAGCGTGATCGCAACCGCGGGCAGCTGGACGTAGCCGACGCCGACCAGCTCGAGCAGGTACCACGGCGCGTCGAAGCCGAGGCGGAAGCGCACCGCCAGCGAGAGCACGATCAACAGCGGGCCCGTGAGACCGAGGCAGAAGACGACCACGCGGATCAGCGGGTGTCGCGCACGAACTTGCGGTAGCCAGAGCCAGGCATGGAGCGCCGGCAGAAAGAACAGCAGGGCGAACGGGTTTGTTGCCAGAGTGAGCAACGCAACGATCCCGAGTGCGAGCAACGCCACCGTCTCGCCCGCGAGCCGCTCGTCGGCCCCGACCGGCCGTCGTGGAACGAGCCGGTGGCGCGCGACGATCCAGCCGCAGAGCGCGACGAGCCCGAGCGCGGTCAGGGCGAGCACGGGCCAGTCGTGCGACGTGGTCGCAGCGGGGTTGGGCGGCCGGGGAACGCCTTCCGGCCAGGCGCCGAGCCCTCGGAACGCGGCGAACGCGATCCCGACGAAGAGCCAGAACCCGAGTCGCGTCCGCAAGCTGAGAATCGCGGGGAGCAACGCGATGCCGCGTCGCCTGCAGTGGGCGAAGAGGTCGACGACGCCGATCACGTAGGGGAAGAGCAGTCCGAAGAAGACGAGCTCGATCGCCCAGCCGCGCACGATCCGGCTGCCGAGCCAGACGAAGCTCGTCGTCCCCTGGGCGAGCTCGAGGCCCTGATCGAGCGATCCGATCAGCTCCTGCGTGGCGCGGCCGATCGCGGCGAGCCGGGTGACGTTCAGGAGCGGGGCTCGGTCGGTGAACGCCGGCTGCGGCCGTTCGCCCGCCGTCGTCAAGGTGATCGCCGGAATGCCGCGTGCGACGAACGGGCCCTGCTCGTACAGAGTGAAGGGGAACCCGAGGTCGATCAGCTGCTGCACGAAGCCGGCGTGCAGCGGGTTCAGGCCCGACTGCTCGACGACACGCCTCGCGGCGGTCTCGACGAGAGCCGCCGCCGGCGAGCGCGGGGTGTCGCCGGTGATCACGATCCGGGGCGGTCCGTTGCCTGCGATCGCCGCCAGGTTGATCACCGCGACCACGTGAAAGGGCGAGTGCTCGGCGAACCGCAGCGCGCCGAGGCCGCCGAAGGCTCCGCCGTCCGTCGAGAGGAAGACGACCGTGTGAGCCGACCGGACACGCTCCGAGGTCGGGGTGCTCGCCTGCGCGTATCCGCGCGCGAGCTCGATCAGCGCCGCTGTTCCGCTTGCGTCGTCGTTTGCCCCCGGGCCGGCCCCGGTGTCGTCGCGGTGGGCCAGCACGACGATCGCATCCGACGACTGGCCGCGCGCGACGGCCCAGAGGTTGCGCAGCCGCACGCGTCCGAGGCCGGGCACCGCCGCGGTCCAGGTGTCCGTGGAGATGGGCAGGCCGTAGGGGGCAAGCTGATCGCGGAACCACTGGCCGGCGCCCAGCGAGCCGGGCCCGCCCGGCATGCGGTCCGGGAAGTGGGTCGCCAGATCGGCGGCGAGCTGTTGCGTCGCCGGCCCGTCGAAGTTCGGCGGCAGGAGCGGTGCAGGCAGCGGTGCCGGGCGCGTGACGCTGAAGGCGAGGATCAGGAGGGGCAGCAAGAGCACGAGGAACGCGCCGCGGTACAGCCGCGCGTTCACCGGCCGTTCGAGCGAGCCGCGACGCGGCCGGCGACGGCGTGCGGGGATCCGGGCCATCGCCATAGCGAGGGCTATCCTGGCAGCCGGCGCCCCGCTATGCCTGAGACCTCTCCCACCATCCTGCTCGTCGATGACGACGACGCTGTTCGCAAGGTCCTCGCGTTCCCGCTCGAGAAGGACGGCTACACGGTCGTCCAGGCCGCCGACGGCGAGGAGGCGCTGCGCCAGTTCAGCGCCACTCCGGTCGATCTCGTGGTGCTCGACATCATGCTGCCGCGCCTCGACGGGCTCGAGGTCTGCAAGCGCCTGCGGGCGACGAGCTCGGTGCCGATCATCATGCTGACCGCCCGCGACGATGAGCTCGACAAGGTGATCGGGCTCGAGCTGGGCGCCGACGACTACATCACCAAGCCGTTCTCGATTCGAGAGTTCCGCTCACGCGTGCGCGCGCTGCTGCGGCGCGCCCGCGCCCCGCATGCCCCGGGCGGCGACCCGTCGGACCGGATCGAGCACGACGGCCTCATGATCGACGTGCCGCGGCGGCTCGTCGAGGTGCGCGGCGAGGCGGCGCAGCTCACGTACGTCGAGTTCGAGCTTCTGCGGGCGCTCGCGGCTCACCCCGGCCGCGTCTTCAGCCGCCGGATGCTGCTGGAAGCGCTCTGGAAGAGCGCCGACTACCGCGACCCGCGCACGATCGATGTCCACGTCCGCCATCTCCGAGAGAAGCTCGAGGCGGAGCCGCGGACACCCGAGTACATCCTCACCGTGCGCGGCGCCGGCTACCGCTTTCGCGACCGGTGAGCCCGCTCCGGAGCGTCGGCGGCAGGCTCGCGCTCGCGCTCTTCGTCGTGGTCGCGGGCGTGCTCGTGATCGTGTACCTGATCGTCGTCCCTTCCTATCGCAGCTCGCTCGAGAACGCGGAGCTGAACGGGTTGCAGACCTCGATGCTCGGAACGGCGGTGCCGAACTACCCGGCGCAGCCGTACCTGACCCAGCAGTTCGCCGATCAGTGGGCGCCCGCGGTCCATGCCCGGATCGTCGTGTTCACCCTGCAGAACAGCCAGCCGCCGTTGCTCGCGCCGTTTGCCGACTCGTCCGCGGAGAGCGATTCGAGCGACGTCGTGAACGACCCGGTCGCCTATGACGCGATCCACCGCTCGACGATCGCGCGTGGCACGGTGCAGCGCGACGGCCAGACCTACGCCGAGGTCGCCTACCCCGTCGGCGGCTCGGTCGTGCTGCTGTCTGCGTCGCTGCACGACCAGCTGCAGGCCGTTTCCGTCGTGCGCCGTCGCGTCTTCGTCGCGGGCGGGATCGCCAGCGTGTTCGCGATTCTGCTCGGCTATGCCGGAGCAAGCGTCTTTGCCCGCCGGATCCGCCGGCTCGAGGAGGCGGCGGAGCGCATCGCCGACGGCAACTTCGGCGAGGCGGTGGTCGACCACCGCGCGGACGAGCTCGGCCAGCTCGCGCGCGGGTTCGAGCGCATGCGGCTGCGTCTGGCGAATCTCGATCGCGCCCGCGGTGAGTTCATCGCCAACGCCTCGCACGAGCTACGGACGCCGCTCTTCTCGCTCGCCGGGTTCCTCGAGCTGCTCGATGACCCCGAGCTCGACGACGGCACGCGGGACGAGTTCCTCGTGCAGATGCGCGAGCAGGTGGCCCGGTTGACGCGGCTCGCGACGAATCTGCTCGATCTCTCGCGTCTCGATGCAGGACGGCTGTCGGTCACCCGCGAGCCGATCGACCTGTCCGAGCTGGCGGTCGAGCTGGCGGTCGAGCTCGGCCCGCGGGCCGCCGTGACCGCCCACACCCTGGAGGCGCCGGCCGGCCAGTCCGTTCCGGCCCAGGGCGATGCCGAGCGGGTGCTGCAGATCGGTCGCATCCTGGTCGAGAACGCAATCGTGCACACCCCGGAGGGCACGACCATCCGGGTCGGCAGCGCGCTCGACGGCGGCCGTGCGACTCTGACCGTGGCCGACGACGGCCCGGGCATCCCCCGCGACGCGCAGGCCCAGATCTTCGAGCGCTTCTACCGGCTCGACGGGACCCGCGCCTCGGGCAGCGGGCTCGGGCTGGCGATCGCGCGGGAGCTTGCGCAGGTGATGGGTGGCCGGATCGAGGTCGGCCCGGAGGACGGCTGGCTGCTGTTCACGCTCGTCCTGAGCGCCGAGGCCCCCGAGCCCGCGCTCGAGCCCGGCCCGGCCTGATCAGCGAGCGTCTCGGAGCGCCGTTTTGCCGACCGCGACGGGCGCCGGCGGAGCTGCGCGGCGGGCGGCCGCCAGTCGGCGCTGAAGGTGCTCGGCGGCGGCGCGGGGTGCCGTGATCCAGGGCGCCGTCCCGATCAGCAGCAGGACGATTGCCGGGTCCCAGTAGTAGGGGTAGCGAACGGGGTCGAGCACGATCCGCACGAGCGAGGCGGCAGCAGGAACGATCCAGATACAGGCGGCCGTGCGCTTTCGCAGCAGCAGCGCAACGACGGAGCCGAGGCTGACGACGAGCACCGCCTCGACGAGCCGCATCTGCCAGGTGAATGCGCTGCCGCGGCCGAAGAGCAGCGCGTCGAGGCCGACTTCGCTGCGCCAGCGCAGGTCGAACATGTGAAAGTCGCCGCCGAGGGCGAAGGGCGCATAGATCAGCGCTGCGGCCGCGCCGGCGAGGAGCCCTGCCACGGCCGTCCTCCGAACTGACGGGAGCAGCAACAGGACGGGTGCCCCGAGCAGCCCCCACGTCTCGAAGCCGGCCGAGAGCCCGAGCACGACCGCGGCCGCGACGGCCTGGTCGCGCCGCGCCGCGCGTGCCGCCAGGATCCACAGCAGCCCGATGTAAAGCTCGGACGGGTGCCCGACCTCGTACAGCATGCTGGTGACCCCGACCAGCGTCGCCAGGCCGCCGACGTAGAGCAGGGCCTGCCAGTTCCGGCCCAGAACGCTCCGGGCCACGAGCATGAGCGCTGCGGCGCCGATCAGGTTCAGCGCCGCCGGCTCACCCAGGGCCGTGCCGCCGAGCGTGCGGCCGAGGAGACAGATCAACTGTTCGAACGGCCCGGCCTGGAGCCACGGGTTTGCGTAGGTGTGGCGCCAGTTCGAGGAGAGCAGGACCCGGCCGGCCGCGGCGAAGCCGTCGGCGTCGGAGAAGGCAGCGGTGTTCAGGAAGAACCCGGTCAGGGCCGCGCCTGCCAGGACGCCCGCTCCGACGAGCAGGACGCCCGGCGACCTGACGATCCGCGGCCTGGGCTGGCGGCTGCCGACGACGGTGCCCACAAGACACCTACCTCGGCAGCGAGCGCCGCTCGCTTGAGAGCCGATGTCCGAGTCCGGCGTGGCACCCCTCGCCGGCGCCCGCGTTTCCCCGTGGAAACGGCGCCGCGGCTACAGTGGCCGCCGGTGCGGTCGAGCGCAGTCGCAGCTCTTGCTCTTGTCGCCGCGGTGGTCGGCGCCGCCGCGGTGCTCGTTGCCGGCAAGGCGGCCGGCTGGCTCAGCACGGGCGCCGTGACAACGGTGGTCGTGGGCGTGGCCGCGCCGGGCGCCGCCGGCGTGGCCGCGCCCGTGGTCGCCGCCAAGCCGCTGCTCGGCAACGGGTTCGAGCCCGCCCAGATCTACCGTGCCCGCTCGGCGGGCGTCGTCACGGTCGTTGCCTATTTCGACTCCGGCGCCGCGGCGGACGCGACGGCCGGCCAGGGCTCCGGCTTCGTCGTCAACGCTCAGGGCGTGATCCTCACGAGCGCACACGTGATCACCACCGCCGGCCAGCAAAGCGTGCCCGGCCGGGCCCAGCCGGCCAGCACCGTCTATGTCGAGTTCGCGGACGGTGACCGGGTCTCGGCCAAGGTGGTCGGCTACGACCTCTTCGACGATGTCGGGGTGATTCGTGTCGATCCGGCCCAGCACACCCTCGACCCGGTGCCGCTTGGCGACTCGAGCCGCGTCGTCGTCGGCCAGCCGGTCGCGGCGATCGGTAGTCCGTTCGGCAACGCCGACTCGCTCTCGGTCGGCGTCATCTCGGCGATCCGCCGCTCGATTCCCTCGCTGACCACGCGCTACAACCTCGTCGACGCGATCCAGACCGACGCCCCGATCAACCACGGCAACTCCGGCGGGCCGCTCCTGGACGCCCGCGGGCGGGTGATCGGCATCGACGCTCAGATTCGCTCGACCGGCTCCAGCAGCGGCTTTGAGGGGGTCGGCTTCGCCGTCCCGATCGATTCGGCGCGCCACTCGCTGCAGCAACTGCTGGCGACGGGCACCGTCCGCTACGCCTACGTCGGGATCACCTCGGAAGATCTGACGCCCGCGATCGCGGCGAAGTTCGGCTACGCCGCCAAGCGCGGCGCCCTGATCGACCTGGTCACGCCCGGCAGCGCCGGGGCGCGCGCCGGCCTCGTGGCGGGCACGCGCGAGGCCGTGTTCCAGGGACAGGCGGTGAAGACGGGCGGGGACGCGATCGTCGCGATTGCAGGCATCCCCGTGACGAACGCCGAGGATGTCGTCAGGATCGTCTCTGAGCGCCTGCTGCCGGGCCAGACGGTGCCCTTCACGGTCGTTCGTGGCAGTCGCCGGCGGGTCGTCACGGTGCGGCTGGCCGTGCGGCCCGCGGGTTAGGAACGCGCGCCGAAGTGATCGCCGGCCTGAAGCTCGCGCGCACCGCGGCGGCGGCGCCCGGGAACGGTTCGTCCCTCCGGGTCGTCAAGCTCTTGTAGCTTGCTCGCGCGTGTCAATGTCGGTCGGAAGTCGCTCGGCGATTACGCCACGCTGGTCTCGCGCGGCCTGATGGACGAGATCCGGCGGCTGGCGGCGCCGCTTCGCGGCAAGCGCGTCGCGCATGTGTCGGCGACGGCGTTTGGCGGCGGCGTCGCCGAGATCAACTACACGCTCGTGCCGCTGCTTGCCGACGCCGGCCTCGACGTCGAGTGGCGGATCATGCGCGGCGCCGATGAGTTCTTCACCGTCACAAAAGCGATCCACAACGGGCTACAGGGCGCGCCGGACCTGCTCACGCCCGCCGAGCAGGAGATCTTTGCGCGCTACAACGCCGAGAACGCTGCTGAGTTCTCGGCGGACGAGTACGACTACGTGATCGTCCACGACCCGCAGCCGGTGGCGATGATCGACTCGTTCAGGGATCGCCGGGCGAAATGGATCTGGCGTGGGCACATCGACTTTTCCGAGCCGAGCAAGCCGCTGCTCGATTTCCTGCTGCCATCGATCCGTCGCTATGACGCTGCGATCTTCCACCTGCGCCGGTACGTCCCACGTACGGGCGGTCTGCCGCTGGCGGTCGTCTGGCCGCCGGCGATCGATCCGTTGCTGCCGAAGAACATGGCGCTGGCGGCCGAAGATGCGGCCTACATCGTCGACCAGTTCGGCGTCGACGTCGAGCGCCCGCTGCTGACCCAGGTCTCGCGCTTCGACCCGTGGAAGGACCCGCTCGGTGTGATCGACGCCTACCGGCAGGTGAAGAAGCGGTTCCCGGAGGTGCAGCTCGCGCTCGTCGGCTCGATGGCGCACGACGACCCCGAAGGCTGGGACTACTACCACCGGACGCTCGAGCACGCCGGCGACGATCCGGACATCCACATCCTGAGCAACATGACGAACGTCGGCGCGATCGAGGTGAACGCATTTCAGGTCCACTCGCAGGCGCTCGTGCAGAAGTCGATCAGAGAGGGCTTCGGGCTCACCGTCACCGAGGCGCTGTGGAAGGCGCGGCCCGTGGTCGCCGGCCGGGTCGGCGGCATCGTCACGCAGATCGCCGACGGCGAGACCGGGTGGCTTGTCGGCTCGGTCGAGGAATGCGCGGCGGCGTGCATCGAGATCCTGCGCGACCCCGTCGACGCGCGGCGGCGCGCGCTGAAGGGAAAGGAGCACGTCCGCCGGCACTTTCTGGCGCCCCGGCTCGTGCGCGACTGGCTCGTCCTGTTCAATCGCCTCATCGGCAACGACACGGGTGGCAGCGAGATCTCCGTTGTCTAGCGAGCCAACAGTCATCGTCGTATCGAACCGCGGCCCGGTGACCTACGAGCGCGTCGAGGGCGAGCGCGTCGAGCGGCGCGGCTCGGGTGGGCTCGTCACGGCTCTGCGTGGCTTGCGGCGCCGCCACCGCGTGATCTGGATCGCGAGTGCGACGACCGAGGAGGACCGCGCAGTGGCGGTCGAGGACTCGGGCGGCGACGACGTGCTGGTCGCCCACGATCCGGTTGCGTACGACCGTTACTACAACGTCGTGGCGAACCCGATGTTGTGGTTCATCCAGCATTCACTGTGGTCGCACGGCTCGCGGCCCGACCTCGGCCGCGACTTCCACGACGCGTGGCACGAGGGGTACGAGTCCGTCAACCGGACGTTCGCAGACACGGTTGTTGCCACGCTCGACGACAACCCGGAAGCTGTCGTCTTCTTCCAGGACTACCACCTCTACCTCGCACCGCGGTTCGTGCGGGCCGCGCGCCCGGACGCGCGGCTCGCGCACTTCGTCCACATCCCGTGGCCGGTCGACTGGACCGTTCTGCCCGAGCGGCTGCGGTATGCCGTGCATGACGGCCTGCTCGCCAACGACGTCGTCGCGTTTCACACCGAACGGTGGGCTCGTAACTTCGAGCGCAGCTGCGCCGACATCGCGGGCGGCACAGGCGTGACGAGGGTTGCGCACCATCCCATCTCGATCGACGTGGACGAGTTCGAGCAGCTGGGCTCGAGCGACGCAGTGCGCGTGCGAGAGGCGCAGCTCCCACGCCCCGAAAAGCTGATCGTGCGCATCGACCGGACCGATCCGTCGAAGAACGTCGTTCGCGGCTTCCGGGCGTTCGCCCTGATGCTCGACGAACATCCCGAGTGGCTCGGCCGCGTGCTGATGCTCGCGTTGCTCGATCCGTCCCGCCAGGCGGTCCCCGAGTACGCCGAGTACCTCGCGGCGATCGAGCGGACGGCGGCGGAGGTCAACGAGCGGTTCGGCCCGGTGATCGACCTGCGGGTCGAAGACGACTTCCTCCAATCCGTCGCCGCCTACAGGCAGTTCGACGTCCTCCTCGTGAACGCGGTGTACGACGGGTTGAACCTGGTCGCAAAAGAGGGGCCGTTCGTCAACGGGCGCGACGGTGTTCTCGTCCTCTCGGAGAACACCGGCGCTTTCGAGGAGCTCGCGGAGTGGGCGGTCGGCGTGAACCCGTTCGACGTCTGGGGTCAGGCGCAGGCGTTGCACGAGGCCCTCTCGATGCCGGCCGAGGAGCGCCGGCGCCGGGCCGAGGGCATCCGCGCCCAGGTGCGCGCGCACGACCTCGAGCGCTGGACGCAGGACTTGCTTTCCGGCCTGGATCGTCCCGCGGCGTAACCTTCCGGCCATGGCGGTTACCGCTCAACGAGAGCTGCGCGTGATCAACCCGGCGACCCTCGAGGTCGTCGGTGCCGTGCCTGCGGTCGATCCGGCGGCCGTGCAGGAGCTCGTCGCCGAGACGCGGCTCGCCGGCGAGCGGTTCGCCGAGCAGCCGATCACCGACCGGTGCGCGCTGCTGCAGCGCGTCGCCGCCCTCGTGCTCGAGCGCGCCGACGAGATCGCGGACTCGATCGTCTCCGAGACGGCCAAGCCCCGGATCGAGGCGTTCACCACCGAGCTTCTGCCCGCGCTGGACGCGCTCGCGTGGCTCGCACGGTCGGCGCCGAAGCTGCTCGCGCCGGAGCGTGTCCGGTATCCCCAGCTCCACCTGAAGCACAAGCGCGCGCACCTCCTCTACGAGCCGCTTGGTGTCGTCGGCGTGATCGCTCCGTGGAACTTTCCGTTCGCGATCCCGTTCACCCAGGTGGCGTACGCGGTTGCGGCCGGAAACGCCGTGGTGCTGAAGCCGTCCGAGCTGACGCCGCTCACGGGCGCTCTCGTCGAGCAGCTGTTCGCCGACGCCGGAGCGCCTCCCTCGCTCGTGCGCGTCGCGCAGGGCGACGGCGAGGTTGGCGCGGCACTCGTGCGTGCCCACGGTCTCGGCAAGGTGCTGTTCACCGGCTCGGGTGAGGTCGGCCGGCTGGTCGCTGCGTCGGCGGGCGAGCGGCTCGTGCCCGTGACGCTCGAGCTCGGCGGCAAGGACCCGATGCTCGTACTCGACGACGCCGATCTCGCGCGCGCGGTCGACGGCGCACTGTGGGCGTCGTTCTTCAATTGCGGCCAGGTCTGCTCCGGCGTCGAGCGGATCTATGTCGAGGGTGCTCTCTACGAGCCCTTTGTCGAGGAGCTCGTGAGACGTGCGCGGGACCTCGAGCTGGGACCGCTGATCTCGGAGGGGCAGCGCGAGCGGGTCGAAGGCCTCGTCGAGGACGCACGTGTGCGCGGGGCGCGCGCGCTCACGGGCGGCGCCGCGCCCGACCGGGTCGGCTACTTCTACGAGCCCACTGTTCTCGTCGACGTCCCCGCCGGTGCCCGCATCCAGCGTGACGAGACGTTCGGGCCCGTCGTGACGGTGCAGCGCGTATCCGACGAGGCCGCGGCGGTGCGCGCCGCGAACTCGAGCGTGTACGGCCTCGGCGCCTCGGTGTGGACGAGAGACGGCGAGCGTGCGGCCCGTGTCGCGCGCAAGCTGTGCGCGGGCACGGTGTGGCACAACGACCATGTCTACACGTACGCGTCGGCGCAGGCGGCGTGGGGCGGCCGGGGCGAGTCGGGCTTCGGTCGCACGCACTCCAGGCACGGCCTCTACGACCTCGTCTCGCCGAAGTTCGTCGACCACGACGCCGGGCGCGTTCCCGTTCCGTGGTGGTTCCCCTACGACAGCGAGGCCACCGCGGCGTTCAGAGGCGTGCTCGGTGTGCTCTACGCGGATGGGCTCGCCGCGCGGGCGCAGGCGGCCTGGCGCGAGCGGCGGGCGTTGCTCGCGCTCGCGCGGCGCTACCGGCTTGGCCGGCGCCGGGAGCGGGCATGAGCCGTAGGCTTGACGGAGGCTCCAGCGAGCTCTCCCACGTCGACGAGAGCGGCGCGGTGAAGATGGTCGATGTCGGGGCGAAGCCTGCGCAGCGCCGCCGCGCGGTCGCGCGCGCACTCGTGCGGATGGCGCCGGCGACCGCGGCGCGGCTGCGCGCTTTGCCGAAGGGCGACGCGCTGACCACCGCGCAGATCGCCGGGATCATGGCGGCGAAGCGCACGTCTGAGCTGATCCCGCTTTGTCACCCGCTCCCGCTCTCACACGTTGCGGTCGACGTGCAGTTGCACGAAGACGGCGTCCAGATCGTCGCGTCGGTCGAGACGACCGCGCAGACGGGCGTGGAGATGGAAGCCCTCACCGCGGCGTCGGTCGCGGCGCTCGCGGTCTACGACATGGCGAAGGCGGTCGACAAGCAGATGAGCTTCTCGGTCGAGCTCGTCGAGAAGGTCAAAGAGTGAGGGCTGCCGTCCTCACAGTGTCCGATCGTGTCTCACGCGGCGCAGCGGACGATACGAGCGGCGACCTGCTCGCCGGGCTCTTGCTCGCGGACGGGCACGTGGTGGAGCGGCGCGTCGTTGCAGACGAAGCGGACGAGATCGCCGCTGCGATCGAGGCGCTCGCCGCGGGCGCCGACGTCGTGCTGACGACGGGCGGCACAGGGCTTGCCCCGCGCGACGTGACCCCGGAGGCGACGCGGACGGTGCTGCAGCGCGAGGCCCCGGGCATCGCCGAGGCGCTGCGCGCGGACGCGGTCGCGAAGACGCCGCACGGACTGCTGTCACGCGGCGTCGCGGGAGTCGTCGGGCGCTCGCTGGTCGTGAATCTGCCCGGCTCGACCGGCGGTTGCCGCGACGGGTACGCGGTGCTGCGCCCCGCGCTCGGTCACGCCGTGTCGCTGCTCGCCGACCAGGTCACCTCCCACAGACAGACTTAGCCCGTGCAAGCCGCCCGCCTCTATTACCGGCTCGTCAAGTTCGAGCACACGATCTTCGCGTTGCCGTTCGCGTACGTCGGCGCGTTTCTCGCCGTGGACGGCGCACCGTCGGCGCACGACCTCCTCTGGATCACGGTGGCCATGGTCGGCGCCCGGTCGCTCGCGATGGCGTTGAACCGCCTGATCGACGCGCACATCGACGCGGCCAACCCGCGGACGTCGGGCCGCGAGCTTCCGTCCGGCGCGCTGACCGGTGCCGCGGTGCTCGCGTTCTGTGCGCTCTCGCTTGCCGTGTACCTCGGCGCGGTGTGGCAACTCGATCCGCTCGTGCGCTGGCTCTCGCCGGTTCCTGTGATCGCCTTCGTCGTCTACCCGTACCTCAAGCGGTTCACGTGGCTCTGCCACCTTTGGCTCGGCGCCGTCGACGGGCTCGCGCCGGTCGGCGCCTGGGCGGCGGTCAAGGGCACGCTGCCGTGGCAGGCGTGGGCACTCGGCGCGGCCGTGGCCGCCTGGGTCGCAGGCTTCGATCTCTTCTATGCGCTGTTCGATGTGGACGTCGACCGGGAGCAGGGACTGCACTCGTGGGCGACGAGGTTCGGCGAGCGCGGTGCGTTCGCGGGTGCCCGGACATTGCATCTGGCGACGATCGTGCTGCTCGCTGCGGCGGGCGCCGGATTGCACGCCGGCCTTCTCTATTGGGTGGGCGTGGGGATCGTGGCGGCGCTCCTCGGGTACGAGCACACGCTCGTGCGGCCCGGCGACCTGCGCCGGCTCGACGCGGCGTTCTTCACGATGAACGGTGTGATCTCGGTCGCGTTCTTCGCCTTCGTGCTCGCCGACGTGTTGTGATCGCCGCCCGAAGCCTCGCCAAGCGCTACGGCGAGCATCGCGTCTTCGCGGGCATCGACATCGACCTTCGTCCCGGCGGGTTCCTGCTCGTCACGGGGCCGAACGGCTCCGGCAAGACGACGCTCCTGCGGGTGCTGGCCGGGCTCGCGGCGCCCACGGCGGGCTCGTTGCGGCTGCCGGAACGGCACACCGTCGGGTATCTCGGGCACGAGCCGCTCGTCTATCGCGAGCTCACGCCGCTCGAGAACCTGACGCTCTTCGGCCGGCTCTACCGGCTCCCCGAGCGGGGCGCGCGCATCGGGATGCTGCTCGAGCGGTTCGGGCTCTGGGAGGTGCGGCATGAGCGCGTCTCGACGTTCTCGCGCGGGATGCAGCAGAGGCTCGGCCTCTGCCGCGTCCTGCTGCACGAGCCCTCGCTCCTGCTGCTCGACGAGCCCTACAACGCGCTCGACGCGGAGGGCTGCGAGCTGCTCGACGGGGTGTTCGACGAGCACCGCACGTGGGTCGTCGCGACCCACGAGCCGCGGCGCGTCGAGCAGCGAGCGACGGAACGGCTGGCGTTCGCGTGACCTACGCAGCCGACGTCGCAGCCCTCGCACGGAAGGACCTGCTCCTCGAGTTGCGTGCAAAAGAAACGCTGCCCTCGATGCTGCTCTTCGTGATCGCGGCGCTGACGATCTTCCACTTCGCGTTGCCCAGCGGCACGAGCCACGCCGCCGCGCTCGGCCTGCTGTGGGCGGCGATCATCTTCACCGCGCTGCTCGGCCTGACGCGCGCATTCGTCGCCGAGCGCGAGCAGGGGATGCTCGACGCTCTCGTGCTGGCGCCCTGCGACCGCAGTGCGATCTGGCTGGGCAAGGCGCTCGCGGTGCTCGCCTTCCTCGTCGCGGCGGAGGTCGTTGCGCTGCCGGCCTTCGCCGCCTTCTTCTCGGGCCTCGACGGCCGCACGGTCGCTGCGGTCGCGCTGGCGGACATCGGCATCGCGTCAGTCGGCACGCTCTTCGGCGCCATGGCCGTCGCGGGTCGCGCCCGCGAGCTTCTGCTGCCGCTCCTCTTTCTGCCGATGGCGATCCCGATCGTCGTCGGCGGTGTCGGCGGCTACCTGTGGTTCCTCGCCCTCTACGACGCGATCTTCGTCGTCCTCAGCTGGGCGGCCTTCGAATACGTCGTCTCGGAGACCTAGCGGCTTGCCTCTATACGGCTGGGTCTACCATGCGAGGGCTTTGACGATGCACCTGAGGCTTCCCACTCTCGCGTTCGTCTGCACGGGGCTGCTCGGCGCCGCGATCGCGCTGATCTTCTTCTACGCGCCGACCGACGCGAACCAGGGATTCTCGCAACGGATCTTCTACTTCCACGTTCCGATCGCCCTGACGTCCTACGCGTGCTTCGGCTGGGGCGCGTGGAAGGCGCTCCGCTATCTGCGCACGCGTGATGAGCGCGCCGACCTTGAGAGCTACGTGGCGATTCACCAGGGCGTGATCTTCGGCGGCCTCACGCTCGTCACCGGCTCGATCTGGGCCAAGGCATCGTGGGGCGTCTGGTGGTCGTGGGGCGAGGACCAGCTCGTGCTCTTCCTCGTGCTGTTTCTCTTCTACTGCGCGTACTTCATGCTGCGGTTCTCGGTCGACGCCGGCCCCGCCCGCGCGAACATGAGCGCGGTGTACGCCCTCTTCGGCGTCGCCCTGATTCCGGTCTCCTTTCTCGCGATCCGCCTCTCGCGGAGCTTCATCCACCCGATCGTGTTCAACTCGCACGGCCCGCAGATGGCCGGATCCCAGTTCTTCACGTTCTGCGTGTCGCTGGCGGCGATGCTGGCGCTCTTTGCGACGCTGTACCAGGTCGAGCTGGCCGGGAAGCGCGTCGATGCCCACGTGCGCGAACTGCGGGAGCTGCTGGCATGAGCCGTACGCGCCGGGAGCGGGTATGAACGCCCCGTCGCAGTGGCAGTACGTCGCGGCCGCGTATCTCGCCGTCTTCGTCGTCGTGCTCGCGTGGGTGGCGATCATCGGCGCGAAGCTCGGCCGGTTACAGCGCCAGCTCGCCGAGCTCGTCGAGAAGGCGCGTGACCGTGGTTGAGGCGCTCTTCTGGCCCGCGCTCCTCGGCTACGGCGAGGCCGCGCTCGCCTACGCGTCGGCACGCACCTCGCGTGCGGCGACGTGGGGCGTCCGGATGGGTTGGCTGGCGCAGACGGCGCTGCTGGTCGCCCAGGCCGCCCGCGCGGACGGATTTCCCTGGTCGACCTGGGCCGGCTCGCTCAATCTCTTCGTGTGGCTCGTCGTCGGCGCCTACCTGATCTGGGGCTGCCGCCCGCGGTTCCGCCTGCTCGGGCTCGCGGTCATGCCGCTCGCCGCGGCGCTCTTCGTCGTCGCGCGGATCGGCGGCGGGACCGGCGCGGGCAAGAGCTCGAGCTACGGCAACGTCTTCCTGGCGGTTCATGTCGGATTCGTGCTCGCCGCGTTCGCAGGGTTCACCCTGGCGGCTGCGCTGGCCGGTTTCTACCTCTGGGAGGAGCGGCGTCTGAAGCGCCGCGCTGCCGACATCCTGCGCCTCCGGCTCCCGCCCCTCGCGTCCCTCGAGCGGCTGACGTGGCGGACGATCCTGGTCTCGCTGCCGCTCCTCACCCTTGGCCTCGTCGCCGGGATCGTGCGTCAGAAGGAGCGTGGCGGGGCGATCGACGCTCTCGAGGCGGTGACCATGCTGACCTGGCTGGTGTACGGCGTCTTCCTCGCGCTGCGGCCCACGGGTCGCCGCGCGGCCTACCTCGCGCTGGGCGGGTTCGCGCTCGTCATCGTCGCACGGCTCGCCCTCGCCGGGAGCCACTTCGGATGACGCTGACCCTGGTCGGTCTGTCGCACCACGTCGCTCCGGTGGAGCTACGCGAGCGGGTGACGCTGCGGCTCGACGCTGCGGCCGAGCTCGCCCGCTCGCTCGGCGACGCGGTCTGTCTTTCGACCTGCAACCGCACCGAGGTCTACGCCACGGGCCTCGACGAGCACGCCGCACTCGCGGCGCTCGAGCGGCTTGCGGGCGAGTCGCTCGACGGCGTCGTGTACCGGCTGCAGGAGGACGCGGCCGCCCTGCACCTGTTCCGGGTCGCCGCCGGGCTCGACTCGCTCGTGCCGGGCGAAGGCGAGATCCTCGGGCAGGTGCGTGCCGCGTACGAGTCGGTCGAGCCCGGCCCGGTGCTCGACCGGGTGTTCCGGCAGGCCCTCGGTGTCGGCAAGCGCGTTCGCACCGAGACGGCGATCGGCGAGAGCCCGGCTTCGGTCTCGTCGGCCGCGGCGGCGCTCGCCGCGCAGGTGTTCGGCGACCTCGCGGGCCGCCGGGTCATGCTCGTCGGCGCGGGCCGCATCGGGGAGCTTGCCGCCGCGAACCTCGCCTCCCGCGGCGCCGAGATCGCGTTCGTCGCGAACCGCACCGTCGAGACCGCCCGTGAGCTGGCGCACCGGTTCGGCGGCGAGGCTCTCACGCTCGACGGTATCGCCACGCGACTCGGCGAGGTCGACGTGGTCGTCGCCTCGACCAGCGCGTCCGGCTCCGTCGTGCACGCGGCCGACGTGCCGGCGAAGCGCCGTGCGCCGCTCTTCTTCATCGACATCGCTGTTCCGCGCGATCTCGACCCGGCAATCGGCCGTCTCGACGGCTGTTTCCTGTACGACATCGACGACCTCGAGGCGGTTGTCGCCGAAACGCTCGCGGGTCGTCGCGCCGAGGCCGAGCGGGCCGAGCAGTTCGTCGCGGAAGAGGCCGAGCGCTACCGCGCGTGGCGCGCGTCGCTCGACGTCGTTCCCGCGATCGCGTCCCTGCGTGCGCGCGCCGAGGAGATCAGAAGCGCCGAGCTCGCCAAGGTGAACGGGCGCGTCTCGGACGACGAGCGTCGCACGCTCGAGTCGGTCACCGCGCAGATCCTGAACAAGCTCCTCCACCTGCCGACGGTGCGTATGAAGGAAGCCGCGGTCGGCTCCGAGGGCGCGGTGTATGCCGACGCCGTCCGTCACCTGTTCGGGCTCGAGGAAGAGGCCGGGGCGTGAAGGCGCCCGGAGGGAGGGCCGTCCGTGCTCGTCCGGATCGGGTCACGCGGGTCTAGGCTCGCGCTCACGCAGGCCGAGCAGGCCGCCGCGGCCCTGCGCCGCCCCGGAGTCGAGATCGCGTTCGTCCCGATCACGACGGCGGGCGATCGTGACCGCAAGCGGCCGTTCGGCGAGATCGGCGGCCGCGGCGTGTTCGTCAAGGAGATCGAAGAGGCATTGCTCGGCGGCCGCATCGACATCGCTGTGCACTCGGCGAAGGACATGACCTCCACCGACACCGAGGGGCTCGCCGTCGGCGCCTACCTGCCGCGCGACGATCCTCGCGACGCGCTGGTCGGCGCGTCGGCGATTCGCCCCGGCATGCGCATCGGCACCGCCTCCGCCCGCCGTCGCGCGCAACTGCTCGCGCTCGAGCCGTCGCTCTCGATCGAACCGATCCGGGGCAACGTCGAGACGCGGCTGCGCAAGCTTCGCGAGCGGGGGCTCGACGCGATCGTGCTTGCTGCCTGTGGCCTCGACCGCCTCGGCCTCGCCGCCGAGATCGGCGCTCGGCTCGACCCGGTCCAGATGCTGCCGGAGGCCGCGCAGGGTGCGCTCGCGCTCCAGGTGCGAGTGGGCGACGAGGGCCTTGTGTCGAGCGTCGACGACGCCGAGACACGGCGGCGCGTCGAGCCTGAGCGGCGCTGCGTCGCCGCGATCGGCGGCGGGTGCCTGGCGCCGGTCGCCGCGTACCACGACGGTGTCACGCTGCGTGCCCTGATCGCCGACGAGGACGGCGGCTGGGTCGAGCGCCGGTCGGGCGACGATCCGGTTGCGCTCGCCGAGGAACTCGCCGGTCTCGCCGCCGCGCGATGAGGGTGATCGTCACTCGGCCCCGCGCGCAGGCGCGGCCGCTCGTGGAGGCGCTGGAGGCGTTGGGCGCAGAGGTCGCGGAGTGCCCGCTGATCGAGATCGTGCGCACATCCGACGAGCCCGTCGACGCTGCCGGCTACGACTGGCTGATCGTCACCAGCCCGAACGGAGCCGACGAGATCGCCCGTCGCGGCCGCAACCTGCCGCAGCTCGCCGCCGTCGGGCCCGGCACGGCGGAAGCGCTGCGGGCGCACGGCCTCGAGCCGGCGTTTGTGGCGTCGGAGGCCTCGCAGGACGGCCTGTTGCGCGAGTTTCCACAACCGGCAGGCCGCGTGCTCTTTGCGGCTGCCGAAGGAGCCCGCCGGGGGCCGATCGATGCGCTCGGCGCCGACTTCGTCCCGCTCTACCGCACCCAGCTCCTCACGCCGGAACCGCCGCCGGGTGACATCGTCGTGCTCGCTTCGGGCTCGGCGGCTCGCGCCTACGCCGGCCTCGGCGGCGGCGCGCCGGCCGTGACGATCGGGCCGGAGACGACACGGGCCGCACGCGCGTCCGGCCTGCAGGTCGTCGCGGAGGCCACGACCCACGATCTCGCCGGACTCGTCGCGGCCGTGCGCGATCTGCTGAAGTTCACGCCGTGACCCTCGCCGAACCACGCATCGCCCTCGCATGACGGCCGGCCAGCGGCTCGCTCGGTTCGTAACCACCGCTGTAGTGCGGGCGCCCTTCCTCTGGCGTGTCTTCCGGCGGCCTCTGACTCGCAACTTCGACCGGCTCGCCCCGGTGTGGGACGCGACGCGCGTCGACCGCCGCCGCCTCCAGGTGATGCGCACCGCGCTCGAGGCCCTACCGGATCCGCCGGCGCGCGTGCTCGACGTCGGTACCGGCACGGGCGCGATCGCCCGGCTCGCCGCCGAGCTGTGGCCGCACGCCGAGATCGTCGGAGTCGACGCCGCCCCGGGCATGGTCGCCGAGGCGCGCCGGCTTGCCTCGACGGATCGCGAGCGCTACGAGGTGGCTGATGCCTCGGCGCTGCCGTTCGCCGACGCGAGCTTCGAGCTCGTGACCTTGAACAACATGATCCCCTTCTTCGACGAGCTCGCTCGAGTGACGGCGCCGGGTGGCCTGGTCGCGGTCGCCTACAGCAGTGGCGCGCAGACGCCGATCTGGGTGCCGCTCGAACGCATCCGCTCCGGGCTCGAGCGGCGCGGGCTCACCCACGTCTCCGACTTCTCGGTCGGGCCCGGCCTCTCGCTCCTCGCCCGCAAGGACGACGTGCCACTCTAGAGCGTTCACTCGGTGCGGCTACACTTTCGCGCGCGGCGAGGTAGCTCAGTTGGTAGAGCACACGGCTGAAAACCGTGGTGTCGCCGGTTCAAGTCCGGCCCTCGCCATCAGTGCAGCGTAGGTTTCACGCTGTGAACGCCAGAGACACTCCGCGTCCGGTGGCCATCATCGGGGCCGGCCTCGATCTCGGCGCCGGCCGCCGCGGCGTCGACATGGGACCGTCCGCGATTCGCTACGCAGAGCTCGAGGCGCGCATTCGCGAGCTCGGCCACAAGGTGGGCGACTGGGGAGACATCGGTTCGCCCGTCCCCGAGGCGACCGAAGTCGGCGACCCGAGCGCCCGCTACCTCGTGCCGATCATGCACGCCTGCGAGCGCGTTGCAGGCCTCGTCGCGGAAGCGACCGGGCAGGGGCTCGTACCGCTCGTGCTCGGCGGCGATCACTCGATTGCGATGGGCACGCTCGGCGGCATGGCGAAGGTGCACGGGGCCGGCGCCGCGCTCTGGATCGACGCGCACGGCGATCTCAACCGGCCGGGCACCTCGCCCAGCGGCAACGTCCACGGCATGCCGCTGGCGGCCGCACTCGGCGTTGCGGGCGACGCGTTTGTGTCCGACGCCTACCCGTCGCCGTCGCTGACCCGCGCCGCGCTCGTCGGCATCCGCTCCCTCGACCCCGGTGAGCGGGCCCTGATCCGCGAGCTCGACATCAAGGTCTTCACGATGAGCGAGATCGACCGGCACGGCGTCGAGCAGGTGATGTCGGAGGCGCTCGACTTCCTGCGCGGCGCACCGTTCGTCCACGTCAGCCTCGACCTCGACGCGGTCGACCCGATGTTCGCGCCCGGCGTCGGCACACCCGTGCGTGGTGGGCTCTCCTATCGCGAGGCCCACCTCGCTCTCGAGCTCGTCTCCGACTCGGGCCTTGCCGACTCGTTCGACGTCGTCGAGGTGAACCCGATTCTCGATCGCGCGAACGAGACCGGTCAGCTGGCCGTCGAGCTCGTCGCGAGCGGGCTGGGCGCCCGGATCCTCTAAAGAGCGTCTAAGAAGCTCTCACAGAATGAGCGGTTGTGTCGCCCGGCCGCGCTCGGCGGCGCGACGCTGTGTCCTCGGTCGCCTCGATAGCTTGGCTATCGGGGCTCCCTGCGTCCTTGCCTCGCACTCGCCGATCGCACCCGGATCGACGAACCTCATTCTGTGAGAGCCTCTAAAGCTCCGCGCCGTTCCCCGACGGCTCGTAGAAGACCGTCCCCTTCAGGTCGTCCGGGAGGCAGTCGACCTCGAAACCCGCCGGGTCGGCATGTGGGTAGATGTAGCCGTCGCCGCGGCCGAGCTTCTTCGCGCCGGGATAGGCGGCCGATCGGAGTGCTGCCGGCGGCAGCAGATGCCCGCGCTCGCGGACGAGCTCGGTTGCCTTTCCGATCGCCACGTAGGACGCGTTCGACTTCGGTGCGCGTGCCAGGTAGATCGCCGCCTGAGCGAGGTTGAGGCGGGCCTCCGGCAGGCCGACGTGCTCCACCGCCTGGGCGGCGGCGACCGCCACCAGGAGCGCTTGCGGGTCGGCGTTCCCGATGTCCTCCGAGGCGAGCACGATCATGCGCCGCGCGATGAAGCGGCCGTCTTCGCCTCCCTCGAGCATTGCGGCGAGGTAGTAGAGAGATGCCTGTACGTCGCCGGCGCGGGTCGACTTGATCCAGGCCGAGATGAAGTCGTAGTGCTTGTCGCCGCCCTTGTCGTAGGAGAGCGGGCGCTTGCGCGCCGCGTCGTCGACGTGGCGTTCCGCGAGCGTGTGGCCCTCGGCGCGTGCGGTCTCGACCGACAGCTCGAGAATGTTGAGCGCGTTGCGGGCGTCGCCACCCGCGCGAGTCGCAATCAGCTCCCCGACGTCGGGTGGGAGCTCCACGCCGAGCGCCTCGGCCCCACGCGAAACGACGACGTGGAGCGTCTCCACCGAGTGAGCCTCGAGCTCGTAGACCTGCGCGCGTGAGAGGAGTGCCGAGTTGACTTCGAAGTACGGGTTCTCGGTCGTCGCCCCGATCAGCGTCAGCAGGCCCTCCTCGACGCCCGGCAGCAGCGCGTCCTGCTGTGCCTTGTTGAAGCGGTGGATCTCATCGAGGAACAAGATCGTTCGCCGGCCGCTCGCTCCGAGCCGCTCGCGCGCCCGAACCAGTACCTCGCGCACGTTCGACACGGTCGCCGAGACGGCCGAAAGCTCTTCGAAGTCGGCGCCGGAGGCCTCCGCAACGATGCGCGCCAGCGTGGTCTTCCCGGAGCCGGGCGGGCCGTAGAGGATCATCGACGGCACGCGGTCGTGCTCGATCGCAAGCCGGAGTGCGCTGCCGGCGCCGACGATCTGCTCCTGGCCGACGAAGTCGTCGAGCGTCAGGGGTCGCAGCCGCTGCGCGAGCGGTGCGGACGCGCCGAGCCGGCGGCCCGCAGCCTCGCTGAAGAGGTCTCCCACGGCCGGAAGTATGCTCTTGCAAGGTATGAGCGAGCTCTGGAGCATGGCCACCTACGAGCGGCTGACGGCGCGGTTTCGTCCCGTTCAGGAACAGCTGGTCGAGGTGCTTGCTCCGAAGCCCGGAGAGCACGTGCTCGACCTCGCAACCGGAACCGGCGAGGTGGCGCGCCGAATCGCCCGTCTCGGCGCGACTGTCTCGGCGGTCGACGGCACCGAGCCGATGCTCGGCAAGGCGCGGCGCACCAGCGAGGAGGAAGGGCTGCAGATCGCTTTCTCGCTCGGAGATGTCGAGTACCTGCCCTACGACGACGCGAGCTTCGACGTGCTGGCATCGAACTTCGGTCTCGTCTTTGCGCCCGACCACGCGAACGTCGCGTCCGAGCTCGCGCGCGTCACGCGCTCGGGCGGCCGCCTCGGGTTCACGGCGTGGAAGCCCAACTCGAAGCTCGGCGAGCTGTACCGCCGCTTCACCGAGGAGCCGATCGAAGGGCGCGAGACCTACGAATGGGGACGGGAGGACCACGTCGAGGACATGCTCGGCGACGACTTCGAGCTCGAGTTCCAGGACGGCACGCTCTGGCTCGAGGCCGCTTCCGGCGAGGAGATCTGGACTCTCTTCTCGGAGTCGGCGCCGCCGGTGATCGCGCTGCTTGCGCGGCTCGACTCCGAGCGCGGCGAGCAGTTTCACGAAGCGTTCGTCGAGCTGTACGAGGGGTACCGCACCGACGAGGGCGGGATTCGAGCTCCTCGCCGCTACCTGCTCGTGCTCGGCCGCCGGAAGTGAGCGTCGCCGGGGCGGTCGCCGGGACCAGCGAGGTCGCCGACCTCCTGCAGCGGCTGATCCGGCTCGACACGACGAATCCCCCCGGCAACGAGACAGCCGCTGCGGAGCTCCTGCGCGACTACCTCGAGGCGGCGGGCGTCGAGTGCGCGCTGTACGCACGTGTGCCCGAGCGCGCGAACCTCGTGGCGCGGATACGGGGCCGCGGCGACGGGCCGTCGCTCGCACTCCTCTCACACACCGATGTCGTGCTCGCCGACCCGCATGAGTGGGAACGCGATCCGTTCGGCGGCGAGCTCGTGGACGGTGAGATCTGGGGCCGGGGCGCGCTCGACATGAAGGGCGAGGTCGCCGCCTCGGCCGTGGCGCTCGCGACGCTGGCCCGGGAAGGCTGGCGTGGCTCGGGCGACCTGATCTTCGTCGCTTCTGCCGACGAGGAGGTCGGTGTCGGTTTCGGCCTGCAGTGGCTCGTCGAGGAGCACCCCGGCGCGGTTCGTGCCGACTTCTCGGTGAACGAGGGCGCAGGCGACCGCGTGGAGCTCGGCGGCAAGGTGCTGTACCTCTGCTCGACGGCCGAGAAGATGAGCTCGCCGTTTTGCCTGCGCGTGCACGGCCGGAGCGGCCACGCGTCGATGCCGTCGATCGCGGACAACGCCCTCGTCAAGGCGGCGACGCTCGTCGCCCGGCTCGGCGACTTCACCATGCCGCCACAGCTGATTCCCGAGGTCGAAGGCTTCCTCGCGGCGCTGCTCGGTGAGGTTCCGCCGGCCGGCGGTGCGCTCGCTGCGGCGCGCGCCGCAGCGCCTCTTGCGGCCGAACTGATCGAACCGTTGCTCGGCATGACCGTCTCGCCGACGAAGGCGCATGCCTCCGACAAGCGCAACGTCATTCCCGCGCTGTGCGAGATCACGGTCGACGTGCGCCTCCTGCCCGGCGAGACGCCGGCCGGTGCGGAGGCTGTGCTGCGTGCTTACCTCGGGCCGGGCGACTACGAGCTCGTCAATCTGGAGGCGCAGGGCGGCACGCGTTCTGCGGTCGGGGGACCGCTTTGGGACGCCGTGCAGTCGTTTGTGGGGGAAGAGGAGCCCGGTGCCGTCGCCGCCCCGATCTGCGTGGCCGGCTTCACCGATTCGCACTGGCTGCGCGAGGCGTTCGGCACCGTCGCCTACGGTTTCTTCCCGGCGCGCGCCCTCGACTCCGAGACCGCCGCGCGGCTGATCCACTCCGCGAACGAGCGGGTGCCGGTGAGCGACCTCGAGCTCGGGACACGTTTCCTGCGGCATGCCGCCCAGACCGTCTGTGCTTGAGCTCTACGAGCCGGCGGGTGCGCTCGACGAGCTCGAGCGCTATCTGGCCGAGGAGCTCGCCGACGGGCTCGTCGCCGACGTCTACCTCGGCTACGGCCTCGCCGAGACACTGCGCCGCGAGTCCTGGCCGGCGCCGCCAGAGCCGTGCGCGCTGCCGCTCGTCGCGGCCCGCGTGCGGCCCGCGGAGGCAAGTAACAGACTGGTACAAGCACCGTTCCGGGTCGGGGACTGGCGGCCGACCTGGGCGCCCGAGGAGTACGCGGCCGCCGTCTGCGAGGCCCGCCGGGCGATCGAGCGCGGCGACGTCTACCAGGTCAACCTCGTGCAGCATCTTGCCGCGCCGTTCGAGGGCGACCCGGCGGGCCTCGCGGCGGCGCTCGCGCCGCTCCGCCCGCTGCATCCCCGGCCGCTCGCCGGTGCCGGTTGGGCGATCGTCTCGGCCTCGCCCGAGCTCTTCCTCGCCCGCCGCGGCGACCTGATCTGGACGATGCCGATCAAGGGCACACGCCCGCTCGGCGAAGACGTCGACGACGAGAAGGACGTCGCGGAGCACGTGATGATCGTCGACCTCGAGCGCAACGACCTGTCCCGTGTCGCCGACGTCGGGTCGATTCGCTGGCCCGAACTGATGGTGCAGCGCGAGCTGGCGGGAGTCACGCACCTCGTCTCGACCGTCGAAGGCCGCCTGCGCGCCGGCGCCGGCCTGGCCGAGATCCTGCGCGCGACCTTCCCCGGCGGCTCGATCACGGGCGCGCCGAAGGTGTCGGCGATCGACCACATCGCGCGGCTCGAGCCGGTCGGCCGCGGTGCATCGATGGGCGCTCTCGGCACGGTCTACGCGAACGGGGACTTCGATCTCGCCCTGACGATCCGTACCTTCGCCGTCGCCGACGGCCGGATTCACCTGTGGGTCGGCGGGGGTGTCGTCTGGGACTCCGAGCCCGAGGCGGAGGTCGAGGAGTCGTGGGTGAAGGCGCGCCCGCTGCTCGCCGCCGTCGGCGGCGGCGTAGGCTCGACGGAGCCGCCCAGGAGCGCCGGCACGGGAACAGGAACACGAACATGACGCTGCTCGCCGTCGCGGTCGCAGGGCGTGGGCTGGTCGATCCGGAGGAGCCGGTGTTCCGCGCCGACGACGAGGCGCTCCTGCGCGGTGGGGTCGCGTTCGAGACCATTCGCACCTACGGCGGCATCCCATTCTTGCTCGACCGGCACATACATCGCTTTCGATTCTCGATCGGCGCGCTCGCGCTGCCGCCCGCACAGGGAATCGAGGAGCTCGTCGCCGCCGTCGTCGAGGCGGTGCCTTCCGAGCATGTTCTCCGTCTCTATCGCACAGAGCAGGTGCTGGTCGCGACGGCGGCGGGCCTGCCCGAGGGGCTCGAGGAGCTCCGGCGGCGGGGCATCTCGGTGCACGCCGTCGACATCGGCGCCCCGGCCCCGCTCCTCGCGGGCGCGAAGACGACGAGCTACGGCGAGGCGTTCGCCGCCCGCCGCGAGGCCGAGCGCGCGGGGGCGGACGAGGCGCTGCTCGTCGCCGGGGGGCTCGTGCTCGAGGCGGCGACGGCGAACGTCTGGTGGCGCCGCGGCGAGCAGCTGTACACGCCGGCGGTGCGAGCAGGCGTGCTTCCCGGCGTCACGCGCGAGCTTGCGCTCGAGCTCGTGGATGCCGACGTCGGGGCGTTCCCGCTCTCGGACCTCGCGGCCGCCGACGAGGCGTTCACAACGTCGTCGATCCGAGAGGTCATGCCCGTTGTCGCACTGGACGGCCGGGCGATCAGCGACGGCACGCCCGGTCCGGCTGCGGCGCGGTTGCAGGCTGCACTGCGGCTACGCTCCAGCGGGTGAGCGATCGCATCCGGCTCGGTGGCATGGCGCTCTCGAACGGGGTGCTCGTGCACGGTCCGTCGGCGTGGGCCTGCGCCGTGCGAACCGACGCCGGCGAGCTGAAGGTGGTCGCCCACCGCAAACGTCTGCGCGCTGCGGATGTCCACAACCCGCTGCTGCGCGGCCCCGCCAAGCTTGCGGAGGCGTTTGCCCTTCTGCCGCAGGTGAAGCTGGCGTTGCCGGAGGCGCGGCTGCCGATGGAGCGCCCGCGCGTCGCTGCTGCCATGCTCGGCACGACGGTGGTCGTCCATGCCGTCAAGCGGGCCGGCCTGCGACCGGTCGTGCGCGAGCTCCTGTCCGGGGCGCTGTCGCTCGCACCCGCGGCGCTCGCGCTGCGCGGCGGCGAGCTCGCGTCCTACCACGGCGCCGAGCATGTCTCGATCGGGACGTACGAGCACGGCACCGCCAGGCCGAAGGAGCACGAACGCTGCGGATCGCACCTTGTCGGCCCGATGCTGCTCTCGACCGCGGCCGGCAACCTCGCCGCCGGGCGCCTGCCGGCGCGGCTTCGGCCCGCCGGGCGCGCCGCCGGCATGGTCGGGGCGATCGCGGCGTCGGTGGAGGTCTTCGGCTGGATGACGCGTCATCCGCGCAATCCGCTCGCACGGGCGCTTGCGCTGCCCGGTCACCAGCTCCAGCATCGACTCGGCACCCGCGAACCGACCGCGGCGCAGCTGGAGGTCGCGGACGCCGCCCTGCGCGCATGCCTGCACCTGGAGGAGACGGAGCCCGGCGATGATCACGACGCGTAAGCGGCTCGACCCTACCGTCTTCGACCTGCCGGTCGACAAGATGCGCACCGGCTGGTACACGGACGCGTACTTCAACCACACGCGCGAGGCGCTTCGCTACGACGGGCGCCGGCCGCACGTCCTGATGCAGGTCTTCCAGAAGCGCCATGCCTTCCTCGGCGGCATGGACGAGGCGATCGCGATCCTCAAGCTGTGCGCCGACGACTTCGACGCTTTGACGGTGCACGCGCTCTACGACGGCGACGCGATCTCGCCCTACGAGAGCGTGCTGACGATCGAGGGCGACTACACCACGTTCGCGCACCTCGAGACGGTGTACCTGGGGACGCTTGCGCGGCGCACGCTGATCACGACGAACGTCGTCAATGTGCTGCGGGCCGCCAACGGCAAGCCGGTGATCTTCATGCCTGCGCGTCACGACCACCACCGGGTGCAAACCGGCGACGGCTACGCCGCCTATGTCGCCGGCCAGATCGTCGGTGCACCTGTCGGCGTCACGACCGACGAACAGGCGTCGTGGTGGGGTGGGACCGGCATCGGCACGGTGCCGCACGCATTGATCGCCGCCTACGGTGGCGACACGGTCACGGCGGCGAAGCACTTCGCCGACTGGGCACCCGGCGATATGAACGTGACCGTGCTCGTCGACTTCGAGAACGACTCGGTGCGCACGGCGCTTGCGGTCGCGCGCGCGCTCGGCTCGCGGCTCTGGGGGGTTCGGCTCGACACGTCGGAGGCGCTCGTCGACCGGTCGCTCTGGGAGGAGCTGGGCGATTTCGAGCCGACCGGCGTCAACCCGCGGCTCGTCTGGAACGTCCGCGAGGCGCTCGACCGTGAAGGCTTCGACGCAGTGCGAATCGTCGTCTCCGGCGGTTTCACGCTCGACAAGATCCGTGCGTTCGAGGAGCTTGGTGTGCCGGTCGATGCCTACGGGGTCGGCTCGTCGTTGATTCGAGGCTCGAACGACTTCACGGGCGACATCGTGCTCACCGAGGGCAAGCCGACCGCGAAGTTCGGTCGCGGCCACCGGCCCAATCCGCGGCTCGAGCTCGTCGGATGAACCACCTGCTCTGGGACGTCGATACGCAGGTCGACTTCGTGCACGCCGACGGGAAGCTCGCGGTGCCCGGCGCCGCCGCCGCGGTCCCCGCGATGGCCAGGCTCGTCGAGGCGGCAAGGGTCGCAGGAATCCCGCATGTCGCCTCCGCCGACGACCACGAGCTGACCGACCCCGAGATTTCGGAGACGCCGGACTTCTCCACCACGTACCCGCCCCACTGTCTGCGCGGCACCCGCGGCGCCGAGAAGATCGCCGAGACGCGGCAGGAGGACCCCGTGCCGCTCGCGCTCACGGAAGTGCCTGTCCGGTGGCTCGGCGGTCGCGAGTTTCTGCTGCTGAAGAAGAGCTTCGACGTCTTCACCAATCCGAATGCCGAGCGCCTGCTCGGACTGCTCGATCCCCGCGAGGTGATCGTGTTCGGGGTCGCAACGGACGTCTGCGACGACGCCGCGGTCCGCGGCCTGCTGCTGCGTGGGCGGGCCGTCACGTTCGTCGAGGGGGCCTCGCGTGGCCTCGACGAGGAGCGCACCCGATCTGCTCTCGCGGCCTGGCGCGAAGCCGGTGTCCGGTTCGCGACGGTCGACGAGGTCGCCGCCGTCCTTTAGCCCGGGCGGCCGCCTGCCGATGGGAGCCTCGATGACCCTTGGCTTCGACTTCACGAAGTTCGTGTCGGACTTCGCCTTGACGTGGCTTCCGGTCGCCTTCTTCGGGTTGATGTGCATCGTCGTCTGGCTGCTCTGGAAGACGGTCAAGCTGATGCCGCGTGTGAAGCCGATGGAGATCACCCCAGGCTCGGCGTCGGCGGTGACGTGGGCCGACGTGGCGGGTCTCGACGAGGCGAAGGAGGAGCTGCAGGAGATCGTCGACTTCCTGCGCAACCCTCAGCACTTCGAGTCGCTCGGGGCGCGCGTGCCGAAGGGCATCCTCTTCCACGGACCTCCGGGCACCGGCAAGACACTCGCCGCGAAAGCGATCGCGAACGAGTCGGGCGCGCGCTTCTACGCTCAGAGCGCATCGGCGTTCGTGGAGATGTTCGCCGGACTTGGCGCTGCGCGCATCCGCAAGCTGTTCGAAGAGGCACGCAAGAACGCGCCGGCGATCGTATTCATCGACGAGCTCGACGCGGTCGGCCAGGCGCGCAGCGGCCACTCGTTCAACCGTGAGCAGGACCAGACGCTCAACCAGCTGCTCGTCGAGCTGGACGGTTTCGGTCCTCGCGAGCAGGTTGTCGTCATGGCGGCGTCGAACCGGCTGCAAGACCTCGATCCGGCGCTTCTTCGCCCCGGCCGCTTCGACCGGCAGATCTTCATTCAGCCGCCCGATCTGAAGGGACGTCGTGCGATCCTCGAGGTGCACACCCGTGGCAAACCGCTCGACACGGATATCGACCTCGAGTCGGTTGCGCGGCAGACCGCCGGACTGACGGGCGCCGATCTCGCCAACATCTCCAACGAGGCTGCGATCGCGGCGGGCCGCAAGGATCGCAAGTCGATCACACAGGCGGACTTCGACTACGCGCTCGAGCGTGTCGTCGCGGGCCTCCAGCAGCGCCGGGTAGTCACCGACAAGGAGAAGCGGATCCTCGCCTACCACGAGGGCGGGCACGCGCTCGTCTCGCATCTCGTCGGCAACCAGCCCGAGAAGGCGACGATCATCGCGCGCGGCACTGCGCTCGGCTACGTGTTGCACCTGCCCGAAGAGGAGCGCTATCTCGAGACGAAGGAGGAGCTGCTCGCCTGGATGGTGATGGCGCTGGCCGGGCGGGCCGCGGAGGAGCTTGTCTTCGGGCGCGTCACGAACGGCGCGTCCAACGACCTCGAGAAGGTGACGCAGATCGCCCGCGCAATGGTCTTCGAATGGGGCATGGGCGAGTCGGTCACCTCGCGCACGATGCGCGCCGACAACTACGCGCTGTCGGAGGAGACCAAGCGCCTGCGTGATACCGAGCAGTCGCTGCTCACCGATCACGCCTACTCGGAGGCACAGCGGCTCCTCGCCAAGAACCGGGCGTCGCTCGACCGGATCGCGGCGGCGTTGCTCGACCGGGAGACGCTCGCACGCGAGGAGCTGGCCGAGCTGTTCGTCGGTGTCGAGCCGGACTCCCGCTCGTCCGACGCCGTCGGCGTCGTGCGCGTGGTCGGCGCCGACCCTACGGGGTAGCCTGCAGGCCGAGTGCTGCTCAGCATCCATCACATCGGCATCGCCGTCGACGACCTCGACGCTGCGATCGAACGCTACAGCGTGCTTTTTGGCGCCGTCGTCGAGCACCGCGAGGCGGTCGTGGAACAGGGAGTCGAAGCGGCATCGCTTCGCCTGGGGGCCTCGCGGGTGGAGCTCCTCGCTCCCACGGGCCCGGACACGCCGGTCGGGAAGTTCCTGGCCAGGCGAGGGCCGGGCATGCACCATGTCGCCTTCCAGGTCGCCGATGTCGCCGCGGAGCTCGAGCGGCTACGGGCAGACGGCGTGCCGCTGATCGACGAACAACCGCGGCGGGGCATGTTCGGCCTGCAGGTGGGATTCGTTCATCCGGAGGCGACGGGTGGCGTTCTGGCAGAGTTCGTCTCCGATGACCTCGCCTGACCGGATCCGGATCGAGCTTGCCTTCGACGGCCAGCAGGTGCTTTCGGTGCTCGTGCTCCAGCAGGCGGCCGACGATCTCGATGCCGCGCTCGCCGGCAACCCGGACAGCGCGTACTCCTTCGACGCCGAAGACGGGCGGTACACGATTTCGCTGCGGCGCGTCGTCTACGTGAAGCGGTTCGCTCGCGAGAGCCGCGTCGGCTTCGGCGCCGTCGCGTAGGCCGGGTCGCCGGTGGCACTCGAGGTCGGCATCGTCGGCCCGTCGGGCAGCGGGAAGACGTCGCTCTTCACCGCGCTCACCAAGACGGGCGGTGGCGAGTACGGGAAGACGAATGTCGGCATGGCGCCGATCGCCGACGACCGGCTTGGCGCGCTCGCCGCCGTCGTGAAGGCCCGCAAGATCACGCCCGCGACGATTCGTGTGCAGGACGTGCCGGGCTCCGGCGCGGCGCAGCTCGGAAACCTGAGGCAGGTGGATGCGCTGCTCGTCGTGCTGCGCGGCTTCGGCCCGGATGCAGCGCCCGACGACGACCTCGATCTGTTCAAGCTCGAGCTGCTCGTCGCGGATCGCGACCACGTCGAGCGCCGGCTCGAGCGGGTATCCAAGCAGGCGAAGTCGGGCGACGCCAAGATCCGCGCCGAACTGGAGGAGCTGAAGAAGGTGCTGGCGCACGTCGACACCGGTGTTGAGCTCTCGGGCTACGGCGGCGAGCTGCCGGGCGAGCTCGAGCCGCTGACGACGAAGCCGCTGATCGCAGTGGTCAACGGTTCGAGCGGGATCGACCTGAAGCTCGAAGCCGAGCTCGCCGAGCTGCCCGACGAGGAGGCGGCAGCGTTCCGGGACGGTGGCTCATCGGCGCTCGACGAGATAGCCGGACGGCTCGCGCAGGCGCTCGACCTGATCACGTTCTTCACCGCCGGCGAGCAGGACACACGCGCCTGGACGCTCCGAAACGGCCAGACCGCTCTCGACGCGGCTGCGGCGATCCACACCGACATCGCCCGCGGGTTCATCCGCTGCGAGGTTGTGAACTGGCAGGACCTGGTGCAGCTCGGCTCGCACGCCGAGGTCGCCAAGCAGGGCAAGCAGGGGCTCGAGGGCAAGACGTACGTCGTCCGCGACGGCGACGTGCTGAACATCCGCTTCAACGTTTGAAGCGAACTCCCCCGTTGGGGTGCTAGGCAGCTGCGGCGCCGCTCAGTAGGTTCGCGGGGTGGAGTGGTCGGGTAGGAGAGGCCGCAGCCTTCTGTGTCTTCTTCCGCCTCCGTTCGGTCACCGCTGGGAGAAGGTCGAGGAGACGTCGCTTCACCCACCGGGCGAAGAGCCGGCGGCAGGGCGGTTGAAGAACACGATTTCGGTGTTGCGGTGTGTGCGTTGTGGCAAGGAGACGTGGCGCTGAGGGGCGTCCGCTCCTCAGAACGCGATCAGCACGACGCCCGCGAGCGTCAGCACGATGCCCGCCCTCTGGAGCGGCGCCACCTGTTCGCGGAGCAGCGCCGCGGCGAGCAGGACCGTGACAAGCGGGTAGAGCGAGGCGAGCACCGCGGTCAGGCTGACGAGGCCCCGCCCGGACGACGCTGCGAACAGGGCGTTTCCGACCATGTCGCCGAGGCCCACGAGAATCGCAATCGTGAGGCTCTTCGGCCCGAGCCGGAGCGCGGGCCGCCGGACCGCGACCGCGGTCGCGACCAACAGCAGCGCGGTCGCGCGGAAGACGAGCGACGCCCACCAGAAGTCGACCTTGCCCGCGGCGTGCATCGGCGGGAAGTAGAAGCCGAACCCGAGCGCGGCGAGCAGTGCGAGGCCGACGCCGGCCGCCAGCTTCCGCTCACCCCCGGACTGCTCCACCGACGCGAGCGCGACGCCGACGAGCGCGCACGCGATGCCGGCGAGCTGCGCCGGCGACGGACTGTCGCCGGTTGCGATCCCGAAGATCACCGGAATCACAGCGGAGGCCCCCGCGATCGGCGCGACGACGCTCATCGCGCCTGTCGCCATCCCGCGGTAGTAGGCGAAGAGGCCGAGGGTGCCGCCCACCGCGGCCGCCGCCGCGAACAGCACGCCCCAGCCGCCCGGGCCCTGGCCGCGAACGGCGACTGCGAGCCCGATCCCGGCGAGGCCCCCGACCTGCGCCCAGAACATGATCCGCAGCGCGCCGAGGGTTCGGCTGACGACGGGGCCGACGAAGTCCGCGACGCCCCAGGCAAGGCTGGCGCCGAGCGCCAGGAGGAGCGGGTTCAATCGACCCGGCGCGTCGCTGCGACCGCGTCGAGTTGGTTCGCGTGGTAGAGCACCGCCGCCTCGGCGGTGCGGGCGCCGCGCGCTTCGTGATGGGAGGCGACACAGTGGAGCAGCTCGGCGAGCTGGCCGCCGGTGAGCCCCTCGGCGCGCTCCTCGATCAGGCGCAGACCCAGGTGCACGTGACCGAGCAGGCGACCCTCGTCGGTGAGGGCGAACGCCGGTCCGCGGCCGAGCTCGATCGTGCGGCCGGCGTCGTGCACGAGCGCCGCTGCCAGCAGCAGGTCGGCACGCAGGCGCGGATGGAGTTGCGCGGTCTCGCGGCAGAGGGTTGCGACGCCGACCGTGTGCTCGAGCAGCCCGCCTGCGTACGAGTGGTGGTCGTCCGGAGTGGCCGGGTAGGAGTCGAGCTCGCGGTCCGCGAGCACCGCCCGGACGGTCGCCGTGAGGCCGGGATGGGAGACCTCGGCGACGAGGAACTCGAGGAAGCCCTGGAGCTCGCCCTTGTCGCGGCGGATTGACGGGGTCAGCGACGCCGGGTCGACGTCCGCCGCTTCCAGCGAGCGAACGTCGAGCTGCAGCCGGTCGCGAAACCGCTCGACGCGCCCGAGGACGCGCACCGCGTCGCCCTCACCGAACCGTCCGTCGAGCAGCTCCACGTCCTTCCACACGCGCGCCTCGATCTGGCCGGTCGGGTCGACGAGCTCGAGCGCCAGGTACGTCGCGCCCGACTTGGTGCGCAGCTTGCGCTTGATCCGCACCGCGTAGATGCCTTCGACGACCCGGTCCTCCGTCAGCTCCGCGATCGTCATGGGCGGAGCCTAGATGGTTGATCGGTAATTGTCGTTGTTGCGGGGAGGCCCCCAGCCGCGACGGCGCTGAATTACCGATCAACCATCTTGCGCCGGGTCCAGATGCGGAACCCCTCGTCGTCGCGGCCTGCTCCCACCTCCTCAGCGACGCGATCGCGCTGTCGACCTGCTTCTTGTCGAGACCCGTCACCTCGCGCAACTGCGGCCCGGTCAACGGGCCCGCCGCGCGCACCGCGTCCGCCACGACGAGCTAGGTCGCGACCCGGGCAACGTGCTTGCCGACGCGGACGAGGCCGTGCGCCGGGAGCTCATCCTTGGCGTTCCAGAGAAAACCCCTCTCGTCGGCCTTCGGAAGCAGGAGCGCGAGCCCCACCTCCTCGACGAAGGCGGCTGCCTGCTCCAGCGTGCGAATCATGCCGTCTAGTCTGCAGGAGTGCCCACGGTCAGGCCATTCGCCGCGCTGCGCTACGACCCCGCCGTCGCGGGGCCGCTCGAGGCGCTCGTCGCGCCTCCCTACGACGTCATCTCCGACCTCGCACGCCGCGACTACCTGGCGCGCAGCCCGTACAACGTCGTCCACCTGACACTGCCGGATTCCGAGGACGGCGCGGCCCGCGACCTTGCAGCCTGGCGGGAGCAGGGAGCGCTCACGCAGGCGCCCGAGGCGTACTGGTGGGTTGCCCAGGACTACGTCGGCCCCGACGGCGTTGCGCGAACGCGCGAGGGGTTCGCCGCGTCGGTCCCTGCGGTCCCGTACTCGGACGGGGCGGTCCTGCCCCACGAGCGCACGCACGCCGGCCCGAAGGAGGGCCGGCTTCGGCTGCTGCGTGCGACGCAGACGCAGCTCGAGCCGATCTTCTTGCTCTACGACGCCGACCCGGTGCTCGCGCGCCCGGCCGGCGAGCCTGCTGCGGACGTCGAGGAAGGTGGTGTGCGTACGCGCATCTGGCCGGTCGAGGCGGGCGAGCTCGACCTCGGCACCCCGCTCCTGATTGCCGACGGTCACCACCGCTATGAGACCGCCGTCGCCTACCGTGCCGAGCATCCCGAGGCCACGCACACCTTCGCGATCCTCGTCTCGTCTCGGGCGCCGTGGCTCGAGATCTTCCCGACCCACCGGCTCGTGCAGGGGCTCGGGGAGGTGGCCGGCGAGGAGGCGGCCGGGCCCGGCGAGGGCGTGACGCTCTATCGCGACGGCCGCTACCTGCGCGTCAGCAGCGACGACGACTTCGGCCCGAGGGTGGTCGAGTCGCTTGCGCCCGAGGGCGTCTCGTACACCGCGTACGCCGACGAAGCGATCGCGGCGGTCGACCGCGGCGAGGTCGCTGCGGCGTTCCTGCTCGAGCCGGTCACGGTCGAGCAGGTGGCGCGGTTCGCGCAGGCCGGCGAGACGATGCCCCAGAAGTCCACGTTCTTCTATCCGAAGCTCACCTCCGGCCTGCTCTTCCATCCCGTCGGTGGAGCGCCGGCTGCCTGACTGGCTCACGCTGTGCCGGGCCGCGCGCGACGACGTCGCGCAGGTGCTCGTCGACCTGCCCGGGCGCGCGGAGCGCGAGCCGGTCGTCGGCG